>JAHHHH010000048.1 GCA_019359415.1 Iphinoe sp. HA4291-MV1 | reverse complement strand
TTGGGTCGATCGCTTGCAGCAAATCGGATACTGATTTGTGACTCGATTGGTTTTGCGTCATGTGTCATATTCTATGACGTTCCGTCTACCGAGTAAACTTTTTATTTTCTCCAATACCCCAACTTATTGAGCCGATACTTAAAAACTTTCATATTTTTTCATTGTCCAACTTATTTTCACAGGGACACATGAGTTATTCAACCATTAGATAGAGTAAGTGTAAGCAACTATTCTCTTAAACTGTAAAGGTTAACATACGTCGTCTTTGTTTAACGTGGATGTTGATGTTGTCCTGTGAGCCTTCTACATTATTGCGTGTTCTAGTGGTTGACGATCACGAATTAACTCGTTTAACCCTGAAATTAGCCTTTTCTAGGCAAGAAAATCTTCAAGTTGTTGGTTTAGCCAGTAATGGTCAAGAGGCCGTAGAAATGGTTAAACGCTATCATCCTGACGTGATAATACTAGATTTACACATGCCAATCATGGATGGTTGGCGCGCCTCCAGTCATATCAAAGCTATTGCTCCAAATACCAAAATCATTGCTTACTCTTCAGTGGAAGACACTAAGTGTCAGGAAATGAGGGAGTTAGGTAGCTTGGATGCTTTTTGCAAAAAAGAGACACCAACAATAGAGCTCATTGCTCTAGTTAAAAAGTTGGGACAAAGTGCAGCAAATCGTTCAGTAGCGGAATACAATGATACAGCAAAGTAGCTTGGGAAATCTAAAACAAGGTGTCTGGGGACTAGGGAATATGGAAATGTTAAGAAGCGTCAGTTAAACCGTAAATTAAAGGTTTACCGACGCTATTTTTTATTATTTGTGCCTTATGGAGACTCAACTAAATTTCTGTTTCTGGGAAGGTACGTCTAAATTCATCAATCAGCTCATCCATTTCTTCCAAAGCCTGATTCACGTCAACTCTCAAAATCCCCAAGTTTGATTGTTCCAAGAGACTCAGTAAATACTCTCGTTGACTTCGAACTTTAACAACTCGTTCTTTTATAATTTGTGCATCCATTGTTATCTTCCTTCCTGTCTTCAACTCTCCTCTACTTTAATCTAAGATAATATATTGTTACATATTTAATAATTTGGATGTCACAAGATGGTAAAATGTTTACCAGAATAGCCATTTTATTTTGAATTTCGTGCCTTCTCTTGGAGGTAATGCACTAACGGCGTAGTCATGCCTCCAGCATAAGGCATACTTTGAATTTTGAATTGGAATTTTGAATTGCTCCTGCTCTTTCCTAAATTGTTTTGTTATCACTGATGATAGAAAAACTAAGGTATTAAGAATTCATAACGAACTAAAATCATGTTACGCCAAATTTCCTTAGCAACGCTAGGTATAAGCATCGGCGGTGTTTTAACTATCATCGGTCTTGCTGCCTACGCTGCTGACAATGCCACATTCAATCTTGTAGGATTTTTTTATGGAATTCCTCTTCTATTAGGAGGACTAGCACTCAAATATAACGAACTTAAGCCTGTGCCCTTCAGTCAACCTACAACGCCACAAGTGTTGACACTGAGAAAGCAGCAGGCGACTCCTACTCAAAATCAAGTTCGCCAAGACATTACTAGATATCGCTACGGTCAAGACGCACATTTCGACAAAGCGCTCTCATTTCTGGGTCTTGGTTCTACAGACGATGATATACCAGTTATCAGAGGATTACGAGAAACAGAAATTAATGGAACTTATGCTTTAATTTTGGAGTTTGATTCGCCATCGGTTCCAATAGATGTTTGGCAACAAAAGCAGGAAAAAATGACCAGTTTTTTTGGTCCTGGAGTAGAGGTAAAAGTGACAAAAGCTTCTTCAGATGGAATTGAACTGATGCTAATTGCGAATCAAAAATAGTCATTAGTCATTAGTCATTAGTCATTAGTCATTAGTCATTAGTCATTAGTCATTAGTCATTAGTCATTAGTCATTAGTCATTAGTCATTAGTCATTAGTCATTAGTCATTAGTTATTAGTCATTAGTTATTAGTTATTTTAAGGACTAATGACTCACAGTTACTTCTCTAAGCGAACTGCGTACCACTGCAAATACTGCCCAGAACCAACATCTAACTCGCAACTCGTGTCGATTAAATATTTTGCTTGCGCCTCTATTGAATCAAAAGAGCGCAAATCGGGTGACAAGTCCTCAAATTTAAGTTTGTGTAAAATTTCCTTGAGCTTCTCCAATAACTCTAAAGCAGAAAGAAATTGTTCAGGTTGGTTCGTTTCTAAAACAACAAAATAATCTTGCTGATACATCAATGAATCTGGCATAGACGAAAATAAGTGACTTTAAATAGGTTTTTTTTTCACAAAAGATTGTTTATTATAACTTTTTAACTGTTTTTTCAACAGTGCAACTTGGGAGCATCCCAAATGTGTAAATTTATTTTATTTTGTAGTGCCCAGAAAAGCGCGTTGTCGCGACTTTGGGGCTGTCCTGCCCGCTTTGGTTATAAAGTAGGGAGCAATCCTCGTCTCCCACTACCGTTTTTTTGCATGCATTGGGATGCTCCCGTGCAACTTAGTCATCTACCACAAACTTCGCTCATAGCAATAGGGCAAGCGATGGTACAAGAGCAGTTGATGGTGACACAAAATACCCTAACACTTGTACTGTTGGCATTATACGTTCATTATAGAGAGTCAGTTTTTAATAACATAAGTAACGCCGTCGGATAATTGCGTAATGATTCCACGCCGTTGTGTATGTATTATTTAGCACTTTTGCCTTCTATGGAATGCAACTCATGTCAGGCATAAGCCCATTCTCCATGACTAAGGAAGCCCCCGTAATTCTCATAGCTGATGACGACAAGTTCATGCGAATGCTGTTGCGTGAAGCTATGGAAAAAGAAGGCTATCGAGTGGTTGAAGTCAGTGATGGGAAACAGTGTCTAGATGCATACGAATCTGTCAAACCGAATTTAGTTTTGCTAGATGCTGTCATGCCAATTGTGGACGGCTTTACCTGCTGTAGGCAACTGATCAAAATATCTAGCAATTTTTGTAACTCAACACTTGCCAATTCAGTGACAGAATGTTCATTTAGCAATAGTGCGATTTCAATACTTTGTAATAGTACTCCCATATTAATGATTACTGGCTTGAACGATTCTGAGTCAGTAAACCGTGTCTTTGAAGCAGGAGCAAGCGACTATGTCACCAAGCCAATTCACTGGGCTGTTTTACGTCAGCGTGTACGAAGGCTGTTGCAACAAGCACAACTATACAGACAGCTTGAAACTGCTACCTATGCTTTGCAACAACTTGTCAATGTAGATGGATTAACTGGAGTAGCTAATCGTCGCCGCTTTGACCAGTATTTAAATGTTCAGTGGTTGAACTTAGCACAGGAGCGATCGCCTTTATCTCTTATTTTATGTGATATCGACTACTTCAAACTTTACAATGATAAATATGGTCACCCTGCTGGAGATGCCTGTTTGCAAAGGGTTGCTGCTGTCTTAAATCGTACAGCTCAGAAAAATCTGGATTTAGTAGCGCGTTACGGCGGTGAAGAATTTGCTGTGATTATGCCTAACACTCATGCTGCTGGTGCAGTTCACGTTGCGGCTAGTATACAAGCTGAGGTCAGGGAATTGCAAATGGAGCATTCTGAATCTGAAGTTAGTCATTACGTCACCTTAAGCTTGGGGGTAGCCACGACGATTCCCAGTTTTGAATCTTCTTCAACAACTTTGGTTGTGGCAGCAGATAAGGCGCTTTACCAAGCAAAAGCAGAGGGACGCAATCGCATTATACTCAAGCAAGTGAACTGTTGAGTGGTTATACCATTTCACAATCGGGTCTGATACAAATGGGCAATGGGCAATTTCCATTTGTATCAAAATTAAAGTGAAACGGTATTAGGATAAAAAAAGCCGATGGCGGGATTTGAACCCGCGACCGCTCGATTACGAATCGAGTGCTCTACCGCTGAGCCACATCGGCACATTATCGAGGAAATTATAGCTTATGACAGAACCGAGTAGCAAAAATCGTGTTAAATCAGAACAATATGCTCGTCTCAAGGCAGAAGCAGCAGCACCTTATCGCGGCTTACGGCAATTTATCTACATTGCTTGTGGTGCTTCTGGTTTTATGGGCGCACTCATCTTTCTTTCTGGGCTACTTGCAGGACGTGATGTTAACAGCGCTTTACCGAACTTCGCACTTCAAATAGGAGTCGTTGCTTTAATGGTTTTTCTTTGGCGTTGGGAACAGCGTAGACAACAACGCCCCAAGTAGCAATTGATTACAGTTTACTTATTTGAAGCTTATCTTTCT
This sequence comes from Iphinoe sp. HA4291-MV1, assembly GCA_019359415.1. Lineage (GTDB taxonomy): Bacteria > Cyanobacteriota > Cyanobacteriia > Cyanobacteriales > Nostocaceae > Brasilonema. The sequence continues at coordinate 49,345 of JAHHHH010000048.1, read as the reverse complement.
TAATGATTCATCATTTTCCATAATCAATTGGAAAATCTTTTTATATTATGTTCTAATTGCTTCATAAATAAATTCTAACAATCCCTTTTTATGTAATATGTAATGAATTACAAGCTTTTGCGATAGCACCTTATACCTTTAGAAAAGTAAGCTAATAAAAATGTTGATATCCCAATCATAGCTAAGTTCCAGTTAGTCATAGCTAGTGTAGTAGTGCCGATAATTAGCAAGCAGAGTAAGCTGTATTTAATCTTCATTCGTCCTCACTTTTTCTAAACAAAATCTTCAAGTTTATTCTATAGGACTCCTATTTGATTTTTGAAAAAAAGTCAGTACACCTTTATTCCTTCTTCCCTGTTTCCTGTTCCCTGTTAAGAGTCTCTACTTTGTGATTCACCCCAATCAAATCGGATCGCTATAGCAATACTCATCCTTTAAGAATTAGTCATAAGAATAAATGACTTGAGGCTTAAATAGGCTTACGAACAAGGGAGCTTCCTAATACATGTAAAAAAGATAGTAGTGGGAGACGAGGATTGCTCCCTACTTTATTACCTAAGCGGGCTGTCCGGTTCGCACTACAAAATAAAATAAATTTACACATTTGGGACACTCTCTACGAACAACACGTTTTGGAGAACTTTCTTTTGGTCCACAAGTTGAAAAGAGAAGTTCTCTTGACTCAGCCTGATTTAAGTGGCTTCTACTTATCCTCTCCGTGAGCCTTAAGCTCACGCACGCATTCTTGTCCAACACCAATAATGAATCCCAAGCTGGCACCAATTAAAGCATATCTGTTGTGTAAATCTTTGTAGTACTGAGTTTCATATTTAAGTTGATTAAAGTTACGTTGACCAATTTGAGCAGCAGCCAAGCCGAGAACTGCGCCGACGAGAGCAGTCATAACACCTGAGAAGATGATTAGCTTAATATTCATAGTTTCTCTCAGATTGTAACTAGATAAAACAATGCAATGAGCCGCTAAAATACTTGTCTGACGACTCGGTTAACAATCTAAGTAAATAGTAGATGAAGTTGAGCGATCGCTCAACTTAAAAAATTATTTATTTACGTTTACTCACCTATTAGTTCCAGATGACAATTTCAAACAATTAGCACTAGTGGTGCAAGAAGAAAGAGTAAAATAGATACACAACAGTGATAGTAAACAAAATGTGGTTTACCCAATCGTTTGCATTCCATTGTTTGAACATTTGTGTTACCTCTATAGACAAACGTTGAAATTCTTCACTACAAAAATCCGTGAAAAACTACGCTCGGACTTCGATTTTCCCCTGGACTTTTCATGAAATTGGCAAGCCGATAGTTTGACGCGCCGGGGGTTAAAACTCAAATAGGACTGCTATAGCTGCAACTTGATATCACTCATTTTGTGAAGTCGTCCTAAACGTAGGGAGCGCTTGCCCCTTCTGGTCTGGTTGAACCTGAGGCGGCTCAGACGGCTCTGGATGCTGTGGCGGGCTGGGCTTGCCAGGTTTCAAGATGCGCTCTTCTAGGTTTTTAATAACAACGTATAGCACTGGGACTAAAAACAAACTTAAGATTGTTGAAATCAAATAACCGCCAAACAGCGCTGTTCCCAAAGACCAACGGCTCATTGCGCCAGCGCCAGAAGCTATCACCAGGGGCCAGAAACCGACTAAACCAGCGAAAGCAGTCATGAGAATCGGTCGCAAGCGTTCTTCCGCAGCACGGATTGCAGCCCTGGTGATATTCATTCCTAACGCTAGCGACTGGTTAGCAAATTCTACAATCAGAATGGCGTTTTTACTTGCCAAACCAATGAGCATTACCAGCGCAACTTGAGCATAGATATTATTGTTAACCACAGGCCAAATACCGCCTGCTTGGAAAACATTGGCACGGAACACGACTGCACCAAGCGCGCCCAAGATTGCCAGAGGTACGGTAATCATGATGATGGTGGGATCAACGTAGCTTTCGTACTGCGCCGCTAACACCAAGAAAACCATGACAAAAGCTAAGCCAAAAATGATGGGTGCTGCACCGCCAGAAGATTTTTCCTGAAGGGCTGTTCCTGTCCAAGCAAAGCCAAATCCCGGCTGTAAAACTTCGTTGGCGATCGCTTCCATTGCTTGGATTGCCTGTCCAGTACTATAGCCCGGTGCTGGAGCTCCTTGAATTTTGATTGACGGATAGACGTTGTAGTGAGTGATAACAGGCGGATAAGTAATTCTTTCCAATTGCACCAAAGAACTAAGTTGGACGAGATTCCCATCCTGAGAGCGCACGTACAAGCGACTGAGATCTTCCGGATTGGAGCGCACTGTCCCCTCTGCTTGGGCGTAAACCCGATACAGTCGCCCACTGAGTACGTATTGATTGATATAGCTCGCACCTAAGTAGGTCTGCATGGTGCTAAAAATATCACTGACCCGAATGTTTTGTGCCTTGGCTTGATTGCGATCAATGGAAATCTGCATCATCGGGGCATTGAAGGTGAATTGAGAAAAGACACCTCCTAGTTCCGGTCGTTTCTGGGCTGCTGCGATCACCTTTTGGGTATTGTCGATGAGCGCTTCCATAGGAAGGGCTTGTTTGTTTTGGATATACATCTCCAAGCCACCTGTACTACCCAAACCATCTACGGGTGGCGCATTGACGGCAATCGCCCTCGCTCCAGGAATTTTTTCTCGCAACCCTTTGTTGATTTTTTGCAGAATGCCAAAGACTGAATGCTCAACACCACGACGCTCTTCCCAATCTTTAAGCTTCACGAAAAACAGCGTCTTGTTGCTCGCGTTCCCCTCAAACCCAAAGCCAGCGTTCCCGACAACATGCTCAACTTCTGGCAGTGGCTTTACGACTTCTTCAGTAATTTTCTTGACGAGATCAACGCTGTAATTGAGAGACACGCTTGGTGGCGCTTCAACAATCGTAAAGAAATAACCTTGATCCTCTTCGGGGATAAACCCTTGGGGAGTTGTCTGGTAAATCCAACCTGTCAAGACTAAACCCCCAATAAACACTGGAATCACGATCCACCGAAGCCGGATCAGAAATTCTACAATCTTGACGTATCCTCCCTTGAACCAATCAAACACCCGATTAAACCAGCGGAAAAATATGCCCAACGGACCGTGGACTTCCTGCTGTCGCCGCATAATAATGGCTGACATACTAGGAGAAAAGGTCAGGGCGTTGAAGGTAGAAATGGCAATGGAAAAAGCAATAACCAGCGCGAATTGCTTGTAAACGATACCAGTTGTGCCAGGAAAGAAAGTCACGGGGATAAACACCGCCATCAGTACTACTGATGTTGCAATGACTGCCCCGCTGAGTTCCTCCATTGCATCCAAGGCTGCTTGGAGTGGTTTCATACCCAGTTCGAGTTTGGCAGCGATCGCTTCCACAACGACAATCCCGTCATCCACCACCAAACCTGTTGCCAGGATAATGCCGAATATTGTCAACTGATTGAGAGTAAACCCAAACACAAACGCAAATGCCATCGCTCCAATTAAGGATACAGGGATGGCAATGGCGGGAATGATTGTGGTGCGCCAGTCCTGTAAAAAGATGAAAATCACGAGGAACACAAGCGCGATCGCCTCTGTTAGGGTTTTGAAAGCTTCATCAAGAGAAGCTGCTACGAACAAAGTATTGTCTAAGCCGATAGTCGCCTTTAATCCTGGCGGAAAATTAGGTTGTAACTCCGCCATTTTCTCCTTGATGGCGTTAGCTGTATCCCAAGCATTTGTACCAGGTAGTTGATAAGCTAACAAAATAACTGCTGGTGAACCATCAAATAACGTCGTCGCACTATAATTTTCCGCCCCAACTTCCGCTCGACCGACATCTTTTAACCGGATGAGCGTGCCATCCTTGCCTGTTTGCACCACAATGTCTTCTGCTTCTGCAGGAGTGGTAAACCGACCACTGGCTCGCAGGGCAATTTCATACTGCTGCTGCTCTGGGGTAGGCTGCTGACCAATTCTTCCTGCGCCAACCTGAATATTTTGTTCAGAGATGGCATTGATGACATCCTGCGATGTCAAATTTCTGGCAGCCAAGGCATCGGGATCAAGCCAAATACGCATGGCATATTTCCGCTCCCCCACAATTCTGACTGTACCTACGCCTTCAATCCGTTTGATTTCATCAAAGATTTGTCGGTCAACGTAGTTGCTGAGGAAGACGTTGTCGTAGATGAAGTTTCCGTTCTTGTCTTTTTCGGAATAAAAGGCATAGGCAAGAGTGATGGTTGGAGACTGCTTGCGGGTTGTCACGCCGATGCGGTTGACTTCCTCTGGTAAAGAGGCTTCGGCGATCGCCACGTTATTTTGCACGAGAACTTGGGCAGTGTTCCTATCTATCTCTGTGGGAAAGGAGACGTTAACGGTGGTGTCACCATTATTTGTCGTCTGCGAGGACATATACACCACTCGCTCTGTGCCGTTGATTTCCCGCTCTAGCACGGTCGTAACGTTTTCTTCTGCTGTTTTGGCATCAGTACCGAGATAGTTAGTAGTGACACTCACCTGCTTGAGAGCCATTTCTGGTAGCTTATCTAAAGGCAGGAGGGGAACGCAGATTCCTCCGAGCAAGAGAATCAGTACCGTGCAAACTGTAGTTAAGACTGGTCGCTTGATGAAAATATCGGCAATATTCATAGCCCAGGAGTTAGATGATTGAGTTGATGGTGCGTGCTCGCTGCTCAAAATCCAAAATTCAAAAATAATTTTGAACGAATTTTGAATTTCCTACTGGGGTGGACTAGGACTCAGGTTTAATGGGAGAACCATCCTTGAGGGTAAGAATTTGCGTGACTGCAATTTGATCGCCTGGCTTGACTCCATCAAGTACCTGGTAGTTTTGACCTTGAATGGCTCCTAGCTTCACTGGCTGCTTTCGCACAGTTTGTTTTGACCCTGCTGTTTGAGCTACATAGACAAACTGTTGCGCCCCGACATCAGAGACAGCAACTGTGGGAATCAAAACACCTGGACGTTGACTCCAAATGACTCGTGCGCTGACAAACTGTCCCTCGCGTAAGTTGCCGCTAGAGTTGGGAAAGCGAGCTTTGGTTAAGACAGCTTGGGTACCTGTATCTGCCTCTGCGGAGATAAAGTTAATACTCCCGGTGACTAAGCGTTTTCTTGTCTTGGGGTCAATCAGTTCTACTGGTAACCCCCGTTGTAGTTGTGAAGAGCGGTTGGTAGGAATTGAAATTCGTAGGAAGAGATTGTCGTTTTGGGTAATTGTGGTTAGGGTTTGACCAGTGTTAACGTAGTCTCCAACCTTGACTGGGAAGTCGCCCACTTCTCCGGTAATTGGTGCCAGTACCTGTTTATACTGGAAAGACACGCGAGCACTAGCTGTATCTGCCTCACCTTGTCGGATGTTCGCTTGTGCTTGATTTAAGCTAGCTTTGGCAGCTTGTACCTGTTCCTCAGTAGCGCGCAGCGTTGCGATCGCTGTGTTCAAGTTTTTCTGGGCAATATCTAACTGCTGTTTTGCCTGTGCCCCAACAGAGACCAGTTGCTGCGCCCTTTGGAACTGAACCGTTTGAAGTTCTACGTCTGCCGCATCCCTGACCCGTTGTGCCTCTGCTGCCTTCAATTGCGCCCGAGATGTACCATAAGCAGATTTGAGTGAGTTAACTTTAGCTATGGCGCTATTGAGATCCGGACCAGTGCGATCAGGACGCAGCAGCACAATAGGCGTTCCCTGCTTGACTCGATCTCCTGAGGAAACGGGGATCGACTCTATCCGACCTTGGATCTCCGGTTGCAACGAAACTCTCTGCTGAGCTTCCAGTCTACCCACAAACTCTGAGACCTCTTGCACTGGGGTAGACTTCAATGACTGCAACTTGACCGGAGTTGGTGGCGGTTCGCTGGCTGTGGCAGAGGGTTTGCTCCGACTACAGGCGCTGGTGAACATAGAGGCGAGAAGCACTGGAAATAATAGTTTAGTTGCGATTAGGGCGTCAGCTTTTTTAGACATTATTTCTAACCGAAGAATTTCACTGAGGTGAAGTCAAAAAATGAATATTTCTTACAAGTATGTGAATTCTGAATGTTCAAGTCTGTTAAGAGAACTCCGCTTGCTTTTTGGCAATATTCTGACAACATGGCTGTGTTTTGCTTAAATAGCACACACAAGCAGGCGATTGAAGAAATAATTCGTCATTTTTGAACCAAAGGGAGAATTCCACCATCGTGAGGGATGACAACCAATTGGTGCAGCCAGCGTGTAGTCTAAATCATCGCACTTTAGCCATTTGTTGTCTACTCGCCAACCTACGCGCTCGCCAAATCGCTCAATGACTCCAGTATCTTGATTGATGGTGGTATCGAGTGAACCACCAACACTTTGATAAATCTGTATTTGCACACTGAAACCAAAGCGACCTTGGCTATAGTTTGTCCACAGGTTGTCTATCACTCGTAGTTCATCACAAGGAAACTGCCTCATGTCATCTGGAGTGATATCTCCCAACTCCGGCTCTCCTGTGATTGCTTGGATGACCCGAATCGTTTCCCAGTCTGCTTCTGTGAAGTTTCCTGTCGCTAACAGCTCGCGCAGCTTTTTGTATCTGTGGATATCGGCAACCAGTAGGAAATTTTCTTCTGAACGAGCAATGCGATCGCCCAGATTTGATAATAGTTGATTAAATTGTTGTAGCTGTACTTCTATCGCAGTTAAACGAGTCGTGATTTCTAATTCATCCACTTCACTAGACATTGAATTCCTCCAAGAAAGGGGGTATTTTCAACTTAAAATGAGCGAAATACTTGTTAGATAAGCTTTTTGACTTTTGACTTACTCGGTACCGGTATTAGCCTGGTCAACTAAAAACTTTGATCTGGTTATTTCCATATTTACACTATTGGTGCAAGAGGTCTACTCATCTCGCACCTGTTTGTTGTGTTGACTGCTCCTTGGTACTGAGTAGCTCTCCATACCAAAAAATTTGTGTTTAAATTTTTACTCTCTCTTTTTTGGTTTTTTGTACTTTTAGATACTAGTAGAATTATTTTATTAACTAAATTAATATTTATTCATTTTGCAAAATACAAAGTGAGAAAAAATAAAGACCCTGAATATAAACCTAAAATCTTTTGGAAAAAAGGGTCAAATTATACCTTTAAAGACCTCAGTGTTAGTTGAGATGATAATATGCAAAGCGCCAGACGAACAACTTGTTAGTCATGGCGCTTTTAACTTTCAACTTACGGAACTTTTACCAAATACGGTGAAGGAATTGCTTGAGCGCTCCCTCTGCTAACCAGTGCTTGGTAAACAAAGGCAGCAACTTCTGCTCTCGTCGCCTGACGATTGGGATTTAACTGCTTAACAGTGGGATAATTTACTACGAGTTGCCGTGCAGTGGCTGCTGCTACTGAATTGGTAGCATAGTTGGGAATCTGGGAAGCATCGCTGTATACAGAAAGGATATTCTGATTATTCACAGATAAGCTCAAACCGCTTGCTAAGGAGACTAGTACCTGCACTCGTGGAATTTGTTGCTGTGGTTTAAAGGTACGGTCAGGATACCCAGAAACAAAGCCACCTTGGTATGCAGATTGAATCACTTGGAAAGCCCAGAAATTGCGAGTGACATCGGCGAAGTTAATGATTTCGCGTTTAGTAGTGGGTGCAAAGGCTTTGGTCACAATGGCGGCAAATTGGGCACGGGTGACAGGTTCATTAGGTTTAAAAGTCTTATCGGGAAATCCAGCAATAATATTCTTAGAGGCTAGAGCTTCGATGTAGGTTTTTGCCCAATAATTTGCTGGCACATCTTTAAAGGCGACTGAACCACCTGGTTCAACCGTGGCGGCAACAAATTCGACTTGACCAACTATGCGCTTAGGATCAATATCATTGCCGATCGCAACAATTGTGTTATTACCCTTGCTGTTGTTTACGTCATGAAGAGTATTACTGCGGATCAAGTTACCGCCAGGATTCTCAGTAGTACCAAGATCAGGTGCAGCATTCTTAATTACGACAATACCATCGCGCTTGTTATTTTGAATAACATTTTTACGGAGTACTGGCTTTGCTGATTCGGAGATAAACAGACCATCTTGGTTTTCAATAATCTGGTTTCCTTCGACTAAAGGTGTGGAATTACCACCTATTGCTAAACCAAAACCTGTGTCTTGAAACAAATTATTCCGAATCTCTCCAATAGCCGACTTAGCGACTGAAATCCCGTTGCCTTTGTTTTGAACAAAGACATTATTTTCTATTTTTGGATTACCTTGACCCGTAACAAAAATACCATCTCGTATACTATTGGTAAACGTACTATTTGTAATTATGGGATTAGTCGATTCTATCCATATACCAGTACCACGGTTTTCTGGATTAGTGACTGTTATCCCTGTGATAACAGTATCTTTATCGGCACGAACAGTCACATTCTGACGGGCAAAGGTGGGGCTAATATAAATACCAGTACCTGTAATTAATACTGCCTGACCTTTAGTCGATTCATCACCGCGTAACGTCACACCTTGTTTGATAAAAAGTGGAAAAGTTTCTCCACTTTCTTGGTTATAAGTACCAGGAGCTAGTTGGATAACTGTAGCTGACTGGGCTTGATTAAGAGCGTAGGTGATGGTTTTGTATGGCGTTGCTTCCGAGTTACCAGCACCAGCGCTGTCTGTACCAGTTTGTGGATTCACGTAAATAACGGTTGCAGGTGTGGGAACTGGCGTCGGTGTGGGAGCTTGCGCTGTAACAGTTAGGGCAATACCTTTGGTGTTGATAGCACCAGCATTGACTTCAGAACCCGATAGTATAAACCCACTAGAAACCACTAATAAAGCAGTTAGTCCTGCTGGTAAAGAGGAGATAAATGCAAGGTGTCTACCAGTTTGAATGCAAAAATTTTGCCTTTGCGGAGTATCAAATCCCTGATGTGTCATCTTATGATCACGCGATGTGCTGAAATAGTGTTAGTTAAATAAGGTGTCAATAACAGCAAGGTTGCTGTAAAACTCATGCAAACTATAGCCGAAGACCAGCACATTGGCAGCTGGATTCCTACGTGAAGAACAGAATTTGTTACACTCTTTCACATCTTTACATTTAGTTTGCATATCGATACGGATTTGCGGTGTAGGGGTGTTTCATACTTTCCTACACCGAGCAACCCTTATCCTAAACTCTTTCTTCTACATCCAATACCACTCATCCGTACACAATTGAAAAAGAAGCCCGGTTTTTCCAAGAAACCGGGTTTTTGAGGGTAAGTTCTGTATGAAGCTGCAACTCATTGCACTGGAATGTCGTCTCTCGAAAAGAAAACTTTCACCGAAATCAACTAATGCGCTACCGATTATCATTAAAGCGTTGCGCGTTATTTTTAGGAATCAGTCTCTTGTGTCTTTTACTCTCTAGTGTTCCTATCAAAGCCGCCCAGCAAGTGGTACTCAAGTACCATATCTTTCTTTGAATCACTTTCTGTTGAAGAATTATCTACCTTTGCCCAAACTGGAAAACTCTCGAGTTCGTTAGAAGCTAATTTTGCCTCAGCACGACAAGATCCCAAACTCATTCGCAAGTATTTGTCTGAACCAGTGAAGGTAAACCTTGTGATTTTGGACAAGGTACTCAACAGCACAGTTGGTAATGCTATTCTAGATCAACTGAGCCAAGTGATTCATACACCCTCAAAGAAAGCAAACCGACAAGCTTTGCGTTCCGCGTTGCTCCTTTCTGCAAGCAAAGATGAGCAAATGACACTAATAGAGGTCATTCAAAATTACCCTACTTCGCAAGTCGAAGTTGACGGAGAACGCTTGGAAAGCGCTTATCGCCAACTCCACCGCTTACAAGATTTGCTTGGTTTTTAGTTATTAGTCCTACTTATAATTAGTAAGCTAATGTTTCTAATGTTTCCCGCAAATAGCATTGTACTTGTTCCTCAAGGCGTAGCTGCTGAAATTGAGCGTCGCATTCTAATAGCCAGCGTTGGAAACCAGAACTGACTGCGATCGCGCACTTTAAGCTATCCCAAATTTCAGTGTCACCAGTCAATTGGTAGTTGCTAGAAGCTTGAATTCGAGCCATAGTTCCTTGTTCCTTAGTTTCAAATATGAGTTTTTAGAGTCAACTGTTAGTTAAGCCACACCAAAGCGCGACCGTACTATCCTAATAATTCTTTTAAGGGTAATATCTCTATGGCACCAATTCTGTCTCATCTGACACTAAAATGTGGGTCATACTCACGGAAATTGCCCCAATACGGTTCAGTTAAGAAATTTCTCCGTTGTTCGCGGAGCGTCTCCGCAAGGAGAGGGAGGCACCAGGAAAGGGATGGGAGAAAAAAGGATTATTACCAAGTGTATTGGAAATTGCCCTATAACAGATTATTGCAAAAAAGCGACAAGGCTTAACCTAAACAACACTTATCACAGATTGTTAAGCTCTCTAGAGATACCACCACAATTGGTCTCATCATATTGCTACTGTCTAAACAGAACGCATTTTTTATTCTTACTTACCTAAACAAAGATTTTTTTAACTTTTGTGAATTAGATTTTTTCCCAGTACCTCTAGGATAGCAAATAATTGCATTAGGTAGCGTTAGCAGAAGAAGGTACAAAGTATGGGGTATAGAAGGGAGACAGGGTGCAGGGGAATAAAACTTATCGCTTCACCTGTCACCTGTCACTGATCACCTACTCCCTACCTAGTAGATGAGAGAGTGCGGCGCTTGGTTACCATTTGGAAGGCTTCGATGATGTCACCTTCTGCCCAGTCATTGTATCTGTCAATGCCAACGCCGCATTCGTAACCTGCGTTAACTTCACGGACGTCTTCTTTCATTCGCTTGAGCGAGTCAAGGGCAGCTTCATGAATCACCTTACTGTTACGAAGCACACGCACTTTACAGTTACGGACGAGTTTACCAGACTGCACGTAACAACCAGCAACGGAACCACGACCAACAGTGAAGACAGCACGCACTTCGGCTTGACCCAAGTGTTCTTCCACCAACTCTGGCTCCAATAGACCTTCCAAAGCTCCTTGGATGTCCTCTATGAGTTTGTAGATGATGTTATATTCCCGCACATCTACACCAGCTTCATCGGCGGCTTGTCTTGCACCGCTGGCGTAAGTGGTGTTGAAGCCAACAATAACTGCTCCACTAGCTGCAGCTAAGTCGATATCTGTCTGGGTAATTTCGCCAGCCGCTGACAACAACAGGCGGATTTGTACCTCATTTTGCGGGATTTGCTTGAGCGATCCCACAATAGCTTCCAGTGAACCTTGTACATCTCCTTTCAAGATGAGGTTGAGTTCTTTCAACTCGCCTTCCTGAGCTTGAGCCGAGATACTGGTCAGAGTAACGCGTCCCTGCATGAGGCGGGATTGACGTTGTTTTTCGGCGCGTTCGGCAGCAATTGACCGTGCTTGTTTTTCGTTGTTGAAGACCTCAAACTCGTCGCCTGCTGCTGGTACATCACTTAAACCTAGAACTTCAACGGCGAAGGAGGGAGTTGCCGCTTCGACTCTTCTACCTCTGTCATCCACCATTGCCCGGACTTTACCGAAGGCTGAGCCAGCTACCAGCAAGTCGCCTACGTGCAGGCTACCGTTCTGAATGAGCAGGGTCGCAACAGGTCCCTTTGCTTTGTCCAAGTGAGCTTCAATCACGGTTCCTTTCGAGAGTCGATCTGGGTTAGCAGAAAGTTCTCCTATTTCTGCTACCAAGAGAATCATCTCTAGGAGTGTATCCAAGTTTTCACCCTTAATGGCGCTAACAGGAACCATAATTGTGTCACCACCCCACTCTTCTGGCACCAGAGCATATTCCGTTAATTCTTGCTTCACACGGTCAGGCTGTGCCTCTGGTTTATCGATTTTATTGATAGCTACTATGATGGGAACTTCAGCCGCTTTAGCGTGGCTAATCGCTTCAACGGTTTGAGGACGGACGCCATCATCTGCAGCGACAACCAAAATAGCGATGTCGGTCACTCGCGCTCCGCGCGCCCGCATAGCTGTAAAGGCTTCGTGACCCGGGGTGTCTAGGAATACCACTTGCTGAACTTTTCCATCGTGTTCCACATCTACGTGGTAAGCACCGATATGCTGAGTAATACCACCCGCTTCACCTGATGCCACTTTTGTTTTGCGAATCGAGTCAAGCAGTGTCGTTTTACCATGGTCTACGTGACCCATAATTGTCACAACTGGTGGACGCCGCTGGAGTTTTTCCAGGTCTGCCACGTCTATCATTTCAGTGACTTTGCGAGCTTCTGCTTCTGGTTCGACGGTTTCGACTGGTACTTCCAACTCGTTTGCTACCAATGTAATTGTGGGAATATCCAAATTTTGGGTGATACTCACCGCCATGCCTTTGAGGAACAGAATTTTCACAATTTCTGTATCAGCCACTACCAAAGCATCAGCTAGTTCTTGCACTGTCATCGGACCTGTGACTTCCAGTATTTCTGGACGCTCCTGCTTTTGTTCCGTTTCGTTGCGACGGTTTTGCTCGCGAAAGGAAGCAGGCTTTTTCGCTTTAGCAACTGGCGTGACAGCCGTGGCTGCTGTAGGTTGTGTTGGCTTGGCAGCTTTGGGTTTTGGTGGACGAGCGATAGAGAGGCTGACTTGGATGGCAGCTGGTATTTCCAGTCCCTCTTCTTCTAGCAAGTCTTCGTCATCTTCAAAGTCATCAACAATTGGCTTGAGACGTTTGCCTTTAACGACTCCCTTTCCGGGCTTGGCTGACTCTTTAATTTCTTCTATTTCTTCTTCTTGCCACTTCTTGCCGCTTTTAATTTGACGTGGCGGTGTTGGGCGCTTCAGTTCGATGACTTCTTCAGTAGTAGTAGTTGCTGCTGCTGCATCATCTTCCTCCACTACCTGTGGTTTTATCGGTGCGCCTGGCATCAATTTTGGAGGAGTAGCAATCAGCGGCGCAGCTGTAGCTGCAAACTGTTCAGCAGAACGTACTATCGGTTTGCTAGGTCGTTGTGGTGATTCTCCTACTAGTGCAGGTGCAGAAGGTTTATTCCCTCTCTGCTCAGATTTGACTGGCGATGGGCTAGAACGCACAGGTTTTTCAGGTTTTTGCGACGACGGAGCAGCCTGTGCTGTTTCTCCTGTTGTCAGTTTATTGACCTTTTGCTGCCTGACTTGCTCGCGATCGCCCTTGGCGGGGCTTTGCCCATCGTGATCGCGTAGCGTGTCCAAAGGACTCAGTGATCGCTCTGCGTCACCGCCTCGAGTGAGTCTCCCTTCGGGAGCATCGCGTTTTTGGTCGCGATCGCGCTTGAGGATCGGTTTCTCGCTTACAGTTGGTTGAGGATCTCCTGCTGCTGGAGAATTCGGATTTTGGGCAGCAGGTCTTGTGGGCGGGGCAGTCAGTTGTGGTTTTGGCGGTCTTTCCGGTTTGAGTTTTCGTGCAGTTACTTTTTCCGGTTTTTCCGCTGTTACTTTTTCAACCGGCTGGTTTGTATTGGGTGCTATGTCTTTATCCGCGTCTGTCACTGCTGGTTGTTCAGGTGTGGTCTCAGACTGATTCCGGGGTACAGATCGAATTGGTGCCGTCGGCTTCATGGGTGAGACAGGGGGAGCTATGGACTTAGGGGGTGAAGGAGGATTGACTTCAGAAGCAACTGTATTGGTAGCAATCGACGCCTCTGGGGCGTTAGAGATGAGGTTTTTCAAAACTGTAGGTTTGCGAATCTCCAAAATTTGTTGTTTATTAGGTGCTGCAGGTCGGTTTCGGGAGCCAGCTTGTGGTGAATTTGGTCTATGGCTGTTGTTGCCATTCCCCATCTTCGGCGTTACATTTGTCGCCGCTACTTTTTCTGCTTGAGTCCGAATGCGTTCCGCTTCGGATTCTGTAATCGTGCTGCTATGGCTTTTGACCGCGATATTGAGCTGGTCGCAAATTGCTAATAGCTCTTTGTTATCCAAATTCAATTCCTTTGATAATTCGTAAATTCTAACTTTGCCGTTGTTCATCCACTCTTCCCCTTTAATTTACAGTTTTAGCGGATGGTTGCCTGGTTGGCGACATCTCCATCCTTCAATTACTGTGTTAGGTTGCCGCTACTAATGAATGCCGGTGCCTCCATTCAGGAAAGAGAGATGTTTCGGTTTATTGCTGGCATCCCCATCTGGAAAGATGGTTGACGCCGAACTGCGCTTGAGCGCTACCAGGTTGCCATTCTGTACTGTGTTGTTTTGTTGATTCTGAGTCTTCCACGACACATCGAGTAAAACTTCTTAGGAGTGTTGCTTCGCCCCTTTGGATAACCAAGAGCAATGCTAACGACACCCTTTTACTATTTTGGCACTACATGAGCGATAAAACATGTGTGTTGATAGCACGAGCCGTTCGGCTGTCAGCACAATTCCTTTAGGAATTACCGCTACAACATAGTTTTCATTAAGCTTGTTTTTGGTTATTGCCTTGGGATAGGCGCTGCCACAATGTATGGTACAGTGCTTCTGGCACTGATGCACGTAGGGATCGCCCTAGTCTATTTTTTTTCTGAGCTGCTAAAAGACAGCTCTGTTGCGGACAAATATAGGCAGAACGCCCCATGCCCTCATCTAATTGTACCTGTCCTGAAGGAAACACGTGGACAACTCGCCAGAATTCCTGTTTTAGTCCCACTTTGCGACAACTAATACAACGCCGATAATTTGGTTTCATAATTGCTGAGTTTCGAGTTTTGATGCAGGCGAAAAGTTCCTCATCATGCTTAACTAGTACTCATAACTATTGTTGCTGATAGCTTTACTCTTCATTCTTAGTCATCATTGTCGTCAAAAATTTCATCCTCAAACAATTCTTCTTGATTTTCATCCTCTAATTCTTCTTCGTCAGAGTCATCTACTTCTGGTGTGTATTTTGCTCTCGCATCTGCAAACCTAGCATCTTCTGCTGCGTGGTCATACTTAGCTTTATCTTTGATATCAATTTTCCAACCAGTCAGACGAGCTGCCAAACGAACATTTTGTCCTTCTTTACCGATCGCCAAACTCAATTGGTCTTCTGCTACCAGTACGTGAGTTTGTCTGGTTTCGGGGTCCATAAGACGAACCTCATCTACTCGTGCAGGGCTAAGGGCGTTAGCAATGTAGGTTGCAGGGTCTGGAGACCAGCGAATCACATCTATTTTTTCCCCGCGCAATTCGTTAACGACGACTTGAATTCGTGATCCCCGCGCTCCAATACAAGCACCAACTGGGTCTACGTCGCGATCAAGAGTATCGACTGCAATTTTCGTGCGAGGTCCTACATGGCGGGAAGGGGGATTTGCCTCCCGTGCTACGGCGACAATCCGCACAACTTCATCCTCAATTTCTGGCACTTCGTTGGCGAACAAATAAACCACCAAACCTGCATCAGATCTTGACACTAGTAACTGTGGTCCCCGTTGCTGACCTTGAGAAACTTTTTTGAGATAGACCTTAAAGGTGGCATTTGCCCGATAATTATCATTAGGTAGTTGTTCGCGCTTGGGCAATTCGGCTTCCACTTCTGGCTGACCAAAACCACTGCTGACTGCTACAATCACCGATTGCCTTTCAAACCGCAGGACTCTTGCTTGTAGAACCGTCCCTTCTAAGTCTTGGAACTCTTCTTGCACCATCTGGCGCTGTTGATCCCGCAGTTTTTGCGCCAATACCTGTTTGGTTTGCATTGCTGCCATACGACCAAATTCTCCTTGATCGGGGGTAACATCCAGCACCACTTCCTGTCCTAATTGCGCTTCGTCTCCTCCCATTTCCTGAACTTGTTGGAGCGCAATTTCATGGTCAGAGTTGGCTACTGCTTCAACGATAGTTTTGGTAGCAACAACACGAAAGCCTTCGTCTTCAACGTCTAGTTGGACATCAAAATTATCAAAGTAATCTTCATCGAACTGTTTTCGCTCCAAGTTTTGAGCACGACGATAACGTTCGTAACCTTTAAGTAGTGCTTCTCTTATAGCTGATTGAACTGCAACACGAGGTAAATTACGCTCACGACTTATATTTTCGATTAAATCTTTTAATCCAGGTAAAGTCACCATTGACATAAAAAATCTCCTTGTACCGCTATGCAAAAAATGATCAAGTCGCTCCACTCCAAATCAAAAGTCACGCATTCAAAAGTGGAAACCTCACAACTAAAGTAGAGGACTTGAAACAAGGACGCCCCAACCTCCTTCTCTTATCCCAGAGACTGCGCCAACACCAGACGCTGCGCATTTATCTTTGGCGTGCGCTTTGCGCTTACGGGGTAATTCAAAATTCAAAATTATGAATTCAAAATAATAACTCTTTTGTTTGAATTTTGAATTTTGAACTTTGAATGTTTGAGAAGCGAGTGGGGCTTGCATCCTTTTTCTTTTTTTGAATTTTGAATTTTGAACTTTGAATTTGAGCAAAGCGAGTAGTCAGCATAAAGACAGTGCCAAGTGCTGAGTCTTGAGTGATTTGTAGAATTGTCTAAAACCTGACTCAGGAGCGCTGCTCGCTTTAACGGGTAAACCTCCCAAGCACGTAGTAGCTCCTCATGACTCACTACTTATAACCGTTGAATGCTGATAGCTTTTCTATCGCTGCTCATCCAGCTGTACCCTAGTAATTAGGGAGCGAGGAATTTGAACGACACGACCTTTTTGGTTTAAATAAACTGCTGTCTCATCCCGGCGAATCAACTGACCCATCCACTCTTGCTGTCCTTCGTAGGATGAAGCAGTCTGGACAATGACAAGAAATCCTTTAAAGGAAATAAACTCTCGATCAGTTGTCAGCTGTCGCGAAATACCAGGACTAGACACTTCTAATACATAAGCATCTGGAATGATTTCCACCGCATCCAAGGTAGCTTCAAAAGCACGACTCATTCGCTCACAGTCATCTAACCCAGTGTCTTGTTGAGGGTTGCGAATGTCTAAACGCAAAACAGGTGGACGTTGGTTAGTGTGAAAAACGACGCCAACAACTTCCAATCCTAGTTCTTCTGCCACTGGTGTCGCCAATTCAATAATTTGTGGGACGAGAGGGTGAGTCATGCAGCTATTCCAATAAAAAAAGTGGGCGATCACCCACTTCCTGCGATAGGGATATCTTCCAAGAAGTCTTCGGGCGAACCTAAACAGGTTCGCCCTTAATCTTAAGTTTAGCGTATTTTTTTTGGGAGCGAGAAGCAAAAATTGATTTGAAAATGGGCAATGGGAATTGGGAATTGGGAATTGGGAATTGGGAATTGGGAATTGGGAACAAAAGAGCTGGGAATTAGGAACTGTGAATCGAGCATTGCCCATTGCCCCTTGCCCCTTGCCCCTTGCCCCTTGCCCCTTGCCCCTTGCCCCTTGCCCCTTGTCCATTTTCAACTGCTCTCGCAAACTAACAATTAACTTCCTTCTCTACGCACCAGCACGGTAGAGCTTTTGTCTTGCACAGGTTGAACTGACGGCTGTGTTCGTAGCTGCTTGGTTTGCTCCAGAACTTTCCACATATCCTCTTGTGAGAGGCGTTGGACATAATTGAGCTTGACTTCTTCTAAAAAGTCAATCAGTAAGTTTTGAATTTCTGAGAGAACCTGCTTTTTCTGCATTTCTGTTCCCAAGGCTTCGCCAAAGCGTTGCACGAGTTGACTAGAAAGTTTTGCTCCAACTGGGTCTTCTGTTGCGCTCACAACTGCACTATAAAGATTAGTTGTGATTTGGGTTGCTAGTTGCTCGCTCAGTTGAGTTTGCATCGCATCTAGTCCGGGTAAGTGTTGCAGGTTGCGGTACATAGGAGCTTGTCTAAAGATGGTTTCAATGTTGTGGCGCAAAATAGCAGCTACTTCGGGTTGGATTTTTGGCAGCACTTGATAAACAATTGTTTTTACCAAAATGGCTCCAATTGCTTCTACCTCATTGATATTGTTGATATCTATGTAAGAACGCAGGTGTTCTTTTTGTGACAGCCAACGTCTTAGCTCACCTTGTTGAATTGACCCCTGGATTTGGTTAATGACCCGGACTACAACAATTTCTGTGATTTCTTCGGCAAAATTTGCGATAATTCCTTGATGAACTTGCTGGCGTAATGGATAGAGATTCAATAATCGTGCATAGTCTAGGCGAATCAAAACAGGTATAACTCGCAAAGGTCGCCAAAATGGTAGCAGTAAAAACAGGTCATACCAGCGCCAGAAAATCGCATTTAAAAAGCTAAAACCAGGATACTGACGTTTGATATAAAAGCTACGCGCTAGTAACTCTACACTAAATAAAATGACAAATGGTAAGTCAAGTCTCCAAAAATTATCAACCAATTCGCCATTTTCCCCAATACTTCGATAGTAGTTAACGATAATTAAAGGACGAATTCTTTTTGTGAAAAAATCAATTTCTCGGTTCCAACCACGTTTTGATAAATATGCCTGACTCCAGAATGTGGAAAAGGCTTGCTTGGAAGATTTAACGTCTATGCGATCGCGCATCCGATTTTTGATTTTTTCCAAGGTACCACTTTTGTCAGCCCCTGCAAATGGGTTGCTATCAATCATCTCGTTACTGAGACGTCTGAGTTCCTCAAGTTCTTTTATCACCTGAGGTGATTGCAAGCCTGTTTGACTCACCTGTTCTATCAGTGCGTCTACTGTTGCCAGATAGTTTGTCGTTTCTCGATGGGGTTCAATACCTTTAATTGGATCGTATATTTGAGTAATTTGGGGGAGATTTCGTATGTAAAAATCTCGCCAAGGAACATAACTTAAATCAAATAAAACTAAGCCTAAATTCACAGAGGCAATAATTGCCATCACCCGCTCAAACCATATATTTCGCTGCATTAAGGGTTTTACGTTAGCCATTAGCTTTTCAATAAGTAAAGTACGGGTTTTGAATACAACACTTCTAAATTACGTGGTTTTGGGTCTTGCTGGTCTATCTCTATTTTATTTTAGAAATAACTCTTTAGATAGATGACAAGCTTATTTACTCTACAAAAATAAACTAAAATAATTTAAATCTATCAAAAATCATGAATAAAACAAAAAAAAGACGTTACAGAAACTTAAAATGCTTCTGTTAACGTCAATATCCCATGGATTTGACCAAGAGGAGTTTTACCTATGTGGTGTGGGTTTGGAAAATCAAGTGTTACCGTTGCGACTGCCTGTCTGATAACAGCAAGTGTAGTGATTTCAGATATTGCTTTTGCTGCACGAACCTATACGCCACAGCAATTTCGTGCTGTGTTGCGAGGATTAGGCTATAATGTCAAGGTATCAAATGCACCTTTGACGGCAGCGGATACTAAAAAAGCAATTCAAGCATTTCAGAAAGGGTACAAGTTACAACCTGCTGACGGAATAGCAGGACCAAAAACTCAAGATTTTGCTGCAAGAATAGTTGAAATTCTGCAGGCAAACTTAAATTTGGTAGCTAAGCCTAATCCTCGCTTGCCCCGTAATCAATACTATGGTACTCAAACAGAAGCAGCCGTCAGGCAATATCAAAAAAAACTGGGTTTACAAGAAACTGGAATTGCTGATTTAGCATTCAGGCAAAGACTCAACCAAGAAGCACAGGAAATCCTGAAAAAGCCAACATCTGCGCCAACAACGCAGCCGTCACCAGAACCAACAACCTCACCAACAGCGAAGCCAACTAGAACGCCGACTTCTACACCTAGAACTACCCCAACAGCAAAACCAACCATAACGCCGACTTCTACACCAGAGGTGTTACCCACAGCAACGCCGACTTCTACACCAGAGGCGTTACCTACAGTAACACCGACTTCTACACCAGAAACGTTGCCTACAGTGGCTCCTACATCAATACCAGGAGTATCACCGACAGCAACGCCTACATCAACACCAAGCAGATAATACTTGTTTAACTCATCTGACCTGGGTTAGGTTCTTCTAAAGGTCTACCCTTAGGGGTAGGTAAAATGGGGCGGCGGTCATCGTAAGGCATGGGAATGTACTGTACACTGGGGCGTCCGCCTTGCGGTTGTGGATATAAATCCATAAGGTTGTAAATAACATTGGGCAGTCCGACTGTTACGGGCAGCCCTATTTCTGTTGCTTCTTCAACGGTGATTGGGTAGTCGTGAGTGACTCGCCCAGTCGTTAGGGCATCGACTATATTCTCGATGTTCTCTGGCTTGACTTTCTGTTGAGGTACTGTATCTTTTAGCAGAGTCCGTACAAAGCGCTGCACTTGGTCGATCGCTTTGCGCGATAGATCTGCCATAATCAAAGTCTGGTCGTCAATTTCACCAATGGGTTTGTGTTCAACAACTTTTAAGATGCTGGCTGCGGGGAAGTTACCCAGTTGCGGGTCAACAGGTCCAAGAACAGCGTTAGCATCCATGACAATTTCATCAGAAGCTAGGGCAAGCATTGTACCGCCGCTCATGGCGTAGTGGGGTACAAAGACAGTTACTTTGGAAGGATGGCGAATTAATGCTCTAGCTATTTGTTCTGTTGCTAAAACCAAACCACCGGGAGTATGTAAAATCAAGTCAATGGGGATATCTGGCGGGGTGAGGCGAATTGCCCGCAGTATTTGTTCTGAGTCTTCGATGGTGATATAACGCGATACAGGAATTCCCAAAAAGCTGATAGACTCTTGGCGGTGAATGAGCAAAATGACTCGGCTTTTGCGTTGCTGCTGAAATTCTTGTAAAGCACGGAAGCGTTTATACTCTACCTGACGTTTCTGCCACAGGGGTTGCAGGGAAGAAAGGAGGAGGAAAATCCAGAATAAATCTCCTATACCAAAGCCCATATGCAATTCAAAATTAAAATTAATTGCCTAACTCCGGCAAGCATTCCATCTGCTTGCTTTCCGTAAAAGCGTGTCAGTTAAGAAGAAATTGCCAAAATCAGGGTGACTCTCCTCATTGTTCCAATTTTTGGGAAATATTAAGTCTATCTAGAGAGTTAGAAGAATTGAACTGCACTAGGCGCTGAGGAGGGGAGAGAGGAGAGATAAAGTTTAGCGACAAAAGCTTCCAGAACAGGTGACTCCTCTTCTACTACCTCTTGACCAAATGTCTTAATATGGCAACGAATAGCAGATTTCACATCAGCTAAAGCTTCTTCATAAGTGTCTCCTTGACCAATAACAACCGCTTTCATACCAAGGGGATAAGCAATATAACCATCGGAATGTTTTTCTACGAGAACTTTGATGTGTTTCATGAGTTTGTTGAGTAGCAGATATTTTTCTAAGCAACGTTCAATCATAAATATTAAGTGCATTGCCTAAATTAGGGCTGGCATCGCCAAATTTTGATAGTATCGTCATCACTACCACTTACAATGGTCTGCCCATCTGGACTAAAGACAACGGATCTGACATAATTAGAATGATCGCAAAGAGTACAAATTTCGCTACCTGTCCCTATCTGCCAGATTTTGATAGTTCTGTCCCAACTACCGCTAGCAAGAAGTTGTACATTTGGGCTGAAGGTCACAGAACATACCGCATCGGAATGACCCGTGAAGGTGCGAATTTCTTCTCCTGTACTCACTTGCCAAAGCTTTATTGTGCCGTCAGCACTGCCACTTGCCAAAAGTTGTCCATCTGGGCTGAAGGTAACGGAGTTAACAAAGAAGGAATGACCCGTGAGGGTGCGAATTTCTCTACCTGTATCCACTTGCCAAAGCTTGATTGTGCTGTCAGAGCTACCACTAGCTAGAAGTTGCCCATCCGGACTGAAGGCAACTGACCATACTGAGTCTGAATGACCTGTGAAAGTGTTGATTTCTATGCCTATACCCGCTATCCATAGCTTAACAGTGCTATCAGCACCGCCACTCGCTAACATCCACCCCCGCATATAAGTTTCTTGTTGATAAGAGGGGTTCGGAGGTATTGGACTAAAAGCTATAGAATTGATCCAGTTGCCATAACTAGTCAGTGTGTGGATTTCCTTTCCTCTACTCACCTGCCACAGCTTGATAGTTTCATCCCAGCTTCCACTGGCAAGTAACTGTCCATCTGGGCTAAAGGCGACGGCACGAACAATGTTGGAATGACCAGAAAACCAACGACCAAGGGTACGTAGGAGTTTACCAGTTTCTAGTTGCCACAGTTTAATAGTATTATCATTGCTACCACTAGCGATAATCCGTCCATCTGAGCTAATAGCAACAGCAAGAACCATACTGGAATGACCTGTGAGAGTACGTACGCATTGCCATCTTTGAAAAGGGACAACAGATGATGTGAGTCGTTGTGGATTCTGGGGTGAAGAGTGGTAAGTAGGGAGTGGTGGGTGGAGTGTTATCACCCGTGTAGAGGGAACCTCGCTAACCTCAACATCCAATAAATCCAGCCATTCCTGTACGGACTGGGAGCGGAGTTCGGGTTGCAAATCCATCCCCCTCATGATTGCTTGATTGACTACGTCATTAATATTAGGATTGAAGTTTTGAGGCGGTTCTAGGAAAATATTACGACGTCTTCTGTCATCGGCATTTCTTGGTATGACTCCGGTGACTAAATTATACAAGGTAGCAGCTAATGCATACACATCAATATATTCTCCCCGTGGTGCTTCCAATTCATACTGTTCCGGGGGGGCAAAACCAGGAGTGCGA
Organism: Iphinoe sp. HA4291-MV1; assembly: GCA_019359415.1. Taxonomy (GTDB): domain Bacteria; phylum Cyanobacteriota; class Cyanobacteriia; order Cyanobacteriales; family Nostocaceae; genus Brasilonema. Next base: position 26,766 of record JAHHHH010000048.1, on the reverse strand, counting down.
TACACAGTATGCCTTTGAATAACATTGGGAATAAATTCTCTGGCAATACCAAAGTCAATCAGTACAGCTTCTGATTTGCCAGCACGGATCATGATGTTACGTGGTTTGATGTCCCGATGCAGCAAACCTTTACTATGAATGACCTTTAAAGCATCGCCAATTTGCCGGATGTACAAAAGTGCTTCAACTTCTGATAACACCCCCATACGCCGAAGGCGGTTGCCTAAGTCTTCACCCTCAATGTACTCCATCACCATGCAAGGTAAATCTTCTTCATCAAAAATATTTTCTATCTGCACTATATGAGGATGGCGACACACAGCAAGCCGAACAGCTTCATCGCGGAAGTTTTGCTTTAATTTGGCTTGATGCGGTTTCCAGGTAGCGTGATTAAGGATGTCTTCTCTAAGGGTTTTTATAACCCGTAGTTCATTTCGTTCATTTCCGACGAGATAGGTGATACCAATTCCACCCTCGCCTAATTTTCTTTCAATGATGTAGCGTCCCCCAAACAACGCCTGTCCTGGATTCCAGACCATTAGATTAATGACTCAATTATGCTATTTATTGTGGCACGATATTAAAGCTGGGTTAGGAAACAGAGGGAAGATTGGGAGGGAGATGGAAGAAGATGGGGAGGATAAGGTAGATTCAAAAGCTTATGAATATAATCCGGAATGCTGCAAAGTTATTTTGTAGCCGTCTATAGCAATCCGAATTGAATCGTGAGAAAATACGGAGATGAGAAGTACGTATTTATAAGCTTTTCAGCTTTTTTCTCTCTCACAAATGATTGAGGATTGCTATATATTCCTAGTAAGATGTACCCTTAGCGTGTCCATGCAATGGGTAAGACATGACTTCAATAATTTGCTCCTTATACTTTTATCTTTACACGGTCTGAGGTTATGTTAAAAAACTTCAACTTGAGACAAAAATTTACAATTTTGCTACTTGTCATTCTTGTAGTAGGTTTGAGCTTTAGTGGATTAGCTCTTTCTGCTTTGCTGAGACAGAATGCTAGGAATGAAATTGCCTCAAGAGCTTTAACACTCATCGATACAATGACTTCTCTCCGTAAGTACACACTTACTCAAATCTATCCAGAACTCGCTGATAAGCTGGAAGAAAAGTTTTTGCCCCAAGTTGTATCTGCATATTCAGCACGAGAAGTCTTTGAAATCCTCAGAAAAAAACCAGAATATCGTGACTTCTTTTATAAAGAAGCAGCAATAAATCCTACGAATCTTCGAGATAAAGCTGACCCTTTTGAGACGCAAGTTTTAGAGCGTTTCCGAAAAGAAAAAGATTTAAAACAGGTGAGTGGATTTCGCTCACTTCCTGGGGGCGATAGATTTTACATCGCTCGTCCACTATCAATTCCTGAAGAAAATTGTCTTAAGTGTCATAGTACTCCTGAAGCTGCACCAAAAACTATGATTGACCGTTTTGGTGCAGTTGGTGGATTTGGGTGGCATTTAAATGAAATTGTAGCAGCTCAATTTGTTTCATTACCGGCGAATACAGTTATCGAAAAAGCTAATCAATCTTCTTTGATAATAGTAGGACTTGTGTCTACTATTTTTATAGTGATTATTTTCTTGGTCAACGTCTTTTTGCATCAACAAGTTATTATTCCTCTCAAGCGCATAACTCGTGTAGCTGAAGAAGTCAGCACAGGACATTTAGAAGTTGACTTTGACCAGATTTCTAATGATGAGATTGGTCATCTCGCCAAAGCTTTTAAACGGATGAAGTTAAGTTTAGAAATGGCAATGAAAAGAATTAGACGTACTCAAGGAAAAAATACAGGAGGAACAGGAGGAACAGGAGGAACTTGAAGCTGCAAGTAAGTCGCAACTATAATTTTGAGGCTATTTGCTCCTCATCAACGTTTATGAAAATAAGTGTTTTCTAAATTCAAAAGCTGCTGATGCATCCGGAATTTCCCTCGCCAAAAATTCAACAAATTGGTAGGGCGAAACCTGAGGAGTTTGCGCTAGGATCTCTTCCACAACGAGACTTGCTATTGGTCCAATGTAGTAAGCTAGTTCTTGCTGACAACGTTGTATGAAAGCTGGATTGAGTGAGGATTGTTGTGGTTGTGCTGGTTGTGGTTGTGGTTGAATAACAGGAGATTGCTGCTGACTAGCTGAACTTCTAGCTGAACTAACTATAGTCTCTGATGGATATTGGTTGGGTGACTGTCGCATTGTAGCTACAGGCTGAGACTCCTCCACTATGACGGTAGAAGGTAAATCAACTATTGTTGATTGTGGTATCACTTGAGACTGTCCAAGACGCTGTAAGTCTGTGAGAATTTCCTTTGAGGATTGGTATCGTTGTTTTGGCGTATCTGCTAGCAATTTATCGAGTACTCTGGCAAAATCATTGGTGATATTGGTGTAAGAATGCCATCTCCACTCCAAAGAGTACTGATCCATAAGGAAAGCTGGATCTCTACCTGTTAGTAGTACAACTGTAGTCACGCCCAGAGCATAAAGGTCACTACAGGGAGAACATAACCCTAAGCTAATTTGCTCACGGGGAGCATATCCCACTTTACCTACAAGCGACATTTTGCCAACAAAAGTCATATGGTAAGGCGTGGTTCCTTCATTCAGGTTAGCTATCTGCTTTCCCACACCAAAATCAATCAGTACTGGCAAATTTTTGCCATCAGGCAACATGATGTTGTCAGGAGAAATATCTCGATGGATAATGTTATGCCGGTGAACATATTCCAATACAGGCAACAAATTCTTTAACCATTGTATAACTTCAACTTCAGTAAAAGTTCGTCCCAAGCTTTGCCGTTCTCGCAACAAGGCTGAATATGTTTTACCATCAACAAACTCCTGTACCAAAAACAGACGACCATCTCCTTCAAAACAAGCCAAGAAACGAGGGATCTGAGGGTGTTCCAATTGGTGAAGAATTTTTGCTTCTCTTTTAAATAAATTGCGGCATTTTTCTAAAGCATTCTCCCCTGAACCAGTGGGTGCAAATTCTTTTAAGACACATGCTTCGTTAAAGCGACGAGTATCAAACGCCAGGTATGTTCTTCCTAATCCTCCCTGTCCCAACAGTCTTTGAATAATATAACGGTTATCAATAATTGTCCCAGAAGGGATTTCTGCTTTTGTTATGTGAGGTTGAGACATAATAGGGAACTCCTAGCTATCTTAGCCATTTTGTTTATAAAGAATTTAGTGTTTTTAAGAGGTAAAACGTTATCAGTTATCAGTTATCAGTTATCAGTTATCAATTGGAAGAAGAATTCAGAATACAGCAATTCTTGATTCAGAAGGAAGGAAGAAATAAAGAATTTAGTTTTCTGACTCCTGACTCCTGACTCCTGACTCCTGACTCCTGACTCCTGACTCCTTCACTGTTCACTGCTCACTGTTCACTGGTTTAATAGATTTATCGCGGCTGTCTATCATAACTACAATACCACGCACTGTATTTCCAGCAATAGCCAACTATCGCAGGATAGATAATTTCTACCATACAAGTATAAGTTGATTCATCGTTACTCTAACCTCTTAAAGACTTAATGATATATCGGCAGAATTTTCAAAAAAACGTAAAAAAATGATTACATTTTATGAAGTTGTCTGAGTTAACCACTTATCTACTAACCTTCTCTTGACTAGTAGATTTTTGATTGAGCAAGACAGCGGGTGTTTTGTTGACTTGCGCTTCCAGAGGTTTGACTTTATCTACTATTTTAATGAACTGCTCATAGCTAGGTACTTTTGCTCCAGGGACGTAACCAGCGTCTGCTGTGATATCTCCAGGTGCTTGGTTCATTGCTTTTTGAATCTGCTGCTGTTGATTGCGTTCTACAGTTGGTGCTAGTAAAACAACCGCAGGAGGAATTGATCGGCTAGTGTGTAAAATCCTAAACTTGGTTGTACTAAACTCTCGCGCTATAAGCTCAAAATCTGTTTGGGATAATGCGCCAGCATCAACGCTACCTTCACTAAGCCACTGTAAGACTGTTTTGGGAGTGGGAGCAGGACGGATTTGAGCAAGGGTTAAACCGTACAAATCATACAGAGGAACATAATAGCCAGCAGCAGAACCTGCTGCTTCCAAGGCAACCGTTTTATTAGCTAGGTCTGTTATTGTTTTTATTGGTTTATCATCTCGAACTATAAGTAAAGAGCGTTGTCTACCAAGTGTTCCCTCCATAGAGAACAGAGGAACATAGAGTTCTTTACTGATCGCTATTGCTGCTAAACCTGGAGGCGCAAAAACAATTTCCCAATTTTTGCGTTGAATTTGCTCTAAAGCTTGCAATTCGTTATAAGCCGGTTCCAGTTCTACAATTGACTGAGTTTGTCTTGCTATATAATCTTTGAAGCGCTCGTACTTCTCTATAGAAACGGCTCTTTCGCCATAGCTTACCACACCTACAGTCAGTTTTTTCGAGTTGATGTTTTCTTGTTTGTTATTGCATCCAGTTCCAACTAACCCTATAAGTATTAGGAAATGAATGAGCAAAAAACGTCGCGCAATAATGGTTTTCATTATTCAATGGCAATTTCAGGAAATTTCTATAAGATGGAGTCATTTTGATTATCGCTATTCCAAGTGCTTCAGATAGCAATTCATATAAAAAATTAATTTTTCATAAAGCTTGTGTTGCTATTTGAAAATATTAGTTGACGAACATACATGGTTTCTGCACATCATGAGAAACAACAACTAATTATACAGTCCCTATTAATGAGTGGTAAATTTGAACAAGCCACGCTTGTTACTCCTCAACCGTATATAGAACTAAATAGTCAAGGTCAAACCCTTCGACTTAACCTCGACAAAGATGCCCATCGTTTAGGTCGTGGTCGAGACTGGGCAGATTTAGAAGTCCTAGTGGGCTGGGAAGTTTGCTCTAGAAAGCAGGCAATCTTACAAAAAGAAGGAAAAGACTATAGAATTTACGATGGTGATGGTTCCGGTCCCAGTCGCAATGGGATATTTATCAATCAAACTCGCATAAATGCCTCTGAAGGCTATCTCCTGAAAAACGGAGTTCAGCTGGAAATTGGACAATCTCCTACTAACAGAATATTGTTAACATACTGTAATCCAGATAGTCCAGCTGGCAATCACTTGGTGATACCTAGCAACCGTCGTCTGGATTTGAAAAGTTTGAAGGATTGGCCTGTGCAACTGGGTCGCGCTCCAGGGAGCGATCGCTATTCTACAATGCAACTGGACGCACCCACCGTTTCTCGCCTACACGCCACAATTTATCCTGATAGTCAAGGTGGACATACTCTCAATGACTACAGTACTAACGGGATTTTTGTTGATGGCATCAGAATTTCAAAACGTGTCCATCTCCAAGATGGCAGTAAGATTCAAATTGGTCCTTTTACCTTACTATATCGTCTGGACTGCTTAGAATTACTAAATACTGGCAGTCAAATTCGCCTTGATGTTCACCAACTGGTACGCAAGGTGAAAGATAAGGAGGGAAAGGAAAAAGTTATCCTCAGTGATGTGTCTTTGGTTATCCAACCAGGACAGTTAGTGGCGTTGGTTGGGGGTAGTGGTACTGGTAAGTCCACTCTCATGAAATCCCTTTTGGGAATTGAGCCAGTCACATCAGGTACAGTGTATCTCAATGGGGACAACTTGCGGCAAAACTGGGCAGTGTATCGTTCGCAAATTGGTTATGTTCCTCAGGATGACATTGTGCATCCTGACTTGACAGTTGAAGAGGTCATCTCCTACGCTTGCAAGCTGCGACTCCCACCAGATACAAATGTTAAGCAAATCGTTGAGACGACTCTAGAGCAAATAAAATTGAGTCACGTCAGACATAACTTTATTCGCAATCTCAGTGGTGGACAACGTAAACGCGTTAGCATTGGTGTGGAATTATTAGCAGACCCCAAACTATTCTTCCTTGATGAACCGACTTCTGGTCTTGATCCCGGTTTAGATAAAGAAATGATGAAGTTATTGCGGGAATTGGCAGGTCAAGGACGAACAGTGGTATTGGTTACTCATGCTACGGCAAATATTGAGGTGTGCGATCGCATTACTTTTATGGGTCGAGGTGGTAAACTGTGCTACTTTGGACCACCTCAGAATGCGCTACATTTCTTTGAAATGCCTTCTGAAGATTTGAAATATTTTTCAGATATTTATATCAAGCTCGACCAAGGCGCTACCATATCAGAAGTCCTATCAACAGTTGACCGCTGGACACAGAAATATCAACATTCACTGGAATATAAAAACTACGTCCAAGCAGTTCTTAGTCCGGGGAAAGATACTAAATTAAAGACTGATAATGCCAAGCTTTACACGGGGATATCTCCGTTTAAACAACTATGGTTACTCAGTCAGCGGTATCTCCAGTTAGTATTGAGAGACCGCGCCAGTTGGATTTTCTCTTTGATATCAGGTCCAATTGCTATTGGTCTAACTGCTTGGATATTACAAGGTGAGACTCCTCTGTTTAAACTTAATCCACCTGAACTCAGTCAAAATTCCCTAGCACTCAAGGTACTTTTCATTTTCAGTTGTATTGGAATTTGGATTGGACTTTCTAGTTCTGTACGTGAAATTGTCAAGGAATCAGCGATTTACGCCAGAGAAAGACTAATTAATTTAGGCTTATTTTCCTATTTAGGTTCTAAAGTTCTCATACGTTCTGGTCTAGCCCTTCTTCAGACTTTATTGATTATTTTAGCAGTTGTCGTGGGCTTTAAATCACCAGAATATAATCTCATGCCTTGGTATTTGGGCTTGGGTGTGACAACCTTTTTAACACTGCTAGCGAGTATCAGCCTCAGTTTGATGATTTCAGCATTTGTGAAGAATGAAAACGAGGCGAATAGTATTCTTCCTTTAATTATGATTCCACAGATTATACTGTCGGGAGTACTTTTTGAACTTAAAGGATTACCAGGTAAACTTGGTTGGCTGACAATTAGTAGATGGTCTATGGGAGCTTATGGAACCTTAGTGAATGTTAATGAAATGATTCCAGCAAATACTCCAGAGAATATTGTGAAAGCGTCTTCTGTTTATGATGCAACGTGGAAAAATCTTGGCTTAAATTGGGGGATTCTCGGTGTACATGCTTTGGTTTGTTTGGTAGTGGCGTTGATATTGCAAAAGCGGAAGGATATTGTTTGAGATGAAGAAATTCCTCAAAGCACAATTTGCACTCAGACAAACTAATAATTAAGATGAATATTAACGATATCATTAATGCAATCAAAGCAGATAGGTTATTGCATCTGAACACAGCTTAAACGAAGCAGCAGCAGACTCTCTAGGAATTGCTGAAATATACTTTTCAGTAGAGCAAGGAGGTGAAATAATTGAAGATTACACTGATGCATATCCTTTACCTGCTTGTCTAATATTGGGATGGAACTCAATAGGCGAGCCTATTCATAGTGTCTGGGCATATAATCAAGTTACCCAAACTGCAAATTTAATCACTGTATACCGTCCCGATTCCAACCGCTGGATTAATTGGAGGATAAGAAAATGACGCTGAAACAGTTAGCAGCATGGGCGCAGGCGCAAATAAATAATTCTGCTCAACCGGAAGTTAGACCAGACATTGGAGTGACGGTTTTGCAGTTAATTGATGAACTTGAACAGCTAAAAAACCATATTAAAGAATTAGAGGAAAAACAATCAACTCCAGCCTAGAGAATTAACTTGTGTCATAACTACCACTGGCTAAAATTTACCCATTTTGCCTAAGAATGAGCAGTGTAGATGAATTTCAAAGTAGAGCTTTCATACGTCTACAACGACAAACAATCCGCTGTTTAAGCACTCAATCAATGGGCGATACTGGACTCGAACCAGTGACCCCTTCCGTGTGAAGGAAGTGCGCTACCACTGTGCTAATCGCCCAATTCAATCTAAAATAACACAAGTAGCAGTAAATTCCAAGGTACAAGAACGGAATGAAGACATAGGTGTTCTAGGATTTGCTGCTGTATGACCATGCGTATAAAGCATGCCAAAGTGACTTAGCACAAGGCGCAAAAGATAAAAAAGTGGTAAGAGGTTTGATTGAGGGCGAGTGTGTGAATGGAGAACTGTTGCTGTTGATGAATTGCTATTAATTGAGCTTTACAGCTACCTTATGCACCTTGTCAGCGACATCAAAGGTAGCTTAAAATCTGATTGCAACGCCGTTGACTTGATTCGCTCCATGTTAAGCGGTAGCACAATCACAAGTTGCCCTAAAGTCCGCTGTATGGAAATTATTGAAGAACTAAAACCAACGCGGCGCGGTTTGTTCTGTGGTTCCTGCGGCTATTTAGATGCGAATAACGGGAAACCCTCCTTCAGCACTGGCTCTGCAATACACTGCCTCCTCTTGACTTTAGGGTTTTGTTTTTTTAGCTAAGATTTTGGCGAAATGCATCATTTGTCGTCAAAATTTTTCTCTTCAACTGCAAAAATATGTACTCATCCCTCAGTATTAAATGAACTTAGACAACTCGGAAACTTACATTAATCATCCAACTTGGGGTTTGCTTTATAGGATTTGTATGGTAGATGAGAACCAAGAGTTGTTCACAACACTGTATGCCCAACGCTTATTTTTTTTAGTAGCAACTGATGTCAAAGGTATGAAGTTTCAGCCCATTGGACGTACTGAGGCTAGAATGATGTTAGAAAATCGCTTGCGTAGTCTGCGTCGTACGGGACAATCTCAGGAGTACAATCAGCTTCAGAGTGTTTTCCAGCGCACCTTCCAATGAGTAGTTTGATTCGCGATCGCATTCTTACCATTCGTTCCTCTTTACCAGATTCAGTCCGGTTGATTGCTGTGACCAAGCAAGCCTCTGCCGAAATCATACGCTGTGCTTACGCTGTCGGGATTCGGGATTTTGGCGAGAGTCGCATTCAAGAAGCAGCTAGCAAACAAGCTCAGTTGCAAGACTTAAGCGATATTACCTGGCACTTCATTGGACATTTGCAAAGTAACAAAGCCAAAAAAGCCATTGAACAATTTCAATGGCTTCACTCGGTAGATAATTTGAAGCTTGCCCAACGCTTAAACCAGTTGGCGCAACAGTTAAAAATAAGTCCTCAGGTTTGTCTGCAAGTCAAAATACTACCCGATCCAAACAAGTTGGGTTGGAGCGCACCACAACTATTGGCTGATTTACCTGCTCTCGATCAATGCAAAAATTTACAAATTCAGGGCTTAATGACAATTCCTCCTTTTGGATCAAGTAATTTGGAAAATATTACTGTATTCAATCATACTCGTGAATTAGCAAAAGAAATTCAAGAACAAAACTGGTCTAATATTCAAATGCAACAACTTTCAATGGGTATGTCAGGAGATTACAAACTGGCAGTGCAAGCAGGTGCAACAATGGTAAGACTAGGAACCATCTTATTTGGAGAGCGTTCTGCTGAAATCGATGCAAAAAGCAGAGAATAAGTAAACGGAATATTTTTTGGTTTTATAAGCTACATAAAATACTGAAGTTTGGAGACTTCTGAGCTACTTGTAAAACTTTGTAGAGAAAAACTTCTTGACATACTGGTTCAATCGGTGACAAAAGATATAGTATTGACAAAAGCAAAAGTCAATAGAATATCAAGGGAAAACAACTTCCCTAAGTCAACTGGTTAGGATATAATCTTGACTCATTGTTACCTACAAAACATAGACAGACCTTCTAGAAGCGTTTGTTCAAACAAAAATCTGTAGTAGATAGGACAAACAGCGATAGAAGGGCTGGATTATCTACCTTTTGCAAGGGTAAAAATTGATTCAGTTTTTGCCATATCGTTTAAAGTGAGTGGTCTTAGGAGCGTAGACTATGAACAATATATTTTCTAAACTGAGAGACTTCGTAGGTCTAAATGAGCAAGTAGAATACGAGTACTATGAAGAAGAACCAGATGCAGAAAGTTATCAAAATCTGTATCAGGAACAAAATGCTCAAAGCGCACCACAAGAACCTCCTGCTCAAAATCGACGCTGGCGCGAGCCAATGCCTACAATGGGAGGAGATGTAGCAACGGGAGCAAAGCCGATGAGTAATGTTATTGGTATGCCAGGAGCATTAAATGGGATCTCAGAAGTCTTGGTGCTAGAACCACGAACTTTCGAAGAAATGCCCCAAGCAATTCAAGCATTGCGAGAGCGAAAGTCAGTAGTATTAAATTTAACCATCATGGACCCGGATCAAGCACAAAGGGCAGTAGACTTTGTAGCAGGTGGTACTTACGCGCTTGATGGACACCAAGAACGGATCGGCGAAAGTATATTTTTATTTACACCAAGTTGTGTGCAAGTCAGCACCCAGTCAGGAATTCTTCATGAAGTCCCGCAACCCTCAGCACGTCCCTCACGTCCTACAGGACCAAACCCAACTTGGGGAAATGAAGTTAACAGAATGGCGCAATAGAGCTTGAATAAGTAGCCAATTTGTTTGCTATACTTACTCGATATTGGTCATAATGGCGAAAATCAAGCCGACCAATCTAAGACAAAAATTGAGAATTTTCTCAATTTATACGTAGGATCGGCTAGCTCCGAAGTGACGCCTAGGGACTGTTGATGCCGTCATCCTTAGTAGAAGCACGCCCAGTAGACAAAGTAGTTGTCGTAGACAACTATGGAGAGGTTCTACATAGCACGTAAATTATGATTAGTCAAGAGTCCATAGTCCACCAGTCCAAAGATATTGACTCTTGACCTTTGAAGCGGAGACGCTCCGCGTTGGCGTAGCCTGTCCGCAAGACTTACGGGTATGACCTTCTCCTGTCGGAACAGGTGAGCCAACGGTCACGCTGCGCTAACGCAGTCGCCTACAGAGAGAAATCCTCCTATAGCGCTGTCTCACCGCTTTGCGTCTACGGGCGTCTACAATAGGGGAAACCTTGCAAACGCGAGTGCGTGTCCTCTGGGCATAGTGGCTCAGGACATAGTTTAGCAGCCCGCGCTCCTTCTTTGGAGCTTGCGAAGAGCGGAAGAAACCGAAGCAACAGACAATTCTTGGCAATGCACTACCTCCGCTTGACTCTTGACTTATGACTATTAAATTTGGCTTGATTGGTGGCGGGGTAATGGGAGAAACACTCTTATCCCGCCTTATTGCTCGTAAAATCTATCAACCATCAGACGTCCTCGTCAGCGAACCCCAAATCTCGCGCCAAGGTTTTCTGGAAGACCAATACGGTGTTAAGGTGACAGCCGATAATCGTCTGGTTTTCACACCAACAACGGAGGTTGTGTTTTTGGCAGTGAAACCTCAAGTGTTTAGTGCACTCGCCCAAGAATTCGCAGATGTCATCGCTACAGATTCAAAGCCATTAGATTCAAAACCATTGGTGATATCCATTTTAGCAGGCGTGACATTAAATCAGTTAGAAGCCGCTTTTCCCCACTTGCCAGTTATTCGAGCAATGCCTAATACTCCCGCAACTGTGGGAGCAGGAATGACTGCCATCTGTCCAGGTGCGTATACCAAAGCAAACCACCACGAAACTGCAAAGCGACTTTTTTCAGCAGTGGGAGAAGTCGTGGAAGTTTCAGAAAACCTGATGGATGCAGTGACAGGACTATCAGGATCTGGTCCAGCTTACGTAGCACTGCTTGTAGAAGCACTTGCTGATGGGGGAGTCGCAGCAGGTTTACCTAGGGCAATTGCTAATCAACTTGCTTTGCAAACTGTACTAGGAACAGCCAAGCTCTTGCATGAAACCAAAATACACCCAGCAGAACTCAAAGACCGTGTGACTAGCCCAGGCGGTACTACAATCGCTGGTGTTGCTCAACTAGAACGAGCAGGATTTCGCTCAGCTTTAATTGAAGCAGTAAAAGCAGCAACAATCCGCTCACAAGAATTGGGAAAATAGTTATTTGTCAAGGGGTGTGGTCAATCATTGGTTGGTGGGCAATGGGCAATGGGCAATGGGACAAGAAGAAGAACAAATGACTAATGACTAATGACTAATGACTAATGACTTATAACTAAGTTGACAAAAGAGTAGTTAATATAGTAAACAGTTTTGGTTGCAAATGTGATTGAGTGAATTACCCTGCGCTGTCTCCAGAACTTGAACCAAGTTCGATATTCCCTTTTGAATTAGATCAGTTCCAGAAGGATGCGATCGCTTCCCTGAATGCTGGAAGTTCCGTTGTTGTGTGTGCACCCACAGGTTCGGGCAAAACATTGGTGGGGGAATACGCCATATATCGCGCCCTATCACGTGGGAAAAGAGTCTTTTACACCACTCCCCTAAAAGCACTCTCGAATCAGAAACTACGTGACTTTCGCGAAAAATTCGGCTTTGAGCATGTTGGACTCTTAACTGGAGATGCCTCCATTAACCGAGATGCACCGATTTTGGTGATGACCACAGAAATCTTCCGTAATATGCTTTATGGTACACCAATCGGGCAAGTTGGCATTTCATTAGTAGACGTTGAGGCTGTGGTGCTGGATGAGTGCCACTATATGAACGATCGCCAACGGGGAACAGTTTGGGAAGAGTCCATCATCTATTGTCCCCAAGCAATTCAACTCGTAGCCCTCTCAGCAACTGTTGCCAATAGTGATGAACTGACCGATTGGTTAAATCAAGTTCATGGTCCTACCGACCTCATATACTCTGATCATCGCCCAGTGCCTTTGGAATTTCATTTTGGCAACATAAAAGGGTTATTTCCCCTCCTAAATGATAATAAAACCCAAATTAACCACCGCCTGCTGAGGAAGAAGAAAAAAGGAGATAAAGAAAAGAGCAAAGCTCATGTGAAAGCGGAAGCCCCCAGCATTATTCAGGTTGTGAGCCAGCTACAGGAACGGGATATGCTGCCAGCAATTTACTTCATCTTCAGTCGCCGGGGATGTGATAAAGCGGTGGCTGATGTGGGTGATATGTGGCTAGTTAATGAGGAAGAAGCGCAACAATTGCGGCGGCAAATTGACGAATTTTTCACCCGTAATCCTGAAGCAGGACGTTCTGGGCACATTGCACCACTTTACCGAGGAATAGCCGCACACCATGCTGGAATTTTACCTGCGTGGAAAGTGATTGTTGAAGAACTTTTTCAGCAAGGGTTAATTAAAGTCGTATTTGCTACCGAAACCCTAGCAGCTGGAATTAATATGCCAGCTCGGACAACGGTCATTTCCACCCTTTCTAAGCGTACTGATACCGGACATCGCCTGTTGAATGCTTCCGAATTTCTACAAATGGCAGGTAGAGCCGGTCGCCGAGGAATGGATGAACGGGGTCATGTTGTGACGCTGCAAACTCCTTTTGAAGGAGCGAAAGAAGCTGCTTACTTGGCAACATCCCAAGCAGATCCCCTCGTCAGTCAATTTACGCCAAGTTATGGCATGGTGCTAAACTTACTGCAAACTCACACTTTGGAAGAAGCCAAGGAACTCATAGAACGCAGCTTTGGGCAGTACTTAGCAAACTTGCATCTACGACCGCAGCGCGAGTACATAAGTGACTTAGAAACACAACTTGCTCAACTTCAAGCACAAATCGCTGCTATTGACGAAGGGGAACTGGCTGTTTATGAAAAATTGCGGCAACGCCTGCGAGTAGAACGCCGGTTACTGAAAACACTGCAAGAGCAGGCTCAGGAATCCCGACAAGAGGAATTGGAGATGATGTTGGGCTTTGCAGTGTCGGGAACGCTTTTGAGTCTCAAGAGTAAAAACTTCACAATGCCTGTACCCATAACAGCGGTGTTAGTAGGGAAAACCGCAGGTTCTGGTCAAACTTGTTACTTGGTATGTTTGGGACAAGATAACCGCTGGTATGTAGCAACAGCCTCTGATGTCGTAGATTTGTTTGCAGAACTGCCGCGAATTGACGTACCTACTGAGTTGCTACCACCAGAAATACTCTTGAAACGAGGACAATCGTTTCTTGGTAACGAGGAAACAGCAGCAATCACTCAACAGATTCCCAAATCAAGCGAAGCTGTATTTATGGCTCCAGAAGTTGTAGAACAACTTCATCGCGTTACTGCTCTTGCAGAGCAATTAGAAGCTCATCCCTTGCATCAATCAGGCAATGCAGCCAGTCTTTTCAAACGCAGAACACAGGTTGCTGAACTGGAAGCCGAAATACAACAAATGCAGGCACAAGTAGAGCAACAGTCTCAGCGCCATTGGGAAGAGTTTCTCAATCTCATTGAGATTTTGCAGCACTTTGAAGGTCTGGATAATCTCGTTCCCACGCGACTGGGACAAATTGCTGCAGCCATTCGAGGGGAAAATGAGTTGTGGTTGGGCTTAGCACTTGCCCAAGGAGAATTGGACAACTTAGATCCACACCACTTAGCAGCGGCGATCGCGGCTTTGGTGACAGAAACCCCACGTCCGGATAGCATGGTTCGCTTTGATCTGAGTGAAGAAGTGGCGGAAGCTTTATCAAGATTACGGGGGATTCGTCGCAAGATGTTCCAACAGCAACGTCGCTACAATGTGGCTTTACCGATATGGTTAGAGTTTGAGTTAATATCCCTGGTAGAGCAGTGGGCGCTGGGTATGGAGTGGATAGAACTTTGTGAAAATACGAGTTTAGATGAAGGTGATGTGGTGCGAATTTTACGCCGGACGTTAGATTTACTATCGCAAATTCCCCACGTACCACACTTATCAGAATCCTTGCTGCGCAATGCTCAACGCGCTATGCAGCTCATTGATAGGTTTCCAGTTAATGAGGTGGCAGGATAACTTTCACTGTTAAGCGTTAAGCGTTCCCTTGTCCCGTTCGCGCAGCGTCCCGTTCGCGTTAGCGTCTGGTGTTGGCGCAGCCTCTAGAGAGCCAGTCCACTAATATAGATTGACAAAAACTTTAGTATATGCATTAGCATAAAACACCTATTTTGAGCTAAATATTTAGGTTTGGTTTTTAGCGATGTCTACGACGGGCTACGCCTACGCATTAAAACAGAAAGCCTACATGCTCAATTTAAACAACATGCATATTTTGCATTTTACGTCAAATACTTCTAGTGGACTGACGCTCTAGGATAGGAGAAGGAGAAGGGAAGGGACTTGGTCATTCCCACAGCTTTTTTGTCGGCAAAGCAACCGATCATCTTTTTTTTGGCACCTCACTTTTTCGCGTTGCTCCGTTGTAGTGATGCAGCAATGCAAGGATTTGGGGAGCTGCCAAGAGCGATCGCTTATTTTTTTACACTAAAAACAAGCTAATTGTTGTAGTATTTCAATGGTCGGTTCTAATGGGGGTCAGCCATTAGAGGAAACGGGGAAAGTCTGGTGCAAGTCCAGCACTGTCCCGCAACTGTAATGAAACAGAGTTTAAGTTTCAATAAGTCAGAATGCCCGCCGACATTGCAAGTTACAAAAAGTCACATCTGCGAGGTTACAGATGACTGCTAAAATTCCAGCGACTGTGATTACTGGATTCCTTGGTGCTGGCAAAACTACCATCATTCGCCATCTATTACAAAATAATCAAGGACGGCGCATTGCTGTAGTTGTTAATGAATTTGGTGAGATAGGAATTGATGGTGAACTGCTGCGATCCTGTCAAGTCTGTGATGAAGAGGAAGATCCGAATAGTAATATCCTAGAACTGACTAACGGTTGTTTGTGTTGTACCGTTCAGGAAGAGTTTTTCCCAGTCATGCAACAACTGCTCAAGCGTCGGGAGCAGATTGATTGTCTGCTGATTGAAACCTCTGGGTTAGCATTACCTAAACCCTTGGTGCAAGCCTTCCGCTGGCCTGAAATTCGCACGGGTGCTACTGTTGATAGTGTTGTCACTGTGGTTGATTGTGAAGCTGTAGCCACTGGTACTCTTGCTGCTGATTTAAATGCACTCAACGCCCAACGACAAGCTGACCCAAATATAGAACATGAAACTCCGATTGAGGAGTTGTTTGAAGACCAGCTAGCTTGCGCTGATTTAATACTGTTAACGAAAACTGACTTAGTCAATCCCCAAACTCGCCTACAAGTAAAAGATTGGTTGCAGCAACAGTTAAGACCAGGTGTGAAGATTATTCCTTGTGAAGATGGACAAATTGGTCCTGATGTGCTGTTGGGATTTCATGCTGCTGTTGAAGATAATTTAGATTTTCGTCCCAGCCACCATGACACTGAGGAAGAACATGAACATGATGATGACATCAACTCAGTTCACTTAATCTTAGACCAAGCTTTTGAACCGAAGATGTTAATCGACAAGCTAAAGCATCTGACTATCCAACAAGAAATTTACCGGATAAAAGGCTTTGTTAATGTCCCCAGTAAGCCAATGCGGATGGTGTTACAGGGTGTAGGGACTCGTCTGGAATCTTTCTATGATCGGCTATGGAAAACTAACGAACCACGCCAAACTCGATTGGTGTTGATTGGTCGTAACCTCAATCAAACTGACATTGAGTCGTTTTTGGTTTCTAAGCTGTTTTAAAGTGTGCGAGTACAAATCCAGTGCCGTTCAGTTAAGAGTGACTTGTGACAATTGCATACGTGTAGAGACTTTGCATATTACGTCTCTACATAAGTTGAAGAGCATGGAGAAAACAAATGAATATTTGGCATGTTCCCAGTTGGGGAATCCAACTTATTGTGTCTAGTTTTGCTGTTACGTGGGGGATCTATGGGAGTGATATCATGTCCGGTTAATTGCTTATAAATCCCGCACAACCCCACCCCGGTTTTGTCTTGCGCCAAAACCGCCCCTCCCCTTACTAACGGGAGGGGATTAAGGGGTGGGGTGCAGATATTGCGGGAATCACAACTAATCAACCGGACATGATATTAGTCCCTGCTGTCACGTTTATGGGTGCAATTCTAGCGTTAACTGCAGATTTGCTGTCACAGCTACCCGGAAGTCAATTTCCAAAATAGCCTTTAATTTACTAATCGCTTTAAATCTCAATCACTACTAAAAAAGCTTGATAGTAGCAGCAGCTTATCTGTTTGACTAACAATTGAGTGCAACTCTGGTTGATTGACTCAAACAAATTTATTGAACAGGGCGGGACTGACAGGTGCATGTTCAAGCTGACAGTAAGGGCGACTATAGCTTAGTGGTGATTCTAAAGCATGCTGAAGCAAGAAACTTAGATCGCTCATGACGCACTCAGTCTCACCATCATACACAACCTGACCTCGACTCAGGACAACAGTGCGATCGCACAAATCCAAAGCTAAATCTAAATCGTGCGTTGCAATCAGTTGAGTGAGAGGTAAACTTTGCAGCAGTTCGATGAATTGACGGCGAGAACGGGGATCTAACTGAGCAGAGGGTTCATCAAACACCAATATCTGTGGGTTCATTGCTAAGACTCCGGCGATCGCAATCCGTTTTTTTTCACCTCCAGATAAATTATCGGTATTTCTTTGCCCATACCATTCTGGATCAATATCAACTGCTGCCATCGCCTGAAGAACTTGCTGTGTCAATTCCTGACCTCGCAAACCCAGATTCATAGGACCAAAGGCAACATCTTCCCAAACTGTTGGCATAAACAGCTGATTATCTGGATTCTGAAACACCAACCCCACAAAATTCCGAATGTTTCGCAAATTCTCAACAGTTACAGACCACTCTCCAATCATCACCTGTCCCGACTGAGGTATGAGAATTCCATTCAGGTGTAACAGCAACGTGGATTTTCCCGAGCCATTGGCTCCGATTAATGCCACTCGCTCAGTTGCTTTAATAGAAAAATTAATTTCCCTTAAAGCCTGAGTTCCATCAGGGTAGGTATAGCTAAGATTTTGAATTGATATTGGATTATGGTGCATCAAGACAACGTGACTAAAAGTTATCTACGCCAGTAAATAGCTTGACCGAGCAGCGCCAAAATGACAGTCAAACTTAGAGCTACAACGTCAGATTGTCCCCCTGACGGGACTTTTTCTCTCGGTGGTAGTCCTTGATAACCCCGTGACAGCATTGCCTGGTAAACTTGATTTCCCCGCTCGTAAGTGCGGATAAAAAGCGCTCCAATCATGTTGCCAACGACTAAGCGTATAGAGCGGTTGCTACCCATGAGGTTTCGAGACTCTGCTGCTCGACGCATAGCGTTAAACTCGCCAATCAACACACTGATGTAGCTATACATGGATGCCAGAATTGCTACTAGTAGCGGTGGGGTTCTCAGTTCAAGTAGAGCATGAAGTAAAGCTGTTACCGAAGTCGTTAAAGTCAGTAAATTCAGCATCAGCAGCGATAAGAGCGCCTTAAGCGTTACACTACCCAAAACAGTTAGCCCCACTGTTGTTATCTGTAGTGGTCCCCAAGACCATAACACATCGCCACCACTCCGGAACAAAGTACCCAGAAGAACAACACCAATAAATGTGAACTCAACTGCTAACCGTTTCAGTAGTACTGATAGAGTGACTCGACTAAGCAATAGCAAGCCGACCAGAGCCAATCCATAAATTGCCCAAGTCCACCAATGTCCATTTGGCGTTAAAACAATGGCAAACACGAACAACAATGTGCACAGTACCCGAGTACGGGGGGCAAGTTTGTGCCAAGGAGTAACCTGCTTGCTATTGACATCCAACGCTAACGCCCCAATGTGCAGCAGCATAGTAACTAATAATTCAAAACATTCTGTTAACTTCCTATTTAACAAGAAGAACTCAGGAGTCAGAAGCCAGAATTCACCAATTGAATTCTGTGCGACGCAAGGGAGGAGTAAAGGGGGTTTAAATCCCCACCGTCAACGGGGGTGTCTACAATTGGTTGGGGCCACCAATCCCCATCCAATCATATTGCTGACTCAGGAATTGCTGACTCCTGACTTCTTCTTCAATCATCTGAGTTTGGATAGGTATCGTGCTGTGTGGAAGGTGTACCAGAACCACGAACAACTAATTTGCCAATACCCCAAGCTAAGCCAAAAGTTGCTAACGTTCCAACTAAACCAGCCAATGGAGTGGCGATCGCTTCTGGTACACCTCTGAGGGCATACTCATCAAAAATGGCGTAAAATGGTAACTTCTTAGCGGGTTTATCTTGAAGTTCCTTGCTGTCAAACTTGAGGTCTTGTGAGACTCTATCCAGTCCATCTGGGTTTTTGCTAGCCAATGGAGAAAGGAAAATTGCAATTAGCAGGGCAATACCTAAGCCAGTGATGACAAAAGCACGGTTGCGCGATCGCGAGAGGTTGCTACTCATTTCAATAAACACCTTTTAATACCGGGGGAGGGGACGAGAGACAGATGACCTCGTCTTGTGGGGCGGATCGTAAAATAGATCGGGTCGAGTCCGCCAAATAAAACTCAGTGCTATCACGGTGATCAGCGCCTCGCCAATGCCTATCAAGACGTGCCAAGAAGCCATCGCACTGAAAGCCACCGTTAGAGGAACTGTTCCAGACAAAGCAAGTTCCAAGGCACACACAACTGAGGCTACCACTACGCTTGTCCAAGCAGCGATCGCTGTGCCAATCACCACTCCTCGCAAAGTCTCACGCCCTGTGGCAAATCGAACTGTGCGGTAGAGATAGTAGCCACCAAACGTACCGATTAATCCCATGTTAAAGATGTTGGCTCCTAATGCCGTCAGTCCACCATCCTGAAAGAGAACACTCTGCACGATGAACACCACAACCATCACTAGCGATCCAGCCCACGGTCCTAATAAAGCTCCTGCTAGTGTCCCACCCAAAAGGTGTCCAGAAGTACCTCCTGGAATCGGGAAATTAATCATTTGTGCTGCAAAGATAAATGCTGCACAAACTCCCATTAAAGGTACAGCTCGCTCTTGGTATTCTGCTTGCGATCGCCCAATAGCTAGTGCAATTAGACCAATGGCGATTACCCAAGTTACAAGGATAACAGGTAGGTTCAAGAAGCCATCTGGAATGTGCATAGCTAAATGCGGCTGTATTTTCCAGTACAGCCAGCCGAAGGACAAAATACCCGTGAACGCTACTGTGTCCATATTCACAATTGTCCTCTGTAGCCAGATTATTTAGGGGTTTAATTTTTCAGTAGACCATGTATTTTATAAAAACTTCAATCCGGTAGGGGGGCATATTTGGAATAACATCCATCCACGAAGTCTACAAGCCATTATTTCTCACAACTTAGACCAATGATTAAGCAATTGTCTAAAAAATCCTGCCAGTAATCTTCTGTATACTGTTCTATTGCTTGCTTTGGAACTTCTATAGGATGCCATGAAAAATTCTTAAACCCGGCTTCTGTTACAGCCCATTCATAAATAGATTGACTCCACCCAAAGTATTTAATAATAAATGGTGGATTTGTGTGAAATTCAGCTTCTGAATAAAAGCCCTCTGACAGAGATTCTTGTTTGAGTACGGTAAGTCCATACTTTGTAGGATTTGATTTGTTCCAAGAGAAATCTGGATTAACCGTCATGGCAACAAAACGCCCGTTTGATGCTAGATTACTGCGAATATTACGAAGCATCTGTAGTAGATGCTCTTTGTTTTCTGCATAATTGAGAAGATAAACCGCAGTAACTAAATCAAAACTGCCAAGCTTGGGGAGTTTGGCAATGTCTGACACCTGGTATTCATTTCCAATTGGATTTTTTAGTTCTTGTTGACGTGCAACCTTTACCATTTCCTCTGATATGTCTACACCAACAACTTTTGCAGCTCCTTGTTCTTTCAACAATCTGCTATAAAAGCCGGTACCACAGGCTAAGTCTAGAATGGTTTTCCCTTGAAGATTGCCAAGAATCTTAAATAGTGTAAATTTTTCCGCGATCGGCAATGTTGCTACAGTTTTAAACTGCTCATAAACACCACCAATAGTATCATATAGCTCAGTCATCAGCTTTTCAACTAAAAGTAAACTAGAGTAATTATGATGGATTATAATTCAGAGTCTTATCAACTTACAGTGTGGGTGGTTTACTAGATTTACCTCATATCTCTTCTCACAAACGCCGAATACCGCTTTCCAAACCTTGACAAACACCAGTGAGAAAATCTAAATCCAAAGTATCAATAGTATCGCTGGGTTTATGATAATTTGGATTACGCATGAATGCTGTATCTGTCACCATTATTGCTGGATAACCTGCATCCCAAAACGGTGCATGGTCACTCTGTCTTGTCTGGCGAACGATTAAACCTCTATTAGGTACTGGTAGCCACTGACTAGGTACACCAACTTTACGAATACTGCGGCTAATACAAATTAAGTCACGAATTGTCCGCCAATTACCAATTAAAGCAATAAAATCACCACAATTAGGGTAAAAGCGTTCTAGAGGAGGTGGGTAACTCTGAGAACCGGGAGTGCGATCGCAATATCCAAGCATTTCTAGAGAAATCATTAAGCGTAGCGGTTGCTGTTCTTGCTTGAGCTTAGCAGCATACTCAGTGCTACCCAATAAGCCGTATTCTTCCATATCAAAAGCAACCAGTCGCAGGGGATATTTTGTTGGTTGGGTAGCAAACATTCTTGCCAATTCTAGCAAGACTGCCACACCTGTGGCATTATCATCAGCACCTGGTGTGCCAGGAACAGCATCATAATGGGCACCAATTAAAATAGGAGGCAAATCACCCTTTTGGGACTCAGTTTGGGAAGGTAAATTCAAAATGAGGTTTTGACAGGTTTTGCTCCTAACTCTAAAGGTGTGGATTTCCACACTTCCCAATTGAGCAAATTGTTGACGAATGTATTCTTGGACAAAAAAATGTCCAGCAGTCGCTAGATAGGGATCGCGATCGCGGGCTATGTTAGTGAGGTGATTTTCGATTTTGTTCTTTAGATTCACAAATTAACGAGCGAGGAACACTGCAAAACCCGTGTAATTCTCAACAGCAAGATACAATAAATCAAGCATTAGATCTAAAAAAATTAACTTATAAGACACTATAGGAGAACAAAAACGCATGGGCAAGGTAGTCGGCATTGACTTGGGTACAACCAACTCAGTAGTTGCCGTCATGGAGGGTGGCAAGCCGGTGGTGATTGCCAATGCAGAAGGCATGCGAACTACTCCCTCCGTCGTTGGTTTTAGTAAAGAAGGCGAAAGAGTTGTTGGACAAATGGCACGGCGACAAACTGTCCTTAACCCACAAAATACGTTTTTCGCCGTTAAACGCTTCATTGGACGTAGGTACGCCGAACTTAACCCAGAATCAAAACGAGTTCCATATACTATTCGCAAAGACGAAGTTGGCAACATCAAAGTTTCTTGTCCTCGTCTAGATAAGGATTTTGTTCCAGAAGAAATTTCTGCAATGGTGCTGAAGAAGTTAGCAGAAGACGCCAGTAAGTACCTAGGTGAACCAGTGACAGGTGTCGTTATCACTGTTCCTGCTTATTTTAACGATTCCCAACGGCAAGCAACACGGGATGCTGGCAGAATTGCAGGTTTGGAAGTGCTGCGGATTCTCAATGAACCGACTGCTGCTTCTTTAGCGTACGGATTGGATCGCGGTAGCAGTGAAACTATATTAGTCTTTGACTTGGGTGGTGGCACGTTTGACGTGTCAATTCTAGACGTTGGCGATGGGGTGTTTGAAGTGAGAGCTACGAGTGGAAACACGCAACTCGGAGGCAATGATTTTGACAATAAGATAGTCAATTGGTTGGCAGAAAAATTTTTGGAAACCGAAGGGGTAGACTTAAGACGCGATCGCCAAGCTTTACAACGTCTGATGGAAGCGGCGGAAAAAGCTAAAATCGAACTTTCCTCCGTCAGCGTCACCGATATTAACTTACCCTTTATTGCTGCTGATCAAGAAGGTCCCAAACATCTAGAAACTCGCTTGACTCGTTCTGAGTTTGAAGGTTTGTGCGATGACTTACTTGGACGAGTGCGCCTTCCTGTCAAGCGTGCTTTGAAAGATGCTGGATTGACACCCGCAGATATTGATGAAGTTGTGCTGGTGGGTGGTGCTACACGTATGCCAATGGTACAGCGGCTTGTACAAGCGATAATTGGCATAGAACCCAACCAAAACGTCAATCCTGATGAAGTTGTAGCGGTAGGTGCAGCAATACAGGCGGGTATTCTCGCTGGTGAACTCAAGGATGTCCTGCTGTTGGATGTCACGCCTCTATCTTTAGGATTAGAAACCGTCAACGGCGTCATGAAAAAACTGATTCCCCGCAACACCACCATACCAGTACGCCGCTCTGATATTTTTTCCACATCAGAAAATAATCAAAACACAGTGGAAATCCACGTCATCCAAGGCGAACGGGAGATGGCAGCAGATAATAAGTCTCTCGGACGTTTTAAGCTGTATGGTATTCCCCCCGCACCACGTGGAATCCCACAAGTTCAAGTATCATTTGATATAGATGCCAACGGCATTCTACAAGTGACCGCTCTGGATAGAACCACAGGTAGAGAGCAGAGTATCACAGTTCAAGGTGCGTCCACCTTGAGCGAAGGGGAAATCAGACAGGCAATCCAGGATGCCGAGAGATATGCCGAAATTGACCGGGAACGCAAAGAACGGGTCGAAAAGCGCACTCGTGCTGAAGCACTGATTATACAAGCAGAACGACAACTTAGAGAAGTGGCGTTGGATTTTGGGATGCAGGTTGCTCGCTCTCGCCGTCAAAGAATTGATAATATCTGCCGACAACTGCGTGAAAGTTTGCAAGAAAATGATGACAGAGGTATTGACCAAGCCTACGCCGACTTACAGGATGCTTTATATGAGCTCAACCGCGAAGTCCGTCAGTACCTCGTTGATGATGAAGAGGATGACTTGTTTGGTACTATCCGTGACATCTTCACTGGTGATAAAGACCGGGATCGGGATACTCTTAGAAGCGATGGCGCAAAGCGCCCGTCTCTGTGGGATGATCGTGAATCTCTAAGGGATACATTCCGCGATACTCCCAGAAGGAACCGCCCAAGGGGCGATGGGCAAAGCCCCGCCTTTCCTGCGGAACGCTACGCGAACGGCGATGGCGCAGAGCGCCCGCTTCGCGATGCTCCTTCAGGAGCCGCCAAGGGCGATCGCGATTATTATGGCAAAGACTATGATAGGGACTATGACAGAGACTATGACAGGGGAGGTCGTTCCTCCTATGACAGTGGTTATTCACGCAAACCCCGTCCTAACTACCAAGATAACTGGGACGATGACGATGATGACTGGTTATAACATCTGCTAGATATTTTCTAGATATTCTTAGGAAATGGGGTTATAACTTTCCAGGTGGGAAACCCCCCTCTAACCCCCAAAATGACACCTTACAGATGGAAGAAAGATAAAGAAGTGAATCTAGAATTCGGATTTGGTCATTAATAACTGGTAATTAATTAGTAGTTCAAGAATCAAATAAGCATTAAAAAACTAAAATTCCAAAGTTAAAGATAAATAACTGAACTATGCCAAATTTGCAGAATTTTCGCGATTACTACGAGATTTTGGGATTAACTAAAGAAGCCTCAAATGAAGATATTAAAAAGAATTATCGACGATTAGCGCGTCAGTATCACCCAGACCTCAATCCAGGAAACAAAGCAGCAGAGGAAAAATTCAAGGATATTGGAGAGGCTTATGAAGTTCTTTCCGATGCAACGAAACGGGCACAATACGACCAATTTAGCCGCTTTTGGAAACAAAAAGGTTTTGACAAACAAACAGTATCACGAGAAAACGGCTGGAATCGTACTAACGGTCGTACCCGTAATCAAGAGGTAGACCCGGGTACATATCCTGATTTTGATAGTTTTATCAATCAAGTCATTGGTGTAGGTGTTCGCAAAGACACCAGAAATGGAACTTCTACCAATAAGAGTGATAGTGATCCGTTTAGTTCTCCAAACAGAAAGGTTCAGTATACAGTTAATTCTCGCCCCTCTCGCCGAGATATAGAAGCAAGATTAACCCTACCATTGGAAAAAGCATACAGAGGTGGAACAGAGAGGATTCGTCTGGAAGATGGGCGATCGCTCGAAGTGAATATGCCTCCTGGGATGGTCACTGGTCAAACTATCCGCCTGAAAAACCAAGGCATCAATGGTGGCGATTTGTATTTAAAAATTACTGTCAATCCTCATTCTTTATTTAAAGTAGAAGGCTCAAATGTCCTTTGTCAAGTACCAGTGACTCCCACAGAAGCAGTCTTAGGAGGACAGGTAGAAGCACCAACCCTAGACGGACCAGTAAAAATGTCTATTCCTCAGGGTGTGCGATCAGGTCAACGCTTCCGCCTTGCCAATAAAGGCTATCCCAAGGAAAATGGCGAACGTGGTGACCAATTGGTAGAAATTCAGATTGTTGCTCCAAAAAATATTAGTCAGCAAGAACGTGAACTTTACGAAAAGTTACGGCAGATAGAAACCTTTAAACCTCGCGCTGATTTAGTGAAGTAGGGAAATAATAAAAGATTGCAAGCAAAAACTAATTTACTGCTAATGAACACAATCAAAGAACGATACATAGTAGATGACAACGGTAATAGGGGAAAATCTGGGCAATAATACTGATATTTGCCGAGATATGCACAAAATTTATCGAGCAGCAGTCAGATCCCATGTTTCTCTTCTCATAAACGACCCATATAAAGCTATAACCCACTTTCCGCACTTCATCGTGTAATACGCGTAGATTTCCAAAATCTGGCTAACAACGGTTAAATAAACAGCACGAATACCAATATTTTTCAATAATTATTCCTAATAATTTGAGCATTATTAGGAATAATTATTGAAAGTCAAGATAATACATTCTGAAGTGCGGAATATGGGCTATAAAATAAAGCATAGCTCCTGCTTTGAGTAAAAGATTAGAAAAGAGAAGCAGTTCAACCGATGCCAAGCAATGAGAAAACCTCATTCATAAACCGATCATAAGAGGTAGAATTATCGGACAACAGTTCTGTTAAATTATAGTAAGAGGTAATAAGAGTATCTTGACTTATGCGCGTATGTACTTCGGGTGTAATACAACTTGCAATAAGAATAGTAGGAACATCTGGTGAAAGCCGTCTTGCCTCTCCAAAAGACTTCTTAGCCGCACCATAACGTTCTAAAGCACCTGCGGGGTCTGCACCCCCTTTTACCTCTATTACAGATAGTGTTGTACCATTGCCTCCAATAAGTGAAATATCTGGCTCACTTGAAAAAAGAATTGATGTTTGATTAGTCAATAATATGCCCCGATATTTATGAATATTGCTAACTTGCTCTTCTAGTCTAGCTAAATCAAACTGTTCAACTGAAGTACCTGTACGAGAAATAAAAGCCCCTAAAAAATTACGTTCTTTTGCCTCATTAACTAAAAGCCGCTGCACTACTTTTTCAGCTTCCTCTCCAATAGCATTGCGCCAAGAGCCATCTATTTGTGCGCCAGTTGATGTAAGCAACAAACCATGTAATTCCTTTTCAGTAAGACTCTGAATAGAAGAATCAATAATCAGGGTTATGTGTTCATTGAAAAGAATTGATAATCTAAGAGCCTGATCAGGCTCTAGAGGAATAATGTTATTAACATCGGTTTCCTTCTTTTTGACATCAATTTTAGCGAGATAAAAAATAGATTTCTGAGAAAGAACTGCGATATTACGATAATAAGCCAGAAGCCGAGGATGCTCCCGTAGAAGTTTAGGATGACAAAATACCTGTATGAGATTAAGCTCAGGATGATTGCTGATATAACTAAAAGCATCTTCGCCTATTCCCCATTCAGGGTAAGCGCGTCTCAAATGCTATTGACAAGCGGATTTAGAGATATCATTATGTAGGGATAAACAAGCAGCAAGAATAGTAAGCATATAATTATTATCCATTGCGGCTCGATTCGACTTTTGG
>JAHHHH010000047.1 GCA_019359415.1 Iphinoe sp. HA4291-MV1 | reverse complement strand
GCTATCCCCATTCCCTCTAACCTCGATGAGGAAAATAAGTCAGGGGACGCACTTTGAGCACCCGCCTTATATCCCGTCACCAAACTGAGTACAGTTATGGTGCGGGGCAAGGGCGCGAAGATGCTAAAATCTCTGTAGTAGCTTGATGAAAGCTGCACCAATAAATAAGCCCGCAAATTGCGCCAAATAACCAGTACTTGCTGGGTTAACGCCACCAGGAATATTCAAACTACCAATTCCGTAAAAAATCTGTTGTACAAACCACCAAAATAGATAGAAAGTGGCTGGTACTTGTACAGGAATAAACACAATCAAAAGAGGCAAAATAGTATCAATTTTTGCTTTAGGAAACTTAAAGACATAAGCTCCTAAAATAGCTGTTATCGCCCCATTAGCCCCAATCAATGGTACTGTCAAACTCGGTTCTGCTATAATTTGTACGAATCCAGTCAAGATGCCAGAAACTAAGTAAAATATTAAAAATCGTCCGTATCCTAAAACACTTTCAATAGTTTTGCCAAAAACCCACAAAAATATCAAATTCCCTAAAATTTGACTAAAACTACCATGAAGGAACATTCCCACAAGGAGTGAAGTCGAACGCATCAGCACAACTATCCAAGCAGCTGCATTTCCAGCAAGCGCATTTGCAAAGGCTGCACTGATTTGTGCTGGAACGACACCCCAGCTATTGACAAAATTGCCCAATTCACCATCAAGCTCAAGTTTCAATTCCCATAAAAACAGAGCAATATTAATACCAATCAGACAGTAAATAATTATTGGCTTTCTGCGTGTGAAAAAGAAAATGCGATCGCTAATAGGAATCATATTAATAAGTCATTAGTCATTAGTTATTGTCCCCTTGTCCCCTTGTCCCCCATCTCTCCATCTCCCCTTCACAAAAGCTGTGGCAAGATTGGAATCAGAGTGTACTACATTAAACTAGGCTAATCAAATGTTGGGAAACATACTTGTTGGACGATACCAAATTATTAGTCACTTGGGAGGAGGGGGATTTGGTGAAACCTTTGTTGCTTGTGATACTCAATTACCTGGTTCACCTCAATGTGTCGTCAAAAAACTCAAGCCTCAAGCTAACGATCCCGATACTTTGCAAACAGCCAGACGCTTATTTGATACAGAAGCTCAAGTTCTGTATAAATTAGGCATTCATGACCGCATTCCTCAACTTCTAGCTTACTTTGAGGAAAACCAAGAATTCTATCTCGTACAGGAATTCATAGAAGGTCATGACCTCAGCCAAGAAATCATACTAGGAAAACCTCTAAATCAAGACCAAGTTATTTGCCTTTTAGAAGAAATTTTAAATATTTTAGAGTTTGTCCACCAGCAGCAGGTTATTCACCGTGATATCAATCCACGAAATATCATTAGACGCAAGCCGGATGACAAGTTAGTTTTGATTGACTTTGGAGCCGTAAAACAAATCACAACCCAAGTCATTACTCCTAGTGGAAAAACAAAATTTACCGTTGCGATCGGGACTCCGGGGTATATTCCAAGCGAACAAGCACAAGGAAATCCAAAATTCAGTAGTGACATCTATGCTTTAGGGATACTTGGTATACAAGCGCTCACTGGATTATCTCCTGAAGAACTAGAAAAAGATGCAGAAAGGAGTGAGATTATATGGCAAAACCATTCCTCAATCAGTGATGATTTTGCCAAAGTTTTAAATAAAATGGTGTGTTATGATTTCCGGGAACGTTATCCTTCTGCAGGAGTTACCCTACAAGCACTAAATGATTTAAAAAACTCTCAATCTCGCATAATGACATTAAGTTTACCCATATCAAACAATAATTTAAACAACAATTTAAAAACAATCAAGAAACCGAAAAAAAATAAACTGATAAAGTTTTTAGCAGTCATAAGTTTAATAGGGATATGTGTAGGAGCATCTCTATATATTGCTCATGCTATCAATTCTGTCAATGCCACTGAATTGTATAAGCAAGCCAACACACTATACGAGTTACAACGTTATCAAGATGCTTTATCAGGATATAAAAAAGCGGTTAACATTAGACCAAATTATGCTCAAGCATGGAATGGACAAGGTAAAACTTTGTATGAGTTGAAAGAATATAAGGAAGCACTTGCTGCTTATGACAAAGCAATTCAAATAGAACCAAATTATCTAGAAGCTTGGAGTGGACGTGGATTTGTATTGAATCAATTGCAAAGATACCAAGAAGCAATTGCTTCTTTTAAGAAAATATTGCAATTAGAAAATAACTATCCAGAAGTCTGGAATGCTAAGGGAGAAGCTTTCACTAAATTAAACGAATATGACCAAGCACTGAAATCTTATGACAAAGCTATTGAATTAAATAAAGAATATTATGAAGCTTGGTACAATAAAGCATTGTTGCTACAAAATTTAAAACGTTACGATGAGTCAATGACGGCATATGATAAAGTTCTTGAGTTGAAGCAAGACCATGAAAAAGCTTGGTATAACAAAGGTAATGTTTTCGTGAATTTGCAACGCTATCAAGATGCAGTTGCAGCATATGAAAAAGCAGTTCAGTACAAACCAAATTTTTACCAAGCTTGGTTATCTAGAGGTAATATACTTATCAATTTGCAACGTTTTTCAGAAGCCATTGAATCTTTTGAGCAAGTCATCAAATACAATCCTAAAAATTATCAAGCGTGGTATGGTCGTGGATGGTCTTTGCATCAAATAAAACGCTACGAAGAAGCAGTTACATCCTATAATAAGGCAATTGAATTAGTGCGGGGTAATTATCAAGTATGGTATAGCCGAGGAAATTCACTGTACAATTTAAAGAAATACCAAGAGGCAATTTTATCCTATAATAAGGCAATTAATTACGAACCGGAACATTACGAAAGTTGGTATAGTAGAGGCAATGCTCAATTTAATCTAAAACGTTATCAAGAAGCCATTGCCTCATACGATAAAGTTATTAAAATAAAACCAGATTATCAACCAGCAATAAGCGCTCGTAATCAAGCACAACAACAAGTACAACAAAAGCCAGTTCCAAGTCCTGAATCAACAGTTAAAAGTCCATATCCAAAGAAAGTTTTTTAACTCTTAATTCTTGACTTGTAACTATCTTATATTCACCTCTTGCAATTGGTTACCTGGGTCAAAGGATTTTAGGCTTGTAGTAGAACGGTTACTGATAAATGGTTTTCTTATGTTCGTAGAGATAGGTGCTTTTGATAAAGCTATTTTTTGACCTTCAGCTTGCACAATGCGCTGCTTTTGAGTATACTCAATTAGCTTAACTTGAGCTGTGGCATATACAGGAGTATCTTTAGGAATTTGCTGGAGAAATTTAACTGCATCCCCGAAGTCTCGCTCTGCTGCTTTGTTATAAGCTTTTTGTAATAAGTAAGCTGCTTTAATGCGTTTTTTCTGATTGTACTCAGCCAACTTTTGTTGAACTATTACCCCTGCAGAGCTTTCTTCAGGAATTTGACTAAGATAATCTAAAGCACCGCTGAAATCTTTTAATGATGCTTTTTCATAAGCCTTGGCTAATAAATCTTTCGTTTGTGCTTCAATGTTTACTTGTGCTTGTTCAACTAATTTATCTGTTTTTGATTGCCAATGTAAAATATCAGGAACTTGAGAGGCTGTACGCA
Source organism: Iphinoe sp. HA4291-MV1 (assembly GCA_019359415.1). Taxonomy (GTDB): domain Bacteria; phylum Cyanobacteriota; class Cyanobacteriia; order Cyanobacteriales; family Nostocaceae; genus Brasilonema. The sequence continues at coordinate 50,795 of JAHHHH010000047.1, read as the reverse complement.
GTACATCTGACCAACGACCCTCTTGAAAAGCTTTTTCTGTTGCTTTATATTGTTCAGCAGCAATTTGCGACTGCTTTTGCCATTCTTCGATACTAGCTTGTGCGTCAGGATAGACATTACTATTCAAGGGAATTGATTTAGCCAAAGCAATTGCTTCGTCCAAATCTCCCGCTTGATATTCTTCAGTTGCTTTGTATAGTGTTTCTGTTTCTGAATAAGCTGGAGTGTTATGTATGACAGAATAGACTCCAAATCCCATGACTAAAGAATTAGCCACCAACCCAACCTTCATCCCTGTTAATAGTGGAGAGAAGTTTGGAGATGTCGGATGGAAGAAGTCAGCATTTAGCTTATCTTTTTGCTGACTTTTTCCATCTTGCTCTGAAGAAAGGGTATACTTTATATCTATGATTTGTGCTTGCTGACTTTCCAAAAATATTTGCTGAAGAGTCCGCAATGCTTTACCTGCGGATTTGAAGCGGTCTTTGTAGTTGTAGCGAATCATTTGGCTGATAATAGCAGCTAGATAATCGCTCACTGATGTGTTTTGAGAACGCCAGAGAATCTCATTAGTTTGGGGATCTACTTTCAATTGCAGCGGTGTCAGTCCTGTAAAAGCCTGAATAGCAATCATTCCTAAAGCATAAATATCGCTGTTAGGTTGTGTTTGACCAATAAACTGCTCTGGTGGTATGTAACCTAGCGAAGTGACGGGGATTCTGTCTAAAGGCAATACCTCATCAACATCGACGATTTCAAAATCGATTAGTTGAATTGAACCAAAATCAATGAGAACTAACTTACCATCACTAGCGCGTCTTATTAAGTTTTCTGGCTTAATATCACAGTGAATGACACCTTGAGAGTGAACAAAGTCTAAAATAGACAGAACATCTTGTAAAAAGTCGGTAACTTCACTTTCACTCCAGAGATAACCCAAATTGGGATTGATGGGGAGTTCTGCAGTGAGTGCGTGTCCTTCTACAAACTCTTGCACTAGGTAGAAGCGTTCATGTTCTTCAAAGCAGGATATCAGTTTAGGAATCTGCTCATGGTGTCCCAATTGCTTCAGTGTTTCTGTTTCTGTAAGAAATCTTAACCTAAGAGTTTGTAAGTAGCTTGGTTGGGAACTGATAACTTTGAGCTGTTTAACAACGCATTTGGGATTCTCTGGATTTTCAATGTCTACAGCGACGTATGTTTCGCCAAACACCCCTGCACCCAAGGTTTGGACGACTTGGTAACGTCCTTGTAGTAGTTTACCGATCATGTAGTTAGTCATTAGCTAGTTACGTTAGTCACTGCTTATTAGGTTTTCTAACATTGCCCCCTATTTCCGGAATCCCTTATCAAACTTAAATGAAAGGAGTGTTGAATAAAGCGCTGCGTTGTTAAATAAGAGCTCTCTTTTGATAGTTGTTATTACGAATGATATCATTAATATGTGTATTTAAAACAACATTTATTTTGCAGTTAGCTAAAAGTATGGAATATCGCCACTGCTGCCAAGCACTAGCAATATTACTAGCTTGCTCTGTGTACCAGTTAGTGTATCTGGTATAAACAGTATTTATACTGTAAAAAATTCTTGTTAGGTTCTTCTTACTCTACCTCAGATTTATTTGTTAAATTGCAAACCTCATTATTAACCCCTCATTAGGCTGTGTCAAAATCTATAGTAGTGGGTTCTGCAATGTTTAGAAGACGCCGAAGCGAGCATCTACCCACTGTTTCCACGAAACTGCTCTTTTCTCATGCTCATGCTTGGTATCATCGTGGTAATGCACTAGAGAAGTTGGAACGCTATGAAAATGCGATCGCATCATATGACCAAGCAATAAGAATTCAACCAAGCTACTATGAAACTTGGTATGATCGCGGCTTAGTGCTAGATCGATTGGGCTGGTACTGGTACAAGGAGAGTCTAGCATCATTTGATAAAGCAATTAAAATTAAACGGGATGATCCTGATGCTTGGTATAGTCGTGGTTTGGTATTAAACAGTTTGAGAAGGTACAGGCAAGCGATCGCATCTTACAACCAAGCGCTCTTCCTCAATCCTAAGTTCCAATTAGCAATAGAAGAGCGCCAACTAATACAAAAACGGCTACTAAAACGGCTACTAACAAAATTATTCACTTCGCTGTCTCTTACGTTATTTTCTGCTAGTATGTACCCAGCACCAATTCCTCTTGTTTATACTCCTAACGTTATTGCTATTTATTTAACTTGCATAATGATTCAGAAGGAAAGTCATAGACAAGAAGTATTCTAGGAGCGAGGAATAGCGATCGCGCTTATTAAGCTTGAGGGTGAAAAAGTGCGTTCGCGCAGAGCGATCACCGTAGGCAGACACTGCTCACAGTTAATCTTTCTGTTCTGTTAAAAGGCTTTAGGGAGTCCCGCCTGCTTTAAAACGGCGTTAGCTGTGTGACGCGACTTAATAAAGCTATCAACCACAAAGCGACGATTTGTGATTGGACTATACCAGATTTCATGATCCCCTTTGCCTTGCCGTTCAAAGTAGCAATTTGCCTCCTGAAGAATCTTTTTCAACTCAGGAGTCAATGATGAACTCATCTATGAAGCCACCTCAATCAATTCCTGTCGATGACTAGTTAACTCAAAGGTGATAGAACCTACATAGTCAGGAGGTATGATTCTATTCATTTGGATGAGTTCTGGAATTATCTGCCTCAGCTTCTGCGTTAGAGCTTCAATGGTAGAAGCTTCTGTTACCAATCCCGGTACATCTTCGCTGGTTGCAACCCAAACTTCGGCTTCCCAATCCCAAAATGCTTCAACCTTGTATGTGATTTGTGTCATTATCAAGCGCTTTATCGATTTGACGACGGTAGTTATAGTTTAAGATAAGGCATGAAAACAGCCTAGTCTCTAGTCTCCTCATCTTCTTCCACCTCAAGACTCTGTTACAAAAGTTTCACCATCCGTGCGATAGAGCAAAGCGATCGCCTCTATTGGATGATGTGAAAAATCAGAGGAGCGATCGCTTTGTGATAGCCGTGGGAAACGAAGTGCTACTGTTGTGATACATCCGGTTCAACCTCTAGTTCTTTCAGTCTAGCCAGCAGTTCCTCCACTCGCTGTTGCGCCAGTTCAGTTTGTTGCTGTGCTGCGATCGCTCTCTCTTCTGGAGTGGGAATCAACTGCCCCTCTGGGCTAAAAAACCGTAGCTTTGACTCATGCACGCCCACAAACAGTTCTAACTGCTGACTCCACAGCCACCCAGAAGTCGTTGCTTCTATAGGCTGATACTTACCTCCCATGAGACGAAATCCCTTAAATTCCAGAGTATTCGGATGAAACCAAAAGTATTCCGGCGTGCGAAAGGTATCCTGGTAGAGCTGTTTCTTAAACTCCTTATCAACTTTGGCAGTGCTGTCAGACAACAGTTCAATAATGACATTGGGATATTTGCCCTGCTCTGCCCATAGTATCCAACTTTTGCGGGGTCGATTTTCTACACCCAGCACCACAAAAAAGTCTGGTCCTCGAAAGTCTCGCGTAGTAATGTGTTCGGGACTAAAATAAATTGTGAGATTACCACTCGCATAAAAGTCAGTACGCTCTCGCCACCACCACTTTAGGCAAGCTAGTAGCAGTTCTATTTGCTCTCGATGCAAATCGCTTTCCAAAGAAGGTTCATCACTCCACAAATCGCATGGTGGAATAATAATATCTTCTGATTGGGTCGATGCAGTTAATTGATCAGTAGTTTGTGAATTCTGAGCAGCAGTCATGGCAGTTAGAGGCAAGATGGCTACCTTTAGTTTTAGCGTAGCAGGAGGATTATTTTCCTATTCTTGATGCTGAGCTTTGCCTGATAAGATTTTATTTTGTAAGTTCTAACTAATATCAAATTTGGTCAATTCTCAACCTCTTCATCGTACTCAACCACCTCTGCTTTATCTGCTAACGGCTGCACCACTCGTGCGATCGCCTGTTGAATAAAAATCTTAATGAACTCATCCCGACGATTGAGTTGAAACTGTCGCTGCACAACTTCCGTCATTCCCCCATCACCCCAATCTTGATCATGACGAAAATACTCAATAAAACTCTTTCCAGCAATCCGCGTCAAATAAGCGGCTGTCACGCCTTGAATAACTCTACCAACAATAAAAGTAGCGACATTAAGCTGCAAGGCGGTAGTCAGTAACTGCAACGCACCTTTGACAATCCCCAAACTAGCAAGAGTTTTTGCCAAAGACAGCGCTAATTCCTTTGCGTTCTCCATATTCAACTCACAGCCGTAAACTCTGCCAATTTCCACCACCATTTGAGCATTGACAGCCGCTGTTGCTAACAAATCAACGACTGGTAGAGGCGTCACCGAAACCACACCAGCACCAATCCATTGAAACCGATCCACAATTTTATCAGCTTGACGGCGACGTTGAGCATCGATAAGTTTCCGCGCTTCCTCTCCCAATCGCACAGATTGCAGGAGAATATTATCTGCTACCAAATCTTCACCCTCTGCTCGTAAAATCGCTGCCATTCGCCGGAGTAAGGGGAAAATTTCTGGCTCTGGTTGGAAAATTTCACTATTTTCTAGTTTGACAGATTGGGGATTCGCTGCGATCGCTACTACATCACTCGGTGCGATAAATCCCCGCACTCGCTGACGCAACCTTGCCAAAATGGCTTCTTTGTCCTCATCTGTGTACAAATCGCTTTTATTGAGGACAAGCAAGGAGCGTTTTCCAATTTCTGCCAATGCTCGTAACGGCTCATATTCTGACTGTCGAATGTCATTATCCACCACAAACAACAGTAAGTTTGCTTCCGTCGCCATCTCTCGTGCGAGTTGTTCTCTCTCAGTTCCCGCCACTCCTGCTTCTAAAATACCTGGTGTATCGGTTATTAAAATCTTGCGCTCTAGTCCTTTGAGCCTCAAACAATAAGTTTCTCCAACCCGAGTCGTTCCCATTGGTGCATTAACTTTGCCCACCACGCGTCCCATCACCGCATTCACCAGAGAGGTTTTACCAGCACTCCCGGTACCAAATATGACAACTTGAATCTCGCCGCGAGTCAAATTAGTCTCTATCTCTCGCGACTTACTTAGTAAAGCTTGGCGTGTAACTTCATCTTGAATTTGCGCGACTTGTTGTCTGACAGCTTCTAGAGTAGAAGATGCAGCCTCAGATTTAGCCGCAGGGATTTGTACACTTGGGCGTTCTCTACGGCGGCGCCGACGATTTTCACCAGCTTGAATCACGAACACATAATAGACAAATGCGGCGATTAAAGCTCCTACAAAAAGAATCATCAACAACAGCAGCAGATTACCCAGTAACGGCGCAGAATAGGAAAACTGCCAGTAAAGCCGACTGAAAGAATCAATCAGCCAAAGACATAGTCCTAAAATAACGATAAGACCAACAATCAGCGTGATAATACGTGATAGAGGCATGGTTGGTAAACAAAGCGTGGAAACGTACCCAGATGCTTCTCATCTTAATAGTTTCAGTATTTTTCAGCCCAAGTTTTGAGAAAGTTATCTCGGCAAAATAGCTTTCAAATCTGAGTTGCACCAAGGTACACAATTCACAATTTTTCTACCTATTGATAGAAGTCAGTACTGAAAAAAGTTATCTCTTACTCCTCAAATTCTGACTTCTGCTGACGGTTCCTGTTAACTTCTTCTACTCGCTCTCTGATTGCCTCTTCCGCAAGACGGATGTTCTCTTCAATGGGCAAACCATCCTCATCATACATGGGAGGGTACCGTTTCACTTCCATACCTAATGGAATCTGAAATAGGAAACGAATTGCCTCAATATCATCCCTGTTTGCTAGTACGTAAGCCTTGAGTTCTGCTTTACTCATTTGTGCAAAGTTCGGCTTCATAGGAAATACCATTCTCCATTCGGGGGTACAACAACTTGAAACTCATCGTCTGCGCCAGCAAGAATAAAGACATTTTCTGTGTGAGCATCAAAACGAAATAGGTGTATGTCTTGGTAAAAATTGGATAACATCTGGCAAACTCGCACGCAGGCAAGAGCTTGTTTAACTGTAGGATTGATAGTATTTTCCTCAATTCTGACATAGGGATGACAATATCATCCATTGCTGATTGCAGTCAGATCATAAAACTAAAGAAGCGCTCTTGAGATAGAAAAAGTTTATTTTTACTAAACACTTAAAAACAAGTTGTCACTAATGTGTCAAAATTTGGTTTTGTTGGCATGAGTAAACAGGGAGAAAAAGCTCATGGGACTTTTTGACCAAATTATCGGTGCAATTGGCAATCCTAGTCAGCAAGGCAATATCGGTCAGATTGGCAATATCCTTAACACCGTGCAACAGTTAAGCAACAATACTGGTACAGATCCCTCCACAATGCAATCCGCTTTGGGGATTGTTGGTGGCTATGTGCGCTCTGCTTTACAAGAAAAACGAGACACAGAAGGTGCTGAAGCAGCGCAAGAGGTGGTGAATCAATTTGGCGATACTTCCCCTAATCCTCAAGCTGTTGACTCACTGTTACCTCCTTTTTTGCAGCAGCAGGTAGCTGATACTGTTGCACAGCGTACAGGGTTAAATGCAGGAATGGTTCAACAATTACTACCAACTTTGGTTCCTTTGGTTCTGAATTTGTTGAAATTTGGAGCCAACGCTCAAAATCCTCAAGGAGGGGGAAATCCGGTACTAAATTCTTTTCTTGATGCAGATGGTGATGGCGATGTTGATATTTCTGATGCAATGCAAATGGCTAGTCGGTATATGGGTGGGTAATAGAGAAATGCAAATTTCTCATTGCTAAACGGCAATCAATGCATTTGATAGCAGTTTGCAATTGCGTCTAATACAGTAGAGACGTTACATGTAACGTCTCTACACACCGTTGTATGTCTTACCCTTTTTCCGGCGGTAAATCTACACTATAGAGAGTTTTACCTTCTAAGTTAATCAATGCAACTGTCATCACCTCTGTATAACCGTCAATTTTGACGGTACCAAAAAATTGAAAACCTTCACTCGGGGGTCGATTTGGTTTCAAATCTTCAGGTATACTTAGGAACTTCACCTCTGGACCAAAGGTATTGTCGAGTTTGTTTGGTCCAAATGTACCAGAGTTGAGAGGACCTGCAACAAACTCCCAGAAAGGCTTAAAGTCTTGAAACTGTGCTTTGTTGGGGTCATAATAGTGTGCAGCTGCGTAATGTACGTCTGCAGTTAACCAGACGACATTACTGATGTTTCTTTGTTTGATAAACTTCAGTAAATCAGCCAGTTCTAGTTCCCGTCCCAATGCTAGACCATCTCCGTTAGCGAAGTTTTCAAAGTTGGTGGAGCCGTCTGGAACAACCAATCCAATGGGCATATCACTTGCAATAATTTTCCATGTTGCTGTTGATTTCCGCAATTGGTTTTTCAACCAACGCACCTGTGCATTACCTATAAATGCCGTTTCTACACTTTGTTCTGTCTGACGATTGCTTGTATTTGGTCCCCGGTAACTGCGCTCATCTAGCATGAAAATTTCCAAGTTAGGACCATACTTGAAGGATCGGTAAATTCTAGTTGGATCGTCAGCATCAATGCGAATGGGTAAGTATTCTAAAAATGCTTGATTTGCCCGTTGTGCCAACAAGGAAACATCCTTAATTGTGTAGCGGTCATCGTCCACAATTACTTGTGCAGGATACCAGTTATTACGGGTTTCGTGGTCATCCCATTGGGCTAGTATAGGAACTTCGGCATTAAAACGACGGACATTTTCGTCTAATAAATTGTATATGTAATTACCACGAAACTCTGCAAGGGTTTCGGCAACTTTTGATTTTTCTGGTGTGGTAATATTTTTCCAAGTACTACTGTCATCTAGCTTGACTTCTGATTGGATTGGACCATCAGCATATATATTATCACCAGAATGGATGAAAAAGTTTGGCTTGAGATTCCGCATAGTTTCATAAATCTTCATACCACCAAAATCCGGATTAATACCCCATCCTTGACCAGCAGTATCCCCTGACCAAGCAAAGAATATATTTTGCCGATATGCAGGGGGAGTTTGGAAAGTACCCTCGACAGGAGCGCTGTAAATTTTTCTATCGGCTGCGTCTTGAAATGTCACTCGGTAGAATATTTGCTGAGCTGATGGCAGGTTTTTGAGATAAACTTGTGCCGTATAGTCGCTGGTTTCTAGGGCTGTTGGTCCGAGAACACGCTGTGCGCCACGGAAAGATTCATCAGTTGCATATTCTACAATCATTCGAGCCGGGCGATCGCTACGACTCCAAATAACTGCTCTATTGCCATTGATGTCACCACTTGCTACTCCATAAGGTATGGAGGGACGTGCTTTCTCAGATGTGATGATAGCAGGTGCTTGAGCAAAACCTGTTGATTTTGATAAAAGGTTTGTAGCAATAATCCCACCGCTAGTGAGGGCTGAACGTACTAAGAACTGGCGACGGTTGAGCTTAAGTGGAAAGTTAGATTTCATAAAATTAAGAATTGGTTAAAATTGCTATGTGGAATTGAATGAACACCAAGCAACGAACTACAGCAAAGACAAAAAGGACACGAAGAAATTTTCGTGAACTTTTGAGGGTTATATCTAACGACAAGCTGCTATATGTCTACACACTTTGCCCTCCAATCCTACAAAGTTTATTTAGTGTAGACTTCAAAATCTAACTGAAAGCGAAAGAAGAAAAACAAGCATCAATCTCAAGAAAAATATCAGGTAATACTTTAAACCAGATTAATAAATGATTAATTTATCATTAATACATCCTCACTCATATCAAATGGAATTGCTTGATACTCACAATAATTCGATTGACAGTACTTAGTCAATGCAAAAAATCATAAGTATTTCTTAGCTTTTCTCGCTTTTTGAACTTCTAAAAATAATGAAGCGTATAGTCAAAAAGGCTGGAAAAAGCTTTTGCTCATTTCAGACAATGAGATAAACAGTTTTAGAGTTTTTATAAATAACCGTTTCTTAACCTTTCTTGCCTAGAAAATTAACCTGATATCTTGATAAACTCTAAAAAAAACTCTTTTCTTTTCACTATTTTTACCAAGGCAAGCGGCTACCATCCCAAGAGAAAAACTGCCCGCGATCGCTATCCTGAAGTTGTTCGATGACAGAGACCAATTGACTAACTGTGCGTTCCACTGAAAATAACTTTTCAGGAGGTACATTTGCCTGAAATGGACAAGAAAAGCTAGAATTTTCACATCGTTTTACTTTTTTGGCTGGTTAACCGCATGGAAATCACAAAATTGTCCAGTGAAGGACAAGTCATTATTCCCAAGTCTTTGCGGGAAGCTCATCGCTGGGAAGTTGGTCAGGAACTCATCGCTATTGATATGGGTGATGGAATTCTTCTCAAGCCGAAAAAACCTTTTCCAGAAACTACATTGGATAATGTCGCAGGTTGCTTCAATTATCAAGGCAAGCCCCAGAGTCTTGAGGATATAGATAATGCGATAAAGCCTTGAGAACCTCTCAAGATCCTAATGTCCGTCGTCAAGAGAATTCTTCTTTGCGTCCTTGGTGTCTCTTCGCTTCGCTCAAGAGCAGACTTGGCGGTTTACTTCCCAATACAAAATTTACTAAAAATTCGGTCGAGAACTGATTCTGTCACTTCCTCTCCTGTAATTTCCCCTAAAGCATGAATTGCTCCTCGTAGATCAATTGTCCAAAAATCAAGAGGTAACTGTTGGGTAATTGTAATCTGCACTTGTTTTAGAGATGTTTTCGCTTTTACCAATGCTGCTGCTTGTCTTTGGTTAATTGCTAAATCCAAGTCTGCAGCTTGCACTTTGCCTGAGTTGACTTCTTCTAAAATCGCAGTTTCTAGAGCATCAATACCTTGGTTTTGAGCAGCTGCTGTTTTGACAATATGGTTGATATTTGTTGGATATTGCACTCTTTCTGGAGATGCTAAATCAACTTTATTAATAACCAAAATTAAAGGACGATGTTGTACCTTAGAGTAAATTTCTTGGTCTGCTACTGTCCAACCTGCTTGAGCGTCAATAGTCAAAAGCACTAAGTCAGCTGCATTGGCTGCGCGGCGCGATCGCTCAACCCCAATCTTTTCTACTTGGTCTTGTGTTTCTCGAATTCCTGCTGTGTCCAGTACTTGCACGGGAATTCCGCCGACAACTAGCTGCGACTCCACAACATCGCGGGTTGTTCCAGGCAGATCGGTAACAATGGCTCTGTCATTTCTGCTCCAAGCGTTTAATAAGCTTGATTTTCCGACATTCGGACGCCCGACGATCGCCACTTTCAAACCAGTACGGAGCAATTCCCCTTTATCAGCAGTTGCGAGAATGTGAGAAATTTCTGCTGAAATTCTCTCGATTTCTGATATGATGACTTTATTATCCAACGGAGGTAAGTCTTCCTCAAAATCTATTCGGGCTTCAATCTCTGCTAAAACATCTAAGCAGCTAGCGCGTAGCTGACTAATAGGAGCAGCTAATTTCCCTTGTAAACCAGCGAGTGCGGCTTGTGCTGCTTGAGGCGATCGCGCTCCTACTAAATCAGCAATACTTTCGGCTTGAGTTAAGTCCAGTCGCCCATTCAAAAACGCCCGCAGGGTAAATTCTCCTGGTTGTGCAAGTCTTGCGCCATTTTCTAGACACAGTTGCAAAACTTGTTGTACCGCCATAATTCCCCCGTGACAGTGGAATTCCACCACATCTTCACGGGTGTAAGAACGGGGTGCTTTCATAATCAGCAAAAGTGCTTCATCTACCAATTGCTGCGTTTGGGGATAGTGGATGTAACCGTAAAGGATGCGGTGACTTTCCCAAACTTGATGCCCTGGTGCAGAGAAAAGAGTTTGGGCGATGTGCATTGCTTGTGAACCAGAGACGCGCACAATCCCGACACTACCCTGTTGGGGAACAACAGCAGTAGCGATCGCGGCGATGGTTCCAGTTGTTGCAAAAATTTCTGACATCTGCGCCCTTTTAATTAAGACATGGAATTGATTTTGAATTCCTTTTCGATTGTAGAGACTCCGTATGGTAGCGACAGGCGATCTAATAATAGAATTAACCCCTTCCGTAAACAATCCTGATGGATTTGGATCAATATTCAAACTGTGGAACATCGATAAATAGGGATTGATACGCAGCAATCAATTTATCGCGTCAATTTACCGCGTTTGGCGATTGCTCAACGGGCAGTGCCAAAGGCAATCATCGTGAAAGCAAACCAGTGAGATAGCCGCTCCCATGCTCTCGATGAAGTAAGAAGTGAATGTCTAGCTTGTTTAGATTTTATATAGCAGCTTACTATAATGATAGGGCAATCCGATCATAGAATTAACCCCTCGTGTAAAAAATCATGATGGAAACCCTCACCTTAAACATACCTCCAGCTGTAGGTTTAACCGATGAGCAGTTTTATCAACTCTGCATTGCTAACGAACCTTGGCAATTAGAACTTACCCAGACTGGAGAATTAATTATTATGCCCCCAACAGGCGGAGAAAGCGGAATTAGAAACTCAGACATTAACATACAAGTCGGTTTATGGAATCGTAAAACCAAGTTAGGAAAAGTCTTTGACTCTTCCACTGAGTTTAAATTACCTAGTGGTGCTTATCGCTGTCCTGATGCTGCTTGGGTGAAGTTAGAACGTTGGGAAGCTTTAACCAAAGATGAAAAACGACGTTTTCCACCTCTTTGTCCTAATTTTGTGATTGAACTGCGTTCTGAAAGTGATGCTTTAGATAAATTACGCACCAAAATGCGAGAATATCAAGAGAATGGTGCGAGTTTAGGTTGGTTAATTGACCCGCAAACGCCTTTAGTAGAAATTTATCGACTGGGACAAGATATAGAAGTTTTGAATTTCTCTTTTGATAACCCTCCTCAACTTTCCGGTGAAGACGTTTTACCTGGTTTTGTTTTAGATTTGACTATTATTTTAAATCCATAATTGGGACTACTCTGTTGAGGAACAACAGCAGTAGCGATCGCAGTGATGATTCCCCAGTAGTAGCAAAAATTTCTGACATTTGCGCCCTTTTACCCAAGACATTGAATCTCTTCTTGATTGTAGAGATTCCATATAAGTAGCCTAGGCAAAATTTTAGATTTTAGAAATGTTGCATGGTAGTTTACAGAGGCAGTCACAAGGTTAAAATTTACTAGAGCAACACAAGTCTTTTTGCTTTCCAGTATGAATTGCTGTGAACCAATGAGGAGGTTTACGTGGAAGAGGATAAGGTAAATAATGCTGAAACCAAAACCGATAACAGTGCTTCTAATGAAGAATCGCATGTAGAGGCTGCATCAAAGTTCATTCAAGAAACTTCTTTAGAAAAAATGCACGAAATAGCTGAAGCAGCGCGACTGAAAAAACTTATGGAACCTCCAAAGTGGGTATATCCCAATGATGTTTAATCAATGCTTCTAGCGTTTATTAGAATTTTGAACAGAAGACATAGCCGAGATTTTGGAAACTTCGTGAGTGAAAACCACTCGGAATTTCTTAACCGAAAAGTCTTGATTTGATATCTGCTAAAGTCAATTAGCAGATATCAGAACCACGAAATGGAGTACAGCAAAAATGTTTATAGAGTGAGCGTTAAGAGCAAAGTGGTTCTATAGGAGAGTGTTTTGTGCTTCTGTAATCAAAGCATTAGGATTAATCTCTTGTGGTTGTGCAAACAAAGTCCCTGTATTCCTATCCCCACTTGGAGTGTTGTTATCTATTTGAGACGCTGGTAATGTAAGGATTCTACTCCCATCAACAACAGGTTTATTTTCGCTCTTGTGAAGGTTCCCAATCCAGTCAAAGCTTTCATCCTGACCTACGATGAAAGTATCACCTCCAAGAGTGTTTGAGAGCGGGTTGTTGCTCACACCACCGTTGAGCAACCAGTCATCAGCCGGGTTGTCTATGAGTTTATCACTACCAGTTCCTTGACCAGTGTCAGAACCAGATTGAGGTGTAGGTTCAGAAACAGAGTTTGAAGGAGAAACACTGTCCAATGTGGCTGTACGCGTGGAGAGAGATTGTGGGGTAAGAGTTGATTCGGATGCAATCCCTGAGTTAGATGTAGAGTTGGGTATGTAGCTCATGGGATTTGTATCACCACTACCAAAGTCCTGAACCCAATAGTTATTATAAAAACCAATACCTATATCAGCATATCGTAGGTTGAGGATATTAGCTCGGTGTCCAGAGCTATTCATCCAATCTTGAACAACCTGTTGAGGTGTTCTTTGACCTGCAGCTATATTCTCTCCCATCATTTGAGCTTCATAGCCAACTGTCTCGGCTCGATCCCACGGTTTAGAGCCATCTGGTCCTGTATGACTTAAGACACCACGTTGTGACATCTCTTCAGCATACTTGTCAGCAGCATAGTTCAGTTCAGCATTTGCTTTCAGAGGTGGAAGACCATTCTGGACTCGTTCTTGGTTAGTTAGTTCCAAGACCTGCTGCTCGAATGTTGCGTTGTTTAATTCCATCAATTTGTCCTCGTAAAGATTTGTTTACATGAACTCAGCAGAAGTAACAATTCTGCTACTACTTTTGGTAGAAGCAAACCTGACGAGGGCTAAGTAAAGGGTGAATGCCTATCTCACTTGCCTGTAGCAGAGTATGAAGCTTCAAGTTAAAAGTTAAAAGTGAGCCAGCGCGAATGACGGTGAGACCAGCGCTGAACCGACGTTTCCTGACAGAGGCGACTGGTGAGACCAGTACTGCACCGACGTTTTCCTCTCCTGACGGAGACGCTACGCGAACCGTAGGTATCTGGCGAACCCGTCCCTTGCGCGTCTCCCTTAGGAGAAGGGCGTTGGCGCAGCCTCTGTTGGAGGAGACACCCGAAAGGCAGAACGTTGACTTGCAAGGGTATTTTGTAGTTATCGGAACCGCTACACTGGAAGCGGTTTGCTCATTCGCTTTATTCACAATGAAGCAAGCAAAAACAAGTATCTCCACAAAAAGTTAGATACTTGCGAAATTTAGAGATTTGGATGCAAACCTGTATGCTTACGTTATAGTACGTATTTGCTTTAAAAAAAGTATATCAGCTTGAGCAATTTTTGTATATAAAAAAATATAAATCAAAGTTTTAGACTTTATATACCGTACCGCGTTCCAGTTACTCCAAAGAGCGATCGCTTGACTTTCAACACAGTCGCTACCAGATGAAAGCCAATCTCAATCAGCTTTTGGGACTTGTGTGTACACCGTAGTGGGGATAGGGGGAAAGGGGTTCACCAGAGAATGATAAGTATTCAACCGAACATGATATGACACCTCCATTTCGAGATATGGATAAATCAAGCAAGCTACCTAAGCTGTTAAACACCTAATTTGCACATTTAGACAGCAGGGGGGCAGAGGGGCTCCAGGAGCAGGGGAGAAGGATTGACCGGAGGCGGAGCGTCTCCGGCTCCGCGCTTTTTCTCCAAAATCAACAAAGGCCAAGTTAAATGCGTATTAGCTTACCTACCAAAAAGCGAAATGACTATGAATACAAACATTGGAAGAATATTTAAATATTGATACGTAAAGTGCATCGTCAAAAAATCAAACCTTGTCTGCTTTTGGACTGAAATTGAGTTCAACAAAAAACAAAACGGTCACGAGGTGTCTCACCTCCTGACCATGGATTTACCAAGTTCTACAACACACAACCACACACAATTAAGTGGGGGTCTTCTACCATGTTAAACAATCTTACGGTTTTGGTCTATATTTTTACTGCTGATACCTGCTATCTACATTTTTCTTATCGAGAGTTATTTGCATAAATAAGAAATTTTGAATTTTGAATTGCTTACTACCACCCCCATAACTATTGAGTCGAATAAACTGAACTGCAATCAGGTGATTTCTGCCAGGAACTATGAGGTGTAACGGAGGGTGTATCAGCAGTAAAGACGACCTTACCTTTAGCATTTATCACCCATCCAGTAGCTTCTACTATGCGTTCTGGTGTGGGCTGAGGTGGATTTGTGGAAACAGATGAAGTCTTACGGTTGTCAATGTTAGGGTTGAGAGTCACCCAATCTACCTGTATAGCGTCAGGTGTCAATATATCGAAGGGACTGGGAGGTAAACCACCACGTCCGGTGATGATAAAACTGCTTTGAGCGTAATTTGGACTATTGCAACCTTGAGCTAATTTGGTGTCAAGTGGCTGTGTTGGCAAGTTGATAAACCCTCGACTGAGGTCAACATCAGGTGAGTTGATAATCACCTGACCATTCAATTTAGGGTTCTGTTGCGAAATAGCAGTGATGTCACTCAGCGAAGTTAATTGTTCACGGCGCTCTATCCCGAAGAGTCCTTGAGCGGTAATTTTGATGAAACCACCTCTACCCTCATTAGCATTGGCGGTGATATCGCTATCTTCCGAAGGGACAGAGGCTAAGAATTTGGTGTTGATATTAATATTGCCGCCATCCCCATTACTGCCTGCAGTGGTAGATATTTGACTACCACCGCGCATCAGCAAGAAATCCTCCACTTGTAGGTCAATATCTCCTCCTTGACCTGATTTGGTTTCGGCTGAGATTTTCCCTTGGTCATCTAGCTTAATGGATCTCGCTTGTACCTCAAGCTTGCCTGCATCCCCTGACCCTAGAGACCGAACAAGCAAACCGCTGGAATATTCACCATCTGTTCCACTCAGTTCTACGTCAGAAGCGTCAACTGTCAAATTTCCGGCTTTCCCCGTACTCCTACTGGCAGCTGATACTTGTGCTCCATCGCGGACACTCAATCGTCTAGTGGTAATCGTTAAATCTCCAGCGTCTCCGGTACCTTGAGTTTGAGTAAACAAGCCACTGGGATATTGAAGGTTTGCCGTTGTTCCAACTACTTTTACATATGAAGCATCATCTGCTGTTGTGCCAATCAGTTCTACATCAGAAGCGTTAACTGTCAAATGTCCGGCTTTCCCCGTACTGAAACTAGAAGCTGATACTTGTGCTCCATTATAGACATTCAAGCGTCTGGTGGTAATCGTTAAGTTTCCAGCATCTCCAGCACCTTCCGTCTGGCTCACTAAGCCACTATAACTCATCGGCTCCCCATTTAATATTCCTATTCCTCTCATTTCCACGAAATCGGAGGCGTTCACAGACAAATCTCCCCCACGACCTGAGCCATAAGTACCAGTTGATATCTGTGCCCCTTCCTGAAGACTTAACCGTTGAGTGGTAATCGTCACGTTTCCCCCAGTCCCAGTCTTTGTTGGTGTAACATTAGCTGTAATCTGCGAAATTTCACTTAGATTAATCGCTTCAGTTGTGTGAACAAGCACTTCTCCGCCAGCCTCTGTACCTTCTGTGTCGGCATAAATGCGTGCTCCTTGTGTCATATCCAATTGATTGCCCCGGATCTGAATGTCACCGCCACCAGGACCGCTAGCATTGACAAACGCCTTATCTTCAAGTCGGATATTCCCAAAAGTATTAATTCGGTCGTACCCAAGAACCCAAGCGTTATCTGTCTGGTTCAAGCTAACTTCTCCGACGCCAGCCACACTACCTAGCTCAATCCGTCCTCCAGGAGCTGTCAGAACTCCCCCTGGAAAGTTGACTGAACCACCCACCAGTGCTAAGATTTTGCCAGGAGCAACCTGCAAACCACCAGGCAACGGCATACCTTCATTATCCAAAACCGGATTACCTGTGTTGGGGTCTATTAGGGACACGCGGGATTGATTACGGATTTCTCCCGGAGTTTGCCCAAACTGCAAACCAATGGGAACGCTTACCGTTAGCAGGGGTGTGTTTTGCGGAGCCTTGGCACTAAACTCTTTGCCATCAGCAAATTTCAGGCTACTCGCTGTACTCGCTATAAAAGAGCCGCCAATATTTAATTGAGCATTAGGACCAAAAATGATCCCATTGGGATTAATCAAAAACAGATTAGCTCCATTAGCACGAATTAACCCATCAATGTTAGAAACTGACCCACCCGTTACGCGGCTGATGATGTTTTGAATATCTGAAGTGTTATTGAAGAAAGCCGTAGAACCAGTAGGGACAGAAAACTCCCTAAAGCTATGGAATAAGTTGCTTCCAGCTGGGGTTCCACCTTCAATCTTTCTGATGTCACCCTCTAATTTGACGGTGGAATTATTGGGTAGAGTGCGATCGGGGATAATCTGCTGAGCAAAAGTGCTATCCCAAGAGAAAGCGCACACACTACCAATTGCTAAAGAACCTGCTAGCCTTAACGACCAGCACCAACCGTTCAATTTTTGAGCCATCTGGTAAAATTACCTCGACAAAAGAAACAATGCTTGTTAGTAGTTGCAATCTCTTTCAAGTTGGGTGGATGAGCAGTAGCATCTGGTAAATGCAACCCTGGCGTAAAAGTCACCGTTAGTTGTGATCCAGACGACCAACAGGCAGCGTTTAGGTGCAAAGTAGTATGGTGGTTTCAACCCAAGCAGATTTGTTGGGAGGCCAATGAGGAGGCCATTGAGGATGACCCCCACCTACAATCTTTTCAGCCTCCTCAGGTGTGAGTTCCTCCTCAACAAATGATTCGGTAGGCTTTAAATCAGAAATTTGCACTTTAGAAGGAAGATGCATTGTAAAAACCTCAATTGACAAGCTGTACTGATTTAAGTTAAGTGATGAGCCTTTGAGCCTCGCATCAGATGAATGCAACCCCGGTGTAAAATACCTAACTATAAAACGTCACCGTTAGTTGTGATTTAGATCAGCAAGAGATAATCTTTAGGTGCAAAGTAGTATAAGTAATTTAAGGTTAAACAGAGAGCTTGTTAGGTGGCCAATGAGGAAGCCCATCATCACCGCATTGGTCATTCTTATAAGAATAATTACTCCCTATATAGCCGTCGCCTGACCAAGCATGGTGGTTGGGCGGCCAAGCATGAAAGTCAAAAAACCCACCTACAATTTTTTCAGCCTCCTCAAGTGTGAGTTCCTCCTCAACAAATGATTCGGTAGACTTCAAATCAGAAATTTGCACTTTAGAAGGAAGACGCATTGTAAAAACCTCAATTCACAAACTGTACTGGTTACGATTAACACGGAATTGAAATCCAGTATACTATCTCCTCCTTGGTAGTCGAAGCCACCTCTACTTACTTCTCAGTCTTAAGTAGCAAGTTTTATGCAAAACCTATTATTTCTTTACAAAACTTCATCAACAGCATATTTAGTACAGCATTTCATTAATTCGTAGCGGACTAAATTTGGCGAGACTCTGCGTCCCTACCCTGCGGGAAGGCGAAGCGCCTATGCGCGTTCCTTCGCTACCTGGTGCGTTTAAAAAAGTTACGAACTAATGCAATTTTGTACTTAGTACAGCTTTGCATTAATTCGTAGCGTTTTTTCTTTGAGCTAATTTGGCAGTTGCATCGAATTGCTCAAAATTCCTTCTCTACGAGACGCACGCAAAGAAACCCGGTTTCTACCAAAAATCGTCTGTTTCGCAACCAAATACGAACGAAGAAACCGGGTTTCACAGCAGATGGTGCGTAAGTCCTAATTCCTTCTCTACGAAACGCACTCGTGTTCGGAACCTCACCCTGCCCTATCGGGCATCCCTCTCCGCGACTTCGGAGAGGGAAAGATTTTAGCATAGCTAAAAGCGAGGGTGAGGTTTTGAGCGATCCAGTGTGTACACGGTAGCCTATAAAGTTCAATTCCTTTTTCGATGTCATTATCTTGATGTTCTTGTCTTGGTGCTATGCGAAGACAGCGCACGCATTCGCATTCGTTAAAATTAACAATGCTACCTGCAAAAATAGGACTTATAGCAATGGTTACTCAGCTACCATCTTCCAACCAAAAAGATATCATTTACCCCGAAAGCGACGGACAGCCAATGGCAGAGAACACAAAGCAATTTGAGTTGATTATACTCATTAAAAAAAACTTGGATCTGCTGTTTGACAATGACCCCAATGTGTTCGTTGCTGGAGATTTACTGTGGTATCCCGTCAAGGGCGATAACCTTACTCGCAGAGCGCCTGATGTTATGGTTGTTTTTGGCAGACCAAAAGGAGACCGAGGTTCTTATCTACAGTGGCTAGAAGACAACATTCCCCCGCAAGTGGTGTTTGAAATCCTTTCTCCCAGCAATAGCGCCAAAGAGATGATTAGTAAATACAAGTTTTATGAGCGCTATGGTGTGGAAGAATACTACCTATATGACCCAGACACAGGCGAGTTGACTGGCTGGCTACGCTCTGGTGATGAATTAGCAGAAATTGAGCAAATGATAAGTTGGGTTAGTCCCCATCTAAACATACGCTTTGAATTGTCAGACGGCGAACTTCAGATTTATCGTCCGGATGGAGGACGGTTTCTTACTTATTTGGAACTAGCTCAAGAACAAGAACAAGCTGAAGCTAGGGCAAAACAAGCTGAAGCTAGGGCAGAACAAGCTGAAGCTGAACTACAAGCACTCCGTGCTTTACTTCAAGAACGAGGAATTCATCCAGACCAAGTGTGAACGAATTTCATCTAGAAGTCAAACAAGACGGCGTTCGCCTAGACCGCTACCTCTGTCAACAAGTACTAGAGTTATCGCGATCGCGCATCCAGCAGCTCATTGAACAAGGTCACGTCCAACTAAATGGCAAAATTTGTACATCAAAGAAAACAACTGTCAAAGTAGGCGATCGCATTTCCATAGAAATACCAAAAGCAGAACCTTTAGAACTCCAACCAGAAGATATCCCTCTCGACATTCTTTATGAAGATGACTCCCTGCTTATCATCAACAAAACAGCAGGATTAGTCGTCCATCCTGCACCAGGTCATCAAGACGGTACTTTAGTCAACGCTATCTTAGCTCACTGCCCTAACCTACCAGGAATTGGGGGAGTCCAACGTCCTGGAATTGTCCATCGATTGGACAAGGATACAACAGGAGCGATCGCAATTGCTAAAACAGAACATGCCCATCAAAATCTACAAGCTCAATTAAAAGCAAAAACTGCACGGCGAGAATACCTTGGCATTGTCTACGGCGCACCCAAAACAGAAAGCGGTACGATAAATTTACCCATCGGTCGCCATCCAGTTGACCGCAAAAAAATGGCAGTTGTTCTAGTAGAACAGAGGGGAAGACCTGCAGTTACGCACTGGAAAGTGAAAGAACGTTTAGGTAACTATACACTCATGCACTTCCAACTAGAAACCGGACGCACTCATCAAATTCGCGTTCACAGTACCCATATGGGTCATCCTATTGTTGGTGATCCTATTTATAGTTCCGGTCGTTCCGTTGGTGTGAATTTACCAGGTCAAGCACTCCATGCTTGGCGACTGAGGTTACAGCATCCAGTCTCTGAAAATTTGATTGAAGTAACTGCACCTCCTCCCCAAACGTTTACGACTCTGCTTGAAGTTTTGAGGCGGCGAGTTGCCATCTCTCAATCTTAATCGTGCAGTTCGTGTTGGGAAAAGGCGGCGAGCGCAATAACAACGTCTCGGCGCGACGCGATGGCACTCTCTTGCCCGCCTCCGGGCGATGCAAGAGAGCGCAGTGCCCCGAATCGCAATCACCACGAAGGTTGAAAGCTACAGCATTTTTTCGAGGAACAGCTTTGCGCGATGGCACTTCGGACAACTGAAAAATTCACTGGGTGTAGTGTCCTCTGCCAAACGCCCTTGGTCAAGAAACATAATTCGACTAGCGACGACTCTGGCAAATCCCATTTCATGAGTCACAATTGCCATCGTCATCCCAGTTTGTGCCAAAGCTTTTATCACTTCTAGCACATCTTTAACCATTTCTGGATCTAAGGCAGAGGTTGGTTCATCAAACAAAATCATCTCCGGTTCCATTGCGAGTGCGCGGGCTATAGCGACTCGCTGTTTTTGTCCACCGGATAATTTTGCCGGGTAGACATGGGCTTTTTCCTCCAAACCTACTTTACTAAGTAACTCTAACCCCTTTTGCGTTGCTTGTTCCTGATTCATTCCCCTCACCTTAATGGGGGCGTAGGTAACATTTTGCAACGCCGTCATGTGGGGAAACAGATTGAAGTGTTGAAACACCATCACCAAGCGCTGGCGAATTTTGGCGATGTTTGCCCTAGAAGCGGTAATTTCATATTCTTTAAAGTAAACTTGTCCTTTGGTGGGGCGTTCTAACAAGTTCATGCATCGCAGGAAAGTTGACTTACCCGACCCACTTGGACCTAGTATGGCTACGACTTCACCCTTGTATATCTCAGTGGAAATCTCTTTGAGTACGTCGAGCTTGCCAAAAGATTTACACAAGAACTCCGTGCGAATGACAGCTTCACTCACTTCGCCTCAGTCTCCTTTCGAGTGTGGATGCGCCCCTAGTTAGACCCATGACCAATATGTAGTAGATTAACCCAGCAAACAGCAGGGGTTCAAAGTAGATATATTGATTAGCTCCAACAATTTGAGCACTGCGTAAAATTTCCACCACACCAATCGTTGAGACTAAAGCGGAATCTTTCAAAAGTCCAATCGTTTCATTCACCAAAGCGGGGAGAATGTTCTTCAATGCTTGGGGCAAAACAATGTCCCACATCATCAACGCGTAGGGAATACCCATAGACATTGCTGCTTCACTCTGTCCTTTATCTACTGCTTGAATCCCACCCCGGATAGTTTCTGACATATAAGCCCCAGAGTTGAGAGTAAATGTGAGGACTCCTGCCTGTAATGCTGGTATATTATAACCACTCAGCTGGGGTGTTGCATAGTAAACCAACGCCAACTGCAATAGCAATGGTGTACCTCTAAATACAGAGGTGTAAGCGTTGGCTAACCAGCCTAGTGCCTTGATACCGGATATTTTTAATAGAGATAGTAATGTTCCCCAAATTAAACCTAGTAATACTGATATCACAGTGAACAACAAAGTCAAAGGAATTCCCTGAAGAATAAAGGGAATCTCTGGAATGATTCTCTTGAAGTCTAAATTCAGTCCACCACCAGGAGCGGGTGCTGTTGAAGATGCGGCGTTGGCTGCGGTGTTGAGGGAAAACCACTTCGTCGCGAGTTTTTCCAGTTCGCCCCTGTCCTTCATTTGCCCAAGGACTTTATTAAAGGATTCTAGCAGGGGAGAGCTTTTGGGAAAGGCTATAGCCGAACCTGTAGCCTCTTGTGCTGAGGGAATAACGTTAAATTCTAAATCCGGGTTAGCTTGAGCAAATCCCTTAGCAACGGTATCTTCGACGATAGCAGCATCAATTCGCCCAGACTTAATTTCCTGAATGACTTCAGGGACTTTGTTGAGTTGCTTGAGCTGAATCAGAGGAATTTTTTGGGCTAATTTCTGAGCATTTTGCTCCTGGATTGTGCCCAGTTGGACGCCAACTTTTTTCCCAGATAAATCTTCTGGTTTTTTTAGGTTACTACTCTTGGGAGCAACAATAGTATCTTTTGCTTTGTAATAGATGATGGAGAAATCGACATTTTTGCGCCGTTGGGCTGTAGGATTCATCCCAGCCATGACAAAGTCAGCGCGATTTGCCTGAAGTGCGGGAATCAAGCCGTTAAAATCCGACTCCACCACCTTGAGTTTGAACCCCAGTTCCTTGGCAATGGTATTGGCGATATCAATATCAAAGCCAACAATTTTCCTTTCACCGCTGTGAGTGTCGTAATACTCGTAGGGGGGATAGTCCGGCGAGGTCATCATCGTCAGCGTGTCAAAGCCAACTGACGAAACTGCTAATAGGGGATTGCTATACCCTATGATGGTACTAATTACTATTATTGCTGTAAATAGCAGCAATGATAGCAATACTTTGCATTTGTTCATTGATTCGCTGAGTAACTTCTGCACGCTTAGCTAGGAAATCTAGAGTAACTCAAATCTCTTCAACTTGATTGCTGCACTCTACAATTTTAAGTTGTTGCTAGCTGCTGGAAAGATTTCTGCAATCTGACTCCATGAGCATTAGCTCACAAGTCAGGATGAAAGTAGACTTTTAACCCACATTCCGCACCCAATAGTGTCACAATCGGTAATTACTGAAATCAAGGAATAAAAAAGGATAAAATCAAACATCTGTAATCAAAAAAGCATTTGAGAAGCTATCAACCTCTGGCTGTACTAAAAAAAGCTATTGTCAATAAAGATCAATAAGAATGCTAGTCAGACTGAGTATTGCTGGATAAATAAATTTCTATGTTGACTGCCGTAAGGTCGGACGGTCTGTTGCTTTATCTAACTGGTTTTTAACTGTTGATTTCGCCGCAGATAAAGCTGCACGTATTTGTCTTTGTCCTAAGGTATATACCAGCAAACATAACCTCATAATCATTGCCAATGCTTTAATTCTTTCAGGACTTTTGAGATAAATACTATCTGCAAAAAATAACGGGTCTTTGAGAAAAGCAAATCCTCTCTCACTTGATTGCTGTGCTTTATATTCCACAATCATCGCCTCGTGACTTAATTCACTCTCATCTAAAATATTTGTCGCTATAACAAACCGCCTAGCACCCAAAATTTCTCTATTGATTTTACTTTCTTCCTTGTTAAACTAAGCATTCGCTCTAGCAATGGCAGCTGCTACTTCACGAAACTTGCGCGGGTCGCCTTCTGGCAAGGGTTGTTCTTGACGCTTACGGGCATAGAGCTTTTCAACGGTTGCTTGCCAGTTAATGTCGAAGGCGCTAACAGTTGCAGCAGTTGGCTTGTCCAGTACCTCGACGGCGTACTCCTGAATCTCTTTCTGTGCCAGCCAAATACGAGCAATAACTGCCAGATTGTCCTCTGATTCAACCTGGCGATCAAAATGTGTCAGGACTTGCATTGCCCAATCGGTGTGAGAGATGGCGACGGCGATCGCTAATTTCTGCAACCCAGTCACCGCTGCATAACGCACCACCCATTCGTGGTCTTGGGACACTTGCAGCAGAACCTCTAGCGCCTGAGTTTGTGCGGGTTGGATTTGTTCTGGTGGTAAATCCTCCCAAGCGATCGTACCTAGCCCTCTGGCGGCTGCTCGTCGGACACTGAAAGAAAAATCATTTTTTGCTGCATCAAGCAACATCTCCAATGCTCGTGGGTCACCAATTCCAGCAAGGGCGCGAATTCCCCAAGCCCTAGCTCCATAGTTGTAGCCATCCAGCAGTTCCATTAGGGGCGTCACTGCTGGCTTTCCGATCAAAATCAGTCCCTCAACAGCTGCAACCGCCGCCCCTGGATTGTTGTAGCCCAACGTCGCAATGAGGGTCGGAATCGCTGCTTCCAAACGAGCGGCTGACAATTGTTGGACAGTTTCCAGTAGACGGGCAGAAGAATCTGCCTTTTCAACGGCGCGGATCAGGGTTTGGGCAAGGTCAGCAGTCATAATAAATTCAAAATTTAAAATTCAAAATTTAAGAAATCAGTTACTTTAGTATCCTGGATAGCTGAAGGTAGAATGTTCTATATAGTCTGAGTTCTTTATGTTATTTAAATTTTAAACCAGCAAGCGCTAACTCAATCGCTCTTTCCCTGTAGAGTGCTTACATATTTTCCCATCAGCAAGATTAATCGCTCAATACTTTCAATTGTTGGACAGAAGTTCGTCTGGGTCAATTCCCTGAGAACGAAGATAAAGTTCCAATCTATCTGCGCGTTGACGTTCTTGCTCTGCACGTTGACGTTCCTGCTCCAACTGTTCTGTTCCCCACAACAGCAAGTTCCCATTTTCGTCCCACCAACGCAACCAGTAGCCTGTCCGCTCTGCCTTAGTGCCGTGCCATATCCCAAGATATAAATTCATTGAAGCTATCCAATAGCGCCCATTCTCATCCAACTGTTGCACTTGATACAGACCTTTCACCAATTGTCGTATCTCTAGCGTACCTCCCTCTGGCTCAAAGATGATATAAAGGGGCACCTGCAAAATCCGTTCGTAGAACCAAAGCTTACCGTATGGGTAGAATGGGCGAGCCGAGTATTCCCCGCCATCAGTTTCTGACAAGAACTCCATCACAACTGCCAGAATATCTCCCTCTACACGCGGAGTGTAGCTTCGACGCGTCCTTTGAGGCTCAAGAGGTAAAACTCTAGGCACATAGAACCAATCCGGCGCTTTGACAATCGTTTTTCCATTAACTGTGGCACATATGCCTAGGTTGGAAGCAACCAATCGTTCAGAAATTAAAAATCCAATGAATTCCAAGCTCTCGCGTAAGGCTGCGGCTAACAGAGGTTGACTGGTATTCTCCACAGGTTCATCTGATAACGGATAATCCTCTGGAAGTTTCTGCCAGCTTACCTGATAGGTTAGATGGGGAACTCCTGACTGGACTTGAGCGAAGGTCATGGCTAAAATCTCAAATTCGCCAATCCATCAGTTGTTGGCATGTACTAGTCATTTTAGTATAAGCAATCAGTTTAGGATTCCTAAAACTGGAACAGCCCAAAGACAGTCCAAAGACAGTACAGAATTTTACCAATTCTTTGATAATCTCATTGTCTGCGGAACCTGGTGTATTCATCCGAAGCAGAATTCGCGAATTCTGCCGTACTTTGCCAAACCAAACCGAAGTCACTCTAACGGGTATGCACTTCTTACAGTAATCAAAGCAGAAAGCCCAGACGCTCGGCAGGACTCGCTACCGCTTCCCTCCGGGACGCTACGCGAACGCTATCGGCTTTTAGCCGTGGGAGTGTCAAAAGAAGATGCTCCAAATGAAGTTGGTCGAGCGATCGCTGAATGGTATTGCAGTTGATAAATGATAGATGACAGGGGACAGATGACAGTTTTGTCTCATCTTCTGTCCCTTGTACCTTGTCTTAACTAGCTAAAAGGGTCTTTTGCAAAGGCGTCCAACGGAAGGCGCGATCGCCACCTCTTTCAATGACCACTTTCACTCGTGGTTCCAAGCTGGGTAAAGTCGCCAAAAACTCAACTTCCTCATCTGAAAGAGTATACCCTTCAATGAGCCACAACACCAAGCCCTTTGACTTGGGTGAGAGCTGTTCGAGTTGATAGCTAACAACGGGCGGCACATAGTAAACATAACCTACTGCCGCACCACTACCAGTGCTTTTTTTGCCAAGGTGAGGAGGTCTAACACCATGAACTCCTGTAAGATAAGCAGCTACATCACCCAATCCTTTTGCAGTTATATGGAGGATGACATAACCTGCAGCACGCAGTCGGCGTCTGTAGCGACCTTCAAAACCTCCTTCTAGAGGTACGTAAACACCAAGAGCGCCAATTTTCTCCAAATCTCGAATGAAAGCGTTGCCAGTGGTAATTAGTGCCATAATTTGATTTTTGTTCTATCCCACTTCGATATCTCTATTATTTACTCTTAGACAATAGATTAAGTTCTACAAATTAACTTATAGCGGTTTTCAATTGAACGGATGACAATTTGATTCTTTTGTGGGATGGAGAGAAGTCATAACTCGGAGGCTTCCGGCGAGCCTCCTGTTGGAGGTCGTACGGTACAGAACTAAGCTGTTGCGCTTACAATTTGCACTTTTTGTAGTCTGAAGTCCTTACAGGCGCGAGTTCTGGCAGGAAAATTGTAGATCAACAGCTTATGTCCTAAGTCCTTACGGACACGCACTTGCGTTCTGAGCGACACGAACTGTCCTTGATTGAGGGCGGACGTCGCATTTATTTAAACAAAACGCGCAACCTTTACCACTTTAAAAAGTTGTAGACAAATGTAGACAAATATAAATCAATGATCTATACTATGAGACTGTGACCAAAAAATTAGATTAGGTTACCACCTTATTACTGTTTCTCGCTAGTATTAGCATCAAAAGCTGATAATAAAGTTCCATATGGAATAAACTAGTAAAAGTTGATAAGAGACTGGTAGACTGAAAAGGCTACGAGGACAAATTAGGAGTGGTTGGCAAAAAAATCAATGCCAGCCTTGAGAATAAACTGCATTCACTCGGTGAACCTCAAAACAATGAGGTAAAACCTTGAACAAGTTCACACGACTGTTTCAGGTTATTGGTGAAGTAGGAACTGAGCAGTCATGTTGGTTTGTAGCATTGCATAAATCTCAGCCAACGGATACTGGGCAGCAAGCTGCCTAAGTCCTACTA
Source organism: Iphinoe sp. HA4291-MV1 (assembly GCA_019359415.1). Classification (GTDB taxonomy): domain Bacteria; phylum Cyanobacteriota; class Cyanobacteriia; order Cyanobacteriales; family Nostocaceae; genus Brasilonema. Next base: position 23,758 of record JAHHHH010000047.1, on the reverse strand, counting down.
CAACAAAAACGTGCCAGAGCGACTGCTTGGATAAAAGCATTGTTGCACAAAGTGCTAAGCGCTCTTTTGCATTGCACAAAATTCAGGAGTTGTCCCTTCCAAAAAGGAAGTCGCTTTTGGGTGTTCTGGTCGCGAGTACAAAGTAAACGGATTCATCAAATAGTATGGACCCTTGGTGAAGACCAAAAGAAGTTGCAGCTGTTATTACCTAAACAGTTCGACTTCACCCTAGTCAGTCAGCAAAAAGTTGAAAGTCGTCGTAATAGACATTCACGAAGTTTGTCCTTGAGAATCCGATGTCCAACAACAAGCAAATAAATAAGGAGAGCCAGTAACTGTGTCTGTAGGTATTCTCGGCACCAAGCTGGGCATGACCCAAATATTTGACGAAGCAGGAATAGCTATTTCTGTCACCGTCATTCAAGCGGGACCATGCACAGTTACCCAAGTCAAAACAAAACAGACCGACGGTTACTCCGCCATCCAAGTAGGTTATGGCGAAGTCAAGCCAAAGGCGCTGAACAAACCACTGTTGGGACACCTTGCCAAATCATCTGCCCCAGCATTGCGTCATTTGCAGGAGTATCGCATAGATAACGAGAGCGAATATGCTTTAGGTCAACAGATTAAAGCGGATATTTTTAGTGCAGGTCAAACTGTAGACGTCATCGGTACAAGTATTGGTCGTGGTTTTGCTGGTAACCAAAAACGCAACCACTTTGCTCGAGGACCGATGGCGCACGGTTCAAAAAACCATAGAGCGCCTGGTTCGATTGGTGCTGGTACAACTCCCGGTCGTGTTTATCCAGGTAAGAAGATGGCAGGACGTTTGGGTGGTAGCCGCGTCACAATCCGCAAACTAAGTGTGGTACGAGTAGACCCGGAACGTAACTTGATACTTATCAAGGGAAGTGTTCCTGGTAAGCCAGGTGCCTTAGTAGATATTGTCCCAGCAAAAGTGGTTGGTAAAAAGTCGTAACTCATTGGATATTTCACTCTGGACTAATGACTAATGACTAATAACTAATGACTAATGACTAAGGATGAAAAATGTTTGAGTGTGTAGTCAAAAATTGGCAAGGAGAACAAGTCGGACAAAAAACGTTCGACTTCAAGGTTGCCAAAGAGGAAACGGCATCTCATGTCGTACATCGAGCCTTGGTAAGACAAATGACCAATGCTCGCCAAGGAACTGCTAGTACCAAAACCCGTTCCGAAGTCAGAGGTGGCGGTCGCAAACCTTGGCGGCAAAAAGGAACTGGTCGTGCGCGTGCTGGTTCTATTCGTTCACCATTGTGGCGTGGTGGTGGTGTCATCTTTGGACCGAAACCGCGAGATTTTAACATAAAAATGAATCGCAAAGAGCGGCGTTTAGCTTTACGAACAGCTTTTGCCAGTCGGATTGATGATTTGATTGTGGTAGAAGAATTTAGCGAGCAGATCCAGCGTCCCAAGACGAAAGAGTTAGTGGGAGCGATCGCGCGTTGGGGGTCAGATCCAGAAAATCAAACCTTGTTAATCTTGTCTGAGCGTACGGAAAACGTCTATTTGTCAGCTCGTAACGTAGAAAATTTAAGGCTGATTGCCGCTGACCAGTTAAATGTTTACGATTTGTTGCATGCCGACAAGATTGTGATGACGGCATCAGCTCTCGAAAAAATTCAGGAGGTCTACGGTGAATAAATTTGACCCCCGCTATCTTCCCGACCTTGTGCGTCGCCCAATACTTACCGAAAAAGCGACCATCCTGATGGAGCAAAACAAATATACTTTTGAAGTGACTCCAAAAGCAACAAAGCCACAAATCAAAGCGGCGATAGAAGGTTTATTTGACGTCAAGGTCGAAAAGGTAAACACTATGAAACCACCACGTAAAAAGCGACGCGTTGGTAAGTTTCTTGGTTATAAACCCCAATATAAGAAAGCCGTTGTCACAGTGGCGACACCTGATGTAGACAAGATTAAACAAGTTCTATTCCCAGAGGTTTAGAAAAATGGGTACTCGTTCTTATCGACCTTATACCCCTAGTACTCGCCAAGTTACAATTTCTGACTTCTCGGAAATTACCAAAACTGAGCCAGAAAAATCGCTCACCGTATCCAAGCATCGCGCCAAAGGTAGAAATAATCAAGGGCGGATCACTGTTCGCCACAGAGGTGGTGGACATAAACGTCTATACCGTATCATCGACTTTAAACGCGATAAGCGTGGTATTCGTGCCACAGTGACGGCAATTGAATACGATCCTAACCGCAACGCACGGATTGCTCTTTTGCAATACGAAGACGGAGAGAAGCGTTACATTCTTCAACCCAACGGTTTAAAAGTAGGCAGAACAATTGTAGCTGGTCCAGAAGCTCCTATCGAAAATGGCAATGCTTTACCCCTGTCCAACATTCCCTTAGGAACCAGCGTTCACAACGTGGAATTGAAACCTGGTAAGGGTGGTCAAATTGTTCGTTCTGCTGGTGCGACTGCTCAAGTTGTGGCAAAAGAAGGTAACTATGTCACACTCAAGTTGCCTTCTGGAGAAGTCCGGATGATCCGTCGTGAGTGCTACGCCACTGTGGGACAAGTCGGTAATCTAGATGCCAGAAACTTAAGCGCAGGTAAAGCAGGTAGAACTCGCTGGAAGGGTCGCCGTCCTCAAGTTAGAGGTAGTGTGATGAACCCAGTAGACCACCCACACGGTGGTGGTGAAGGTCGGGCACCCATTGGTAGACCAGGACCTGTCACACCTTGGGGTAAACCTGCTTTGGGTATGAAGACACGCAAACCCAAAAAATCCAGTAGCAAGTTAATTGTGCGTCGTCGCCGCAGATCTTCTAAGCGTGGTCGTGGCGGTCGTGAATCATAAAAAGTAAAAAGTAGAAAGTGAGCCAGTGCGGTCTTGAGGTTTCCCTAAGTGGAGCAACTGGCGAACCCGTAAGGGTAAAAAGAAATCTCTTTTAACTTTTGCCTTTTTAACTCCTTACTACTTACTGAAAACTAAAAAATTTTCTAGTTATGGGTCGTTCTCTAAAAAAAGGTCCTTTTGTTGCGGATCATCTCCTAACAAAAATTGAAAAGCTCAATGATGCCAACAGAAAGGAAGTTATAAAAACTTGGTCACGAGCTTCGACAATTCTACCCGTCATGGTTGGTCATACCATCGCAGTTCACAACGGACGCCAACACGTCCCAATTTTCATCACTGACCAGATGGTGGGACACAAACTGGGCGAGTTTGCCCCCACGCGCACTTATAGAGGTCACGCTAAGAGTGACAGAAAAACAGGTAGGTAGTCATGAGTTATTGGTCATTACTCCTTAGCAGATGACTAACGACTTTTGACTAATGACTAATGACTAAGACGGAGAAAACTATGGCAACAGACACGACTGAAGTAAAAGCGATCGCCCGTTACGTACGTATGTCTCCTTATAAAGTACGTCGTGTACTTGACCAAATTCGGGGGCGGTCATACCGGGAAGCGCTCATTATCCTAGAATTCATGCCCTACCGATCCTGTGAACCAGTGTTGAAGGTTCTCAGAAGTGCAGCAGCCAATGCTGAACATAACGCTGGACTAGACCGAGCTGAGCTTATCATCACTCAAGCCTACGCGGATCAAGGTCCCGTGCTAAAACGGTTCCAACCTAGAGCGCAAGGTCGTGCTTACCAAATTCGCAAGCCGACGTGTCATATTACTGTGGCTGTCGCCACAGCACAGTAAAAAATTGCCTACAGGGACACGAGAAGAATTTTTATTTATTAGAGGAAGCATTTGTGGGACAGAAGATACATCCAGTAGGCTTTCGCTTGGGAGTGACCCAAGAACATCAATCCCGTTGGTTTGCTGACCCTAGCCGCTATCCAGAACTTCTACAAGAAGACCACAAACTTCGTCAATTTATAGAACGAAAACTGGGTAGATACGCTCAAAACAACGCTGGAATTTCTGAGGTACGCATTGATCGCAAGGCAGACCAAATTGATTTAGAGGTACGTACAGCTCGACCTGGTGTCGTCGTCGGTCGAGGTGGACAGGGCATTGAGGCTTTACGTACTGGTCTCCAACAACTGTTAGGGAGCAATCGCCAGATTCGCATTAACGTTGTTGAAGTCCAACGAGTTGATGCTGATGCTTACCTCATTTCTGAATACATTGCCCAACAACTAGAACGCCGCGTTTCCTTCCGGCGGGTGGTACGACAAGCCATTCAGCGTGCTCAACGTGCTGGTATACAAGGCATCAAAATTCAAGTCAGTGGACGGCTCAACGGCGCAGAAATCGCCCGGACAGAGTGGACTCGTGAAGGTAGAGTTCCTTTACACACTTTACGGGCTAACATTGATTACGCATACTGCACAGCAAAAACTGTTTACGGCATTCTTGGCATTAAAGTGTGGGTGTTCAAAGGAGAAATCATTCCCGGACAGGAAGAAACTCCTCCCCCACAAACAACTCGCGATCGCCCTCCCTCTCGTCGTCAACAACGCCGTCGCCAGCAATTTGAAGACCGCTCAAATGAAGGATAAATGGCATTGCCCAATTCCCTAATCTCTGTACCTAATCATGCTCAGTCCAAGAAGAACGAAATTCCGCAAACAACAGCGCGGACGGATGAATGGTCTAGCCCATCGGGGTAGCACCGTAAGCTTTGGGGATTTTGCTTTGCAAGCGTTGGAGCCTGCTTGGATTACCTCTCGTCAAATAGAGGCTTCTCGTCGAGCAATGACTCGTTACATCCGCCGGGGTGGCAAAATTTGGATTCGGGTTTTTCCTGATAAACCAGTGACTATGCGTCCTGCAGAAACCCGGATGGGTTCCGGTAAAGGTTCACCCGAATACTGGGTTGCAGTTGTCAAACCAGGACGAATTTTGTTTGAAATTGCAGGCGTTCCCGAAACAACTGCTCGCGAAGCAATGCGCTTAGCAGCTTTCAAGTTACCCATTAAAACTAAGTTCATCACACGCTCCGAAGAGCAACAGCAGGTGTAGGTTATGCCTCTTCCCAAAATTGCAGAAGCAAGAGAATTAACTGACGAACAACTAGTTCAGGAAATTATCGCTGTCAAAAAGCAACTTTTTCAGTTGCGCTTGCAACAAGCAACCAGACAGCTAGACAAATCCCACCAGTTCAGACACACTCGCCACCGTCTGGCTCAATTAATGACTGTGGAAGCAGAACGCAAACGCGCTGACTCAAGTCAACCCGCAAAAGAATCAGAGTAGGAGATTATGGCAGTTAAAGAACGAGTTGGCTTGGTTGTGAGCGACAAAATGCAAAAAACGGTGGTCGTCGCCATCGAAAACCGCGCTCCCCATCCTAAATACGGCAAAATTGTTGTGCAAACCCGGCGCTATAAGGTGCACGATGAAGAAAATAAGTGCAAAGTAGGTGATCGCGTTCGCATTCAAGAAACGCGACCTCTTAGTAAAACTAAGCGCTGGACAGTCACAGAAATTCTGACTACCAAACTTAGCTAAACATAATTAGCTGTTAGGCATTTCATTTGCATACAGCTATTGACTCAACTAATTGCTAGCACACTCGTTTCTTCATTTTGAACTTTGAATTTTGAATTTTGAATTGCTTAGTTGTTAGGTAGCTAACAACACAAAAAGGGAGAACAATTGTGATTCAACCCCAAACTTACCTTAATGTCGCAGATAATAGCGGTGCCCGCAAACTCATGTGCATTCGCGTATTAGGAGCAGGTAACCGCCGTTATGGCTTCATAGGCGATCGGATTATCGCCGTAGTTAAAGACGCTCAGCCAAACATGGCTATAAAAAAGTCTGATGTTGTAGAAGCAGTTATTGTCCGCACTCGTCATAACATTCATCGAGACAGCGGTATGAGTATTCGTTTTGACGATAATGCCGCAGTCATCATCAACAAAGACGGTAACCCACGAGGAACACGGGTTTTCGGACCAGTTGCACGAGAACTACGTGAGAAAAACTTTACCAAAATTGTTTCTCTGGCTCCGGAGGTGTTGTAATGGGAGGTGCTCTAATGGCAAACAAGAAGAAGGAACAGCCGAGATTTTTCAAAATGCACGTCAAAACCGGAGATACCGTGCAAGTCATTGCTGGAAAAGACAAAGGCAAAGTTGGGGAAATTATCAAAGCACTTCCCCAAGAAAGTAAAGTCATTGTCAAAGGTGTAAATATTAAAACTAAGCACGTCAAACCTCAGCAAGAAGGTGAATCTGGGCGGATTGTAACTCAGGAATACCCAATCCACAGTTCCAACGTTATGCTCTATTCCACCAAGCAAAACGTTGCCAGTCGCATCTGCTACACTTTTACCGCAGAAGGTCAGAAAGTTAGAATGCTTAAGAAAACTGGCGAAATCCTAGATAAGTAGTCATTAGTTATTAGTCATGAGTCATTAGTAGAAAAACAAGAAAAACAAAAGACAATAGACAACGACTAAGGACAATCATCCCTGACCAAGCCCAGGGATAAAAAGAACCAAAAACTATGGCAACAACAAGACTGAAAACTCTATACAAAGAAACAATTGTCCCCAAACTGATGCAACAGTTTCAGTACACCAACATTCATCAAGTACCGAAGTTGGAGAAAGTTACTGTCAATCGCGGTTTGGGGGAAGCATCTCAAAATGCGAAAGCGCTAGAAGCATCTTTAAGCGAAATTGCGTTGATTACTGGTCAAAAACCTGTAGTGACGCGGGCGAAAAAGGCGATCGCGGGCTTCAAAATTCGTCAAGGTATGCCAGTTGGGATTATGGTGACCTTAAGAGGTGAAAGGATGTATGCCTTTCTTGACCGTCTCATCAATCTGTCACTACCAAGAATCCGGGATTTTCGCGGTATTAGTCCCAAAAGCTTTGATGGTCGCGGCAATTATACTCTAGGTGTCAGAGAGCAACTCATTTTTCCAGAAGTTGAATATGACAGCATTGACCAAATCCGTGGTATGGATATTTCTATCATCACCACAGCAAAGACTGACGAAGAGGGTCGCGCCTTACTAAAAGAAATGGGAATGCCTTTTCGGGATCAATAAGTTCATCTAAAGAGGAAACGATGGCGGTTAACGACACAATTGCAGATATGCTCACGCGCATCCGCAATGCGAACATGGCGCGGCATCAAACGACACAAGTGCCATCCACAAAAATGACTCGTAGCATCGCAAAAGTGCTGCGGGAAGAAGGTTTTATTGGTGAGTTTGAAGAAGCAGGAGAAGGAGTGAAGCGCAATCTGGTGATTGCCTTGAAATACAAGGGTAAAAATCGTCAGCCTCTCATCACCGCCCTCAAGCGGGTGAGTAAACCTGGTTTGCGCGTTTACTCCAATAAAAAAGAACTACCAAGAGTACTAGGCGGTATCGGTATTGCCATTATTTCTACATCAAGTGGCATTATGACTGACCGAGAAGCGCGGCGTCAGAACTTGGGTGGTGAAGTACTGTGCTACATATGGTAGTTGAGAGTCATGAGTCATTTGTCATTAGTGAAAGACAACAGACAAATAACAAAAGACAAGTAACAAAGGACAAAAAGTTATGTCTCGAATTGGTAAACGCCCAATTACAATTCCCGCCAAGGTGCAAGTGACCATTGATGGCACAAAAGTGTTAGTCAAAGGTCCTAAGGGTGAACTTTCTCGCGATTTGCCTCCCTATGTCATAGTCTCCCAAGAAGGAGAAATATTGCAGGTCAATCGTCGTGATGAATCTCGCACATCCCGCCAAATGCATGGTTTATGCCGTACCTTGGTTGCCAATATGGTTGAGGGAGTTTCCAATGGGTTTCAACGTCGTTTGGAAATTCAAGGGGTTGGCTACCGAGCACAAGTGCAAGGTCGGAACTTGGTTTTGAACATGGGCTATAGCCATCAAGTGCAAATTGCTCCACCTGAAGGAATTCAGTTTGTAGTTGAAAATAATACTAACGTTATTGTCAGCGGCTATGACAAAGAAGTGGTAGGCAACACAGCAGCTAAAATTCGTGCTGTGCGCCCACCAGAGCCTTACAAAGGCAAAGGTATTCGTTACGCCGGTGAAGTGGTCAGACGTAAAGCTGGTAAAACTGGTGGTAAGGGTGGTAAGAAGTAAAATGAAACATAATCGTAGAGACTCAAGAGAGCGTCGTCATAGACGCATTCGTGGCAAAGTTGATGGTTCTTGTGACCGTCCACGGTTAGCCGTATTTCGCTCCCATCAACATATATATGCTCAGGTAATTGATGATACCAAGCATCACACCTTAGTGGCAGCCTCAACTGTAGAACCAGAGTTGAAATCTAAATTAGCTTCGGGTTCAAATTGTGACGCTTCCTCAGAAGTCGGCAAATTGCTTGCAGTTCGCTCTTTAGAAAAAGGTATTACCAAAGTTGTCTTTGACCGAGGTGGTAACCTTTACCACGGTCGCGTGAAAGCACTGGCAGAAGCCGCTCGCGAAGCTGGTTTGGATTTTTAAATGAGTCATTGATTATTAGTCATTAGTCATTAGTCATTAGTCATTAGTAAAGAAGGACACATGACAATTGACTTGTAACAAGAGGTACATAAAATAAATGGCAACTGGTCGTCGTAAAGCTAACCGTACAAAAAAAGAAGAAACCACCTGGCAAGAGCGGGTGATCCAAATCCGACGCGTAAGTAAAGTCGTCAAAGGAGGTAAAAAACTAAGCTTCCGGGCGATCGTTGTTGTGGGTAATGAACGCGGTCAAGTTGGCGTAGGAGTAGGCAAAGCCTCAGATGTCATTGGCGCTGTGAAAAAAGGCGTCGCTGATGGCAAAAAGCATCTCATTGAAATCCCCATGACCAAATCCAATTCCATACCCCATCCTATTGATGGTATTGGTGGTGGCGCTAAGGTGATGATGCGACCTGCTGCTCCTGGTACTGGGGTTATTGCTGGTGGTGCTGTGCGTACAGTATTGGAATTGGTAGGGATTCGTAATATTCTGGCTAAGCAACTCGGATCAAACAATCCTCTCAATAATGCCAGAGCTGCAATCCATGCTCTATCTACCCTGCGAACCTTTGCAGAAGTCGCTGAAGACAGGGGAATTCCTGTTGAAAATCTTTACATTTAGTCATTGGTCATTAGTCCTTTGTTTTTAGTAAATGACATGTTTTTAGTAAATGACAAGTGACAACAAGTGACAAAATTTTACACAAGGTTTTGCTTATGAGACTCACTGATGTTCGTCCTCAAAAAGGTTCTAAGAAACGCCCTCGTCGTTTAGGTAGGGGTGTTTCTGCAGGGCAAGGTGCTAGTGCTGGGAAAGGGATGCGTGGTCAAAAAGCACGTTCCGGTGGCAGTACTCGACCCGGTTTTGAAGGAGGTCAAAATCCGTTGTACAAGCGTATACCCAAGTTGAAGGGCTTTCCCCTCGTTAATCGGAAGAAGTACACTACGATTAATGTAGAAAAGCTAGCCTCCCTCCCTGCAAATACAGAAGTCACACTGACCTCGTTAAAAGAAGCAGGTATCATTACTGCTGGTCGAGAACCTTTGAAGATTTTAGGGAATGGGGAATTGGGTATTCCACTCAAGGTACAAGCGGCAGCTTTCACGAGGCAAGCTCGTAGCAAAATTGAGGCAGCTGGTGGGAGTTGTGAAGTTTTAGAGTGAGCCACAAAGTGCACACCGATGAACAGGTCCTACCCCAGTTCAGCGCCTTACTTAATTAGCAAGGTAGCCCTTTATGATTAGTCGAGACAAAGCCCCAACGGCTCAAGAAACTTTTATGCAGATGGCGCAAGCAGCAGGGCTGCGAGGTCGGCTGCTTGTGACTTTAGGTATTTTATTTTTGATTCGTCTGGGCATACATTTGCCCATACCAGGCATTAATCGAGATGAATTTGCCAGAGCCATCCAAGGTAATAACCAGATATTAAGCTTTTTGGATATCTTTTCTGGAGGTGGACTTTCTGCTTTAGGAGTCTTTGCCTTGGGTATTTTGCCATACATCAACGCCTCGATTATCATCCAATTGCTTACCGCTGCCATCCCAGCTTTAGAAAATTTACAGAAAAATGAAGGCGAAGCAGGACGGCGGAGGATTTCCCAGATTACACGCTATGTTTCTTTGGGTTGGGCGATTATTCAAAGTGTCTTCTTGGCAGCTTTCTGGCTGAAACCCTTTGCCTTAAACTACGGACCAATTTTCGTGACTCAGACAGCGCTGGCTCTTGTTGCTGGTTCGATGTTTGTCATGTGGGCATCAGAGGTGATTACAGAACGTGGGGTTGGCAATGGTGCATCTTTGTTGATTTTTGTCAATATTGTGGCAACACTGCCAAAAGCTTTAGGCGACACAATCGATTTTGTACAAAGCGGAAACCGCGAAACAGTAGGTCGCGTTGTTGTGCTATTGCTGCTTTTCCTAGTCACGATTGTTGGTATTGTGTTTGTGCAAGAAGGAATCCGCCGTATTCCAATTATTTCAGCGCGTCGCCAAGTTGGTAAACGAATTTTTGCAGAGCAACGTAACTACCTACCCTTGCGACTCAATCAAGGGGGTGTGATGCCAATCATCTTTGCTGCTGCGATTCTGAGTTTACCCCTTTTGACAGAAAACTTCATTAGGAATCCAGAATATTCGAGGATTGTTAACACCTATCTCGTTCCGGGGAGTTCTGGCTCTTGGGTCTATGCCCTCGTCTACTTAGTTTCCATCGTGTTCTTCAGCTACTTCTATTCTTCATTGATTGTCAACCCAGTTGATGTAGCGCAGAACTTGAAGAAAATGGGTTCTAGCATTCCTGGTATTCGTCCTGGAAAGGCAACGAGCGAGTACATTGAGCGAGTGTTGAATCGATTAACCTTTTTAGGTGCTATCTTTTTGGGCTTGATTGCTATTATCCCTACCGCCGTTGAGAGTGCTTTAAATGTGCGAACCTTTAGAGGACTAGGTGCGACTTCTTTGTTAATTCTGGTTGGTGTGGCAATTGATACTTCTAAGCAAATTCAAACCTACGTTATATCTCAGCGCTATGAAGGAATGGTGAAACAGTAGTGACACGAGTAATCTTCTTGGGACCGCCAGGAGCTGGTAAAGGAACTCAAGCTAAAACGTTAGCTGACGATTTGAATATTCCTCATATTTCTACGGGTGACATACTGCGTCAAGCCTTGAGCGACCAAACTCCCTTGGGTGTTAAGGCTCAAAGTTATATGGATAAAGGTGAGTTGGTTCCCGACAAGCTCATGGAAGAAATGGTGCAGGAACGTTTGAGCCAGGTTGATACTAAATCAGGTTGGATTCTTGATGGCTTTCCCCGCACTGTTAATCAAGCAGTTTTTTTAGAGGAATTACTGCGAAAGCTAAACCAGCATGATGAAAAGGTAGTCAATCTGGAAGTACCAGATGAAATTGTGGTAACGCGGTTGTTGGAGCGAGGCAGAAAAGATGACTCCAAAGAGGTGATTCTTCGTCGCTTAGAAGTTTACCGCTCCCAAACAGCGCCCTTGATTGACTTTTACAGTAGTCGCCACAATCTCCTCAGTGTTAACGGTAATCAGTCCTTAGAAGAAGTCACTGTTGAATTAAAAAAGGTCATTGCCTCTTAGAACAAGGGAGTAGGTTACAAAGTTGAGGTGGCAAGTTTTTCCTAGTCCCTCATACTCAATACCCTGTTCCCTACCTCCTTAGCAGATGTATGTCAATATTGGATAAGATATATTAATGAAGTGTTGATATATTCTCCAAAATATGTTCTTTATGCAGACGAGAATAGCTGCAACAAACTAGGAGACTGTTGAATTGAGGAAAAAACTTGTCTAAGCAAGATTTGATTGAAATGGAAGGTACGGTCACCGAGTCCCTGCCAAATGCGATGTTTCGTGTTGACTTAGATAACGGCTTCAACGTCTTGGCTCACATTTCTGGCAAGATTCGCCGTAACTATATCAAAATATTACCTGGCGATCGCGTCAAAGTGGAGTTAACACCTTACGACCTAACAAAAGGCAGGATCACTTATCGACTGCGTAAAAAATAGGTCATTCTCAAACTATTTACAGGAGGTCAGTTAATTATTGATGATCAAGATGTGACTCAAACAGGTTAAATGTGGAATAGGTCAATTTATGTAGAAAATAATACCACAAAACCTTTTTTGGTTTGATAATGAATTTTACTGATTAATTAACCTTAAAATGTTATAATTCGCTATTTGGAGTCAAGATAAAAGGCATGAAAGTTAGAGCCTCTGTCAAGAAAATCTGTGAAAAGTGTACCGTGATCAGACGTCGTGGTCGCGTTATGGTGATTTGTGTAAATCCCAAGCATAAGCAGCGCCAAGGATAACACAACGAAAAAGTGAACAGTCATCAGGGAAAGTCATCTCATAACTGCTGACTGACAAGAATGACAATACTAGCTTTAAGGAATAGGGAGACACGAGTTGTGGCACGTATTGCCGGAGTAGACCTTCCACGTGACAAACGCGTTGAAATTGGTCTAACTTATATCTACGGAATTGGGTTATCTCTATCGAAAGAGATTTTAACAGCCACGGGTGTCAACCCTGATACCCGTGTTAAAGACCTAAGCGATGCTGACGTAGCATCCCTGCGGGCAGAAATAGAGGACAACTACCAAGTTGAAGGTGACCTGAGGCGCTTGGAAGGATTGAATATCAAGCGCTTAATTGAAATTGGCACCTATAGGGGTCGTCGCCACCGTATGGGTTTACCAGTGAGAGGACAAAGAACTCGTACTAATGCCAGAACTCGTCGAGGAAGACGGCAAACAGTAGCTGGTAAGAAGAAAGCCCCATCCAAGTAATTCTTTACTACGCTAACCTACAGCAACACCTTATCTTAATTTAACTAAGTACGATATGGCGCGACAACAAAGTGGTAAGAAATCCGGGAGCAAAAAGCAAAAGCGTAATGTTCCAAATGGGATTGGCTACATCCAGTCTACTTTCAACAATAGCATTGTCACCATTACTGATCAAAATGGAGATGTCATCTCCTGGGCAAGCGCAGGTTCTAGCGGTTTTAAAGGAGCAAAAAAGGGAACTCCTTTTGCGGCTCAGACCGCTGCTGAAAGTGCAGCACGTCGAGCGATCGACCAAGGGATGCGGCAAATAGAGGTTATGGTCAGCGGTCCTGGAGCTGGTCGAGAAACAGCTATTCGAGCACTCCAAGGAGCAGGACTGGAAATTACCTTGATTCGGGACATTACCCCAATTCCTCATAATGGCTGTCGTCCGCCCAAGCGCCGCCGAGTATAAATACAACTTGTGAGGCGGTAAGGGCGAGAAGTTTGAGTGAGCAATGCTTGCTTGCAGAAGATGACAATATATCCCTACTATAGGTAGTTTTCTTCCCTCGCATCAAGCAACTTCCCCCTGAAAACTCAAAACTTCAAAAAAACAAAATACTATTGCCGTTCCGCCCTTGGGGACTGGCGCGTAACTGTCCGTTGAGGCAGTCCGGTTTTATGTATTTCCACGCTCTTGTGTAACAAAAACGGCACGCCGACGGCACATGCTTCTCCTGACACCAGACGAAGAGTGCAACAAGTCGGGAAACCCAGACGCCAGAACAAGCGTGAGGAAAAGCCCTTCTCCTAAGGGAGACGCGCAAGGGACGGGTATGACCTTCTCCTGTCGGAACAGGTGAGCCAACGGTCACGCTGCGCTAACGCAGTCGCCTCTGTCGGGAAAGCCGTCATTCGTACTGGACCCCTCACGCAGTGCCTCCCCAACCACTGGACCCCCCCCATTAGGAACTGCCGTGCATGGTTTATCGGCAGTCGGTGCAAGTGGTGTGCGAGTACCGTCGGACTGTCTGTTGAGGACACAAGTAAAAACGGTTTTCACCGCAACTGAGTGTCAGTCAAGGCAAGAAATTTGCCTGCTAGTAGGACCTTATATCAAGGGAGGCTACTCCATGGTGCAGTTTCAAATTGAATGTGTAGAGTCAAGTACTGAGGAAAATAGGAGCAACCACAGTAAATTTGTGTTGGAACCTCTGGAGCGTGGTCAAGGGACAACAGTTGGCAATGCCTTGAGACGGGTATTACTTTCCAACCTAGAGGGTACAGCAGTCACAGCAGTTCGGATTGCGGGCGTGACACACGAGTTTGCCACCGTTGCGGGTGTACGAGAAGATGTGCTGGAAATCTTGATGAAAATGAAGGAAGTTATCCTCAAAAGCTATTCCTCTCAACCCCAGATTGGTCGGTTACTCGTTACAGGTCCAACAACAGTCACAGCGGCACATTTTGATTTGCCTAGTGAAGTAGAAGTTATCGATCCGACCCAGTACATAGCTACTGTAGCTGAGGGTGGCAAGCTAGAAATGGAATTTCGGATTGAAAGAGGTAAAGGATATCGCACTGTAGAACGAGGTCGTGAAGAAGCCACATCCTTGGACTTTCTCCAAATCGACTCGGTATTTATGCCAGTGCGGAAAGTGAACTACAGCGTTGAAGAAACCCGTGGAGAAAGTGGAATACCAAAAGACAGACTGCTTTTGGAAATTTGGACAAATGGTAGTCTGAACCCCCAAGAAGCACTTTCCTCTGCTGCTACTATACTGGTGGATTTGTTCAACCCGTTGAAAGATATATCTCTCGACACACCAGACATAGGTACAGAAGTTCCAGACGATCCAACCGCTCAGATTCCTATCGAAGAGTTGCAACTGTCTGTACGAGCTTATAACTGTCTCAAACGGGCACAAGTCAACTCTGTCGCTGATTTATTGGATTACACCCAAGAAGACCTGTTAGAAATAAAAAACTTTGGTCAGAAGTCAGCTGAAGAAGTCGTTGAAGCTTTACAGCGACGCTTGGGAATCACCCTACCAACCGAAAGAGCTTCCAAACACACCTAAAACTGGTTAGTGATGAGCCAGTGCGCCCTTGGAGGTTCCCTCGCTTAAGTATATCTGGCATAGTTTCCCCCATGAGCAACTGGCTCTCCCGTTGGGTTAGTTGGTAGTTGTTAGTTCTACTAACAACTACCAACTAACAACCACCAACTAACAACCACCAACTCATAACTAACAGAAAGATTATGCGTCACCGTTGTGGAGTTAAAAAACTCAGCAAACCAGCTGATCAGCGTCACGCTCTGTTGCGATCGCTCACTACTGAACTGATTCGTCATGGACGGATCACTACCACTTTAGTCCGAGCTAAGGTGGTACGTTCCGAAGTGGACAAAATGATTACTCTTGCTAAAGAAGGTTCTTTAGCAGCACGCCGTCAAGCTCTCGGTTATATATACGACAAACAACTGGTTCATGCTCTGTTTGAGCAAGCTTCCACGCGGTATGCTAACCGCCAAGGAGGTTACACCCGCATCTTGCATACCGTACGGCGTCGGGGTGATAATTCTGAGATGGCAATTATCGAACTCGTCTAAACAGATGAAGGCAGAGGAACGACTTTTAGTGCATCCCTCTAGTTGATTCTATGTTAAGTAGCCACCAGCCTACACAAACCTATCGAGTCGCCCTGGTCATTCAATACCTGGGCACTCATTTTCATGGCTGGCAACGGCAACCGCAACAACGTACTGTCCAAGAAGAGATAGAAACAGCTATTTCTCATGTACTAGGTCATCCAGTGACACTGTACGGCGCTGGGCGAACTGATGCTGGAGTTCATGCGGCTGCTCAAGTGGCACATTTTAACACCACAAGTATGATACCAGATCACAAATGGGCAACAATTATTAACAATTATTTACCCAAAGACATACTGATTCGAGCTTCAGCAAAAGTGAATCACAATTGGCATGCTCGCTTCAGTGCTACATATCGACGGTATCGTTACACACTCTATACTGAAAAACGACCAAACTTGTTTGCCAAAACCTTTAGTTGGCATTATTATCACGCACACCTAGACGAATCTCTTATCCAGGCGGCACTAAAACCTTTGATTGGACACCATCACCTAGCTGCTTTTCGCCGCTCGAACTCAAGACGCCAGCATTCCTGGGTAGAAGTACAAGCAGCAGAGTGTTATCGCAACGGGTCATTTCTCCATATTGAAATTCAGGCAGATGGGTTTTTGTATGGTATGGTGCGGTTGTTGATGGGGATGTTGGTGCAGGTTGGTTGTGGACAAATGACACTTGCTAACTTCACCGACCTTTGGAAAAATCAACGGCGTGAAGAAGTGAAATATGCCGCACCCCCTTATGGCTTATGCTTGTTGCGAGTTGGCTATCCTGATTTCCCCTTTCCCCAAGAGATTTGGTTTGATACCCAACCTAAATTAGTCTTTGGTTAATACTAATGACTGATGACTAATGACTAATGACTAAGGACTAAAGATAAATGACAACAAACAAAACATACCTTCCTCCAGTGGATACTATTGAGCGCGATTGGTACGTTGTAGACGCTGCCAACCAACGCCTTGGTCGCTTAGCAAGCGAAATCGCCATGATTCTCAGAGGAAAAAATAAACCCCACTACACCCCTCACATGGACACAGGTGATTTCGTCATCGTTGTGAATGCTGAAAAAGTGGAAGTCACAGGTAAAAAGCGCACACAAAAGGTTTACCGTCGTCACTCCGGTCGTCCCGGCGGAATGAAGACCGAAACCTTTGCCAAGCTGCAACAACGTTTGCCAGAACGAATTGTGGAACATGCCGTCAAAGGTATGCTACCGAAAAATAGCTTGGGACGGCATTTATTTACTAAGCTAAAAGTTTACGTTGGACCAGCTCATCCCCATGCAGCACAAAAACCAAAAGAGTTGAAAATTCAGACAATTCCAGGAGCACAAAACTAATGCAAGCAACAGAGAACAATAGCGGTCGTGCCATGTACTGGGGTACAGGTCGTCGTAAATCCGCGATCGCGCGGGTTCGGTTGGTTCCTGGTACCGGACAATTGATTGTCAATGGCAAACCAGGAGACCTTTACTTCCAATTCAACCCTAATTACCTTTCTGTCGCCAAAGCACCCCTAGAAACTCTAGGTTTGGAAAATGAATATGACATTCTCGTAAAAGCTGAAGGCGGTGGTTTAACGGGACAATCAGATGCAGTTCGTTTGGGAGTGGCTCGTGCTCTGTGCCAACTCGACCCAGAAAACCGTCCGCCTTTAAAAACTGAAGGCTACCTCACTCGTGATCCACGAGCAAAAGAGCGCAAAAAATACGGTTTGCACAAAGCTCGCAAAGCACCTCAGTACTCCAAGCGTTAAGCAATTTTGGATTTTAACCGCACCCTCGACGCAGATAATTTTCTGTTATATCCGCGTGCATCAACTTTTATCAGCGGTTGCAATTTCAGATTTTGGATTATCCTAAAAATCTAAAATCTAAAATTCACTCAACCCCTGAAAACCTGAAAGTTATAATATATATAGATAGACCACGGAAAGGAAAAATGGCTAAACCAGAGATTCATCCCCAGTGGTACCCAGAGGCAAAAGTTTACTGCAATGGTCAACTAGTGATGACTGTCGGCTCTACTAAGCCAGAATTGCACGTAGATGTTTGGTCTGGAAACCACCCATTCTACACTGGAACTCAAAAGATTATCGACACCGAAGGTCGCGTAGAACGCTTCATGCGTAAATACGGTATGATGGAAGGCCAACCCAAAAGCAGCGGTAGAAAGAAAAAGTAGCGGGCTGGCTTTAGCTGTTAACAACGACCCTGCATGAGCCGGGTCGATTGTTGTATTTAATGCTCAAGCCAATTTGCTATTTTTAAGGAGTGACTGCATTCGTCATGGCTGAAACATATCTGCTGGAGAAATTAAAATCCGTTGAACAAACTTTTCATGAATTGACTCGTCGCCTTGCTGACCCCGATACTGCAAAAAACCCTGATGAGTATCAAAAAGTAGCAAAGGCACGCTCTTCTTTGGAAGAAGTCGTAAATACCTATGAAACCTGGAAAAATGCCCAGGAAGAATTAGTAGGGGCGCGTCAGGTGCTAAAAGAAGCTCAAGGTGATCCAGAACTGCAAGAAATGGCAGATCTGGAAGTTCAAGAACTTGAGCAAACAATAGAACAATTAGAAAATCGCTTGAAGATATTACTACTACCTCGTGACCCGAACGATGATAAAAACATCATGTTAGAAATTCGTGCGGGTACTGGGGGTGATGAAGCAAGTATCTGGGCAGGTGATTTAGTACGATTGTACTCACGCTATGCTGATAGCCAAGGTTGGCGCGTGAAGATGGTGAGTGAGTCCTTGGCGGAAATGGGCGGCTTCAAAGAAGCCATTTTAGAAATTCAGGGTGATCGCGTATACAGCAAGTTAAAGTTTGAAGCTGGAGTGCATCGCGTGCAGCGGGTGCCAGTCACTGAAGCCGGGGGACGGGTTCACACCTCTACCGCAACTGTAGCAATCATGCCAGAGGTAGATGACGTAGAAATTCACATTGACTCAAAGGATGTCGAAATGACTACTGCTCGTTCTGGTGGTGCAGGTGGACAAAACGTCAACAAGGTGGAAACAGCAGTTGACTTGTTCCACAAACCCACTGGTATTCGCATTTTCTGCACGGAAGAACGCAGCCAGTTGCAAAACAAAGAACGGGCAATGCAGATCCTGCGAGCAAAGCTGTATGAAATGAAGTTGCGCGAACAACAAGAAGCTGTCACTTCTATGCGGCGATCGCAAGTAGGTACAGGATCGCGTTCTGAAAAGATTCGCACTTATAACTATAAAGATAACCGCGCCACCGACCATCGCTTAAATCAAAACTATTCGCTCAACACAGTCCTAGAAGGCGAACTTGAGGACATTATTCAAGCTTGTATTTCTCAAGATCAGCAAGAACGCTTAGCGGAACTCGCTGCTTCTGGCGCTAATGGTTAATTTTTAGTGTTAAGAAAGATGTGACTAATGGATAGTTGCTAAGGGGAGGGTGCGCGTCAGTGCGGGTGGGGTATCTGTCGCAAACATTTTTTGAATTGGTATTAGTTGTTAGTTGTTTTTACTATTAGCTACTAAGAACTTCCCTTTCAATATTAGTGAAAAACCGCTTGTTGTGTTATTTCTTTTAACACACATGCGGTTTTCTAATGCGTTGTGAAGTCATTCGTGACAAGTTAAGAAAAGTGCGCTTGTCAAGCAAGGTCCATAAACTGTTTCAGTATTACAGTCTTGGATACCAAGCATAGCAAATGCTAGTACTGTAATTCCACTGGTTTAGCTAATTTTTAATAGTCAAATTTGAGTTTAGTTATACTGAGCAACAGTATAAATTTAGTTTTTGTCTTAGTTTATCTTATAGATCGTTTTGTTAAGATAAATACATATGATAAGTTAAAAATGCATCTCTATAAGGTAATAGACTAGTGAAGAAAATTGCCAGAATAGTTACCCTACGTTTATATAAAATTTAATTAGTTTTTGAAAAAAAGTAGCAATTCATACTTATTAAAAAAAATTGTGTCAATACTGAATTTTAGGATTTCTTATATCTAGTATGTTTCAATCATGTTCAATATATACTTGTCATCATGGATGTTGAAATTCATAAAAATATAGCTTGAACTGTAGGAAAAACTAAGATAGCTTTATCGCTAGTATTTTGGATAAATATACCAAGTACACATCAAACTATTGATGTTTTAGCTCTAGCTAGATTAGCTTAAATTTCCAACTAATTACACCGAAAAAACAAAGATAAGTTTTTTAAAAAACAAGGATGCTTGAATATGTCAGACCGTTATTCGCGACTGATAGAGTGTATTTCTTACCTTAAAAATACTCTAGTCAACCATCCAATTTATACTGAGCTTTGCGACTTGTACTCTCTACAAATTTTTATGGAATCTCATAGTTTTGCCGTCTGGGATTTTATGAGTTTAATAAAAACATTACAAACTAAACTTACTTGTGTAACAATACCTTGGATACCACCAAAAGATATTTTTTCAGCTCGATTAATTAACGATATTGTTTTGGCGGAAGAAACTGATGAAGTTTCACCTGGTCGATTTATCAGTCATTTTGACCTTTATCTTGCTGGAATGTATGAAATTGGTGCCAATACCATTCCTATTCAAAGCTTTATCCAACAACTTCAAAATGGTAAATCTGTACAATATGCGCTAGAGAATGTCACAATTCCATCCGCGACTAAGGCATTTGTTCTCTCTACAATGGAAGCAACTTCTAAGTCCATCCACGAGGTAGCAGCTACCTTTTTATTTGGTAGGGAAGATATTATTCCATCTATGTTTCGACGAATTCTTCAAAGTTTAGATCATTCAAAATTAGATTGTAAGCAGTTATCTCTCTACCTAGAACGTCATACTCACCTTGACGAGGACGTTCATCGACCAATGGGTGAACAACTCCTTAAGAATCTATGTGAGGATAACGACGAAAAATGGGAACAGAGTACTATAGCTGCTCAAAAAGCTCTTTTATCCCGTATTTCTCTCTGGAATGGAGTGGTATTTCATATGTTAGATACTAAGTGTAAAACGAGAGGAAGTGTTAGCAAATGGGCAGAGAGTATTCCTTGCTTACCAAGTCTGGACAAGAGCGCTCATTGAGCCAAGAGTCCCATGGCTTCAAGCCGTGGGAGTGTCAAGTCAATATCTGAGTACAATTCTTGATGAACTCACCAACTACATCGTTACCTCTATCACCGGACGGTACGACATCCTCTACACTTTATCTGTAGCTGGCTTTTAGAGAATTGGTATTAAATACAGCCTAACTGCACCATACAGTTTATCCGCCTACTTCATCCAAAATTTGTTTTTTTAATAAAGACTGCAAGAAGGTTATGTAAACCTAGCTAAAATTTTAGAAGTACATGGTAAAAACAATTAATAGTTTGAGCCATAGCTGTTGTTGGTGGGCAAAAGGGTGTGCTACGAGCTTGAATAAAAATTTTAGTTCCAAAAGTAATAATGATAAACAAAGAAACTATGGAAAATTCACGTGAGCGTGGATTTCACAATCTGACTATGCTACTTTTTTGCTGATTCTGCTTGTATTTTAGGTTTATTTACAGATTTGCTTAGTCTACTTCTGTAACTACCTAATTTAGTGAGATTCTAATGTCATTAACGACAAATCCACAGCACAACCATTTACTAGGATTTGTTCACTATATCTAAGCCTCAGAAAACCTTAAGCCATGTCTTTGAATTTCAAAATTTTACAAAAAAGTTTTGCACAAATTAGACCCTACGGAACAAAGTTTGCATCTAGATTTTATTACAATCTGTTTAATGACTATCCCCAGTTGATGCCCCTATTTGCCAACACCGATATGGAGAAGCAAGACCAGAAGTTAATGCAAACTTTGGTGTTAGTAATCTATAATGCAGACAACCTTGCTCACTTATCAAGTATACTGAAGGATCTGGGAGAAAGACATGTAAGGTATGCTGTCACACCAGAACAGTATCCAATGATAGGTGAGGTGCTGTTGAAAACCTTAGAAGAATATTTAGGAACGGACTGGACTCCAGAAGTTAAACAGGTATGGACAGATGCCTATACAGAGATAGTCAACCTAATGCTGGAAGGAGCAAAGTCTCATAAAGAAACTCTTAAATTTGAGAATAAAGTCTGGTCAAGTAATAACTCAGCCACAGCAGACTTGAACTCGATACAGCCCCCTGTTACTACATCTAGATTGAATGATTATGAGGACATTTCTAATCCAGAGAATGTATCGCACTCGATTAGTAGCCCAAATACGGTAAATTTTATCCCAACGCGACCTCCTGCTACCAAGTCTGGCACGTCTGGGCTGAATCTGAAGTTAATACCAATTATCTTTACGATCGCTGTTTTATCGGGTATTGGACTATTTTACTACCATTTCAGTTTGACCAAAGAAAAACAAGAGATTACGACACCAAAAGAATAAAGGCTCTTCAGTACATAATATGCTGGTTGACCAAGAAAGTACGAAGGCGTCAATTGTCAAAACAAGTAAAAAGTAAAAAGAAAGATAAGCGTAGAGAAAAGTACAAGCAAGTTGATATAGATAGGCGACTTCTGGAAGTCCTGCGATCGCAACACCAATTAGAAGGTGAGTCTGAAAAGGATGCCGTTAATCGGCTTCTTGCTCAAGTGCTGAACGTAAATCTTGAATCAAACTAATACCTAATTTAAACCATGCTTGTAAAGCTAAAAAGAACTCAACTGCATAATTTGCGGACGTTAACATCTAAACATGCTAAACGCAAACACCCTGCTTTAGAGATACTAGGAGATGCCGCTAACTCATTGTCGAGCGATCAACTTCAAGCTGTCATTCTTGCTCACGATTGGTTTACCTCTAACCCAAGGGAGCCTTTTATCTTGCGCGGGTTTGCTGGCACAGGGAAGACATTCTGCGTTCACCGAATTATCCAGATGTTGCAGAAAGTTTTTGTCAAGCGACAGGTAGATTCTGCACTTGTTGAAGATGACGAATACGATGAATATGACGATGATTGTTTTGACTCTAAAGACGAAAAAGTAGAAATTAAAGAGCTAAGAGTTGCGCTGTGCGCTCCTACTCACAAAGCACGGGCGGTTCTGGAAACCAGCGCTCATGAAGCGAGTCTGAAAAATGTTTCTGTATCTACCCTGCATTCTTTGTTGCACGTAATGCCAGGGGATTACGATGAGCATGGTAAACGAAAACTTATTCCTAACACTTGGACAAACGAGCTGCATTACCGTTCATTTGATTTGGTAATTATTGATGAAGCTTCAATGGTTGGGGTGGAGCTTTATGAGCTGATCTCAAGGCAAGTCACACCAACGATGCTTATGGGCGATCCTGCCCAGCTACCACCAGTAGAAGATGCCTTGCCAGAGTCACCAGTCTTTAGCTTGCCCGTTGGAATTGAACTGACACAGGTGATGCGTTATGAGGGTGCGATCGCAGAATACGTCACACAACTGCGGAATAACATCGACAAACAGTTTCCACCACGTCTTTACACAAAGGGCAACATCACAAAAATGCAGCCTGATGATTGGCTGCAAGAATTAATTAATCGATTCCAACGAATGTACTCAGAGGAAAAACGCCCCAACCCCAATCATTTACGTGCATTGGCGTGGACAAATAAACGGGTCGAGGTTATCAACAAAATTGTTCGTGATGATCTCTATGGATGGAACTCAGATCCGTTTGTCTCAGGTGAAATTTTGATGGCTAAAGATGCAATCCTCAAGTGGGTAGACCAGAGGGAGAAAAAATCAATTGTAATGCACAGTTGCCAGGAGTGCGAAGTGATCAGCGTTAAACCAGGTAACATCAGGATGATGTTTACTGGTACGCCGATTGATATCTTTAGCCTGGAAGTCCAGACAGATACAGGCAAAGAAATTGAGCTTGTGATGATTCACCCTGACAATTGGGATTATATGAAGGCTTACCTGCTGGATTTCCGCAAAAGCATTACAAAAAAAGATGATCTTCAAGAAAAGAAGAAACTATGGCGGCAGTGGTACGAAATGCTTGAGCTATATAATCTTAGCTTTCATGGTAATGCTATGATGCATCGCCTCCAGTACGCATATGCATTGACTGTTCACCAAAGCCAAGGTAGTACCTTCAATAATGTTTTTGTAGACACTGCAAACATCTTCGGATGCCGAGAGAACCGGCTGAGGAATCAACTACTGTATGTTGCCTATAGCCGCGCTTCTGAGCATCTGTATGTTTCCTCAAAGATTTAACTAGTACAACACGGCGGAAATAATGTACCCATAATATGCGAGACTGGAGTCAACACAGAAAAATTGTAGTTAGGGCGCATAAAAGGAACGAGAACGTGGTACGATTAGCACCAAAAACACTTACCT
>JAHHHH010000046.1 GCA_019359415.1 Iphinoe sp. HA4291-MV1 | reverse complement strand
GAACGACAAACTCCAAAAGAACACATCAAGAGCAGCAAAAATCAAAGCATCAAAATAAATCGAGAAGAAATACTAGAATATCCTCGCTCTGAACTGCCAGCAGATGCGCAGTTTAAGGGATATGAAGCAATACGGTTCAGTTAAGAGAATGGTAGGTTGGGTAGAGCGTCAGCGAAACCCAACAAACGTTTGATATTGTTGGGTTTCGTTGCTTATCATCAACTTTTAGATGAGTTCTTAGACCAATTTTGGGATTACTACCGAGAACTACTAGTTTCTAGAGACTCTCCAAGCGCCGCAAATCGCACGGGAACTAAAGTCTAAATTCTGCAAACTGTTCCAAACAATATGTGGTTACGAACAGTTGGATGAACGAAAACGATTAACTGTTGCCAAAGCATCGGAGTTGCTTCTAGTTTTAGAGCATCCAGAATTACCCCTGCATAACAATCCTGCTGAATTAGCTGCTAGTAGGACTCTAGTGCAGCGACGCAATATTAGTTATGCCACTCAGACATTGGAAGGTACTAAAGCGATTGACACTTTTCTGTCTGTTGTTGCTACTACTCGTAAATTGGGAATCAGTTTTTTTGAGTATGTGCGCGACCGAATTTCTCAGGCAGAGAAAATTCCCTCTCTTGCGACTATTATTCGTGAGAAATCTTCTCTTCATCCCTTTGGTTGGTCGTGGCAACCATAATAATTGCCTACCCCGAAGTATTGAGGGGATACGTTTTTAATAAAATTTGGAATGAGCTAGTTATCAAGGTATGAGGAACTTTTTTTTGTATTTACTATGTTTGAGGTGGAGAACGCATTCGAGCTTAAAGCCATTGACATGAAAATTTTTTGTGAGCTAGCTTCTGGGATCTCTTCACCAGAACGTCTTTGAATGTAACTACCATCTGGCTGTAACTCCCAAGCTTGACGGTTATCTGCTAGCATAATTCCTAAAATTTCTTGCAAATCTTTGGCAATATCTGCATCTATGATTGGGGTAATGACTTCCACCCGACGATCTAAATTGCGTCGCATCCAGTCGGCACTACCAATGTAGATTTCCTCCTGCCCATTGTTATAGAAATAAAAAATGCGAGAATGTTCTAAAAAGCGACCAACGATACTAATAACGCGAATATTTTCACTAATATCTTTTAATCCAGGGCGTAAACAGCAAATTCCACGCACGATGAGATCAATTTGCACACCAACTCGGGAAGCTTCATATAGATTGCAGATAATTTGCGGGTCTACCAATGAGTTCATTTTGGCAACAATCCGCCCACTCATGCCATTATGAACATTTTCTATTTCTCGCTGAATTAGAGAAATAAAGCGATCGCGCATAGTCACAGGTGCAACTAAAAGTTTTCGGTATGACTTTTGCCGCGAGTATCCAGTTAAGAAATTGAAAACATCTGTGACATCAGCACCCAAGTCTTCATTGCAACTGAACAATCCCAAGTCTGTATACAATCGTGCCGTTTTCGAGTTATAATTACCAGTCCCAATATGTACGTAGCGATAAATACGGTCTTGTTCACGCCGCACCACCATAACAAGTTTGCAATGAGTCTTTAAACCGACTAGACCATAAACTACGTGAACTCCGACACTTTCCAGACGCCTAGCCCAGTAGATATTATTCTCTTCATCAAACCGCGCCTTCAGTTCTACCAGCACAGACACCTGCTTGCCATTTTCAGCAGCAGCAATTAAGGCATTCACGATCGGCGAGTCAAAAGAAGTCCGATAAAGAGTCATTTTGATTGCTAGTACATTCGGATCATGGGCAGCATGGGTAATAAAGCGCACCACGGAGGTCGAAAAGGATTGATAAGGATGGTGTACGAATAAATCCTTTTCCCGAATGGTTGTAAAAAAATCTTTTCCTTCTTCTAGCTCTGGTACATCTGGACTTATTATTGACTCTTTCATCCTTTGTAAGCGAGGATGTACAACAGATTGCCACGGTGGGTCTTTGAGTTCTGGGACGGGTAAAGACATGAAGTACATCAAATCCCGCAGTTCCATGATGCCGTGTACTTCGTAGACATCATTTTCCTGTAATTCTAAATCTTCCAACAGTCGTTTTCTGATGGATTCAGGAGTTTGAGAATGTATTTCTAACCGTAAAGGAGAACCACCAACGCGTCGTTTTCGTAGCTCCTGCTCAATAGCTAACAGCAAATCATCGGCTTCATCTTCTTTTAAGATCAGGTCAGCGTCACGGGTTATACGGAAAGTATGGTATTCTTGTATATTCATTCCTGGAAACAGGGACTCCAAGTTATGGGCGATCGCCTGTTCCAAAGGTATACCAGTCCAGACTGCTTGTTTTCCGTTATCATGAATTCCTAAATCTGGCGGTAAAGCTAAAAATCGCGGTAACACTTTTGGGACTTTGACTCTAGCAAATAACTCTTCTTCTGTTTCTGGATTTTTGACAACAACTGCTAAATTCAAGCTGAGATTGGAAATGTAGGGAAAAGGATGGCTGGGGTCAACAGCAAGAGGAGTAATAACGGGAAAAACTTGCTCTTGGTAGTATTTGTCTAAATAATTTCTCTGCTTCTGGGTTAAATCTATGTAATCTAAGATATGTATGCCGTGATTTGCTAGATTGGGTCGCAGGACTTTCTCAAACTGTTCATGCTGTTTGGCGACTAATGGACGCAGTGTAGAGCTAATTTCGTCTAGCTGTTGTTGCGGCGTGCGACCATCAAAAGTTAACAGGCTAACCTTTGCTTCTACCTGTTGCTTAAGTGCTGCAACACGCACCATGAAGAACTCATCCAGGTTAGAGCTGAAGATTGCCAAAAACTTGAGGCGTTCCAGGAGGAGGGTTCGCGAGTCGCAGGCTTCATGCAACACCCTTTTGTTAAACTCCAACCAGCTTAACTCTCGGTTGAGATAGTATTGAGGGTCATTGAGATCGGTTTGATTGGTAGTCTTTTTTGATTTCGGCATGATGACCTGGATACAGGCAGGTGTAGCTCATCTAAGGTGGGATAGCACACTAAACATTGTAGAGGAAAATATGTCTTGCTTCTATGTTTCAAGCTACTCGTCGCCGTCTTGCCGTGTGGTACACTGCTGTGACAGCTGTGCTACTGTTGCTGTTTGCCAGTGGGGTATATTTGTATGTCCACAATACCTTGATTGAGCGAATTGACGATACTTTGAATCATGTTGTAGAAGTGGTGGAGCGATCGCTCGTCATTGAGTCGGTGAACCCAGACTTAGGTCAATTCCGTATAAATGTAGAAGCTAGTTTTCGCGATAATACTGACACCACAGAAGATGACCACATCGATCTAGAATGGTTTAGCCCCACAGGTGAATTACTCTGGTCTACTTTGTCACAACCCCTCAATATTCCACTGCATCCCAACCGAATGGGTGAGACTGTCAAAGTTGTGAGGAAACAGGAACAGGGGGACAACGAGGAGATGAGGGAGCTGGGGGAGCTGGGGAAGAAAGAGTTAATGGACAATTATTTCTTTCCCCCTCATCCCCCTCATCCCCCTCATCTCCCTCATCTCCCTCATCCCCTACTCGTGCTGAGACAAGTGACAGAACAGGTGCAAATTGGTCAGCAAGTACTCGGATATCTGCGTGTTAGTCATCCCTGGTTTGAAGTGACAAAACCCAGTCGCCAGTTGATTTTTGATTTAGCACTGGGTACTGGATTGATGGTATTTTCCGTGGCAGCAAGTGGCTGGTTTCTTTCAGGTAAAGCGATGGAACCAGTACACGAATCATATCAACGTCTCAAACAGTTTACTGCTGATGCTTCTCACGAATTAAGAAGTCCAATTACCTTGATTCAAACTAATGTGCAAGTCGCCCTAACTGACTTGGAATTAGCCGAAGCAGACAGTTCTATTCCATCGCACTATCGGCAACAATTGAAAGTGGTAGAACGGCTCACACAACGTTTAGGCAAGTTGGTCAACGATTTACTATTTCTAGCAAGACAGGATAGTGGTATCAGCAAAGAGGGTTTTTCTCTCTGTCCTGTTGACGCTTTATTAATGGAAGTAGTTGAAGAACAACAACTGTTAGCCGCAGAAAAAAGTGTTACCTTCTCTCTAGATTTGATTGATCCTCCTGTTTGCGAAACCAATCCCAAATTACTTGACAACTGGTTCACAGTTTTTGGCAACTGGGATCAACTGGTGCGGCTGTTTACAAATCTGATTGGCAACGCGTTGCAATACACTCCCCCTGAGGGACGTGTGAATGTGGAATTAGCACGTATTGAGGCAACAAATCGGGTTTCTGGACTGCGTTACAACTTTGCTCAGTTGCAGATTAAGGTGAGGGATACTGGTATTGGAATCCCTACTGAGGCACTACCTCGTTTATTTGACCGTTTTTATCGGATAGATCCAGCGCGTACTCATACAGCTAAAAGTATACCAACACAAAGTGCAGCTGGTTCAGGATTGGGACTAGCGATCGCTCAAGCGATAGTCGAAAACCACCAAGGTCAAATTCAAGTAGAAAGTACTCAAGGTAGCGGAACTACTGTCACCGTCACTTTACCCGTTACTTTGGATTTTTCAGTGACGTAGGGGAAATATTTTCTACATCCATTTGTAAGCGTTCACTTCATCTATTATGACAACCTACTGAATTATTAACAAATGTTTCTTGTGGCAGATTTATGGGTGTTTCCTGTGACAGATGTACGGGAGTATCTTTACTTATTAATTTAGTGGCAATGCTTCATGAAGCAAGCCAAAAATAAGTTTTAGCGATTTGATGTGACTACTTCTCAGGCATTTCTAAGTAGTTCTACAAACTGCTAATTTGTTATTGGCAAAATTCGCTTCTACCTTTAGACATTACACAAAAGCCAACGCTTTAAGGAGAATTCATGGAAACAAATACTCCAGAAACTTTAAATAAAGAACAATCATCTCCTATCGCCACAAAAGATAAGCCCTTTTTAGAAAAGGTGATGGCAAAAGGCAAATTGGCGGATATCTACGACGCTAGGGATATTACTGAAGTTGTTTACCGGGTGATGCGCGACCTTATGACTACCGAAGCTGCAGACCGAGTTGCCGATGAACTGGGTAACAAATCAGCTGAAGAAACAGACGATAAAGCGCTGCAAACGAAAATTGTAGACCTTTGGAAAGATACAAATCCAATTGTGGGCTTTCTGAGTCGGGTTCGTCCACCTTGGCAAGGTCCTGGCATTTTTAAGATTGATTCTGAACGCTTTTTATTCCGGGTCGCAAATGAAGGTGGATTGCAACGCGATGTAGACAGAGAACAGGTTGTCAAGGCTGTGTTCTCTGCTACGAAAGATGAGTTATCTCCAGAAAGAATTCAGGAAATTGCTAGTTGGTTGCCTGATAAAGTTCGCCAACTTTGGGAACAAGCATAACAAATTTAAAAGTTAGGAGTTAAGAGTTAGGAGTTAAATTCTAACTTTTTAACTTCTAATTTATTACTTAAGTAGAAATTATATATTTATTATTCAAGTAGTATTTAAGTAGATAAGACTTCTACTTAAATACTACTTATGGCAGATCTATCTATTTCATCTGCTGTTAGTTTTCATGCCTACAGTTAGAGTTCAAAATGATTAATAATTGTTATATTTATATTGTTAAGTTTTAAAACTTTAATTAAAAAAGTCAACAAAGGCTTGTAATGAGCAAATCAGTCTTCATTCTTGCCTCAATAAAGACGTTGCCTTATTGCAAAAGTTTTCATCTGTAATAAATTTAAATAATTTACTAGGAGATTAGTATGAATCAGCAATGCCAAAAGTTCAGTAAATCTGCTAAATTTTTAGGAGCTATTTGCGGGGGGTTACTGATTGGCTTCCCTGTCATTCCTCAAGTAGTGGTGGCTCAGCAACCTCAGCGACAAGCTAATTCTAAAACCAATCCCTGTCCTCGCATTTTCTACGAAGAACCCCACAATAGTAGAGTCTTGGTTCCGGAAGGATGTCCACCCAACGCTATCACTCGACAACTAGCACAGCAAGGGCGCGTTACTCCGGGTAGTGTTTCTACTGAACCAACACAAGAGCAGACAAGACAAGAAGGTATGGGCGGTGAAGAACCATACAGCAGTTCTGGTGATAGCTCCCAAAGCTACAGTCGCCAAACACAGTCAACGACAACGCGCTCCGGACAAGACACGAATAACTCATCATCAGAAGTTAGGACCTATACTAGTCAAGGACCCGCAGGTGACTATACTATCAGGACACGCTCTCAATCTCAAAGTACCCCCAGCACTCAACAAAGACAAAATTCTGTCATTACACCCCCTTTACCAGAAGAAAATCAAACCCCAATTGCTCTGGTCACTCCTACTAACGGAAAAGTTTCTGTAAGGCTGAAAAATAACACGAATGCTCGAATCAATTATGAAGTCATTGGGCATACAGAGCGACGTGTTCTTTCTGGTCGCCAAGAAGTCGTACTGAAAAACTTGTCACTCCCTGTAACTATCAGCACCGTTCGTCAAGACAATGGTTTTGTAAAAGTCACACCAACATCTACAAAGTCAGGATTAATAGAGCTTTCTTTGAATGAACAAAGGAATGCTGATAATAATCAGGGTGTCGTCAGAATTCAAGAAGATGGTAAAGTCTTTTTGAACTAAGTTTGGGGCTATTTTCACTAAATTAGGCAGCCAGATTAACTAAGTATTTCAATGGCTGCCCATCTATTTTTATTAAACATTAGACCGTGTTTCTACGCAGCCCCAGATTTAAGAAGATTTTCACTTAAGTAAATGATGCGGATATCTGTTGGTAATTTCTCCTCTAGCATACGATAACCTTCTTGAAGGAAAATTGCTACTTCGCTTGAGTTGATGGCTTCTCCTTCAGCTTGCAGGTAAGCCGCAATTCTGGTTTCGCTCCAGCGGAACGTTTGAGCCATCAAAACCATCAATCGTAACATGGGTGGTAACTGGTCTAATGCCTGTTCCACATAACACCACAAAGGTGGAGAAGTCGTCTTAAGAGAATAATGAATTGCTTCTGTAGGAGGGAGTTGAATCTCGTTAATACAATAAGCAGTTATATTAATTAGCCAATTTTGCACAGTCAAACCGTCTTTAGCAAATTGACTGCTGTTTAAATCAAGTCCAACGAACTCGTAGTAAATATGTCGCCACGTTAGCGCAAAAAGATAATCAGCTTGCACAGGCGATCGCGCTGAATGCCGAATCAATGTGTAGACTATCGGGTTGTATCGACAAAAAATCGCTGTGAAGTATCTACCTGCATCCGGATTTTGCTGAACAAGAGTGAGTAGTTCAGTATCTGTGTGATGAAAGAGTGACTTAATCAGTGGGTGATTAGCTTCAGGAAAATAAGGAATTTGCACCATCCGAATTAGGATATGTTGCTAAAATTATTTTGATAGAGGAATTATGTTATTAATTGCATAATATCTTGCTGAAGCGTCTGTTTATACTAGCGGTCATATTTTATTGGTCTTGATACACTAGAAACACAGACTTATATTAAGTCCTAATCTACAAGATTAAAAGCGTCTCTTTATACATACATTTCTTGATTTATTCATGGTTATAGCAGTTAGCATGTCACAATTCCTGCTCGAGCCTTTTATTATAGGCTCTTTTTTGCCATCCCTACCGTTAGATAGCCTTTTCTCCACCCAAGGTATAATGGTGATGTTACTAGCAGCCTATGCTGGTGCCATGTGGATGTTTCTCACCAGTGCCCCAAAAGTACATACTGTTATGGTGTCAGATTTAGAGGTGGCACGACAGTTGTATGAAGGACTGCTAGACTTGCCAGCAGCTGAAGTGCCTTTACACTACTACTACAACTACGAGCATACTTTAGGTGCAACGGGGGTTGATCCACTTTACCTGTCTAGCAGTCCCTCCTTGTCCAGCAGTAGAATTAGCAATGCTAGTGAGGGGCTTTGGTATCAGTTAAAGAAAAATACTCAGTTGCATGTGATTACTGGAGCGAGTTTAGGTAGTAAAAATCAGCAACGCCACGTTTGCTTTGACCGCGACTGCCTAGAAATGATTTTAATGCGCGTAGAAACACGGGGCTTGAAATTCAAGATTCGTAGCGAAAAGCCATTAAATTTTTTAGTTAAAGACTATGAAGGGCGTATTATTGAGATGGCTGAAGTCGCGAATTAGTTTTTTAAACGCGCTTAGTACCCACCCCGGTTTTGGCGTCAGACAAAACCTCCCTGCCCCCAATCCCCAGAGGGGACTCCGAGTTAAGTGGATCTCTGGGAGGGGAGCATCCCAAATGTTTGCTCTTTATGCCAAATGCAGTGCGAGCATCTTGCTCGCGTACTATAGCGAGCAAGATGCTCGCACTATCTACTTTCAGTAGACCGAAAACTTTTGTCAGTCAACGCAAGAATGAGGGTTTGGGGCGATGTTTTGGGCACAGGGTCGAGCGATCGCTTACCTTAGCAGGAGAACTCATCTACAACCCTATTGCTCAAAACGCAGATGATACGGGCATTCTGGCGGATTGTATACAATCCGCCAGAATGCCCCAATGGTAAGCCTTCTAGAAATCTTTTCGGTCTACTGACTTTCACAAAATTGGGATGCTTCCTCTGGGAGGGGTTCTCTTGGGAATAGACACTAATCAACCGGACATGATATTAAACAGGTTTTTTACCCATCAACCTTAAGAACAGTTTCTCCATTTCAATCCACACAAACATCAAGGCACTAAAGCCAAGGCAAATTCCCAACTCTGATAAACTAAGCAAGTGAGTGCCAAAGAAAGCTCGCAAGGGTGGGACGTAAACTAGCATCAGCTGTAAAATCGTCGTCAAGACGACAGCTGCCAAGACATAAGGATTTGACAAAGGATTCATCTCAATGGTTAGTCGGGTATTCGAGCGAATTGCTATAGCATGACCCATTTGGGCGAGACACAGGGCAGTGAAGACCATTGTCTTCCACCTGTCTTGGACTAGATCCGGACCAGTGACTGTTTGCGAATGATTATACGCCCATACCATGAGAATAATCGTGATGATGGCAAAGATAATACCAATCCGAATCATGTAAGAACCTAATCCCCTAGCAAAAATGCTTTCGCGGGGACTGAAGGGAGGACGCTTCATCACATCTGGTTCAGCAGGTTCTACAGCTAATGCCAGTGCTGGTAAACCGTCCGTAACGAGGTTCATCCAAAGAATTTGCAACGGCGTGAGGGGAACGCCTCCCAGCCCGATAATTGGTGCTGCGGCAATCGTGAGGACTTCACCAATATTACTTCCAAGAATGTATTTGATAAAGCGGCGGATGTTGGTGTAAACAACTCTACCTTCTTTTGTGGCAGCGACAATGGTGGCAAAGTTGTCATCAAGTAAGACCATGTCACTGGCTTCTTTGCTCACGTCGGTACCAGTAATACCCATTGCAATACCGATATCGGCTTGTTTGAGAGCTGGAGCGTCATTGACACCATCACCTGTCATTGCGACAAATCTACCCCGACGTTGCAGCGCTTGAACAATTCGCAGTTTGTGTTCGGGGGCTACCCGAGCGTAGATGCTTACTAAGTCAACATTTTGCTCTAGTTCTTGGTCGTTCATCCGTTGCAACTTTTGACCTGTGAGGACTCGATCGCCTTCTTGAGCAATTCCCAAATCGGTAGCGATCGCTCTTGCTGTCAATTGGTGGTCTCCAGTAATCATCACTGGTCGAATACCCGCATCCCGACATTCTTGCACTGCTGCTCGTACTTCTGGGCGTGGTGCATCCAACATTCCTACCAATCCCAGCCACACCAATTCTTGCTCGGATGTCTCCTCTGACCCTTCCGGTAGAATTTCGGTGAGGGGTTTGTAGGCAAACCCCAGTACTCGTAGACCTTTACTCGCCATTCGGTCGTTTTCTGCCAGAATGTTGCGGCGTTGCTCCTCGCTCAAAGATGTTGAGCCAGTACCTATGTAAATGTGGGTACAACGTGCCAAAGTTAGCTCTGGTGAGCCTTTGGTGAACATTAAATACTTTTCAGATTGCAGCAAGTTGCTGAGCACAGGGTCTGGTGATGTTAACGGCGATCCGAGCGTCTCGACTTCCTCAACTTGACAAATCACGCTCATCCGCTTGCGTTCTGAGGAGAAGGGGAACTCGCCAACACGGGGCAGCTTACTGTTCCACTGGTCTTTTTCAATTCCTCCTTTTGCCGCCAGTGTCACCAAAGCGCCCTCTGTTGGGTCACCTAAAATCGTCCATTCTCCTTGTTGCTGTTGTAAAACGGAATCATTACACAAGGCACACGCAACTAATAAAGTCTGGATTTCTGGATACTGGTCTTCTGTGGAAATTGTTTTACCATCCAACTGAAACTCCCCTTTGGGGGTGTAACCTTCTCCAGTTACACGAAAAGTGTTGTTATTTGTGTAAGCTGATTGCACCACCATCTTGTTCTGAGTTAAGGTGCCAGTTTTATCAGAACAAATAGTCGTGACAGAACCTAGGGTTTCTACTGCTGGGAGTTTTCGAATCAAAGCATTGCGACGTACCATTCGCTGGGTTCCCAGTGCTAAGGTAACAGTGATAACAGCAGGTAAGCCTTCTGGCACCACAGCTACTGCCATACTTAAAGAAACTTCCAACAGTTCTTGTAAATTACCACCACGGAAAAGACCACCTACGACGACGATCACTACCAGAATCAAAGAACCCGTGACCAGGACGTTACCGAGTTGGGTCATCCGCTGTTGCAACGGAGTCGGTTCACTAACTACTGCCTGCAACATGGAGGCAATTTTGCCAAGTTCTGTCTGCATTCCGGTATTGGTCACCAGAATCTTTGCTCGTCCTTGAACAATTTCAGTGCCTTGAAAAACCAAATTAATGCGATCGCCTAATGATGTATCTTCTGGCAATGTCATTTCTGCCCGTTTGTTAACCGCTTCGGCTTCACCAGTGAGTGCCGATTCTCGCACTTGCAGGTTAGATTGTTCTATTAGGCGTCCGTCTGCGGCGATTTGTACCCCGGCTTCCACCAGCATCACATCTCCGGGCACCAGATCTTTGCCTGCAACCTCCATTGGTTTGCCGTCGCGAATGACTCGCACGTTGGGAGAAGCAAGTTTTTTCAGGGCTGCCAAAGCTTTTTCCGCACGGCTTTCTTGAACGTAACCGAGTATACCGTTCAGGATAACAATCGCTAAAATGGCTATTGTGTCTTTGAATGGCACCTCACCAGGTTTCAACTCGCCTTGTTGCCAAGATATCAGGTCCAAAACCCCGGAAATTATGGCGACAGCAATCAGCATTAACAACATGATGTTTTTGAACTGATCCACCAAAATTTCCCAAGCACTGCGTCCAGCAGTTTCCTCTAGTTCATTGGGACCATATTTTTGCAACCGCTGTTGTACTTCTTGGGATGTTAAGCCAGTGTCTGCATTTGTCTTGAGCAGTTCCAATGATTTATCAACTTCCAAACTATGCCAAACAGCGGCTTCTTCAGGCAGAGAATGAGCAGACATCTTGTAGGTCACAGAAAATGGTTACAAAACTCGATCTTAATTTAGCAATGGCTGGAAAACCATCGACACAAAGTTATATTAGGTTGAGTACCAAGCTGTATAGTACGGGTAGCATTTTTGATAGTTCACAATTTTTCCTTCGGATAACATGGATGTCCTTAGTCCTAAATAAGAATTTCATAACACGAAATGCTGATAATTATGAGTAATAGAAGTAGAGAATTTGGTCACACGAGATCTTCCACCTTCGATTCTAAGCATGCTAAACCGTTGACAAAACCAATGTAATATGATGACTTTTGCACTCCCCAGTTTTCCACCCACCAACCAAATGTTTGGGACAAGGACTATTCGACCCCTTGGTGCTACCGCCCTCGGTGGCATTGCCTTCCTGAAAGATACACTTGTTGCTATTGATACTGTCAAAGGGCATCTGTTGCAAATTGACCCATACACTGACAACGCTAAAATTCTCAATCCCCATCAAGCCGAAGAATTTACGGGTATCACAGGTATTTCGATCTGGGAAGATACTCTTTGGGTCACTCGGGGAAACAATGTTTACCTGTGTAAGCTGGCTTCGTTAGGTTTGGAACATTTTGTGACCTTACCTTATACAGCTGATGGAATTGCAGTTTGGGAATCAGCTGTATACATCAGTTGTCAAAAGCTGGGAGATATTTTGATTTTTGATCGCGATACCCGAAAACAAATTACTAAGTTTTATGCTCCTGGGGTCGGGGTGGAGAATTTGGCAGTGGACTCCCAAACGCTTTGGGTGAGCGACACAATAGAACAAACTGTCTACTGCATCGACAGGGCTACTGGGGAAGTTCAATTCGGCGTACTCACCCCGTTTGATTCTCCCACGGGGATAGCAATACATAAAGATAGTGAGACGGGTAAAAAAAGTCTCTACGTTGCCTACGCCTCTGATGAACCGTATGTCCGGGATAATCCCAATGCTGACCCGACGTATGAGCTATCTTACCGCGATCGCACTTTCATTCACCCGCTCAATTACTATTACAATCCAGAGAAACGCTGTGCCCTCTCCAATGGCTATCTCATTGAGATGTCATATATGGAAGAAATTTTGCCATTAGAAGAGGTGTATTTGCCAGAAGTAGAATGGCGTATTGCTTTGCCATCGGAAACTGCGCGTCAAAAGATAAAACACATTGAACCTATTGGTCTGCCTTTTACAGAAGAAGTGATAGAAGACCAACGTGTGGCTGTCTTCAAATTTGATGCCCTCACTCCAGGCGAACGGCATATTTTTGGCTGGAAAGCAGTTTTGGAAGTCTGGGGAATCAAGTATCGTATTACACCGAAAGACGTAGAAAATATACCTGAAACTTCACCCGAACTTCAATCCCGGTACCTAGTAGATGATGATGATTTAGCAATGGATACCAGCATTGTCCGTCGTGCTGCTCGTGAAGCAATTGGCACTGAAACCAATCTGCTGCGGAAAATGTATAGTATCCGCAACTACGTCTACGACGAGTTGTCCTACGGCATTAAACCCCATATTGACACGCCAGATGTCGTTTTAGAACGAGGTGTTGGTTCTTGCGGCGAGTATGTGGGCGTTTTACTTGCTTTATGCCGTTTAAATGGCATCCCTTGTCGTACAGTAGGTCGCTACAAATGTCCTCCCTACGCTGAGTACCAACAAGTTCCTCTACAACCTCAGTATAATCACGTTTGGTTAGAATTTTACATACCGGGTTTTGGCTGGTTGCCAATGGAATCCAATCCTGATGATGTCGGTGGCGGTGGACCATATCCCACAAGGTTTTTTATGGGCTTATGCTGGTATCACATTGAAATTGGCAAAGGAATTCCTTTTGAAACTTTGACGAGTAAGGGTGTAAGGCTGACAAAAGAAGATATTTCAATTGGTGAATTAGCGATTAATCATATCCGATTCACGATTTTGGAAGAGTTACCACCTTTATGACCTCAAGGTGTAAGGTGTAGGGAGGAATACCCCTACACCTTACACCTTTCATGAAGGGTTTTTATTGAAAGGCTGTGAACAGTGTTACCGAATACGGTAGTTGGCTAGTCCACTTCCGGCGCGTTTCTCCATTACGTGTTTCTTCGACTTGAATGTCATAGTTGTAGTTAGGATCGTAGGCGATCTGCCGGTAGATCAGCGAAGCCTTTGAGTTATTGACAATAAACGCTGGTTTCTGCTTTTCTCCAGAAGAAAATGGTCGTGCGGGCACGATCACTGCTCCTAGCACCTCAGTTTTTGCTCCGTTTTTCGACTCGATAACGGTGCCAGTGCCTTCGGTCTTAAGCCCCAGAATCCAGAAAGTGCCGCCGTCATTTTCTATCTTAGTGCCCTGATTGTATTCGTTATTGAACTGTCGTGCCCAAACGTTCTGATTAGGTTGGATTTTCAAGCGTTCAAGATTCACATTCTCAAGGAACAATTCGCCTGCACCAGCGCTGGAAGTATATTTGTAGAATCCATCCTTGAGCGCTACTGATCGTGATGAACTGCTGTGATCTATCTTCACTCCATAACCAAACCCCTCAATAATGAGCGGAGAATCTGAACTATTTCCTTGGACTACAAACTTAATGCCACCGCCGTTGTATCCTTGGGAATCTCCATCGACTACTGATGAAAACCCAATGATACGTTTAACCGTTGCAGGAACCGTGACCACGGTTTCGTCGTAGGAGAAGTATTTACCGAAGGGGAAGTAGATTGTAGACTTGCCTGAGTTGAGCACCGACTGCAACTTGCTTGTACCACCGGACCCTACAGCTTCAAGTTCAAAGCGTCCCCAGTTCACTGTATTAGGTTGAAGTTCAAAGCGTTCCCAGTTCGCCATATTGTAGTCGTTGGACTCTGGAGTCTCCTTAACAGGTAAGTTGAGAGACTGTTTGGGACCGTCAAACAACTGGTAGACATTCGTGGCATACTCTGTGTGAGATGTGCCAGAAACTATATTGCCGTTGTACTTAATCACTGATTGGTAGCCACTAGTAGTGACATTGCGTACGTAGACTTCACCAGCTGTCTCAATTGCGCTAAAATTGGATGCCCCGGCTTGGAGATTTGCGTCTATTAAGGTGACCATACCAGCCGAGCTTGTTCCTTGAATGACTGGTACGCTGTTGGTACTATTTAATCCGCGAATTGTTAGCACACCGTGAACGTTCCTAATACCCGCTACCCGTTGATTCTTTAGAGTGATGTTCTCGAAAGTTGGACCATACTCACTGTAGGAGAGCTGTATGCCATAATCAAAGCCCTCAATTTGAACATCCTTGATTAGACAGGGACCTGGCCATCCGCGCTGCATATCAAGACCCGTAACACCTTTCCCATCTTCAGATTTAATTTTCACATCACGCAATGAGCCAACATTGTTGGCAATGTAGTCAATACCGATCGCACCAGCGTTGCCATTTCCTGTGTTAATGGTGATACCTGAGATGAACTGACGGAAAGACGTGTTACCATTCGGGGTTTGAATGAGTGCTTTAGGAGCAGCAGAGTTGTTGAAGCCAGCTGCATTATCCTTGAGTCGGATGACTGTATTGCCACTGCCTTGACCTTGGAGAGTAACGGCGCTGCCGATCCAATTGAGGGTATTACTCACCTCGTAGGTACCGGCTTGGAAGTACAGCGCTTTGGGACGACCGAAGTAATCAGTGTATATGGAGTTGCCGTTAGCATCACGCCGTCCATCGTCAAGCGCTTTCTGGATAGCAGCAGTATCGTCGATGCCATCGTTCGGCTTTGCCCCGTAGTCTTCGACACTCTTCATGAAGCCTTCTGGAAAATTTATTGGATCTCCCAGAATTGAACGGTATTGTAGCTGCGTTTCCGGTTGTAACGATGACACTGAGTCAATTTGACCAACCTTGTACTCCAACTCCCAATTGCCTCCTTGAGCAGCATTCCCAGTCAAGTCAACGGAAGCAGCAATATCAGCTCCTGTAAGTTCGCTCAGCTTTGTGACAAAACGGCTACCTTGTTCGCCTTGAGCAACATTACAACCGTCTATGAGAATGTCAGCATCACCAGTGAGGGCGTCCGCCCAACTTTGTAATTGTTGGCTGTATCGGTCAAGGGCAGCAGAATTTAGAGAGGTTTGTCCAAATTGCAGACTCCCTGATGTGCCGTGAGAAATAATTTCTACTTTGGAAATTACGTGATGATAGTTGGACAATTCCCTCGTCATTTGCTCGATCGCATTTTCTGAGGGATTTAGCACAACCACCTTCGCTTCTGGTGAGATACCAGTAACCAGACTTTGATAATCTTCTACACTAGAGTCAATAAAAACTACACTCTTTTGACCCTGGCTGGGCAGTGAGTTTCCTTGAGCGTTAGCTACCAGTAAATCATCTGTGCTCAAGTCGCCTACAAGTCCAGAGTCATCCTCACTTCTGCTCACCAAGTTATCCAAGTATTTAGAGTCACTAAGCAGCGTATTACTCTGCTGATTAAACTCATGTACACGGGGCATCTTAATACCCCTAAAGTCTTCCACAGATAACTTGGTAGACGGAATCAGGTTGCTTGTGTTGCTTTCCTCCATAAATGTATGGAGAGTATGGAGGTCAATGGTACATGCTCCCTTCTGAATATTGCGCGCCTCTAATTCATGGTCTGTTTCCCCACCAAATGCAACAACAGAGGTTGTATGGTTTGAGGTTTGGGAAGGAATGCACAGCGACGCCTCAGAAGTCATGGAGTTCCCTTCCTTTTTTTTGTAATTTGATATTTCTGGTATCAGATATTACCCTGAATCATGAACAAACGTCAAGATTTTGTAAAAATCTTGTTTTGGTTTACAAATTTTTTATGTGAAGAATGCGAGAGCGATCACGTAGCAGCGCTGGTGCTCCAAAGTCGCTCCGCAACTTTGCCCTCAGAGAAGTTCAGGGGGAGGGCAGTTTTCCAAACTACCCTCCAGACCTATACGGGCGATGGCACAGAGCGCCCACTTCGCGATCGCGTTCTTCAGTGGGCGCTCTGCACCATCACCACAAAAAATATACGATTGTGTGCAAGCACAACCGCACTCAAATTCCGTCTGAGGTACTGCGTTCGTGTAAGTCTTCCGCAAACTGACTTTCCACTAATTGGAAAGGAAGAGCAAGCACAAGATAAAGCATCTACAGCCACAACAACATTATCTTAAAATTAAGAAACATTAACAAGGAAGAGGGAAGAAGACCGAAGTCGGTCTTCTTCCCTCTGACCAAATGGGTGGTCGTCGCCTCCACCAAATTGAAAATCGGTGGTCTACAATTAGTGGCGGGTTTAAATCCCCCACCAATTGCCTTCTTCCTTCTTTCTTCTTCCTTCGTTTTTAATAAAAGTTGAGGATGTTATGGCTGCAAAAGTAGAAATTTATACTTGGAGAACTTGCCCATTTTGTATTCGTGCCAAAAATTTGCTGGCGAAAAAGGGGGGAAATTACATCGAATACAGTATTGATGGAGATGAGACTGCACGAAATCTCATGACTCGAAGAGCAAATGGCAGACGCTCTGTGCCGCAAATTTTTATCAACGACTATCATATTGGTGGTTGTGACGATATTTACGCTCTAGAGGCTGAAGGCAAGCTAGATGAACTGCTAGCATCTACCAACAATGTATAGGTTGACAAAAAAGTCAAGAGTGAAAAACAAGGAAAAAAATTAGGAGTTAAAAGTGCATAACTCTTCAAGGGATAATCAAAATTGAGGCAAAAAGCGTGAAACTGGCTTTTATCATTGATCCCATCCATCAGCTCGACCCGTGTCACGATACAAGCGTTGCTCTGATGGAAGCAGCTCACATTTTGGGACATGAAGTTTGGGTAACTCAAGCCAATCAACTTAGTGTGGTGGAAGGCAAAGCTTGGGCACTCCTAGAAAGAGTGGAACTTGTACCAGTGCAGTTAATGAAAGGACGTTATCAAGCAGCGAATCCTTGGTACAAATTGAGCAACCGCACCGCCCTTTGTCTGGAAACACTTGATGCCGTCTTTATGCGGACAGATCCACCTGTAACAGTTCCTTATCTTTATGCCACTTACATTCTGGACTACATAGACCAAAACAAAACTTTGGTTATTAACAGTCCTTCAGGTATCCGAGCGGCAAACGAAAAAATGTATGCCCTCCAGTTTACCAAGGCCATTCCAGAAACTATTGTCACCGCTGATAAGCAGTTAATCAAGCAATTTGTAGAGGTTCAGGGAAGAGCGGTACTTAAACCACTAGGAAACAAAGCAGGAGAAGGGATTTTATTTTTAGAACTGGGCGATCGCAACTTCAACTCTATAGTCGAACTCAGTACCCTTCAAGGTCGAGTTCCAGTCATGGTGCAAACCTATTTACCGGAGGCAAAAGACGGAGACAAGCGAATTATCCTGCTCAATGGCGAACCGATTGGTGCCCTCAATCGCCTTTCATCTGGCAGCGACTTTCGTAATAATATGGCGACAGGTGGTACAATTGCCCAAACTAACATGACTCCAAGAGATCATGAAATTAGTGCCCAACTAGCTGAAACTTTACGCAAA
Organism: Iphinoe sp. HA4291-MV1; assembly: GCA_019359415.1. Lineage (GTDB taxonomy): Bacteria > Cyanobacteriota > Cyanobacteriia > Cyanobacteriales > Nostocaceae > Brasilonema. The sequence continues at coordinate 37,223 of JAHHHH010000046.1, read as the reverse complement.
GACGGTTTAATTTTTGTCGGCATTGACGTTATCGGTGGTTACCTTACCGAAGTCAACGTTACTAGCCCTACTGGAGTGCGCGAGATAGACCAACTAGATGGTACTTGCCTTGGTCATCAGGTTATTCAATGGGTCGAGCAGGCAAAAAATGACAAATCGTAATCATTGCCATAAATTCCGACTAGCACGGTTAGACCGTAACATCGTAGATTCATCAGCAAAAACTCCAATGAGTTAGAGGGTTAGCTTATATATTCATAGCTTATATTCATGTAATTTCCTTTGCACCCTGGTGAATCTAGATGGTACTAAACCAGTTGGAAATTACAAAAGTACTAAGAACCGAAATTTCAGCTTGGTAGGTTGAGATACAAAAATCCTCCACCCCACTTTTTTTGGGTTTCATAGGCGACTCAATCTAAGAATTGGCTGACGCAGTATTTTGACTCTGAAATACTTTTTACGTTGCCTATCTCTCTTTTATCACTCTCGCTAGACTATAATCTAAAACCCTTGCCCTGACAGGGTTTTATCTATTTAGCTTCGTTTGTCGGTTTTTGTTAGTTTGCGAATCGCTAAGCTCCTCACCAAATCTGACTTTCATCATTTTGGCTCAATTTTTATTTTCCTAAAGTGGTAAAAGAAAGCTATCTAGTGTCTAGCATTTTATCATACCAGGCTAAAACCTGTTGAGCAGCTTTCATTTGGGGCTTCAAAGCGCAAAGTTTTTAGCCTGTCACCCTTATAGCATTTCTCAGTCTGATTGGATTCATAATCCATCATGATCTTAATTACGGGGTGTGCGTCGGTTGCGGAGAAAATCCGGTATATCTAGTCCTGGTTTTTCTTTAGGTTCCGCAACAGGCGTTGGAGGATTAGCTGCTGGTGGCTGTGGCATTGGTCGTTTTGTTGGTGGTGAGGAGACAACCCGTTGTTGATTGACATTTTGCTGTTGTGCAGCTTGTGCTTCACCTGTAAATCCTGTGGCAATTACGGTAAGTCTTACCTCACCTTGGAGCCTGTCATCAATCACTGCTCCAAAAATAATATTGGCGTTGGGATCAACAACTTCATAGATTGTTTCTGCTGCGGCATTCACTTCATGTAGGGTAAGGTCACTACCACCAGTAATATTAAAGACAACGCCTCTGGCTCCTTCAATCGAAGACTCCAGTAACGGCGAAGAGATGGCAGCAATTGCTGCTTCTCTAGCTCTTGATTTTCCTGAGCCAATGCCAATCCCCATCAACGCTGATCCCGCATCCGCCATAACAGCACGCACATCGGCAAAGTCAACGTTGATCAAACCCGGAATTGTGATGATATCTGAAATACCTTGTACTCCTTGACGCAGCACATCATCTGCATAACGAAAGGCTTCTTGCATAGGTGTCTGCTCCGGGATCACTTCCAACAGCTTATTGTTAGGAATAATGATGAGCGTATCCACCCTACTTTTTAGACCTTCAATACCTTGCTCTGCTTGACTAGTGCGGCGACGCCCCTCAAAGATAAATGGACGCGTGACCACACCGACAGTGAGAGCGCCCATTTCTTTTGCGACTTCAGCAACAATCGGAGCTGCACCAGTACCAGTACCCCCTCCCATTCCAGCGGTGATAAACACTAAGTCGGCACCCTCTAAAGCTTTGGCAACCTCGTCTCGTGATTCCTCAGCAGCCTTTTGACCAATAGCAGGATTGCCACCTGCTCCTAAACCCCGGGTTAGCTTTTGTCCAATTTGCAAGCGACTGGGAGCAGATGCCAAGGTCAAAGCCTGTGCATCGGTGTTAATTGACCAAAACTCCACTCCAATCACATCAGATGCAATCATGCGGTTAACAGCATTGCTACCGCCACCACCTACACCAATCACTTTAATATTGGCGACTCGACCAGGAACAATATCACCAATTCGTGTTTCTTCACCAGAAATCTTCTTGCTGTCATGATTTGACCCATAGTTCACCCCAGTATTATTAAAAGGATTGGTGGAGTTGATCGCCAGCGAAAACCCTTGCTGTCCGGGAGACTGGGAGTTTTTATAGGTAAGCCCTTGGTTATTATCAAGTGTCATCGGAGTTGCGAGCATGTAGATAAACGACTTTTTAAGGTGTTATTCACCTAGGAGTCAACTATAGTTTGACGCTGAGGCTGCCATAATCTATGGCATTTTTGTTTATTGTTCTTTCAATTTCCTACCCTGAGAGGATTGGAAGTCGAAACTTTGCTATCGGGTCAGCCACTAAGGTACCCAGTCGCACAGCTAATTCTAGTGAAGTATACCTGTATTCACCGAAAATTGACTTGTATAACTTCCACCAGACATTAATATCTTCGCTGCTATTTTGCCGATTTGACTCAGTATACCTTTGGTATTCCCAATAATATCTCCGTATTTGAGCTTGTGACTGACATCGGACATTCATTTGAAGACTGGGGCTACTGGTTTTTTTTTCGCTATTTGCCCTGCATACAGATGTTTTATGGTATAAATTCAGAAAATATAAGTCTATCAACCACTGGTACAACCAACTCTTGCCCTCTTTAAAAGACTTTTCTCGGAGGATTTTTAAGTGATTACGTATACACAATTTCTGGGAATAGAAAATTATGTACGCAAAATCCACAAGGTGCTGCGTAACTTGTAAAGGCAGACTGTGGTGAGTCTCATTTCTTATCAAGATTTGATCAATAGGATTTACCATTGAGAATACGAAATTTATGTTCTACTTATCTATTCCTGAACTGGAGATAATCGAGAAATTGCTTGTTAGGTAATGGAACACCCTAGTTTTTTGCTGTTAGGTTCGCTTTTATAAAAGAAAAACTTTGCAATAAGGAAATTCTACCTTTGCTTTGGAAGAGTTTTTCCATTCTGACTAGTATGAAAGTCTCAGGGTACCTAGAGGAACATAAGCGAAGCAGCCTTTGCGCGTCTGTTTCAGTATCCTTCACTCTCGTGACTATAGGGTTCTACCTACGAAAAGCCGTCCCTTGGATGTCTGAACACAAGTGTTTTCAAAATACACTTGATTACAACACAAACTGTCCAACCTTACGGAAAGCTGTTGTAAACAGCAGTTTTCCTCGCAGACAACACTGCTTCCCTCTTTTGAGTTAGCAGAAAATAAAAAGCTCATGAACTCAATCTGTAACGAGACGCGTTTGTCGAATACTAGGTAGGCAATAGATGTTTCTCAGCCTAGACCCCATCTTCAGTTTGTCTAACATTTGCACCCTATTATTTAGATGTTAGAGCAACAACAAGCTTTGCTTCTACTTGGGTAGAAGTTTTAATGATTATTCCTCCCGTAGTAATTAGAAGTTAATGCTGGTTTTTACTTAAGTTACTGCAATATCGAAAATTGTATATTGATCAGCATAAAACTTCTTTATCAATTAAGTGTGTTTTACATATCAAACACATCAAATTTTTTTTAGAGATTAGAGGAGTTAGCCTGTTGTTTTTGGTTCATTTGTACTAATGGAAGATCTGGATTTTTTAGATCAATGTACTCTATTTGACTAGGATTGAGTTGTGCGGGTAAATTTCGCATTTGTGCCATTACCTTAATTTTTTCAAGCAACAAGGAACTTGGTGCCCCAAGATGTATATTTCCCAGTTCTGTTTTCAAAATTAAATTGGTTGGGTCTTGAAAATCAATTTCTTTGACGTTAACAGAACTCTGGCTGAGAGCTTGATAAAGTTGGCCCCAATAGGGGCGGTACTGCTCTGGTGAGCCAAAAACCTTGAGACTAGGCAGTCGCAAGCTGGGATTAACAGATGTGTATTTTTCTATAGGTATCCAAACACCACTAGCATCTAGTAATCCTACAGATACTTTTTTGTGACCAGTGTCAGCGTTTCGTTGCTCGCGACGACTTTGAGCGATCGCTACAGGGACTCGTTCGTCAATCTGGACGATTAATCCTGGTGGAAACAGACGACGATTGACACTCACTTGTGTGATTGTCGGTTGTTGTTTCAGAGATTCGGCAATCCTATGAGGTTCTATCCGCCATAAAGACTGAGGATAGGAAAGCACGAGTAGTGACTGAATAGCTTCACGAGATAGTAAGTGATTGCCTGAAACCTCAATGTCTTTGGGTGTTTTTAGTACCCAAATCGGTTGGGTAGCCATCCACAGCAAACCTCCTGCCAATGAACTCACAGCCATGGTTTGCCAAATAGCTTGGATAATTTTCATCTGCCGCCTTTGACGTAATTTCTTACGGCGACCTTCTAAATCTGTGCGAGAAACCGATACAATGCCAGCCATTCAAACCCTTCCACACTTTTAGTCCAAGTCGTTGTTACGCTCGTACCATGATGTCATTTTAGTAAACGCTGTTAGCTAGGTAGACCAGCTCTCCAAAAGACTTTTTTCACTTTTAGTAAAACTTTACAGCAGCCATATAAGCCATCTCATTGATAATAGGGATAAAGATTCTTAACTAACTAGACTAGCCGTCATAAACTGCGTACATTAGGACGCATGAAAATTTTTAGACGGGTTTCCCGTCTGTGGCTTCTGGCGTTGGGGTTCCTCCTTCGTGCATGCAAACTGTCGTCGGCAAAACCGACTTGTTGCAAGAGCGTCTCCGTAAGGAGAAGAATGTGGCGTCGTCTTCCCCATGAGGAACCTCCGTTAGGGTTTTTCATTGTCTGACTAAGAACTCAGGGGTTAAAACTCAACAAGAGGAATTAAGCTGACACAATTCGCCGATAATTGGAAAAATTTAACCAAGGCATGTATGCTGTCAGATTTTTAACAAAAAATAGGGTAAACAGAATAAATAATAATAATACCATGACTAGCACGATTGCATAGAGTGCACTGCCCTTACGAGCAATTCCACCCCTTTATGATGGCATGACTAGCAAGCGTTAGAGATGGTCATGGGAATTGTTCAGAGGTTTGTCGTAAAGAACAACCAACAAAAATAACTAACAATTCCCAATCCCAAATCTACAATCCAAGATTGATACTACCGGCTCCTTGAGCTATCGTTTTCCAACACCTCACAGCTGTTTTCAACAGCTGCCTCTTGCTCTACATTTGTTAAAAAGGCTTGTAGCCTCATGCGTTCAATATAAGGCCAGCCTCCCTGAGCCTCAATATCGCGAAGCAGTGAGTAGAGGGCTTGACGGTTATCAGGCAAGCTCTGTTGAAAAACCCCATCTCGGATCTCTCGGTGTAACTGCTCCAACTGTCTTAGTAAGGCTAAAAGAGTCATAACATTCCCTTGACAACATTGGGCTGCATCATATACGGCTGATGCAATTGCCTGTAGTTTACAAGGTAATTCCGTTAACTCTAACTTTTTACTGTTGCTCATACTCTCCTGCCCTTGTCAATCAGTCTAATCAAATTGACTGGAGATTTTGTGCTTTCACTTGTTACCAGTCAACTTTACGTTGAAAAGTTTAATTGATTTATGAAGTGTTAGTGTTTTCAGAGAAAATAGAAAATAGGTTTTGTGAGTACTCACTTTGGTGAGTAGCCTCAGAATACAAAGACTCACTACCCGCCTAGCCTCCTGCTAGTGATTAGCTTACTGAAAGCCCAATTATAATTTTAGTCTCTGTATTTATAGCAAAACTTGATACATTTTAAATTTTTCTAGTTAATAGTAAACAACTTCTGAATTTAGAAACTCTATATGTTGAATATATTTATTTGTAAAATTTATATGTATAATATACTACTAGAATGTTGATTTCTCAGAGAACTACCTGTAGAGCAACAATTAAAGTTTTGACGACTCATTTGACGCTCTCCACCTTGCCTTGTCTGCGACACGCTGCTTTGAACGGTGCTCAGGTGGGGATTCTTGGCTCAATGAGCGTCCTTGCTCAGACTTGTTGTTCTTCAGGTATCTCCTCCAACAGAGGCTGCGCCAACACCAGTCGCCGTGAGAGCAGGAGAACGCCACTTGCTAGCCTTCGGCAAGCCCTTCTCAAGAGCACAGACGCGCTCGTCGTGTCCACAGGACTTACAAAGAACGGGTATGCCTCCTTCGGTGAACTACGATGCATAGTAAAGCCTCTGGGATAGCTACATACGATCCCAGTTTTGTTGATTAACATCAGAACGTTTTGATTTTGAGTTAAAAAAAATCGTATGATCTGGCTGATGATCTGGTTGATTTCCCCATAAAACAATGGGCTGTACGTAAAACTGCTAAATTTTTTACCACCCTTTGACCACGTATCCCAACTGATGCAGTGGGCTGGGTAGTTTGAGGTTTAAAGCCTTGGCTTTAGGAAGCAACATGTTTAAAAACGTATAGCTCCTGATAAGTTGAAGTCGCAGCTTGGGCTTATCAAAGCTCTGGTGCAGTTTTACAAGTTAAATATTAATTTTTGACATTGAGGTTAACCATGAGGTTTCGCGCTTTAATTGTTGCATTCTTGGCTTTGTGCTTGGGGTTACTGACTGCTTGTAGTGAAGGTCCATCATCGACTAGTACAGAGTTCCTGACCTATGACCAGATTAAAGGCACTGGCTTGGCTGTTAAATGCCGTCAACTGGCAGAAACAAGTCGTGGCTTCATCCCCATAGATAGTAGCCAGTCCTACGCCATAAAAGAACTGTGCTTAGAGCCAACCCAGTTCTTTGTGAAAGAAGAACCCCTTAATAAACGGCAAGATGCAGAATATGTTGCTGGCAAATTGTTGACTCGTCGCACCTACTCCTTGGATCAAATTAGTGGCGATCTCAAAATCAATTCAGATAGTAGCCTCACCTTTGTGGAACGAGATGGCTTTGACTTCCAAGCTATTACAGTTAAACTGCCTGGTGGTGAAAGCATACCTTTCCTGTTTAGCCTCAAAGGCTTAGTGGCTCAAACACAACCTGGCTTGACTAGCATTAACACCTCAACTAACTTTGAAGGTGACTTCAGAGTCCCCTCTTATCGAGGTGCTGCCTTCCTCGACCCCAAAGGTCGCGGTGTCACCGCTGGGTATGATAACGCGGTGGCTCTCCCTGCCCAGTCTGATAATGAAGAACTGACTATCGCCAACGTTAAGCGAGCTGATGTTCTCAAAGGCACAATCTCTCTGCAAGTCGCGAAAGTAGATAGCTCTACTGGTGAAATTGCAGGCACCTTCGAGAGCGAACAGCCTTCAGATACCGACTTAGGTGCTAAAAAACCTGAGGAAGTCAAGATTCGTGGTCTGTTCTACGCTCGTGTAGAACCAGCTCAGGTCTAGATTGTTCTGAAGATTGCAACTGCAACTGACTGGCACTTAGAGCTTCTATTGCGTTTAACGTGTTCGCGGAAGTCCCTACTTCAACGAATTATCTAAATTACAACGTCTACTAATTAATGCTTTGATGTTGTAAGCGTTTTCTACAAGGTTTACAGTGGATGCTTGACCAACATTTATTGGAAAGGTATCCACTGTTCATTATTCGTGTAAACAATGATGCCATCTTTAGTATTGTGACCGACAGAGAACTCACACTCCTCAGTTATCACGGAGGTCTTACACGTAAAAAAATCGGGTACCCGTGGTTATGAGTTATAGATAAAACGCAGCTTTGTCTGGGTAGTTCGTATTTATATATATGACAAATTGTAAAAATATGTGTCACTTGGGGATGATTCAAGTATTGTTTCTGAGAAAAATTATGTTTAATAATGCTTAATAGTTTATATTTCCCGTTAATCTCTGCTATATTTACGACTTTAATTCAGTAAAATTACGGTTTATTCTTGAGCTATAAATTTTTTATTTTATTTCTATGTAATTCTAGAGAAACAACACGACATTCCGAAGAGTTAACTAAAAAACAAAAGAACCCCTCCAATTTAAATTAAGCTGCATTGTCAATTTAGTTGTGATAGGTATTTCCAGCACAATATTTTTGATCTGCTATTCGCAGCTTGGTTTAAAAGTGAGTATTTCTTTGTTTATTCGACCAAGAAATGCGGTGCTATGCCAACCACAGTCACCAACGAACTGAAGCATGAGATTTGGCAGTTGTTGCGAGAATATCAGCAATCTCGCTCAGCTGAGTTTCGCAATCAACTGGTGAAACTTAATTTTGGACTTGTGAAAAAAGAAGCTCATTACTGGATGAATCAGTGCCATGAAAGCTACGAGGACTTACTCCAAGTAGGTTGCTTGGGTTTGATTCGAGCAATAGAAAGATTTGATATTTCCAAGGGGTATGCCTTCAGTTCCTTTGCTATTCCCTATATTCGCGGTGAAATACAACACTATCTTCGAGATAAAGGAGTCACCGTGCGAATTCCTCGACGTTGGTTAGCGCTGCAACAGCAAGCAATCTTGATTTCGCGTTCTCTGCGGGAAAAATACAATCGCCAACCCACTGACTCTGAATTAGCAGCAGCATTGGAAATTTCTTCAGAAGAATGGCAGGAAATTAAATTAGCCTGGGCTAATCGTGCTCCCTTAAGCCTTGATGTACCAGTGCAGGATGAAAATGAAAGTGCAACTTTATTAGGAGATCTCGTTCCAGATAACCGCTACCGCAGCTTTCAATTAGCACAAGAAGACCAAATTCGCATCCAACAAGCATTGGTACAGTTAGAACAACGGACTCGCGAAGTCTTAGAATTTGTTTTTTTGCATGATTTGACGCAAAAACAAGTGGCAGAACGTCTTGGTATAAGTGTGGTTACAGTTTCTCGTAGGCTCAAGAAAGGGCTAGACTTGCTGAAACACTTAATGTACGTGGCAGAAGATTAACAGCAAATTTTAGGCATATTGGCTTGGACAAGCAATCTTTTATACGGCTTTTGAAAACAACTCATGGATAGAAATTCAAAAATTGTAATAGTAGCTATTCTGGCTTCAGCGATCGCCTCTTGTTCCTCAGAAGGTGAACAATCTACTCATCCCACTCCCAGTCCCACCAACATACCAACAGCGAACCTGCCCTTCAATAACCCAGTAGTATCTGTTAACAAAAAAGTAACGAATCAATCCTTTAGTAACCCAGTGGTCTCTACCAAGGCAACTCCAGCAGTTGTTCCCATCACAACTGCTAACTTGATTCAACCAACAGATTCTACAAAACGCTTAGGTATTGTGTCAAAAGGTCGCAATGACCCGTTTGCAAAAATTGTGATACCTTATTCCATAAGGGTCACAAATCCGCCTGCACGGGCAAAACCTGTTCCTAAGTTACCTCCTCTACCAGTAGCTAGGAGTAAATGGCACAGTGTGATAGTTGCTACAAGCAAAAATCTTTTAAACCAACAAAAGCTAAATCAGCAAAAGCACAGAATCAACAAAAAAGCGATCGCCCAAGGGGCAGTGGCGTTCGCGAAGCGTCTCCGTCAGGAGAAGCCAATCGCGCGAAGCACAGCGCCCCAAATGACGCACGCATCTACTGAAGTTAAACCTAACCGTACCTTCACTCATATACTGCCAAAAGTCTTACCGCAAGCGATTCCCAACCCTGCTTTAGCATCTGTAACACCATCACAACCAGAGTTAGCCAAAGCAGTTTTTGTTTCTGGTGTCATTCTTGTTGGTAAAGAACCCCAAGCAATCATCAAAGTACCGAATGAACCAACAAGTCAGTATGTACGCGTAGGACAGCAGTTAGCAAATGGAGTGCTGATTAAACGGATTGAAATGAATGAAGGCTCCGAACCTGTCATAATTCTGGAACAATATGGTATTGAAGTTGCCAGAATGGTAGGACAAGGACTCACTACCCAAACGCCACCAACTGCGGCTTCCGAGGGAAATCCTGTTTCTTTAACAAGATCACCCCAACACCTTGTTCCCGGCGGAGCTATTTAAAGATGGAGCAGACAAAAGAAAGAATTGAATTTGCTAGTTTACCTTTAGCAGTCTATCGAGAGATAGCAGCTCATTTACGTCAAGTAGAAGGGGTAGAAGTTAGTTTCATTCCCCAAACCTCCCAACAATTTGATTACAATCAGAGCCAAATTGGTGGTTTATGGATTGAGTATGCTTCTAATTCTAGGGCAGAAAGTCGGCAGTGGGTGCAGCAAATTTTGGCTTATTATCGCGATCGCTATGTTGCTTGATGGATTATCGCAATAAGTTGCATTCACTAGACCAATGTAGAAATTTGTTGAGTTGAGGTTATTCTGCCGAAATTACTTATATAGCCCTAGACTTCTAGTCTAAGGGCATAAAAGCCATTATTATATTATACCTACGACTTGCCGATAGATTACACTGAATTAACAACCTCACCATACAGCGATCACCATGCAAGTTAAAGATCTCACGATTGATGAACTAAAAACCTTGATTCGAGAAACTGTCATGGAAACTCTAGAGGAGCTTCTACCAGATCCAGATGAAGGTAGGACACTCAAGCAGGAGTTCGAGCAAGAACTGTTGGAAATTCAAAAGCGCAGGGAGAGAGGATTTCAGGGCATTCCAGCCAGAGAGGTCATGCACAGACTGGGCTTAGGCGGTTGATGAGTTATGCTGTTGAGTATGAACCAGAAGCCCTTGCTGATTTGGAAAAGTTGACTCAAGCTGTCCGTAAGCGGGTCGTTAACAAGATTAACTGGCTATCTGAGAACTTTGACCTGTCAGGTTTCTTCAAACTAAGAGTTGGGGATTATCGGGTGATTTATGAATTTAACTGCGAAAAGAGAATAATTTTCATCGACCGAGTCAGGCATCGAAGAGAGGTTTACAATTGACTTTGCATTGCAAACCTTGCATGTTCATAGTTGTAGTCTGAGATAATCTTAGGTGACTTCAGTAACAGATTTTCAGCGCGGATGTAGCGGATGTGGCAGCGGTGAAATGTCTCACTAGCCATGACATAGAGATCCGGCAATATCCCACAACTGTGTCGGGTGAAGCAAGTGATCGCCTAAGCCAAAGCACCGGCTGTCGCGACCCCTACAAATGTTAAATGAAAAATAACACATCGGGTGATGCATTGAGTTAAACTGACAAGCAAGATAATTCAAGTATCAACAAGAGCGGCTCCACAATCTGGGCATCACTCAACATGGAACACTGGCAATTTCTGATACAGAAACAGGGCGATCGCTCTTGGAGTCCCATAGAATCGCCAAATATAAAACCAAATATAAAAATAGTAGAAGGTTACTATAGAGTTTTAGCTCACTCTGATCTTATTAACACGGATGTGGAAGTGCGAGTCACCCACAGTTCAACTTTAGAGCTTCCACCCAAGCGGCGAATTCAAAAGCGATCGCGTCGTACAAATTCTGAAGGCTTAATAGCAGTTATTCCCTTTACTTATTTTAAGCCAGGAGTTTGGGGATTATGTTGTTCCAGTGACTTGGTGTCCCACTTTCTCGGTCAACCCTGGCAACATTGTATCCAATTGGAAGTCTTACCTAAAGTAGCTGTAGATGTGAGACAAAATGACAAGGAAAAATTTCCTGTCTTTACCGATGAGTTGCCTAAAGAAAAAGCTATTATTGAGCAGCCGATTACCCCTGTCTGGCTTAAAAGTGAGAAAGTAGAGTATATTTTACAAAACTTAATAGAAATTGCTTTACCTGATTCTGAATTGCTGCTGGAAGATGACAAACCGATTGAGGATTTTCCATCCCAGATACCAGAGTCACTGCTGGTATTAAAACTCCAGGAAGAAATTTACACTTGCTCTTGGGGGCAAACTTTCACAATTAATGGGCGTGTGGAGCCAAAAGAAACAACGAATCAGGGTCTGAGCATAACATCAAATGAGGAAAAAGTCTACGGAGGAGAAATAAGAATAGAACTGCGCTCACCCCAAGATTCTAAAATCATCAGGCGAGTGCGACAATCTTTACCAGAAAAGTTAATACCATTTCATATCAGATGTTCCGTAGAGGTTCCAGCTGATTGTGAATCTAAGCTAATTTTGGGAGAAATCAGTTTATATAGCATTCTCACAATTGGTGGTCACACGACACTACTAACTAACCAGTTTTTCACAATTACAGCAGATGTCACAGAATTACTGGCAATCAGTACTACAGCTAGAGAAAGTGAACCAAACACGATAGAACACCAGCTAGCATCCTCAGCAGCACTGGCTACCTCAGAAGCCAAAAAACTATCCACACCTCTAGATTTGAAACTTTTCAACTTAGTAAAAACCCCAAAAAAAGCTCGATCGCTTCTGTTACAGCCATCTCCCAAAAAATCTCTACCGCCAAGAATTAATCCAAAATCACATCGTAAATCACAATCACATCGTAACTCAGCAGCGATTTCACCTCAATTACCAAAGTTTGTGCAGCACCAAAATCGGATGATTAATCCTGCTTTGTTTGCAGAACCTTCTTCAAAGTTGGAGTCAGACAGAGAAAGCACAGTAACTGCTGTTCGTCAAGTTATCAGCATGGATACGACTTTTCCCTACCTGAGACGACTAGAGGCATCGCAGGATGAAACAGAAGACATCACGCGCTCTGAGCCTATTGACTTCCAGCAGCATACAACTGAGATTCATAGTGAGGATACTGCAAAATCAGTTGTAGAAGACACACAATTTCAGAATGAATCTCTTGATGAAGATGCAGCAAAATTAGCCACAAACTATGCACAAACCCAAGACACATCGTTTGTCAAATTAGTGATTCCTCCTAGTTCTGAATTAATTGCGATAGGTAGCCCCAATATATCCCCCTTAATTAGAAGGTGGATGCATACTCAAGGATACTCTTTACCTGAACCCATCTATCTGGAAAATCAAGACTACGATATTTATACAATCTCCAGCCAAGATCAACTGTCTGATGAGGTGAACACGGAGGTGGAGGAACAGGTTGCTATAGAGACTCAAGGGGACAAATCAATTCAAAATGGACTGCGTTCCGCTGCGCTAACAAAATTCAAAATTCAAAATTTGGAATCTTCCCCATCCTCCTTACTCTCTCACTCCCAGCCCACGGCTCGCTGCGCTAACACTCCCTCATCCTCCCGTCATGAGCGAACATTGTCGGCTAGGCTGGCACAGGAAATCGTTGTCGAAAATACATTCGATGAAGCTGAGACTTTCAAAAATCAGCCTGACAAACAGGAAGAATCAATATCAGAGGTATCTGTTTGTTTACCTGTCGTTGTAGAAATCACGGAACCGTTACCAGTTCCGCAACTACATTTACCATCAGGCGAGCTTATATCTGGAAAATCTGTGAGGATACGCGTGCAGTTACCGACAGTGAGTCCTGAAGTGGTTGTGAAGTTATGGGTTGAGGATTGTCAAACTCGTTGGTTAATAGATGAACCGCGTTTGTTGACAAATTTGCTACCTAACTCTGCTGGATGGTTGGAAGACATGACTTCTGTGATCGTTCCTTTTGGGTGTTTAGAAATTCGCTTGGAGGCGATCGCACTGAACACGGTGACTCAGCAGGAAAGCCACAAAGTCTCTATCCAGCGGACTGTGATTCCTCCAGGCTTACCCACCTTGCAGCTAGACGAAGTTTTCGGTATTTGAACAGTCCTTCTTTTGAAAGGTGCTGTGTTAAAAATCGTTAGAATTTAAAAAATTAAGCGAAATTTGCAGTAAGCTCTTCTTGAATTGTCGTTTGATTTAATAGGAATCTTATGTACACAGCTTCACTTTTGCCTCACATCCTCATGTACGCGGCTTCATATGTGTCTTCCATCTTCGTTCCGGTCATTGTTTGGGTTCTTCCAGCTGTAACATTTGCGTTTTTGTTGGTATACATAGAACGCGAAGATATTGCTTAGACTATAGCGGTTCCCGCGCTTAGTGCAATATAAGTGTTGTGGGGTGGCTGATGCCTTAAGTTGACACCTATGGCGAGACGCTCATCCCACAAAAAATTAAAATGTTTATCAAAAATTGCGATCGCCCTTGGCGGCTCCTGTTCGCGTAGCGTTCCGCAAGAAAGGAGCATCGCATTCGGATGAAGCATTTTGTCGCCAAGCGTCACTTGCACTCTTTGCATATAGCGATCGCTCTACGGCGTATAATAGAACTTCTGTATAAATATTTTTTGTCTCACGCAAAGACGCAGAGGCGCAAAGAAGAACGCAAAAAGAACGAATGAGTGCAAGAAGTCTAATGACGAGTCTAACCATACGAATGTATTGCAGCGCGCAGTCCTTCAAGATTTTTACGCACAGTGACAGTATGGGGATGATTCGTACCCAAGAGTCGCTCACAAATGTTTAAAGCTTGTTGATAAAGCGGTTCGGCTTCTGTGTGTCTTCCTTGGAAAAAGTAGAGTAACGCCAGGTTATCGAGGCTAGTGGCGACAGAAGGATGTTCCTCTCCCTGCAGGCGTCGCCTTAGTTCCAATGCTTGTTGGTACAAAGGTTCAGCTTCTGCGTATCTTCCTTGGTAACGGTAGAGTCCCGCCAGGTTGTTGAGGCTAGAGGCGACATGGGGATGTTCTTCTCCCAGCAGACGTCGTGTAAGTTGTAAAGCTTGTTGGTACAGTGGCTCGGCTTCTGTGTATCTTCCTTGGGAGAAGTGAAGATATGCCAGGTTATTCAAGCTCGTGGCTAATTCTCTATGCAAGTCTAATTCTTTTTGCAGTTCAACAGCCTTACGAAGATATTTAATTGCTAAGTCTTGTTCTTTTTTGTAATTCTGAGCCTCACCCTGCTCTAGCCTTATTCTGTATATTTGCCCCAACCTTGAATACAAAGTCGCCAAGCTAGCGTCTTTTACTCCTCTTTCCTGTTCAATTTTATCGATTAACTTTTGTAAATCTTCTATGGGCAAGAAGTAGGGGTTATCTTTATCTGTATCGGCTAATTCATCGCTGAAGGCAAAGCGGATCGGTTCAATCTCCTTACCAGGAACAGCATTCGTTTTTTTAGAGACAAACCGGAAGACACCGTTACGCCAACTCCAAAAATCTGGGGCTTTCTGACTCAGGTTGACAAGAATTTGGTTAGTCACCCATAAGACAATGGCATAAGGAAACTCACGCAAAGCTTCCCGTGTCCACTGCAAATACCCGAAAAATTTCTCCTGTTCAGAACGTTCCTCGCCCAGTCTGAGAAAATAAAGTTGTTCTACACCCGTTACAGTTATCACAGCCGGGTTACACTGACGGAGATATTCTTCTTTTTCTACGAGTTGGTTAATAGCAGCCTTGAGACTTGGTTCACCTCGCGCCAGTGTCACTTGATAGGGACGGAAGCGGGGTTGTAGTTCAGCTTCGTACTGGGAAATAATGCGATCGCGAAAGTTAGCATCATCGCAAACCCCAATCAGCAAGTTTAATCCCTGTTCTTTTGCCTCAATGCTGACGATTAAATCATCGTAAGCATCTTGATTTTCTTCATCATCTAATAATTCTTGATTTGTCTGAACAAATTCTGTTTGGTTTTCCTCTGAGTTTACCAAGATAGATTGAGGGTAAGGTTCGCTAGTTTCCATTAATTAAACCCCGCCTTCTCAAAGTTTCTACAACAACCGGGTGAACATCGTACCAAGGCTCATCATTACGATATTCCAGGACGTACAGCCCGTGCAGCAAATCTAAAAACTCTGGTTGTTTTGGGTCATCAGGCATAAAATTTTGATAAGTATTTTGCAAAATCTCATAATCAATTTTGCCTAAGCGAATAGCAAAGTCATTACGTATTTTAGTAACTGCTTGCTCTAGAACACTATCATCAATAATGACTTTTGCCTCTGTTTTACGCCTGATTAACCTTAAACAAATGCGACAACATTCATTGGCAATTCTAATTAACTCTCGCAGCACTCCGCCACTTTTGACAACTATCTTTTCAGCAGTGTTAGTTTCAATCAAATCAGCAGCCATCCGCTTTTTTAAGATTTCACACAAAACATCTGTTGCTTCCTGACGCGGTAAAGAATCGGGCAAACGATTTTTACCTTTCTCAAAAATTTTCAGGACAGGCATGACCACAATTTGATTATTTGTTTCCGAGGCAATGAGTGTGCTGAGAAAAGTTTCGCGGATGATAGCTATTGGTATGGTATAGATTATCCGGATATTAGGTTGGCACAAAGCCTTGATATTATCTTGATAAATTTCATTAACTCTTGCTAAATCAAGTTTATCTAAATCATCAATAATAACTAAAATTTCTTTCTTTGATGCTAATTGAATCAAAGCAGCTATTTCATTAATTCTAGCAACTAAATCTGATAATTTACGTTCAAATTCTTGCTTAATTTCATATCTAATGGTAGAATCTACCTTCAACTTGGTACTAATTAATTTAAAAAAATCAAAGCCTGTTGAAGCTTCTCCTTGAAACTTCGTTTCTTCAGTGCGAGTGCGCTTAGCAAACCACTTATAAAGAGGGTCTTTAGTCGATTGAGGAATTTCCACTCGGCGTGCTTCCGCCTCAGACATGAGATTGAGTGCAATGGCAAACAAAATGTTAATGTGATTAACATCCGACATTTCTATTGTGTCAGCGATAGAAAACGAAACCACAAAATAGCGGTTATGTAATCGTCTACTAAACTCAGCCAACAAAGTGGACTTACCACAACCACGATGTCCCGTAAAGATAATCTTGCCGTCAGCACTAGGACTATCTTCAACTAATTGCTCTAATTCTTCAATAATCTCCTCACCATAATCGACTCTGAATCTGTACAGGTCGTTCGATTCCACAAGCGGCAAAAGTTCCAAATTTCTATATGCTTCCTGAAAAGACTTTAACAAATCTTCAGACATTGGATTATTGCGTATAACGTGCTAACTATAATAACTTCTGCAACTGTTAGACTGAACTTAACTGAAGAATCAGCAAGAGCTAACTTTCTACTTCAACGGGAGCATGGGAGCGGTTATCCCTCGGTAGACTAAGTCCACCAAAATAAACTTAACACTTAAGAAACCGAGTTTCTGACGCAGCGCATTTTACGTTTAATTATGTCTTCCTACTTAGCAGTCGCCAAGCTGATTAGGACGAAGGTTTTTGGCTTATCCTCAAAGGATAACTTTTCCCAGATGTCCTAAGATTTGTGTCCACTGCTATAACAATGTAAGCCGATGCATTAACAATGCAAGCCGATGCATTAACAATGCAATCCGATGCATTAACAATGCGACCCGATGCATTAACAATGCGACCCGATGCATTAACAATGCGACCCGATGCATTAACAATGCGACCCGATGCATTAACAATGTGACCCGATGCATTAACAATGCGACCCGATGCATTAACAATGCGACCCGATGCATTAACAATGCACCGACTTGCGTTTAGATATAGCAGTCACCAAGCTGATTAGGACGAAGGTTCTTGGCTTATCCTCTAGAGAGCCAGTCCACTAAGTATAGATTGACAAAAACTTTAGTATATGCATTAGCATAAAACACCTATTTTGAGCTAAATATTTAGGTTTGGTTTTTAGCGATCGCATTAAAACAGAAAGCCTACATGCTCAATTTAAACAACATGCATATTTTGCATTTTACGTCAAATACTTCTAGTGGACTGACGCTCTAGGATAACTTTTCTCAGATGTCCTAAGATTTCTGTCCACTGCTATATCTACGGTTCGCGTCCCTTGCGCGTGTCCGGAGGACTCAGCGTCTCCCCTTGGGAGAGGGAAACCTCCTGTAGTACTGGCTCGCCTACTCTGCGAGAACGGCTGCGCCGAATGCGCGAAAAAAACAACCCCTCTTCAACAAATCGCAAAGAGGGGTTAAGAATTAAAATGCAACTCGCTCTAATAAGCGTCCTGCAGTTCATAGAAGTCAGGCGACACGTAATCCTTACGCAAGGGCCAACCTACCCAATCTTCTGGCATCAAAATCCGCTTCAGGTCTGGGTGTCCTTCGTAGATAATGCCGAACATATCGTAGGACTCGCGTTCTTGCCAATCTGCTGTCTTCCAAATCCAGTACACCGAAGGAACTCTGGGATTTTCCCGTGGTAGGAACACTTTGAGACGCACTTCCTCAGGACGGTCAGCATTGTCACTGACTTTAATCAAGTGATACATACTAACCAACTGCTGTCCTGGTCCCAAATCAATTCCACATTGAAACTGGAGGTAATTAAACCCGTAAGCATACAGTGCAGTGCAAGTTGGGAGCAGGAAATCTGGCTCAACTTTAATAACCTCTACACCAGTGTGATCTGCTTCAACAGACTCATGGTCAAAACCATTTTCTGTTAACCACTGAGAAACTACACCCGCTTTGACTAGTGCCTTTTCCTCTGCTGGTGCTGATTTCGATGCTGATTTCGATTCTTCAGCTTTTGATTCTTCAGCCACGGTTAGGTTCCTCCTTTTCCCTTTGAGTTAAAAGAGCAGGTGGGACTGGTAAACCGATCGCTTCTGTCAATTCCTTCGGCGGTGCAACGCGAGACTCAGACCGCAAATACTGACCAGTATGGATTTGCTCTGCTCCTTTGAGGTTGTGAGTTGTGCTGTAGTAGCGGTGGGTTTGCTGAATCCGACTCCGCTCCTGCATCGAATCATTTGCTATCTTCTTCCGTAGCTTGATAATTGCGTCAATGATTGCTTCTGGACGTGGGGGACAACCGGGTAAGTAAACATCCACTGGAATCAGTTTATCAACTCCGCGTACAGCCGAAGGGGAATCCACACTGAACATACCACCAGTAATCGTGCAAGCACCCATAGCAATCACGTACTTCGGTTCTGGCATTTGCTCATAAAGACGCACAAGCTGAGGTGCCATTTTCATGGTAATTGTGCCTGCGGTAATGATTAAGTCAGCTTGGCGGGGGCTAGAACGGGGAATCAAACCAAAGCGGTCAAAGTCAAATCGGGAACCAATCAAAGCTGCAAACTCAATAAAGCAGCAAGCGGTACCAAACAGCATGGGCCAAAGGCTAGAAAGCCGCACCCAGTTGTAGAGGTCATCAACCGTGGTCAAGATAACGTTTTCCGACAAATCTTGGGTTACTGTAGAACGCGAAATCGGGTTGAGAATGCGCTCTTTTTGCTGCTGCTCTATGTTAGTATCTAAGACCATTCCAAAGCTCCTTTACGCCATGCGTATACTAGGGCAACGACAAGAATTGCAATAAAAATTAGCGCTTCAATAAATGCCAATAGCCCAAGACGGTGGAAAGCAACCGCCCAAGGATACAAGAATACAGTCTCTACATCAAAGATGACGAAAACCAGCGCGAACATGTAGTAGCGGATGTTGAATTGAATCCAGGCTCCACCAATGGGTTCCATGCCAGATTCATACGTGGTGCGCCGTTCTGGGTTGCGACCACTGGGTCGCAGGAGCTTGGACGCTGATAGAGCGAGGGCAGGCACTAGGCTACAGATAATCAAGAAGCCTAGAAGATACTCGTAACCGCTAAGAACAAACACAATGAGTTTCTACTGCTTTTGGTGCTTTTGTAACTTTCTTTTACATTATATCTATTTGACTTTCTTGAGTCCTAAGAAACAACAGCTGGAGATGATTTGATTCGTTCTTGCTCAAGAAGTGAAAAACCTTACAAGGATTGTTTTATAGGAATGAGCGCGTTCAAAGTAGCGTATCCCTTTGGAACTCAGCGCGACACCGAAAGTGCCGTGGGAGGATGTCAAATTTATGTCATAATTTTTAACGTATATTTAAGATTTCTCTCTCACCAAAAGCCCATAGCCATGAGCGAACAAGCTGTTGTGACGACCGCCCCAGACCGCTACGAATGCCGTTCTTGCGGTTACGTTTACGAACCCCAGAAAGGGGACGAAAAGCATGAGATAGTCTCAGGGACACCCTTTGCGGAAATACCTTCTACTTGGCGCTGTCCAGTTTGTGGTGCAACAAAGAATGCTTTTACGAACATTGGTCCTGCTGGTAAGGCATCCGGCTTCGAAGAGAATCTGAAATACGGTTTAGGTGTGAATACCCTCACACCCGGGCAGAAAAATCTTCTGATTTTTGGTGCTTTAGCTCTTGCCTTTTTGTTTTTTATGAGTCTTTACGGCTTACGATAAGACGCGCTCTTAACAAAGTTGGTCATGCCCACCTTACACCAAACCCATACACAAATTCACGAATTCACAAAAAACTAACAGATACAGATGCTTCCAATTACAAAAATTTGCCAACGAATACTCGCTTTGTTCGTGGTCATCCTTGTGTGTGTTGGTTGTAGTCATGTCCCTTCGACCAGCTACAATCCTTGGGAAGTTATTGCTATCCCAACAAATGCAAAACTACTGGATATTGCCTTTACAGATGACCCTCAGCATGGGTTCTTGGTCGGCAGCAATGTCACTCTTTTGGAAACAAAAGACGGTGGTGCGACTTGGCAGCCTCTGGAGTTAAAACTGGATGACCAAAGATACCGTTTTAACACTATCAGTTTTGTAGGTAAAGAGGGGTGGATAGCTGGAGAACCTTCTCTACTTTTGCACAGCACTGATGAAGGTCGTTCTTGGTCGCGCATTTCCCTTAGTGAAAAGCTACCAGGTAACCCCGTTAGTATTTTGGCACAGGAACAAAACACAGCTGAGATAGTGACGGATGTAGGAGCAATATACAGAACCACAAACGGCGGTCAAAACTGGAAAGCGCAAGTAGAACAAGCCGTTGGTGTGGTTCGGAATATAGAACGTTCCCCTGAAGGTAAATATGTTGCTGTTTCTGCAAAGGGTAACTTCTACTCAACTTGGGAACCCGGGTTAAATGCTTGGGTACCCCATAACCGTAATAGTTCCCGACGGGTAGAAAATATGGGATTTAATGAAAATGGGCAAATGTGGATGTTAGCACGGGGTGGTCAGATACAGTTTACTGACCCAGAGAATCCAGAACAATGGCAGGAAGCTCAAAATCCAGAGCTTGCTACCAGTTGGGGCTTACTAGATCTGGCTTATCGTACATCTGATGAAATTTGGGTCAGTGGCGGTAGCGGTAATTTGCTGCGGAGTCCTGATGGTGGGAAAACCTGGGAAAAAGACCGTGACGTTGAAGAAGTTCCCGCTAATTTTTACAAAATTGTTTTTTTTAATCCAGAAAAGGGATTTGTGATTGGCGATCGCGGTGTTTTACTAAAATACAATCCCAGTATTGCCGCTGCTACCAAGTCAGAGGCTGATTATTCCAGTACGATAATATCATTGAGACGTTGAGTTTGTTTGTAGGATAATGATCTCAATAACTCAATAACAATCTTTAGTGAAGGTAGGGGTATAGATGTCAGGTACTACTGGAGAGCGTCCATTTTCGGACATCATTACGAGCGTTCGTTACTGGGTGATCCATAGCATCACCATTCCTGCACTGTTTATTGCAGGTTGGTTATTTGTCAGCACTGGCTTGGCATACGATGCGTTTGGTACACCTCGCCCCAATGAGTATTACACACCAACACGGCAGGAATTGCCAATTGTGAATAACCGTTTTGATGCAAAACAACAAGTAGAGCAATTTAGTAACACCAAGTAGTTTGAAATCATGAGTAGCGGAAGTAACCTCAATCAACCAGTTTCCTATCCCATTTTTACGGTCAGATGGCTGGCAGTTCACACCTTGGCTGTGCCAACCGTGTTCTTTTTGGGCGCGATCGCTGCGATGCAATTTATTCAACGCTAGGAGAAAATTATGGAAAGAAGCCCCAATACTAATAATCAGCCGGTTGAACTGAACCGGACTTCTCTTTACCTGGGACTGTTACTGATTTTCGTTCTAGGTATCCTGTTTTCCAGTTACTTCTTTAACTAACTGGAATGATGGCTATTGAGCCATGTTTATTTTTTAACTTTTGTCATTAATTTTTTTAGTGAAGGGAGGAGAGAAAGCAGTGTCTGGAAGTGGCAGAATTCCTCTGTGGATTGTTGCGACAATCGCAGGTTTAGGCTTAATTACCGTTCTAGGTATTTTCTTTTATGGAGCCTACGCCGGAATCGGTTCTTCAATATAATGATGGTTTGAGGCGAATATACCAATTGCTATCTGCGAAATACTAATGGCAATGAACAATTAACCATTAGTAGCTGTCAGCGAGATGTCGCTAGACGCAAAAGTTGAAGAATCGTTTAGAAATCATCAGTGTTAAAAAGCTGCCCATCTTATCTAGATGGGCGGTCAATTTTTACATAATTAGACAACTGGCGTGTCTCTTTCACCAGAAACGCAGTGCCAAAGGTACACGCACTCGCGTTAGCGAACGCGTAGCGTCTGGTGGAGGAGATACAAGGGAGGGTGCTAGCTCCTTTAGTTGCCGTGAAAAAGTGATCTAATTGAGAATTTACATCTTACCTTTGTGCATCACTTCCTGAAGGTGACGGCGAATTTCCTGTGCGTGCTCGATATCAGATTGCCGCAACTTCTGGAACAGTTCTACACAAGGTTGAGAACCAGCTTGCTGTGCATCGTTGATGTAGGTTTCATAAGCTTTGATTGCTTCAGCTTTGTTATGCAACACGGTGAGGAAGTCATATTCCAGGTTGCTTACGGGATTTTGAGTTTGAGTGTTTCCTGCGGTTTGAACCATAGATTTACCCTCCTTTAGGTTTCTTATTCACTTCTACTCACCCGAAAAGAGGAATTCATCTTCCTAAAAGAGTATGCGACGATACATAATCAGTAGAAAAGTGTTAACCTAAGAGATTGCATTCCCAGGTAGAACCTGGGAAGAAGATTTTAACAATTATCAGTTATCACTCTTTACTGATAACTGTTCACTGATTTAAGCAATATCCTTGCAGCGCTGTGGATATTTGAATTCACGCTCTTTTTCCAGTTGTTCGTTCTCAATTTGTGTAATTGGGCAAAACTTCGTGTTGGCACTCATGCAATCCATGTGTGGTGTTTTGGCACATACCAATAATAGCCCACCCAAAATCACTAATAAGCCGCCAATTGCTGCAGTTTGAACCCAAGAAATTTCCAGCGCTCCATGAACAACCACTTCTCGCAGTACTGAAACAATTGCCACTTCCACTGCCACCCCAACAGCAATACTATGCTCCTGCAAGTACACCATGAGGAGTCGAAATAACTCGACCAAAATTAGGATGAATAGTATCTTGGCAGTGACGTGTTTAAAATCTACAGGTATTTCAAGGGTGGTAAAGAAAGACCATAGCTGCATCACCATGATAACGAACAAACCCAAACACAGAACAATCACAATTAAGTCTTGGAATGCCTCCATGTTACGGACTATCCAATGCCGATCTAGCCAGCGATCGCAAAATAAGAATTGACTCTTGAGGCGCTTTTTCATGAGCATTTCCATTATTATCAAGACAACTTCATTGCACACCAGCCATTCCAGTTCATAATTTCATTGTCTCTTAACTCAGCTTTCTTTTAACAGTTATCAGTAAATAGTGATAACTGATAACTGATAACTGTTCACTGTTAACTGATTTAGCGAGGTTGATAATTCTGGTTTGATATTTGTTGCCATAGATTCTCTGCATTGTTTGCCCACTGGAAATTCTTCTGAGCTTTGTATAAATCTCTTGCATATTGCAACACTTGTGCTGCCTCTGGATATTGTTTTAATTGTATAAAAACTAACCCTGCGCCATAATAAGCATTGGCATATTTTGTGTTTGCTTCTGCAGATTTTCTAAAAGCTTCCAATGCATCTTTTAACTTACCTTGGCTAAACAAAAGGACACCGAGATTATAATGAGCTTCTGAATATTTAGGATTGATTTTAACTGCTTTGCGAAATGCATCTTTTGCTTTATCAGTTTTGCCCTGTTGTAAATAACATATGCCCATATGATAGGTAGGCTCGGGTGCATTTTTGCTCAGTTCCATTGCTTTTTTAAAGGATGCGATCGCTTTGTCCCAATCTCGTTGTTGTTCGCGGAGCAACCCTAAGTTATAGTGAGCCACTCCCAGTTTGGGATCTAGTTCCAATGCTCGTTGCAAGTAATCGTTAGCTTGCTGCCAATTGCTCCCTTCCAACAGCGAGCCGCCTAGGTTAGCATAAGCCAGGGCAAACTGGGGATCAGATTGTGTCGCTTTGTAAAATGCATCAGCAGCAGGTTGTAATTGTCCTACTTGTCGTAGTGCTAGTCCTAAGTTGTAGTGAGCTGCGGCTAAATTGGGATCGAGTTCTGTAGCTTTAATAAATAGAGCGATCGCATCTTGTACTCTCCCCACCTGAATTGCCTGCAATCCTTGTGTTAAATAGTCTTGAGCGCTGCTATCAACGTATTGCGCCAGTAGGTGAGGAGATGGAGAAGCAGCAAGAGGTGGAGAAGCTGAGGACGATGGAAACAGAAGGCTTTGAGCCACTAATATGAAACTCACTAAAGTAGGGAGGCGATATTTATAGGGATGGACTTGCATTATTTTTCTGTATTGGAACACTTTAAGTTACGTTTACTTTACAAAGTTTGTGTAACACATGAAGATATTCATATAAGTTTAATTTTGTATAGCAAATTTTGTAATCGTTAAAGTTTGTTCCGTTAAATATTACGAGAAAATACAATTTTCAACTCCTTATATTAAAGGAGAGATAATCTCAAGTTAAAGACAGGATAATCTTTTGAATCATCAGACTTTGAACCTTTAATAACCTAGAATAACGCGGCTAGATATGTCCAGCTGCAGAGGAGGTTGTATGAACGAAAAAGTAAAATCGGGTTCGCGAAATGTGGCAATTGTGGGTCCATATTTAAGTGGAAAAACCACATTAATGGAAAGTTTGTTATTCGTTACAGGGGCAATAAGTCGCAAAGGCAGCATTAAGGATGGCAACACCGTAGGAGATGGTGCTGCGGAATCGCGCGATCGCCATATGAGTGTAGAAGTGAGTGCCGCTAGTACTGAGTATAACGGCACTCGTTTCACATTTATTGATTGTCCTGGAAGTGTGGAATTTGCCCAGGAAACTTACAACGCCTTAATGGGAGTAGATGCAGCAATTGTGGTTTGCGAACCCATCACAGACCGAGTTCTCACTCTTGCTCCTTTGTTTAAATTCCTTGACGATTGGGAAATTCCCCACCTCGTCTTTGTCAATAAAATGGATCGGGCTAGTATCAATGTCCTAGACACGCTACATGCCCTCAAAGCTGTTTCCAGTCGTCCCTTGGTAGCACATCAATATCCCGTCATGCAAGGGGAACAGCTCATGGGCTTTATTGACTTGGTGAGCGAACAAGCATACAAGTACCATGCAGGTGCGCCTGCTGACCCCATCCCCTTCCCCGAAGAACTTAAAGAAGAAGAACACACAGCACGGGCGGAAATGCTCGAAGCCTTAGCAGATTTTGACGACCACTTACTAGAAGAACTTTTAGAAGACATCGAACCTCCCCAAGAAGAAATTCTCAAAGACCTGAAAATGGAATTAGGGGCAGATTTGGTTGTCCCTGTTTTCTTTGGAGTCGCTGAGCAAGATTACGGTGTACGTCCACTTCTAGAAGCTTTACTCAGAGAAGCCCCTGAACCGGAAACCACAGCAGAACGTCGTTTCAAGGCTCAAAAAGGCGATTCTCCTGTGGCGCAAGTGCTAAAAACTTACTACACTCCCCAAGGTGGCAAATTATCTCTCGTACGAGTTTGGCGGGGTAAGTTAACTGATGGCATTGTTCTTAACGGCGTTCGTGCTGGTGGTCTTTACCACCTCATGGGACAACAACAGCAGCAAATTAATGAAGCTTGTGTTGGTGAAATCGTAGCTATCAGCCGTTTAGAGGGTATCAAGACTGGAGATACCCTTTCTTGTGAACAGATGACGACAGGATTACCCAAAGCTGAGCACCTAGAACCAGTTTATGCTCTGGCGATTACCCCCGAAAAGCGCAACGATGAAGTTAAACTCAGTAGTGCCATCACCAAGCTGTTGGAAGAAGACTGCTCTCTTGCTTGGGAGCAACACGGCGACACTCACGAAGTTATCATGTGGGGTCAAGGCGAGATTCATTTGCAAGTCGCACTAGACCGACTGCGCCGCAAGTATAATCTGCCGATGACTACGCACTTACCGCAAGTGCCTTACAAAGAAACCATTCGTAAAGGGGCATCATCCATTCACGGGCGTTATAAACACCAAAGCGGTGGTCATGGACAGTTTGGCGATGTCTATCTTGACATTAAGCCATTATCACGC
This sequence comes from Iphinoe sp. HA4291-MV1, assembly GCA_019359415.1. Lineage (GTDB taxonomy): Bacteria > Cyanobacteriota > Cyanobacteriia > Cyanobacteriales > Nostocaceae > Brasilonema. Next base: position 11,224 of record JAHHHH010000046.1, on the reverse strand, counting down.
GGCGAAGGCTTTAACTTCAGTGAAACTATTGTTGGTGGTGTCGTTCCCAAGCAGTACATTCCTGGTGTGGAAATCGGTGTGCGGGAGTTTCTGTCACACGGTCCATTGGGTTTCCCGGTTGTGGATGTGGCGGTAACCCTAACGAACGGTTCTTACCACACTGTTGATAGCTCTGAGCAAGCATTTAAGCAAGCTGCCCGTCTTGCCATGCAAACGGGAATGCCTAAGTGTGAACCCACTTTACTAGAACCTATTCTCCGTGTGCAAGTCTCTACTCCAAATGAATTCACCGCCAAAGTGCTGCAACTTGTGACTGGTAGGCGGGGTCAGATTTTAGGTTACGAAGGCATACATGATTGGCAAGGATGGGACTGTGTCGTCGCTTACCTACCACAAGCAGAAATGCAAAACTTTATTGTGGAATTGCGATCGCTCACTCTTGGTGTTGGTTCTTTCCATTGGGAATACGACCATCTTCAAGAAGTTCCTGATAGAATTGCCGATCGCATTCTTGCCTCTGGTAATGGCAATGGTAGTAACGGCAATGGTAAATAATTTTGGATTTTAGATTTTGGATTCATCTAAAATTCTCTGATTTTTAGAGTTGCTGATTTAGGTAATGATATTGGGACACCTCTATTGGTGGGTGTCCTTGTATCTTCCAAACTAGCTATTCCTTAAAAAGGTACAAACGCAATTCGATTAATCCACTCTTCTGCATTGGAAGCTGCCCAAATCAGGATTAAAGTATTAATAGCCTCCTGTATCGATACATCCTGAGACACAATCAAGACTCCTGAACTAGTCTGAGTTGAAATGTATTCCGCAAAGAATAGGGGCATCGTTCTGCGGTCATGAGAAACAAGAATTCGCCCTTCTTTTGCTGCAATTGCTAACACTTCTTTATCTTGCACTCCTTCCAAACCTGCTGTCAAAGCTGTTTGAAAATTTATAGTTAGTTCACGTCTCAAAACACCTGTGACTATGTTTTGATTAAAGTCAGCATCTGCTTGAAAACGAATTATCATTAACGTTGGTCTTTTGCAGCAGCCAACTTCTCATACAATGCTGCATTCTGTTCACGCGCCACTAAACGCAGTTTCTCAAACTCAGCTTCACCTTCTTTCAAGTAAGCATCAATTGCTTCTTGATTTGCCAAGTAGAATGCGATCGCACCGTATACTTGCTCAAGCGTTAATACTGGAAAACTCTGAACAATACCTTCAGGTGACGTGCCATTTAAGAAAGCATAAACAATCGAGTCTAGGGAAACACGGCTTTCCATAATCCAAAAACCGTTTTCTCTCCACTCAACATACTGCTTGCAAATGATTGGTATTGCCAACATAGATTTAAATAACTACCATAACTGCTTTTAGTATAGGGTTGCTGCCACTCATTCAGTGTGACGATTTCCTAATGGAAGCGCTAAGCGATCACCCCAAAAGCGTAAAATCTCTTCAGTACAAAACGCATTTTGAGACAACGCATGAGCGACGATACACAAACTTGGTACATTATCAAGCGTCCTGCTGGTCATTGCGAAATAGTCCCCAGCGACGAAGCAACTGAGGAAAATAATCCAGAAATCACCGAGCAATGGGGACCGTTTACTTCTCAAGGAGAGGCTATTGCCCGCCGCGTAGGACTCATTAGGGCTGGTAAATGCCAACCAGTGTAAGGTCAAAAGTTAAAAGTCGAAAAAACTTTTTTGACTTTTTAATTTTTTTCCGCCCTAGTGTTGCCTTTCTGTGCAATTTCTTTGCTTAACACTTCCACAGCTTTAGCAAATTGAGGGTCTTGTAGGGTGGCAATTTTGTTGCGCTCTTTGAGCCACAACTGCTGTAGCTGAGCATCCGTCAAGTCCACCTTGACATCTGGGTCGATCCCATGCTTATTAATATCACGATTATTGGGAGTGTAGTATTTAGCAATTGTCACCGCCAGCCCTGAACCATCGTCTAGAGGACGCACTGATTGCACTAAGCCTTTGCCGAAGGTCTGACTACCGACTAAAACAGCACGCTTGTTATCCTGTAAGGCTCCTGAGAGAATTTCACTGGCACTTGCTGAACCTTTATTCACCAACACCACTAGCGGTTTATTTGTCAAAGCACGCCCATTTGCCACTTCTCGTTCTACTTCTTCTGCCAAGCGCCCCTTAGTAGAGACGATCGTGCCGTTAGTCATCCACATCCGGGCAATTTCTATGCTAGAGAAAAGCAAACCACCTGGATTATTACGTAAATCCAAAACATAACCAGCTACCTGCTTAGTTTCTAAATTTCTGATTGCTTGCTGCATTTCCTTAGAAGCGTTAGCGCTGAACTGCTTCAAGCGAACATAGCCAATATTGCCTGCTGGAGTTTGCTTTTGGGAATACTCTACTGGATGAATTTCAATCTTCGCTCTTGTAATTTTGAATTCTTTTTCTTGACCACTCCGCAGAACTGTCAAGTTGACCATTGTTCCTGGCTCACCTCGGATCAAGGATACTGCCTGATTGGTATCCATACCCTCCGTGTTTTTGCCGTTGATTTTAGTTATAATGTCCTTTGCTAGGATGCCGGCTTTTTCGGCAGGTGTATCCTCAATGGGCGCAATAACAGTCAGCTTCTTGGTTTTCTCATCTAAACCAATTTGGATACCAATACCTGTCAGTTCTCCAGAGGTATCTACTTGCATGTTTTTGAACTCTTCTGGGTCCATAAACCGGGTGTAGGGGTCATCTAGCTTCTTCAGCATCTCCCGGATGGACTTGTAAGCTTCTTGCTTGTTACTGTAGGACTTGTTTAAGTACTCTTTACGAACAGCCAGCCAATCTACCTTATTAAAGGTACCATCTACATATTGGCGGTTAATAATTTGCCAGACTTCATCTACTAATTCCTTAGGACTTTCTTTAAATAAAGCCTGTCCCTGTGAGTGAATGCCTAGGCTAGTGACTGCAATTGTTGTCAGTGTCACCGCTGTAGCACCCAAAACAAGTCCACTTCTTGTAATTACCATAATGACAGTTGCGTCAGACGGAAAGTTTTATAGTCAGTATGCTCAATCTAACACAGGGTTTTAGTGTACGGACTGAGCATATTTTTTTATTTCATAAAAATGCTTTGTCATCCGGCGACTACCTATGTCGGCGGTACAAAACTTATCGCAAAATTTATGGATCTATCCAACGTCCATCTATCTTAATTAAGTTGAGCAATTCTTCGACTCCTTTTTCTTCTGGAACTTTTTTAATTTCTTCTCTCCCACGATAGAGAGAAATATATCCAGGGGTTTTACCAACATAACCGTAATCAGCATCAGCCATTTCTCCGGGTCCATTGACAATGCACCCCATAACCGCTACATCGAGTCCAGTGAGATGTTTAGTAGCTTCGCGGACTTTGTGCAAAACTTCTTCTAAGTTAAACAATGTACGTCCACAGGAGGGACAAGCAACGTACTCCACCATTGTTTTCCGCAATCCCAAAGCTTGCAAAATACTGTAGCATACGGGGATTTCTTTTTCTGGTGATTCCGTTAGTGACACACGAATTGTATCGCCAATGCCATCGGCTAAGAGGGTAGCAATACCAGCAGTGGATTTAATCCGTCCGTACTCGCCATCCCCCGCTTCAGTGACACCCAAGTGCAGGGGATAATTCATACCTAATTCATCCATCCGCTGTGCCATGAGGCGATAGGCGGCTATCATGACTGGTACTCGTGAGGCTTTCATGGAAATGACCAAGTTGTGGTAATCCAAAGATTCACAAATGCGAATGAATTCTATTGCTGATTGCACCATACCTTCGGGAGTGTCACCATAGGTGAACAGCATCCTTTCAGCAAGGGAACCGTGATTGACTCCGATTCGCATAGCTTTGCCTTGGTCACGCAGAGAAATGACCAATGGTGCCAAAGTTTCGCGGATTTTTTCGCCAATTTCGTCAAATTCAGCTCTATTGTACTCTGTTCTATTGGAGTTTGGCTTTTCAAACACATATAACCCCGGATTAATCCGCACTTTCTCTATATGTTTGGCGACTTCCAAAGCGATTTTCATGCCATTGTGATGCACATCAGCAACAATAGGCACGTCTTGATAGGTTTTGATTAATTTTTGTTTAATCTCTGCCAGCGCTTTGGCATGAGCCATACTGGGTACAGTAACGCGAACGATTTCGCAGCCAATTTTATGGAGACGGCGAATCGCCGCTACGGAACCATCTATGTCTAGGGTGTCTTCGTTTATCATTGACTGCACCACCACAGGGTAACCACCCCCAATGGTGACATCGCTAACTTTGACTGGACGGGTTTTGCGCCGTTTGATTGTGGTGTCAAAGGTGGGTTGAGTATTTGCAGTGTTGGAATTTGTTAGTTTAGGAAGGGTTTGCATATCCCGTTAAGTAAATTTTTTGTAGCAAAGATATCCAGTTGGAAAACACTCTGTTTCCCAGATTGCCACATCAGGGACCCATTTGAGTGATGAAGTTGAAAAAAAGAGGAGGAAAAGACGGGGAGGATGAGTGAAAGGGGAGAGGGAGTGGAGAAACAGGTAAAAATGACTATTGAATCATCTAAAATCCAAAATTCAAAATCTCAAATTCCTCTAAAGGATAGATGCTATCAGTAATGCCAATAGTTTATGTGATCAAGCTACCAACATCTGTTATACATTCCATTCTTGATGGAGGCGGCTTTAACAAACACCGTACTACGCTATTATCCCACTAGTAATATTCATAGCTGCAAAATATACAATGATAGTTAAATAAGGGTTTTCACATTAATTTTAAGAGCTTCAAGTTATACAAATAAATAGGTAATAATAGCTACACTCGTGTCTAACCAACGAACACCTCTAATCGCCAGAGTTACATTTTCTCCTTATTTCATATGCGTGAAACTGTTCAAAAAGCAATACGTTTAACTAATAAATTAAGTAACATATAGCACTTTTTCCTGCGTGCTTCCTGATTAGCGATCGCCTTTTTCAAAAAAGTTTATGATCGACTAAAGATGTATGGGACTAAATCTCTTGTTACTATCGAGGATTAATATAGCTAGATTAGATTTAATTTGAGGTCTTGAAGCCAGATTAGTTAGATTGGTTATGTGCGACCATGAATCTCAGAAAATATCAACTTACGGCTCAAATTATAGCCACAATTTTCATGCTATCTGGTACCACCGCTTGTTCTTCTAAGCTGTCAGCCTCTGAAAAAGAACCGACTGTTTTTAATTGTGCCGAACAAAAAGGTGGTTGGGTAACTATCGCCAAAAGAGGAGAAGCTACTTCCAGTGAGCCGATTTTTAACTGGCAAACGAAAGAATTTGACGAGTGGACTCCAGAGAGACGCTGCTATCACGTTTCAGGAAAACTGACAACAATAGTGGCAAAAAATGGAGGCAGATTAAATGGTTTAAATTTAACTTTTGGTAAAGTAGATTCTGGTGAGACTGTCATTTGTGTTATTAATGCAGACCAGAAAGACTGCGATCGCCAAAATATGATTTTTACTCTGAATAAGGTAAATGCGAAAAACCCAAGTTTGGTTTTAGCGAAAATAACTAATTTTGCACAAGTAAAGGGATCTGATAATACTATCAACGAGAAAGGAAGAGTTACACAATTCGTTTCTTTAGAAGCCTTGGTTAATCGCTATTTGGAGAGAAATGATAGATTTTAACAAAGTGAATAATGACTAAGATAAAATTTTTTGTTATTCTGATTATCTCTATCCTCTGCGTCCTATTACCCCAGATTGCTAATGCTCTCAATTACGAGCAAATTAGTGAAATAGCCAAAGGAATCACCGTTTTAATTGATGGTTGTAACTCTGGTTCTGGGGTAATTTATCAGCGTCAAGGCAATACTTACTATGTTCTCACTGCTAAACACGTTTTTGAGAATTCTGCTGTCGGATGTTTGGCGATCGCACCAGATGGAACGCGATATGAGATTAATAGCAATGATGTAATTGTTCCTATTGCAAATGTGGATTTGGCAGTAGTCAGCTTTAGCAGCAACCAAGATTACAATATAGCTACTGTTGGTAATTCTCAACAAGCTACTTCTGGTAAAAATGTCTATGTCGCTGGTGCGCCAGAACCTAGTGTAGCCATTCCCAGACGCACTACATTAGTAGTTTCTGGCAATATTGTGGGTAGGCAATCTTCTCAAGAAGGTTATGAATTAATTTATAATAATGCCACCAGTCGAGGTATGAGTGGTGGTGCGGTATTAGACGCGCAAGGACAATTGATTGGTATTCACGGACAAGGCGATCGAATTGATAAGGAAAAGACAGGTTTGAATTTAGCAATTCCGATTGAGACTTTTTTAAAAGCTGAAATTGCCAATCTTCCTAAGCCTGGATCTGATTCTACTCCTTTATCTTCCCCAGAACCACAAGTAGAAGTAAATTACAGTACCTTAGAAAACCAGTTAAAAACATTAGCTTGGAAAGAAGCTAACGATACTACAGTGAAGTTAATGCTTCAATTAGTAAATCGAGAGTCTGAAGGTTGGTTTACCAAAGAAAGTCTTGCACAATTACCTTGTGAAGATTTAAAAGTTATAGATAGTCTTTGGCAGAAATATTCTAGATATTATAAGCCTCCATCGTTTTTTGAGAAATTTGAGAAAGAACATACTAGATTTGGTTTTAGCGTGCAAAAAACTCTTTTTGAGGAAATAGTACATCAACAAGGTGCCCGTGATGCTAATGCTTTCAATCAATTTCGTGAAAAAGTAGGGTGGATTGAATACGAATCTATTTCTTACAAATTAGACGCCCCAAAAGGACATCTTCCAGCTCTGACTTTTCCCGTTATCTTTTTGGCGGAGCGATCGCTTACGGCTGCCCCTATCCCAAAGTCCTATTCTCTCGTGATTCATTGTCATTAAAATTAACTTGTTGATAAGAGACTTGGGTGTGAAACCCTTGCTATTTCGATGGTTTCCGACTTAACGGGAAAAGTCAGCTTCCAGCTCTGCCTGGGATTTTACCATTACCACAAAAATCTGATGAGTCTATTGAGTCTTTGCGTCTTAAATCAGGTGAGTATTTGGGACGGGGATTTTGGAGTTTAGTTGTTGGTTTAGGTGGGATTGCAATAATTTACTTTTTTTTGATTGAGCTTGACAAAATCGACAAAATCACAAATATTGTTGGATTAGTTTTAGCTAGCGTTGTAATATGTTTTTCATTAACGATGTGTTTTCATGGTTTTAGTCTACAAGATGAAGCTACACAAAAATACAATACTTTACAAGAAAGCATCCCGACTGCTGGTTCTAAACTTTTAGCAGGAATAGAACCTCTTATTTCTACTTTAGAACGCTGCGGATTTTCAACTTTTAAGTAAGTTTACCAGTTATGAGTTATTAATAGACTCATCCTAAATACGATTTAGTGAAACTTCCCTATTCTGAGCGAGTGGTTGTAGAGATAGAAAAACTCCGGGATTATTGTCTCAATACTAAACATTTTAAGGGTAAACATAAAGCGCGTGTTTTGCATCTGCCCTTGCTCTAACTTCTGAAATTATGCTTACTCTAAAGGCTGAACAGTTGATGGTTCTACACTATGAACCTATTCAAGTTGCTTAGATACAGCAAGCTTTTATAGTGGTTTAGTTAGAGGTTGCAATTTCACTATGAACACCCAAACAGTAAACCAACTACCTATTCCTGCGCATTTCAACTCTGAAGAAGTCGGCTTTATCTGGCGCGTACCCTACCAACAACGTGCAAAAGAAGCGAGAGCATGGGTAAAGAAATACTTGTTTCGCTGCTTAGTATGGAAACGAGTAAAAGCTAGATAAAATGTAACCGTTCAGGGGGTGTAGAACATGAGCCTAACTTCTAAAACCCTTGTTAAGCAAGGATTTCGGGTGATTTATCGGAGGCGCGAATAGGGTCTAAAGTGTCTAAATGACAATTTCTCGACTACTGTAGCACTTTTGACTACTCAAAAATAACCGAAAAAATCAATTCTAGACTTGTTTTCGTACTGATTTCGTGGATTTCATACAGGTCATTTTTTTTGACCCCCCCGTGAACGGTTACGATAAAATAATGGAAAGAATGTTAAAAAAGGCGGCACTGTGCCTAAAATTACTATTGAACTACCGGAAGAACTTTCTCAGCAATTGGAGCTAGTAGGCGATCGCCTTCCAGAACTTCTAGCTCTAAGTTTGCAACAACCACCACTACCAGCCCACATCTACCGCTACATTCTGAATTTTATTGCCAGTAATCCCACACCTGAACAAATCGCTACCTTTCGTCCCACACTTGAAATGCAACAGCGTTTGCAGACTCTTATAGAACGCAGCAAAAACAAGGAAATCACAGAGCAAGAGCGTGTAGAGCTTGACGAGTATGAGCGGATTGAGCATTTAGTAATTATGCTCAAAGCTGGCAACTTAAGAAATCTTCCCAGTACATTATGACTTACATCAGTCCTGTGCTCCGACGACAAGTTGAACAACGAGCTAATGACAGGTGTGAATATTGTTTACTTCCAGCAGACGTTACCTTTTTCCCACATGAGCTGGATCATGTGATTGCAGTAAAACATGGTGGTGCTACCAATGCTGATAATCTAGCTTTAGCTTGTTGGCGCTGTAATCGTTACAAAGGGACGGATCTAGGTTCATTTGATCCACAGACAGGAGCCTTCAGTTTTCTCTTTAACCCACGTACACAGAAATGGGATAAACATTTCTTAATAGAAGATTCCAGGATTATGGGGTTAACACCAGAGGGACGCACAACCGCAATATTACTACGGTTCAATAGCGATGAGCGAATAGCTGAACGGCAGAGATTGTTGGGCTGAAGATAGATAGCAATAACACAAGAGTTTATTGTTACTAAGCTACCCTTTAGATACCTTGAGTTTTCAATTTAACTATGAACTCCCCAACAAAAACTCAACTACCCATTCCTTCATATTTCAACTTTGAAGAAATCGGTTATGTCTGGCGCGTACCTTACCAACAACGCGCAAAAGAAGCGAGAGCATGGGCAAAGAAATATAATATCAAACCAATATTAGAAGATAAAACACGCACTTGTTTACTTTTAATTGATATACAAAACACATTTTGCATTCCCGAATTTGAATTATTTGTAGGAGGTAAATCTGGAACAGGTGCGGTAGATGATAACGTCCGCTTGTGTGAGTTTATCTATCATAATTTGGAGGAAATTACTAAAATTATTCCCACTCTGGATACCCATACAGCAATGCAAATTTTTCATCCCATTTTTTGGATTAATACTGCAGGTGAACACCCAACTCCAGGTGCTACTAGTATCACACCAGCAGATATTGAAAGAGGTGTTTGGAAAGTAAACCCAGGAGTTGCTTACAGTCTGGGATACAAGTATGAATTTTTAGAAAAACACGCTTACCACTACGTTAAGCAGCTTAGTCAAGATGGCAAATATCCGCTAACCATTTGGCCCTATCATTCTATGCTGGGTGGTATTGGTCATGCATTAGTTTCTGCTGTGGAAGAGGCAGTATTTTTCCACAGCATTGCTCGTCATAGTCAGACACAATTTGAAATAAAAGGTAATCATCCTTTAACAGAAAATTATTCTGTCTTACGTCCAGAAATTTTGGAAAGCTTTGATAAACGTCAGATTGTACACAAGAATACGCGCTTGATTCAGCAATTGTTAGAGTTTGATGCTGTCATTATTGCTGGTCAAGCGAAGAGTCACTGTGTTGCTTGGACAGTTGATGATTTATTAACAGAAATTCAACAGATAGACTCTAGTTTAGCGAAAAAAGTTTATTTACTGGAAGATTGTACTTCTCCTGTTGTTGTTCCTGGTGTAGTGGATTATTCAGAAGCAGCAGATGCAGCATTTGAGAAATTTGCAGCAGCAGGGATGCATTTGGTTCAATCAACTCAATCTATTTTGAGTTGGTTTGAAGAATAATACTTAGTATTGGGCTATAGTGTATTTCTAACAGAACACATCCATTTATTATGAGGAATTGCGGCATAAAACAGAGCACTGCTATTTACTACCTCACCGCTGAAGATAGCCTTTGGGATCTTGAGCCGCCCAACCCAAAGATGAGCTAGAACGCACTTCAAAATGGAGATGGGGTTGGTTTGTAGTAGGTGTTCCGGTTGTACCTACAGTTCCCACTATGCCTCCTTTTTTCACTTGTTGACCAACGGAGACTTTGATACTGTCAAGATGGGCGTAGCGGCTTTGTAATCCGCCACTGTGATTGATGATGACCAATTTACCGTAAGTCCCTTGCTCATTGGCAAAAGCGACTGTCCCATCACCGATCGCTTGCACAGGTGTTCCTTTTGCTGCTAACAAATCCACACCACTATGAAAGAAAACTTCACCATTGGTAGGATTAGTCTGCCATCCATAAGGTAAAGCTACAGTTGCGACTTCCGCTAACGGATACCCAGCTAATTTACTAGGAGTAGAAGTTGATGGAAAAGACTCAGTTATCGGGCGATGGCGCAGAGCGCCCGCTTCTGTTCTCCTGTCGGACACGCTACGCGAACGCCCATCGCGGAACCGTTTTACCTCTGGAACAAACACAAACTTGGGATTTTTCTGACACCCATTTACCTCAAATAACGCATCAGGACGGATTTTATATTTTGCCGCTATTTGTCGCCAGTTTTGACCAGGAGGAACTTCAATAACAATCCCGTTGTACGGAGGAATTTGAATTTCGCTACCAATAGCAACTTTACTGTTTTGTAAAGCCGGATTCATAGCGATAATAGTAGCTGGTGTGAGATTGTAGCGTTGCGCTATACTCTCCACAGTTTCTCCTGGTGCAACTTTGTGTCGCCCGAAGCGTTCAAGCGCTGAAGTCTGGCAACCAGTTACAGAAGTTTGTGCTAGTGCGGAGTATGGGCTATTATACATCAGCCCAAAGGTGCTGGTGACTATGCTAATACTGCTAATACAAAGGAAAAGTAAACGATAGCAAAAAGTCATGTGTGTAAAGGAGGCACTCTATTACTCTAGATTTTAGATGGTGACAGCAGGTGATGAGGGGACAGGAGGACAAGAAGGACAAGAAGGACAAGAAGAAGAACTAATGACTAATGACTAATGACTAATGACTAATGACTAATGACTAATGACTAATGACTAATGACTAATGACTAATGACTAATGACTAATGACTAATGACTAATGACTAATGACTAATGACTAATG
>JAHHHH010000045.1 GCA_019359415.1 Iphinoe sp. HA4291-MV1 | reverse complement strand
ATGATTTTGGGCTTTGGTTTTCAGCCACTAAACTAAAGTATCAGAAAACTACAACTGTGTCAAACTTCTCTTTCTGACTAATTATGAAAAAGTTTAGTAAAGTATTTGGCTATTTAGTCAAGCTCTAAATACCACTGAACAATTGATGCACGACTACGTGCGCCGCCGTAAAGTTTCAACATAATGATTAGAAATTAAAGAACTTTGTGAGTATTGGGGTGCTGTTTAACATTGTCTTCCTTTGTGACAACTCGCGAGGCATTTAGCACCCGCTTGCGTTCAGTAGAATACTTAAACTCAGTATAAGTTGTACCCAGAGGAATCAGAGATTTCGCAGCTTCACGACGTTTGTAGGTGCGAGCAGCAGCGATCGCCCGTTCCACAAAATCATCACCAAACTGAGCTGTCTGGGGAAACCCAGCCGGAATTTGAGATTTCTCTTCGTCCAGCACAGATCCCAAAGTTGTGGCGCAAGCAAGCTTAAAGGAGGTAGGAATACCTTTAACGAGCGTTTCCAATGACGCAGAGGGAATAGGTTCTATAACTTCGACTTGATGAACTTCTCCGTCTTCTTTGACAAAGCAAGTCGCCAATCCGATAACAATGTAATCGTCGGCTGCTAAATCAGGAGCATTGGAATAGGAAGTAACAGTTGCCATAAGAAAAATTTATCAAAACTTCAAAAAAATAGAATTTAGAATTCATAACTTAGTATTCGGAACGTCTTTGTTCTTCTGTGTTCTGACACAGGAGTTGCTGAGTTCTTTTCTTCTAAGGGTTCTTTGGCATTTTACCAGGTTGTCGCTCACACTACTTGAATACTCTACTAGATTGATATTTGCAGCGTCTGGAATTCGACCTGAGGAAGACGTATCAATTATTAGATTAAAGCATCAATTGAGTATGGTGTGCTTTCATCTAGTGGAAGAGCCAAAAGCAACTTATGGCTCTTGTAGCTATAAACTCTCACTGATAAGGCTTGGTTGCAATTTGTTTCGATACTTATGCCCAATGACTCATAGACACCTTAACAAGTGACACAGCTAGAAAACCACAATAACGGGGAACCTTATAAGTTAATCTCACAGAGCAAGCAGCTCAGGTAGGAATATATGAACAGTCACTCATCCCTCTCATTTGGTGACGAACAAAATCACCGCAACCCATTTGCCTTAAACAATACAAGTGTACTACAACAGCAAGGGGCTAACGGTAGCAGTAAATCTGCTTTTCAAGACAGCTACTTGCGCTCCTATGCTCTAACAAAAGCTCGACAAGGCAATTACACTGAGGCGATCGCTCTATTGAATCAATTGATTCATCGTCATCCCCACAATGCTATAGATTACAACAACCGAGGGCTAATTTATTTTCAAAGTGGTGAAACGCAAAAAGCGTTTTGTGACTATAACACAGCGTTGCAACTTAATCCTAAATTAGCCAGCGCTTATAACAATCGAGCAAATTACTATGCAGCTTGTGGGGAGTTGGTAGCAGCAATTGCTGATTATGATCGAGCGCTAGATTTGAACCCAAGCCACGTCAGAGCGTGGATTAACCGAGGCATAACCTTACGTGACTTGGGACAATACGAGGAGGCAATTGAGAATTTTGAGGTTGCTCTGCTGTTTGGTCAATTAGAAGTGAATATTTTAGCAGAACGAGGTAGAACCTATCATCTTTGGGGCGACTGGAATTGCGCGATCGCCGATTATCGTCGCGCTTTGACTCGACTACCTTCTGTTGGCTTCACAACGGAAGAGCCAAGCTCGCGCTTGCGTTTACAAGTTGAGAATTGGTTACACGAACTGCTGAGTCCACAACATTTTGCTTGGTAGATTTCGCACTCATCGTCGCTGAGATGGCCATATTGATGAAAAGCAGAGTCAGAAACTTCTTGATAACCGCCAATGGCTAATAGGTGATAACTATGTAGCTCCACTGAAAGTGAGCTACTAGTAGCTATGGAATATCAGCGTTTAGCCGTACTACCAAATCCCAAATTTATTTATGGAGTGATAATTAGAATTAGGAATTAGTTTGATTCTAGTTGTTCAACTTCTGTCGTATCTTTTGGGAATACGACTTGACGTTGATTAGGGTCAAATCGATAGCCTTGTTCTTGCATAAGCATTTTAGCTTGGCGCGGGTCGAAGTTACGGCTAAATTCCCCCTGTAACTCATATACACGTCCTTCCATCAGCTTCACATCAGTGCCGAGAGCTCGTAACTTGTCTTGCTGCGACCAATGATAAGGCAAAAGCTGTGTTAAAGCAGAGACTGCTGCTGTTGAAATGACAAGGTTAACAGCTATCTTTGCCGTAGTTTCCAGTGCCATTACTTGATATGAGCGTTGGCGAAGACGCCGCTTCGGGCGCGGGGTAATTCGACGCTGTTCTATTGGTTGTAGCGGGGGTATAGAGGGTTGAAATGCGTTCATGGTGATAAGAGGAACCTCGCTAAATAAGTAGACGCATTGCAAAAGTACATTTGCGCTCTTTGCTGTTTTGTTTAGCTGCCATATTACTTCATTTTTTCGCAATTGGTACACTAATTCTTTGTCAAATAATAAACCTGGCATCTATACGTGTACAGTCTCGAACAAATTTACGATACAAAGCCGCAAATGTCCGAGAACTGTACCCCATACTGCCAGGTTTACTAGCTCTTTAGGGTATTACGAATTGTAAAGTGTTGTACACAATCGCCAAGCCAGAATGCCTGGAATCAGCGCCACAACAAGAGCAATGTACACTTGAGTATCTGAGATAGAAGTTCCCACCTGAGCAAGGTACAGAGTATTCAGGATAGACATGATTTGAAACCTCCCAAATATCAACAGATTTTGAATACTTCGTTTACTACTTTTCCCTGTTTTGACAAGATTGGGGAATAGGTTGTTACAAGATGCAACAATTGCTAGTCATGAGTCTCTAGCCATTAGTTATTAAGATATGGACTTTTATTTGGGAATTGACTTTGGCACGTCGGGCGCAAGAACAGTTGTGATTGACAAGGAAGCTTGTATTCAAGCAGAGGCGCGGTTTCCGTTTGAGAGTTCAGATATTTCTGACTTGACAAGTTATTGGCAGAGAGCTTTGTTTACCTTGCTTGAGCAAATAACTAAAGAATTGCGGCAAGAAATTAGAGCAATCTCTATCAACGGTACTTCTTCCACTGTCCTACTGTGCGATGCTGCGGGAGAAGCTGTAGATGCGCCACTGTTGTACAACGACGCACGGGGAGCAGTGATGATAGAGGAGTTAAGAAGCATAGCACCTGCAAATCATACAGTATTAAGTGCTACTTCTAGCCTCACAAAACTTCTGTGGATGTCACAATTTCCCTCTTTTGCCAAAGCCAGATATTTCTTGCACCAAGCAGATTGGCTAGCATTTCTCCTGCATGGACAGTTGGGTGTTACTGACTACCACAATGTTTTAAAGCTGGGTTATGACGTAGAAGAGTTGAAATACCCAGAATGGATAGAAAACTTAAAAATAAAAATTCATCTACCTAAAGTCGTAACTCCTGGAACTCCCATCGCTGAATTACGCGCTGAGATTGCGGAGCAGCTTGGGTTTCGTCGAGATTGCATGGTATGTGCTGGAACAACTGACAGTATTGCAGCTTTTCTTGCCAGTGGTGCCAAATTAAGCGGTGAAGCAGTGACTTCGCTTGGTTCAACACTGGTGCTGAAGCTGTTGAGTCGTACCCGAGTGGAAGATGCAAGGTACGGGATTTATAGCCATCGCCTTCCCCCTCTTGACAAGAAAGGGACAAAGGAGGAGTTGTGGCTGACTGGGGGTGCTTCTAATACTGGAGGTGCAGTGCTACAGCAATTTTTTACCAAAGCTGAATTAGAAAGCTTGAGTCGTGAGATTAATGAGTCAAAAGTCAGCGAGTTGGATTATTATCCGTTGTTGAAACCTGGAGAACGCTTTCCGATAAATGACTCAAATCTACCGCCGAGAGTGGAACCACGTCCAGCTAGTGACGTGGAATTTTTACATGGGTTGTTGGAAAGCATTGCTCGGATAGAAGCAAGGGGATATGAATTATTACAAGAATTGGGAACTGACCGATTGAGCAGAGTTTATACTGCTGGTGGTGGTGCGGCGAATCCTACTTGGACGGCGATTAGAGAGCGTCTTTTGCAGGTTCCTGTGGTGAGTTCTATGAATACGGAAGCAGCTTATGGAACGGCGCTGTTAGCGATGAGAGGGGTGAATGTAGGATAGGAAGACACGGGAAAAGTTTTTAAAAATTCTCCGCATCCCCCCACTTTTGGCATCTAGTACGTCTTTTTTAGCTGAAACGGCTAGAAGCCCCGCACCATAGCTGAAAGCTTGGTGTCGGGATGAATAGCCGGACAGAAACGAGGCGTACCGCTACATTTTTTAGGGGGCAATTTGGTGATAATGCGTCAGAGGTGATGAAAGTGTTGAAAGCAGTTAAGGTCAGACTATACCCGACAACCGAACAAGAAATATCTTTAGCCAAGTCTTTTGGTTTGACAATAGACATATCCCGGCGAATACTGGGTTGGTTTGAGACTGGGTGATAGGGTTCGAGGTTAGTCATTTGCGCCGCAATTTTGGGATTAGTACTTCGCAGCAAGCGAATATCATCAATTCCCTTAATTAGCATTACCAAACGGTCTAATCCCCAACCAGATGCTAAGCCTGTATAACCGACTTGCAGTAACCCAGGATGAGTTTCACCACATTCTCCCACTTCAACCCATTTGCCATCAACTAATACCTCAATTTCTAAACCGTTGCAGGTATAGGGGTGTGAGGTTTCATTCAGGCGGTAGGATACACCAGGAAGAATTGCATGAATGATGGTTTTGATGAATTTAACCAAAGCTTCTCTACTCAGATGCTGACGTTCACTAATCAACCACATGTCCATTTGGTGGGGTTCACCGACATGACGTTTATCTACAACGTCCCGGCGATAGCAGATACCAGGGTGGACAATGAGTTGTTCTCCCTGCAACTTAGAGAGCAAATCTGGCATGATTGCTGTGGTGTGAGTTCTGAGTAGTTTACCGTCGCTGAGGTAGCGGGTGTATTTTGGCGATCGCGACAAACTGTCTGAAGGGAAATAAAGTTTGTCGAAGTTGTTAGCAACTGTGGTGATAGGGGAAGAACGCCAAATTGTTGGTTTTGGATATCCGGAAGCTTGGAGAGCCTCGGCTATTTTGTAGACAATAAGATTTATAGCATGGATGCCATTAGCTGGGTTCGTCAAGTCCGGTTTTAGAAGTCCCGATGGTTCATTTTTTGCCTCTCTTTTTTTGTGATGTTTATATACTACTCTTGTAGTATATAGAGATGATAGCGCAATCTCGTTAGTACTAACTACAGTTCGCTGAATTCAATTTCGGATAATTTCGCGCAAAGACGCAAAGACACAAACATAAACTTGGTGTTGTGTTGATGATGAGGTAAGGTACGCCAGAGACAAAGTATAAGGTAGGGATGAAAGTCCAAGGGGAACGGGACATTGTTTGATTTTTCATTGACTTATAACGAACCGCCTTCGCGAAGGCGGTTCGTTTCCATAAAACACTCCTTAACCCTGTGGCAAAATTTATTAAAGTCCTTCCACACTGAGTTTTCCCAGCATGACAGCAGAAATCATCAACCTCCCCAGTCTTTACGAACCCTTCTCCACTGAAGCCAAATGGCAAAAATTTTGGGAAGAAAACCAACTCTACAAAGCTGATCCCAACAAAGGTGGCGAATCTTACTGCATCGTTATCCCGCCGCCCAACGTTACCGGTAGCTTGCACATGGGACACGCCTTTGAGATGTCGCTGATTGACACCCTTGTCCGCTATCATCGCATGAAGGGACGCAATACTCTTTGGCTTCCCGGAACTGATCACGCCAGTATCGCTGTGCATACGATGCTGGAAAAACAACTCAAAAAAGAAGGGACAACTCGCGATGAATTGGGACGCGAGAAGTTTCTAGAACGCGCATGGCAATGGAAAGCTGATTCTGAAGGTACTATTGTGAATCAGTTGCGACGCTTGGGTGTCTCTGCTGACTGGTCGCGGGAACGGTTTACTCTTGATGAAGGTTTATCGAAAGCTGTTCTGGAAGCTTTTAACCGACTTTACACTGAAGGGTTAATTTATCGCGGTAAGTATCTGGTGAATTGGTGTCCAGAGTCACAATCAGCGGTTTCTGATTTGGAGGTGGAAGCGAAAGAGGTGGATGGTCATCTCTGGCATTTTCGCTATCCTCTCACGGATGGGTCCGGTTATGTGGAGGTGGCGACAACCCGACCAGAAACAATGCTGGGTGATACTGGGGTGGCGGTGAATCCTGATGATGAGCGCTATCAGCACCTGATTGGTAAGATGTTGACTCTACCAATTATGAATCGGGAGATTCCAATTATTGCTGATGAGTTTGTTGACCCCACTTTTGGCACGGGTTGTGTGAAGGTGACTCCAGCACATGATCCTAATGACTTTGAAATGGGCAAGCGTCACAATCTGCCGTTGATTAATATTATGAATAAGGACGGCACTCTTAATGAAAATGCTGGTCCATTTCAAGGACAAGACCGTTTTTACGCTAGAAAGAATGTGGTTGCTCGTCTAGAAACTGACGGGTTTTTGGTGAAGGTAGAGGATTATAAGCATACCGTTCCTTATAGCGATCGCGGTAAAGTCCCCGTTGAACCTCTCCTCTCGACTCAGTGGTTTGTCCAAATTCGCCCACTAGCAGAACGGGCGCTAGAGTTTCTCGACCAGAAAAACTCCCCAGGATTTGTCCCCCAACGCTGGACGAAGGTGTATCGCGATTGGTTGGTGAATCTCAGAGATTGGTGTATCTCTCGTCAATTGTGGTGGGGACACCAAATACCAGCTTGGTATGCTGTAAGTGAAACGGGTGGCGAGATTACTGATAACACGCCGTTTGTAGTAGCACCCAATGAAGCAGAAGCACGGGAAAAATTTTTACCAAAATTTGGAGAAAATGTCAAGATAGAACAAGACCCAGATGTGTTGGATACTTGGTTTTCTTCTGGACTCTGGCCCTTTTCAACTTTAGGATGGCCCGAACAAACTCAGGATTTAAAAACTTATTACCCTACCACCACTTTGGTGACTGGTTTTGATATTATCTTTTTCTGGGTCGCCAGAATGACGATGATGGCTGGTCATTTTACAGGAGAAATGCCGTTTGAAACGGTTTACATCCACGGTTTGGTGCGGGATGAGAATAATAAAAAGATGTCGAAAACAGCGGGTAATGGTATTGATCCGCTGTTGCTCATCAACAAGTACGGTACTGATGCGCTGCGCTATACCCTCATTAAGGAAGTCGCAGGAGCAGGTCAAGATATCCGTTTGGAGTACGATCGCAAAAAGGACGAGTCATCATCGGTGGAGGCGTCTCGCAATTTTGCCAATAAGTTGTGGAATGCGGCACGTTTTGTG
Organism: Iphinoe sp. HA4291-MV1; assembly: GCA_019359415.1. Lineage (GTDB taxonomy): Bacteria > Cyanobacteriota > Cyanobacteriia > Cyanobacteriales > Nostocaceae > Brasilonema. Next base: position 51,681 of record JAHHHH010000045.1, on the reverse strand, counting down.
ATGATGAATCTGGATGGTCAAACGCCGCAACAGTTGGATAAACCGATCGCGATTGAGTTAAGCGATCACTGGATTCTCTCTCGTTACCACCAAGTTGTTAAACAAATCAATCATGACTTCGACAGTTATGGATTGGGGGAAGCAGCGAAAAGACTTTACGATTTTATCTGGGGTGACTTCTGCGATTGGTATATTGAACTGGTTAAATCCCGTCTGCAGAAAGATTCTAACCCCGCGTCTCGCCGCACTGCACAACAAACCCTTGCATATGTGCTGGAAGGGATTTTGAAATTACTTCATCCTTTCATGCCTCATATCACTGAGGAGATTTGGCAAACTCTCACTCAACAAGGGGAGGATTCCAAGCAAAGTTTATCTTTACAATTTTACCCTGAGGCTGAGACAAACTTAATTGACCCCACTTTGGAAGAACAGTTTGAACTGCTCATTGGTATAATTCGCACAATTCGCAATTTGCGAGCGGAAGCAGATGTTAAACCGGCGGTAAAAGTGACGGTGAATTTGCAAACTGAAAGCGAGAACGAGCGGCAAATTTTCACTGCTGGACAGTCTTATATTAAAGATTTGGCAAAGGTTGAGAATTTAGTCTTTGCTGGTGAGCAAAAGAAAGAAACGATCGCTGATGTTGTTGGTACTGTGCAAGTGCTACTTCCTTTGACTGGGGTGGTGGATATTGCAGTATTAATTGCCAAACTCCAAAAACGCTTGAGCAAGGTAGAAGGGGAAATGAAAGCTCTAACTACTAGGTTAAGTAATCCTAATTTTGTGGAACAAGCACCACCAGAGGTGGTAGAGGGAGCAAAGAATGCTTTAGCGGAGGCTGAAAAACAAGCAGAAATTTTGCGCGATCGCCTACTTAGGTTAGCATAGCTTTGAGAGGTTACGAGTTGTTGGTTGTTAGTAGTTAGTTGTGTAAAAGTACTATTAACTACTAACTACTAGCTATTAAATAATTCACACTATCTTTATCATTAAATATATATAAGCATACATTAAAATTTTTATGCTATATCTGGCTCAAGTACATAAAAATGAATTTTTACATCAGTTCCAATTGCGACTGTTAGCACGTGAAGAAGCTGAAAATATGTGGACGATAATTCCAGAAGAAGCTTTTATTCTTTTAGGAAAAGGCAATATTTTAACTGAGAACTTGCTCGTTTTAGTGGAGCTTTCGCCTACAGGAGATATAGAAAGACTGGAAGATGCCACTCACTGGGTGTTAAATTTGGTGAAAGCTTACCTTACCACTGGTATTACTCCAGAATTCTTACGACAAGAAGCTGAGCGAGCAGAACAGTGGCGACAGAACCTAACATTGCAAAATCAGGACTTAGCACGTCGTTCATTAGAATTGGAAGCACGTAGAGAACAAATTCAAGCCCTAGAAGAAAGTCTGAAACAAGAGAAAAACGGCGTTCACAAAGAAGAGAGAACTGGCTCTTAGATTTTGGAATATAACCTCAGCACCTCTTGCAGAAGGTAAAGATAACCTTGTAGGCTGGTCTAAATTGCTATCTTCACTGCTATCAACTTCTTGTGATGCTAATAATAGTTGCCGAATTAACCTTGCTACAGCTTTTTGCACTAACTGGTTAGCGACTTGTTGACCTAAACGCTGTACTCCTGGATTGAAAAACAACTGAGCAATTTGAGGTGCGAGTTGTGCTGGGTCAAAACCACGAGTTTCTTGGAGAATATTTAAAATACGTTTGATATGATCTAAGGTTTGTTGTTGTTCGATAGTAGCAGCAGGAGTTTCATTGACTGCTGTTATCCCAACTCTTTCCCGCAGCAGGTAGGTAAAGTTATGCAAAATATTTCTACCTAAAGCATCAAGTCCTTTGACAATTTCATCTACCAGTTTTTCACGAATAAAAGCACCACGTTCAGAAGACAGAAAGTCTACCGCCTGATTCATGACTAAGCTAAAATCATAGTCCTGACTATTACGAGCATTACGTAACAAATTTTCTAAACGATTCCAACGAAATCTACCTTCTTTAAAGAGTAAATCCTGCAAGGATGCTCTTAATTCCGGCGCTGGATCAGTTAATAAGCGTTTAGCAACATAAGGATAAGCTTCACTGAGGACTTTGAAGTTAGGATCAATATAGATGGCAATTCCTTCTAAAGTAACTAAAGAACGAATAATCAGAGCGTAGTAGGGTGGTACGCGGAAAGGATATTCATACATCAAAGCCGAGAGATCATCAGTGATGCTCTTGATGTTCAAATCAGCAACACTGGCTCCTTGAGCTTCAGCAAACACGTTGGCAAAAGCCGGAATAATTGGTGTTAAATCTGTCTCTGGAGATAAGAAATCTAACTTGACGTAGTCTTTTGCCAAGCCTTCAAAGTCACGGTTGACAACATGGACGATCGCTTCGAGCAAACCGTAGCGCTGTGGCGGCTGAATCTCGCTCATCATCCCAAAGTCGAGATAAGCCAGTTGACCATCTAGTGTAGCTAATAAATTGCCTGGATGAGGATCAGCGTGGAAAAATCCATGTTCCAGTAACTGGCGTAGCGAACATTGTACGCCAACTTCAATTAAATAACGAGCATTTATACCTAATTCGCGAAGTTCTTCTGTCTGGGTTAATTTAAAGCCATCAATCCACTCCATCGTCAAAACACGACGATTGGTATATTCCCAGTAGATTTTTGGCACATAAACATCTTTAAGATGACCATAAAGCTGATAGAATCGCTCAGCATTTTCTCCCTCATGAATATAGTCCATCTCTTCAAAGATGCGATCGCCTAATTCATCAAGAATACCAACAAGGTCACTCCGCACCCGTTTTATTTTTTTCTTCGCCCATGCAGCTAATCGGCGTAGGATATATAAATCAATAGTAATGCGCTCTCTTAAGTCTGGACGTTGGACTTTGACAGCAACTTCTTCACCAGATTGCAGCTTACCTTTATAAACTTGACCCAAGGAAGCAGCAGCAATTGGTTCAGCAGAGAATTCAACGTAAATTTCTTTAGGAGGTAACCCTAACTCTTCCTCAATAAACCGATAAGCAATTTCGTTAGGAAAAGGTGGTAACTTGTCTTGCAATTGGGTGAGTTCCTCCAGGTAGACAGGAGGGACTAAATCCGGTCGAGTGGACAAAGCTTGTCCAATTTTGATGTATGCTGGTCCCAGTCTGGTCAGTAGTTCTCGTAGCTGAACTGCTCGCCTTTGGTCATTTTTGACGACAACTCCCCGTTTGCTATCCCACCACAACCCTGTTGCAAAGGTCACAGTTGATGTCAACACTGTGACAATGCGCTGCAAAACTTGCAAGGGTCTTTTTCGGTAATGCGCTTCAATTTCCTGGGGATTGTAACGTATTACTTCGGGCACAGATTTTGTAACAACTAGCACTTTTTGTTTATGGGTTTCCTCTGAAGCTGGTAAGCTAATAACTTGGACGAGCGCACCATTCTCAGGTACTAGTTCAGTATTGGACAGTTCGCGTGAATTGGGAAACTCACTCACATGACTGTCTTGCTTTATTTGTTGGGAAGTCGGGGGAACCGTCTTAGCATTCATGTAGCATTACCACAGCATCAGAGTTGTTATATTAAGTATTGTAACATTTTGTTATGTATAGGCTGAGATCTTGCAGCATTCTCTAATTAAACCTCGCCCACCCAGAACTAAAGTTCCGCTCTTATAGCTTAAGTCTACTCAAGTAGACTGAAAACCAAGTATGGAAAGAATTTAGTCCTCACCTGAGGACTTTTGCTATAAGCCAAGGGTTGGAAACCATTAGACATCTCCAGAAATTAAATATTAGCTCAGACAGCGTAAGGGTTTGAGATTAGTTTTCAAAGATGTCTATGATTACGAGACGAGAAATAGTGAAAACTTCATGAACTGTAACCTATTACTTATTATCAATTTCCCAATTTAGAGACTCTATCGTCAGCACAATTTACACTCAAGTCGAACTAAACTAAATTTGGTACACTCAAGGGGGCGTACTAGTTCAATGGTATGAGGTATTACTAACTGCTTAGGTTTATTCTTAGTGTTTCACAAATGGAAAGAATCCGGCGTCTGTCCTCACGGAGAATTTGACTTAATGTTGTCTATCTTGCGAATAGAAAACTTTGCCCTGATTGACCAATTAGAACTGGAATTTGGCGCTGGACTCAATGTTTTGACAGGGGAAACCGGCGCGGGAAAGTCGATTATCTTAGATGCGATTGATGCTGTATTGGGTGGAAAAGTCTCCAGTCGCGTCATTCGCACTGGTACAAATCGGGCAATGGTAGAAGCGACGTTTAGCTCTAACTCAGCATTAGCCGCGACTTTGAGCGAACAAGAAATAGATTTAATAGAAGATAACTCTATAATCATTAGCCGAGAAATTGCAGTTACCACAAGTAACATTCGCAGTCGATCGCGCGTTAATGGAGTGTTAGTCAATCGACAAGTGATGTCAGGACTAAGGGAACGCCTAGTAGAAATCACCGCCCAAGGGCAAACTGTACAAGTGGGACAGTCTGCTCAAGTCCGCGACTGGTTAGATATGTATGGTGGTGACTCCCTGATGCAGCAACGACAGCTTGTCGCCTCGGATTTTACAGAATATCAAAAAGCACATATATTACTAGAGAAACGCCGGACATCAGAACGCGATCGCCTGCAACAACTCGACTTGTTGACATATCAAGTCCAGGAACTCAAAGCAGCAAACCTCAGCGAACCTGATGAATTAGAAAAGCTTTTGCAAGAACGGGAACGCCTCAATCACGTCGTCGAGTTGCAACAGATGAGTTATAAAGTTTACCAAGCTTTGTACCAAAATGATGGTGAAACTCCTGCAGCAGCAGACTTACTGGGAAACAGTGAGGTGACATTGAGTGACATGGTAGAATACGATACTCAACTGCAACCGCTGTTGGATATGGTCAGAGATGCTCAAGCAACTTTGACAGAAGTAGCACGACAAATTAATACCTACGGGGAAAGTTTAGAAGCCGATCCACAGCGTTTGGAAGAAGTGGAAGAACGTATACAGGAATTAAAGCAAATTTGTCGCAAATACGGTCCGACTCTTACTGAGGCGATCGCTTACTACCAACGCATTCAAGAAGAATTGGCTGAACTTAATGATAGTGACCAATCAATTGAAAGTCTAGAACAACAAGAAAATGTTTGTTTGGAGAAGCTGACTCAAACTTGTCAGAAGTTAACTTACTTGCGGCGTACCACCGCTGCTACTTTAGAAGCAGAACTCATCAAGGAACTGAAACCTTTGGCAATGGAAAAGGTACAGTTTCAAGTTGAGATTGTACCAACTTCTCCAACCGCAGCGGGAGCAGATAAGATTACCTTTTTGTTTAGTCCTAACCCAGGAGAACTGCTACAGCCTCTGACAGAAATTGCTTCCGGCGGTGAAATGAGCCGTTTTTTATTGGCGCTCAAAGCTTGTTTTTCCCAAGCTGATGATAATGCGACACTGGTATTTGATGAAATTGACGTTGGGGTTTCCGGACGCGTAGCACAAGCAATTGCGGAAAAATTGCATCAGTTGGGTCAAAGTAGTCAAGTATTATGTGTCACACACCAGCCCTTAGTAGCAGCAATGGCAGACCGACATTTCCGAGTTGATAAGCAAGTTATTACCCAAGCTAAAAGCAACAAAGAAAACAACGGACATCCTGAGCAGCGTACCGTTGTGCGAGTCACAACCTTGGATAATTTAAATAAGCGTCGAGAAGAATTGGCACAGTTAGCTGGTGGAAAGTCGGCGCAGGAAGCAATAGCTTTTGCTGAATCTTTGTTGACACAAGCTGCAAATCATCGTCGCGGGGAGCAGAAGTGACATCTATTTCAATTTGGAATCATCCGGGTTGTTGCGCTTAACTTCCTCAATTTGACCAACTTCAAAAATCAAAGTGAATGGCTGACCTATTTCTTTTTCTAAAAACTCTTCTAAAAGCATCACTTGTCTTGGTGTGACAGGTTCTCTAGTGCGAACACTCAAACGGACTTCCGGCGGATTTGCTAGCCAATTTACATCACTATCTAGTAATATCACTCGTTGAAAGGTAATAGTTCGGTTCAGTAGTGCTCGTCTCAGACTAGCTTCAAGCCGGGCTTGCCTAATCAACTGAAAAAAGCTCACACTTAAAGGAATGACGAGTATTGCTGTAAAAGCTAGTGTCCACCCAAGGACTTTACGCGCACGCTTCAATGGAGTGTAACCAGTGAGCAAAAAAGTCAGCATACAAGAAAGGGTAATTCCCAGCAAGTTTGTCAGATAAAGTAGAGTTGCACCAATACTGAGTGCTAAACTTCCTTGTGATAAACCTAAGCCTACGACACATATCGGTGGCATAAGAGCAACAGCAATAGCAGTACCAGCCAGAGAAGCAGAAATTTTAGGCTGAACTTTAGCAAAACCACTAATTCCTCCAGCTGCCACTGCAATTCCTAAGTCAAGTAAATTAGGTTTAGAACGGCTAATAATTTCGCTGCCAAATTCTGGAAGCCCTACAAAATAACCAACCAACAAAGCTAAAGTCGTTGCCAAGGCTGTTCCTACTACAATTGCAGTGAAAGCTTTACGAAAAAGGACAACATCGCCTTCTAAAGCTCCGAATGCTAACCCTCGAATTGGTAACATCAAAGGAGCAATTATCATAGCACCGATAATGACAGCGGCACTATTAGAAAGTAATCCTAAGGTGGCAATGACACAGGAGCCTAAAATCAACACGAGATAATTTATATCTATAGTTGATTCTTCTAAGAGTCCGCTTCGTATTTCCTCTATTTTTTGCGGCGCAACTCTTTTGTTTTTAAAATTATTAAAACGGTGGCGAATATCATTGATGTTTAGCAAAATACTAACCCTCATTCACAAAAAAGTCTGTAGACGAAAATTGAGGGATTATGTTTCAACCTTTTACTTTTTACTTGTTAAATGGTCTACAAAGGGAGCAAAAACGGGAATTAATTCTTTTCGACTGACAACTAAGGTAGGGAAAGAACGAGTCGTATAATCTTCTCCTGATATTAAAGGAAACGGCTCTGAATTTAGCGGGAGCCAGCTTCCCCCAGCAGCTTGGACAATCACCCAAGCAGCCGCTATGTCCCAAACTTTTGGTGTCGCTTCAACACCACCCAGTGTCGCGCCAGCAGCAACCGTCAAGAAGTTATAGCTAGCAACTCCCAACATCCGAATTTTGCAAGGAAAGTCTTTCTGTATGACTGAGGTGCTGCGTGAACAGACGTTGAAAAAGTGATTTCCACTGGGAGCATCATGACTGGTATGGATAGGATGGTGATTGCGAAAAGCTCCAGTAGGTAATTCCCCATCAGGTATACTTCCCCAGTAGCCGTGAAAAGTTTCACCCAATGGCGGTACAGAAACATAACCAAAAACAGGTGTGCCTTGATACAGCAAACCTAAAGAAATCGACCAAATAGGAATCCCACGAGTAAAGTTAGTCGTACCGTCCAAGGGGTCAATAACCCAGCACCATTCAGTACCAGCGAAAACCTTGTTGCCCTCTTCGCTCAAGATACCGTAACCAGCAAAATTAGATGCTATGGCGTCTCGTATTTCCCGATCCGCCCATTTATCTGCTTGCGTGACCAAACTGCCATCAGCTTTTTGCAAAGCCTGCACCTGCCCAAAATCTTGCATTAACTGATTTCCCACTCTAGTAGTAGTGGTTTGGGCAAAATCAAGAATTGTTGTCCAAAATTCAGTCATAGTTTTATTTTTGCGCAAAGACGCAAAGGCGCAAAGAGTTTTTGGTGTCTTTGCGAGAAACAATGCTAATCTAAATCGCTCTCCAAAATAGATGCGATCGCGTACTTGGCATTTGTCTGAAATTCTCTCACATTTACCCGATTTAGAAACCAAATTGCCAGCAGCAGGAGTGCTGCTTCTAGGGCAAACACCAGTCCATAGGCTAGCACCAGGTTGGGTAGCAGCTTGCGACTGACATCTAAAACAGCACCACCTGCAACCACAGCTAGTCCTCTCGATATCGCTTGTGCTAATCCCCAAGCACCAATAAACGTGCCTGCGGTTTCAGCCGCTGTAAGATCTAGCATTAAAGTAACTGCAGCAGTCGTTAGGACACCAGTTGCTAAACCGAACAACAGCAAAGCTAGCTTGAGCAACGCTGGATTAGCGGAAAATCCTGATATCCCAAGTAATACCGCACACAATGCCACTAATATACACCCAAGGCGTGCTGTTTTGCGCTTACCCAAACGCGGTACAATCAAAAAGCCCGCTACACCGTAGGCAATCAGTATACCTATACCGTAAAAAATATTCAGTTTAGTGCTTTCAGCCAAAGGCATCCGAAATACCTGACCCGCATACGGTTCTAAAATTGGATCTTGCATAAACAAGCCCAATGTCATCACCACTAAAAAGGTGAAAAATACACCTGTTTGGGGACTAGCTGTTAATATTTGCCAAGCCTTGTTAAGGGTAATACTATCTTCCCGATTGACGAGTGTGGAACGGGTGGAGTACTGAGAATACTTTTTCTCCACACCAAAGGTTCCCACTATCGCCAACCCAAAGACAATTGCCGGAACGACAATAAACAATCTGTTAACTGATGCTTGTAATGTATTGGGAGTTGATTGCTTGAGCAAGCTGGCACTGATAATTGCTCCAACAATAATCCCCACCATCAGCATCGACCAAACAACACCGACAACTTTGGAACGGTTATTTTCTTCAGAAACATCAACCAATAAAGCGCCAAAGGCAGTACCACTCGCAGAAATTGCTAGACCGTATAAAGCAAATACTAAGCTCAGAAGTGCAGTCCAGCCAATTGTTTGGGTGGTCCATGCCCAGCTACCAACATTATTAACTACAATGTCCAGTTGCCACAACACCTGCACAGCTAAAAATGAGGCGACAGCAAATACCGCTGCTCCCACCCAGACATAAGCTGTGCGGTGATAACCCCATATTGGCTTGGCGTCAGACATTTGACCAAACCAAACGCGAGAAGGAGCAACAAATAACGGTATTGCCAGCACTACCGCTACCAATGTTGCCGGAATAGCTATTTCCTGAATCATGACTCTGTTAAGCACCGCCAGAGTCAGGATAGACATCATACTCAGCCCCATCTGAAATAAGCCAAGCCGAAACATGGTCAGCACATTGACCTTTGGTGTCGTCAGAGAATTTTTTTGAGAATCAAATAAATCGCCGCTTGCCATAGGCTACTTTCTCACTGGGAATTGGGAATTGGGAATTGGGAATCGAGCATTTGCCCATTGCCTATGCCCCTTTGTATCAGGCTTTTCGTGAAATGGTATTACACCTCACCCCGCCTGAACGGGCAGTTCTTTACCCTTGAGTCACCAGTATGGTTGTTCCAAATAGGGAAAGTTTATGATAGTTGGGCGCACTCCAGCACCCAATTCACCAAAGTACGAACGCCAAAACCAGTAGCGCCAGAACCGTTGTAACCATCTTCCTTATCTTTCCAAACCGGACCAGCAACATCTAGGTGCGCCCAAGGAGTTTCTTTAACGAACTGCTTGAGGAATAATGCAGCTGTGATGGAACCGCCAGGACGCGGTCCTGTATTCTTCATGTCCGCGATACCAGATTTTAGCCCTTCAAAGTATTTTTCTTCCATTGGGAGTCGCCAAATCTTTTCCCCTGAGCTTTCAGCAGCTTTCTCTAGCTGCTGTGCTAAAGCATCATTGGGAGATAACAAACCAGCAATGTCATCTCCCAAAGCAATGATACAAGCACCTGTGAGGGTGGCTAAATCAACAATTGCATCTACTCCTAGCTTCTCAGCAAATACTAAGGCATCTGCCAAGGTCAAACGACCTTCTGCATCGGTATTATTCACTTCAATAGTTTTACCGTTAGATGCAGTTAGAATGTCGCCTGGGTGCATGGCACGACCGCTGATCATATTCTCAGTAACAGCGGAGATGAAATGAACTTCGACATCTGGTTTGAGTTGACCAATAGCTTTCGCTGCACCTAAAGTAGCGGCAGCACCACCCATGTCAATTTTCATAGTTTCAATGCCGCTGCCAGCTCCTTTAATATTAAGTCCACCAGAGTCGAAAGTTAAACCTTTACCAATAATTGCTAGCTTACGTTTGGGTGTCCCTTCTGGTTTGTAAGTTAGGTGAATAAATTTAGGTGGCAAGTCAGAAGCTTTTGCGACTCCCAAAAAAGCTCCCATGCCCAACTTTTCACAGTCTTCCTGTTCTAGGATTTCTATTTGCAAACCGTGTTCGGAGGCAATTGTGGCGGCAGTTTCTGCCATAGTAATTGGTGTCACAGAGTTCGCAGGAGCTGCGACCAATTGCCGTGCTAAGAATACACCAGAAGCAATTTGATTAGCGCGGCTAATTGCTGTTTCCTGTCCACCCAGTCCCAGTAAATCGACTTGTTCGACTTGTGGTCCTTTATCTTCTGGTTCAGATTTAAAGCGATTATCCTGGTATAGTGCTAATTGAACTCCCTCAGCAAGTGCTTGTGCAGTTTGCGTTGGCTCGTTGTTCCAAATGGGCAGGCTGATTCCCAAAGTTTTGCACTTTTGCTTTTTAGCTGACCTTGCAACAACAGCTGCTGCCCTCCTTAAGGTTTCTAGTTTTAGAGTATCGGGTTTCCCTAAACCTACTAATATAATTTTACGAACTGGGCTAAGTGCACCTACTCGTGTAACAATACTGCTGCCTTGTTTACCTTTAAATTCTTCTTCAGCAATCAGTTCTTTTATACTACCGGCAAACTTTTCATCTAAAGTTGCCAGCTCGCCAGTCAACTCTACAGCATCTTCAAATAATCCAATTGCTAAACCATCCCCCGTCCACTCTAGAAGGGGGGTATCGTTCGTACGAATTTCCATACTCTTGTATTCTGTGTAAAACTTCTTGTACCAGTATTGCTCAAAATATGCATTTTATGCTTTTGAAAGCGTTTAACTATTTCGGCGTAAGTCCTGGCTTGTTTTTTGGTGTTGGCGTTGGCGATCGCCTTTGCTGCGTCTTGTAGCACTCATTCCTTATTGATGCCTTGCTCAAATTCATCAACTGCTTGAATGGAGTCGGAAATTGAGATGCATTGTTCTAGCAGGGATATATCTAACTGTGGTAACAACTCGCTTGACTTTATTTGTTCGTACCTATAGGTGTCAGGGTAAACAGTGGCTTGTTCAGTTTGGGAATTGTCCCGGATGTGGTACAGCTTAAATTGATATCTCTCCCAAAACCAAACCTCTCTGACTCCTAAGCGTCGGTAAACCTCCAGTTTGCTTATGCTACCGCTAGTAATAATCACTTCTATGGCTAAGTCTGGTACACTTTTCGCTTCTCCTATGCAGTAACACTCATCTGGTTCCGCCCCAGCTTTTCTTGCTCTGTTTTTAAAAGTAGAGCTTCCCATAGGGACAAAACGAATGCGTTTGCTATAGAAAAAACGCTCTAGTAGCATACCCAAATTCGTTTTTATATTTTCATGCCTGATTGAGGGCGACACAATTTCTAATATTCCATCTAAGTAAGTGACACGATAATGAGAGTTGTCCTCTAGTCTGACTAGTAGCGCTTCATAGTCCTGCCAACTCATATCACTGGTAATGAACCTCTCCTCTGGATCGTTTGCACGAGCTAGCCCTGGTTCTTCAATCAGTTCTTTCAGGCTACTGACCATTGTTTTTCCTCATAAAGTTTAATAGCTGGCTCAATCACGCACAAGTTCCGCAATGACATTCACGAGTTGTTCTGGCGTCACAGGCTTAGAGAGATGTCTTTGAAAACCAGCTGCGATCGCTTCTTGACGGTCCCTTTCTCCAGCATATGCTGTAAGGGCGATCGCCGGAATTTGTCCTCCCTCTTCGCTGGGTAATTCTCTCACCTGGCGAATCAAGCTATAGCCATCTTGCTCAGGCATACCAATATCACTGATGAGTATATCTGGTTTGAATGTCATCAGAATCTCTAGGGCTGAAGAAGCACTGGTGACAGCAGTGGCATTCGCTCCAAAATCCTCTAAAGCGAATACCAAAAAATCTCGTGAGTCAGCATCATCATCTACCACCAAGATGTGCACTCCTTCTAATGGAGATGATGGGTTAGAAGAATTTTTTCTCCTATCTTTTCCTTTCCCTCTTTCCTTATCTCTATTCTCAAGGACTGGCAATTGTACTGTAAATGTCGCGCCTTTTCCTTCTCCGGCACTTTCTGCGCTGACAGTTCCACCATGCAGTTCTACTAGGTGACGTACAATTGCCAAACCCAAGCCCAAACCCCCCTGTGTGCGAGTGGTAGAACCATCCGCCTGACGAAAAGAGTCAAATACGTAAGGAATAAAATCTGATTGTATACCGATACCTGTGTCTTTCACCGTAATTTTGACAGACTCCGAGGAGTGGGAAGTGGGAATTGGGAATTGGGCATTGGGCATTGGGCATTGAGAACTAGGAATCGAGCATTGCCCCTTGCCCTTTGCCCCTTGCCCTTTGCCCCATGTCCCCTTATCCTCTTCTGCTTCCTCATCTCCCCCAACTCTTTCAACCAGCACTTCTATCCGTCCTCCCTGTGGGGTAAACTTGATAGCGTTAGAAAGAAGATTCCAGACGATTTGCTGTAATCGGCTCGGATCGCCTAAAACGTAGAATTTTTGCTCTTGAATTTTAGATGGCTGGCTCAGGATTTCCCATGAGGGTGGCGACTGGGGTTGGGGAATGGGGAGAGTGAGGGAGTCAGGGAGCGAGGGAACAAGAGTTGTTTGCATCCCTTTTTCACTCTCTCCCTGTGTTGCTCCTGTTTCTTCTTGTCTGCTTATTATTGTGTTCTCTGTTTCCAATCCAGAGTCTACAATGATGAATTGCAAATCAATAGATTTGGCTTGAGCTGCTAGACGCATTGTATCTATTGCGGCTTCAATTGCTGGAATCAAATTTGTTGGGTAGGGGCGCAGAGTCAATTTGCCACGAATAATGCGCGATACATCCAGTAAATCTTCAATGAGTTGTGTCTGTAATTTGGCATTGCGCTCAATTGTTTCCAAGGCACGACTTAAGGTTGTTGTATCCAATTTGCGGGTACGTAGTATTTTTGACCAACCTAGGATGGCATTGAGTGGCGATCGCAATTCATGGGAAAGCACTGCCAAAAACTCATCCTTAATTTGGTTTGCCCGTTCCAATTCTTCCTTCTGTTGCCGTAACTGAGCCTCGCTTTTCTGTAATGCTTGTTCTGCCAGTTTGTACTCCGTCACGTCACGAGCAATGCTCAGTAATGATTGTACAGAACCATTTTGAGTATATTCTGGCACGATTCGTGCTTGGTAGTAAATGCGTCCCTTATGTGAGGGAACATCGAACTCTATCCAACAGCCAATTCCTGTAGCAAACACTTGGCGCAATCTCGCTTGCCAAGTTGTCGAAAGTTCCTCTAGATACCCCATTTCGGCAATGGTTTTGCCAATCCACTTTTCTAATGGTATCCCTGTTGCTATTTCTGTTGCGGGATTTACGTAGCAGTAGCGGAGTTCTCTATCAATGCGAGCGATCGCGTCTGGTGAGTTTTCCGCTAAAGCTCTAAACTCCTGCTCGCGACGGTACAGTTCTACCTCTGCCATTTTGCAGGCGAGTCGATACCGGGCTTCGCGTAGCGCACGACGTACCGAAGGCACTAAACGCTCTAATCTTTGCTTCAGCACATAGTCAATGGCACCACTTTTGAGGGTTTCAATGGCGACTTCCTCCCCCATTGTTGCGGTGACAAAAATGAAGGGAGTATCCGGACAGTGATGCTGTGCCATATCTAGAGCCGTAATACCATCAAATTCAGGCAAGGCGTAATCTGAAAGAATCAGGTCAAAGCAATTTTGCTCTAACGCTGTCTGGAATTCCGCTTGCGTTTTCACCTGCACCTGTTCACAGGCAATACCACCTTCAGTTAACAGAGCATGGATGAGTTCTGCATCCAGCAAATTATCTTCCAGCAAGAGAAACCTTAGACCTGACATGGCTATATTCCTGCGACTCCTTGACTACTGCGTGCCGGAGGTATGGAACCGGGAGGGGGTTCATTAATTATTGCCCAAAATAATCCCAAACCTTTGATAACTTCAACAAATTCAAGAAAATCGATTGGCTTGACCACATAAGCATTAGTACCAAGTTCGTAACAGCGAGCGAGATCCTGCTCTTCTCGGGAAGAAGTCAACACCACAACTGGCACCACTCGCAATTCTGGGTTAGCTTTGAGTTGCGTCAGGACTTCTATCCCATCAACTTTTGGTAACTTCAGATCAAGTAGCACCACGACGGGATGACCCTCACGGCGCAAACGATACATGCCTCGACGATAGAGGTAATCCAATGCTTCTTCACCGTCACGAACGACAACGACTTCATTGCCCAGATGGTTTTCTGCCAGTGAAGTCAGGATTAACTCAACATCGTTAATGCTGTCTTCAACTAGGAGAATGCGCTTTAGTTCCATCGTATACTCTCTACTCTCCACTTTTCACTCCAGACCCCCTTGGTAGCGAAAAATAAAAAGTCGCTCCATTGTCTATTTCACCTTCTGCCCAAACGCGTCCGCCATGACGGTGAATAATGCGTTGGACATTTGCCAATCCTACACCCGTGCCTTCAAATTGTGGGTCGCTATGTAGTCGTTGAAAAACGCCAAATAATTTATCAACATATTTCATATCAAAACCAATGCCGTTATCTCGCACGAAGAATACCACTTCTTGATCACTGCTGATACTGCCTACGGTAATTTTTGTTATGGAACGAGTTTTGCTATATTTGAGGGCATTCTCCAGTAGGTTGCGCAGAACTAGCCGCAACATGGAGGGATCGCCATGTATCTGAAGCAAGGATTCTATTTGCCAAGAAACCTGACGATTTTTGGTTTCTAGTTCGAGATCGCGTTGCACTTCCCGCACCAATAGATTCATGTCAACGGTGGTATGGCGTATTTCAGAGCGCCCCACACGGGAGAAAGTTAACAAATCATCAATTAATTTACCCGCTTGTTTGGTCGCTTCGGTAATAATGTTGAGGTATCGTCTACTGGTGTCATCCAACCCTGTTGATAAAAGACGTTTTTGCAGCAGGTCAACGAATCCGGTGATGTGGCGCAATGGTGCCCGTAAGTCATGAGAGACAGAGTAAGAAAAGGATTCTAGCTCTCGGTTAGCAGCTTCTAGTTGAGCTGTGCGCTGTTTGACCCGTTCTTCCAAAGTTTCGTTGCTATGTTGAATTTGAGCTTCGCCTTGCTTGCGGTCTTCAATATCTACACAAGAGCCGATGTAACCCAGAAATTCTCCTTCTGAAGTAAACCGAGGCACGCCAATATTTAAAATCCAACGATATTCTCCATCAAATTGTCGCAGGCGATATTCCATTTGAAAATATTGGCGGGTATCAAAAGAATTGATGTAAGTTTCTAGACAACACGGTAAATCATTAGGATGCACACCTTCTGCCCAACCATTGCCTAGTTCCTGCTCCATCGTCCGTCCGGTAAAATCCAACCAAGGTTTATTAAAGTAAGTACAGTGCCGATCTGTACCAGACATCCAAACCATCATCGGAGCAGTATCAGTGACATAGCGAAAGCGTTGCTCGCTTTCAATAAGGACAGCTTCGGCTCGTTTGCGATCGCTAATGTCGATCGTAATGCCGTCAAAGCGCTTTGGTATGCCAGCCGCATCACAGAAAGCGCGTCCAATTGCCCGAATCCAGCGTATGTGTCCATCTGGGGCAACTGTGCGGTAGTCCACGTCATAACCGATCGCCTGCTCAATAGCGTGCTGAACTGCTTGGCGTGTGGGTTCGCGGTCATCATCATGTAGGAGTTGATAAAATAAATCAATAGTCACATCGGCATCGGGTGGTAGACCAAAATGCGCTTTGCACTGGTCATTCCAAATGAGTTTGTCCAGCGGTAAGTCACAGTACCACAAACCGACTTCTACTTCCTGAATGACCAAATCCAGACGTTCTCTACTAATTCGCAAAGCTTCTGCCGCCTCTTGCAGCGTCTGCTCTATCTGTTTGTGCTCAGTGATATCATGGGCAACCGCATACAGCAACCCCAACTCAACATCAGGAGCAGCATTCCAGACTAGCCATTTGTAGGAATCATCTTTGCAGCGGTAGCGGTTCTCGAAATTGAGTGTCACGGCTCCCGCTGCGAGCTTCTCCACTTCTGCCAAAGTTTTTGCTCGATCTTCTGGATGTACAAACTCAATAAATGGTGTGGTGAGTAGTTCTGCTTGAGTGTAGCCGAGAATTCTCTCAAAAGCCGGATTGACACGCTTGAAGTAACCATCCAATCCGGTGATGCAGAGCATATCGACCGATAGTGTAAAGAAGCGATCGCGTTCTGCTTCGGCTCGCTTGCGTTCGCTAATATCTAAAATGAAGGCGATCGCTTCTTCCTGTTGCTTCCCAATGAGGGCAAAGCCAACTAACACCGGAACACGAGAGCCGTTTTTGCGGATATATTCTTTTTCGTAAGGAGTGCATACTCCCTTGACCTTCGCTTGCGCGATCGCTGCTTCATCTAACGGTAGATGCTCCCTTGGAGTTATATCAGTCCAGCGCACTCGACCTTGTAGGAAATCTTTACGCGTATAACCAATAATGTGGAGGTAGGCATCATTGACCTCACTGAGTCCCCCATACACATCGCCAATGACAATGCCAATGATCTCTGAGTTGACAAATAGCCTCAATCGTGCTTCACTTTGACGTCGTGCTTCTTCAACTTGCTTGCGTCTAGTGATATCGCGGTTGACTTCCAAAAATCCAGTAAGTTCACCCTGCGAGTTGTGAATTGTCACCTGACGGCTTTCTACGACAATTTGCCTCCCGTCTTTGCGAGTGTGAATTAGTTCACCCTGCCAACACTCTGTTTGCAGCAGCGTAGTATCGAGGTTTTCAACACCTTCTGATAATTGGGTTTGTAAAAGTCTATGGCTCACCTGTCCTATGGCTTCTACTTTTGAGTAGCCATACATTTCCTCTGCCCCTCGGTTCCAGTAGGTAATGACATTTTGGGCATCACGGACAAAGATTGCCTCATACGTCAACTCCAACAGTTCGGCTTGCTCTTGTAACGTCGCAGTTTGCTGCTTTAGCATCTGCAAAACCTTTTTGCGATCGCTATCCACGTGGTTAATAAACCATGCATTACGCCAAATTAGCATCAAAAACATGACATCCAGCGACACTACGAGCAGCGAGATGCTAAAGGCGGAGTCGTATAATTTCGCCCTTTGCCCAAAAAGAATCAACCAGCCGAAAATGAGGGGGAGCACGATCACATTTGGTATGAGCCTACGAGCGATCGCGCCACCATTGAGTTCACTAGTAATCGTTTGCATGAATCCGCGATCAGGATGGGTGTATAACACTCCCAAACACAGCACCCCAAATGCTAGTGCTGCATGTAACGCCATTGAGGTAGTATAAACGCCGAACCTGTAAAAATTTTTCACCCCATAGGCATAGCCAACAAATGCTTGCAAAGAAATCAAAGCCACAATCAAGCTCAAACTCTGAGCCAACCAATAACTGCGGTGAGTTTTCTGCCCCATCAACCACAGCGCCAAACCCGATAGCAGAAAATTAACGGCTGAATTTATCCCCATCCGACCTGGATGAGACGTTTCTACAGCTTGCGGTGAGTCACGAAACAGCAGTTCGTCAATTCCTAAATCCCACCCAAAGAGGTATTGACATAATGTCAGTAGTCCAATTGTGGTAACTGCGATCGCACACCCTTGGGCAATAAGGAGTGAAGGAGATGAGGGGGATGAGAGAGATGAGGGAGATGGGAATTGGTAATTGGGAATTGAGAATTGCCCATTGCCCGTTGCCCGTTGCCCATTGCCCATTGCCCATTGCCCGTTGCCCATTGCCCATTGCCCATTGCCCATTGCCCATTGCTTTCTTGACAAAAACCAAAGCGACACCCCAGATAATAAAAAAGCGATCGCTGCATTGACTTTCATTGTCACCAGTCCTGGCAGCATACTCTTAAATAAGGCAATATCAAATATCCAGCCAATCAATACGATACAACCAAGGCAAATAACAAAGACACTTGCAGCTTGTGAAACATTTTTAGTAACAGTGAAGTTAGGCATAAGCCTTCACCCCAACTTCAAGATTTTGTTTTCTAATACTTCTCATACAATCATTGCAGAACTAAATCTCCGATATTGTTTTGCCAGATAGAAAATACTGGGAGTATTGCTAAAATATACCTTAAGACTGATAAGAACCTCTATGGAATAACCTTGAGACAGATTTGTCTAATATCGTCTACTAATATTAACAAGAAACCCGGTTTTTCTAATAAACCGGGTTTCTTAATTGAGTGTCTTCTATGAGAAAAAATCGATTATTTTTTACTGACAAAGTTTCCATCTATATCAACAGTGGACTGAACAAAATTGAGATCAAGGTTAAATTTAGTGGCAATAGTATCAATGATATCTTCTGCAACTGGAGTCGTTTCACCTTTTATTTGGGTGATTTTATAACACTGAGTCAGTAACGGTACAGCAAAATCACGGTTAATTTGATTAAGAAGTGTATCCAAAGGTTGAGGTGATTTCATATTTTGAGAGATTGCGTCCAAGGAAGTTGAACTGAGATTCAAAGCTTTTAACTCTGGCAAAATTTCTTCCCATGTTTTTTCTGGATAGCTAGCAAGGATAAAATGAACCAAAATTTGATCCATTACTGCTTCTTGAGCTATAGCTTTTTCCAAATAATTTTCGCTTTGTTGTTTCAAATTTTTCAGTGTCTCTTCAGAAGTGAGCGACTTCGATGCATCTACATCTAGCTTCGCTTCATAAAATCGACAAGCCGCATACCCCAATGAATAAATCATCGTTGCATTAGAACTAGCACCAATCACTGCACCAGCAAAAGGTATATTTCTGAGTAAACCTAAACCTGCTGCTTTCAAAAGACGACCACCACCCAACGCCAGACCAAAAATTGCTAACACTTCTCCCTTGCGGGCGGGATCTTTTAAATCCAATCCGTAGACAGCTGCAATTTGATAGACCATTTCTGACTGCAACTCTGTGGTAGCTGCCAAATCAATTGCCAACAAAGCCGCTGCGACTCCCGGCAAAACACTAGTTGCTAATCCAATTCCACCTGCCTTTGTTGCTTTCTCTACCATAATGCGATGAGCAATTTGGCTAGATGATTCTTTAGGGTATTTTTGCTTGAGCTTTTTAACTGCTGCTTCTGCCTTGTCCAGATTAACGCTATCAACAGCACCAAGAAGCCAATTCAGATTTAAAAATCCAGATAGCTTTCGGATCAGCCAATTTTCACTTAAACGAGTAACGACTTTTCCTGCTGTTTGAGTCCCTCGCTCAATCAGCAGATTTGTTTGTTTTGCCGCTGCTTCTTTTACCCCAACGATTTTTTCTGCTACACCTGTTCCTATTTGCAAGAAGGATTTTAAGAAAGATTGTCTATCTTTTTGCAGAGCATTCGACAATTTATGATCGGCTACTTGTGACACTGATGCAGGTGAATTCACTGTTGGTTGTTGGGGTTTATCTTTCATTTTTTAGAACCATTGCCAAAATCTTTCTATTCTGTTTGTAGCTTTGGTACAATGACTTTTTCCTCTCTCTATAAGCACAAATAAGCTGTTAAACACCTAATTTGCACTCTTTAACAGCAGGGGGGCAGAGGGGCTCCAGGAGCAGGGGAGAAGGATTGACCGGAGGCGGAGCGTCTCCGGCTCCGCGCTTTTTCTCCAAAATCAACAAAGGCCAAGTTAAATGCGTATTAGCTTAATACAGCAGAATTCAGGAGTCAGGAGTCACCAAGTCAGAAGTCAGATCGCGTAGCGTCTCCCCTTGGGAGAAGTAAAAAGGTCGTTTATGTCTGGCTTTTAGACTTCAGCATTGTACTTCACACACGAATAATGTGCTGTATTTACCCTTTTCCAGTTTTTTTCACTAAGCTCGCAACCACACTCGCCAATTCATCTGGTTCCACAGGCTTAGACAAGTGCATTTGAAACCCTTGGGAGAGCGATCGCATCATGTCTTCATCTCTGGCATAAGCTGTTAATGCCACTGCTGGGATATCCCCTCCTTGCTCTTTGGGGAGTGTCCGTACCCTACGTATTAAGCTGTAGCCGTCTTCTCCTGGCATACTAATGTCGCTCACTAGGGCATCCAATCTCTGTTGTGAGATGACTTGAAGTGCCTCAATGACTGATGAAACTGCAATCACTTGCGCCCCACACATCTCTATTGCAGCGACAAGAAAATCACGCGTATCAGCTTCATCGTCAACCACTAGTATTCGCATTTCATCAAGTATGGGCAAAGGTTTAGAGCTATACAGCACAGGAGGAGCAGAATTCTTTTCTCTCCTGCTCCTGGACTCCCCGGCTCTGCTGCTTTCTTTAACAAGTGGTAACTGAACTGTAAAGGTTGCTCCCTTTCCTTCACCTTGACTATGTGCATGAACGGTTCCACCATGCAACTCTACCAAATGACGCACAATCGCTAACCCCAGTCCTAATCCACTGTAGGTGCGAGTCGTTGAACTGTCAGCCTGTCGAAAGCGCTCGAACACATAAGGGACAAACTCAGGGCTGATTCCTTTACCTGTATCTGTCACTGTAA
Source organism: Iphinoe sp. HA4291-MV1 (assembly GCA_019359415.1). Lineage (GTDB taxonomy): Bacteria > Cyanobacteriota > Cyanobacteriia > Cyanobacteriales > Nostocaceae > Brasilonema. The sequence continues at coordinate 30,985 of JAHHHH010000045.1, read as the reverse complement.
TTTCGATATGAGAGTTCACACGTTCTAGCCCGACTAGAACCAGTCCTCCTGAGTGAGTGAACTTGACTGCATTCGTTAATAAGTTCCAGACAACTTGCTGCAAACGATCAGAATCACCTGCAACTGAACCTGCTGTTGGATCAAGCACACATTGAAGTTGAATTTCTTTAGCATTAGCAGCTGGACGCACCGTTTCTAGTGCTGCTTCAATCACCGGAACTAGTTCAATGGGACGAATATTCAACCGGAGTTTACCCTGAATAATGCGGGAGACATCAAGTAAATCTTCTACCAGTTGCGCTTGTGACTTGGCACTGCGCTCAATCGTCTCCATTGCACGTGCGGTTGTGACTGCGTCAAACTTGCGAGTATTGAGTAAGCGAATCCACCCCAGCATGGCATTGAGGGGAGAGCGGAGTTCGTGCGAAAGAGTCGCCAAGAATTCATCCTTCATGCGATTGGCTGCTTCTGCTGTACTTCGTGCCTGTTGCTCGCGCTCAAGTAGTTGAATTCGTTCGTCTTCAATTCGCTTCCGTTCCGTAAAATCACGCAGTATTTTACAGAAGCCTCGTAGCTGTCCGGTTTCATCTCGTAAGGGTGTGACGATGCCACTTCCCCAAAAACGGCTGCCGTCTTTTCTTCTATGCCAGCGTTCATTCTCAGCTCGACCTTCTGTCACCGCTTTTTTCAGTTCTAGCTTGTCTGAGCTTTGCTGCAAATCTTCTGGTGTAAAAATAATGGAGCCAGGCTGTCCGAGAATCTCTACTTCCTGATAGCCCAGCATATACTCGGCTCCCAGGCTCCAACCAGTCACCCGCCCTTGCTGATCTAAGAACAAAATGGCATAGTCCTTCACGTTTTCCAACAGCAGGCGGAACCGCTCTTCGCTTGCTCGCAAAGCTATTTCTGCCTGCTTGCGAGCCGTCATATCAGCGAGGATGTAAACAGCACCAATAAACGATTTGTACTCATCTAGCACAGGATCTACTGTTACAGAAAACCACCGTCCTCCAGTGTGAATGACCAAGCTTTCACGATGTCGAGTTTCTTGAATACGAAGAAAGGGGTTGACATTGGAGCTAGATAGTGATACAGGCATTAGATCCTGATGTAAGCACCCAATGATTTCGCAAGACGGTTTACTCAAAAGCTCCGTCATGGCTTTGTTACAACGCAGGAATCTACCTTCACGATCAAGTAACCCAACCCCATCCCGAATGGAGTCGAAAGTTGTTTGCCACTCCCGAGAGCGAGCTAAAGCTGACTCCTCAGCTCGCCGCATCCTCAGTAACGCATTCACCGTGGCAATTAACTCAATAGACTCAACTGGTTGGGCTAGGAAAGCATCTGCACCGCCATTTAACCCTTGAGCTTTGTCCTGGCTCTTAATAAAATGGGCAGACAGATGAAGCACGGGAAGGTGAGCAGTCGCTGGGTTGGATTTTATTTGATGACAAACTTCAAAACCGTTTATATCAGGAAGCTTGACATCCAGAATCACCAAGTCGGGTTGAGTTTGAGCGATCGCGCTCAACCCCTCCTCACCTGTGCTTGCTTCGACAACCGCAAAGCCAGCATTTCGCAAGACGCGAGCGACAACATAACGATTTGTTTCGTTGTCGTCAATATGCAAGATAGTGACTACCGGCTTTGACATAGTTTTTCTCTCAGATATTTAAGACTAACCCAGCTTTTGTGAGGGCTTCCCATAGTTGAGCGATCGCAACTTCTTGAGAAAGGGTTTCTTTATAAAGAATTGCCACAGTGCGTTGAGCAAGAAAGTTTTGTTCTTGGGATTCGAGCTGTTTTGATGTATTGACAATTACGGGAATCGCACTAGTGGCGGGGTTGCTTTTGAGCTGGTCTAAAACTTCCATGCCACTTATTTCGGGCATAGTTAGGTCAAGTACAATACAGCAAGGATTTTCGGTTTGAGCTAAATGAATCCCTTCACGTCCATCCGCTGCTTCAATAATCTCCAAAGGATTTGGGACTAAAAGTTGCTTTAACACGTATCGGGATGCCTGGTCGTCATCTATAAGTAAGAGCTTTTGTTGTCTGCCCTGTTTGACCAGTGTATTGAGTTTGTTCAACAGGAAGAATCTATCTACAGGTTTAATCAAGAATCCATTGGCTCCTTGAGCCATCACTTGCTTTTCGTTATCAATGACGGTAATAACAAGAATAGGTATACTTCTAGTTGCTTCATTCCTTTTGGTTTCCACCAGGAATGTCCAAGAGCTTTCTCCTTCTAATAAAATATCCAGGATAATGGCAATTGGCTGACACACCGTTAGCGCTTGCTTTGCCTCGTTGAGCGTTCGTGCCGAAATTATCTGATAACTCGAACCCTGAAAATACTTTTCGTAAGTAAAAAGAGTTTCATCATGGTCTTCCACTACCAAAAGGGGGCGGCGAGTTGGGTCGATTTGCCAAGTAGGTTGAAACGTTGAGGAGACTTCAGCAGCACCGGAGTAAACTAGTGGAATAGACGCAAAAAATGTAGATCCCTTGCCGACTTCACTGGTCACCCAGATGCTTCCTCCTAACAATTCTGCCAATTTACGCGAGAGCGGTAGTCCCAAACCTGTTCCTTTAACTTTTTTTTGGAGTTTAGATTCTATCTGAATAAATTCATCAAAAATCCGCTTTTGATCCTCCGGTGCAATCCCGATACCTGTATCCGTTACTGAGAAAGTGACGGTGTTACCTGCCATGACTGCTGCTAAGCGAACCTCTCCCTGTTCGGTATATTTCAGTCCATTGGAGATGAAGTTTCTCAGAATTTGGGCAACTTTACCTTCATCCGTGTGGAGGGGCGCAATGTCAACAGGTTCTTCAAAGACCAGCGCCACCGAGGTGTTATGAGCAAGCAGGGGACGCAGCATTCCTCTCAAAGTCGCGAACAAATCGCTGACTTTAAAATCACTAGGATGAACGTCAATTTTTCCGGCTTCTACCTTTGATATGTCTAAGAGGTCGTTGACTAAATCCAAAAGACCTTCCGCCGCTTTTTGCATGAACCTAACTTGCTTTTCCTGCTCTGTTGTCAACGGACCATCCATCCGATCTAACAAGATCCGCGACAGAGACACTACCGAGTTCAGTGGTGTGCGAAACTCATGGCTCATATTCGAGAGGAATCGCGTCTTAAGTTCATTAGCCTTTTGTAGAGAATCAGCTTTTTCATCTAATTCGGCATACAGAGCCACGACACCGCGATTGGTATCTTCTAGCTCGCGGTTGAGTTGAGTTAACTGCTCCTCACGCTTGCGTAGTTCCTCCATTGCGCGGAGCAGTTCCTGGTTTTGTCGCTGAATTTCCTCAAACGGATTTTGTGGCTCTCGATTTGCCAACTCATCTTGAATCTGTTTCAAGCGTTGAAATGTCAGTTTAGATGTGCGCTTTGGCAGAGTCTTCCTCATTAACACAGTGGTTCCCTCGTTCGGAACCGATGAAATCTCAAAGCGATCCATCAGCCGTCGAGTGCCGATAATTCCCAATCCCATTCCAGTTTTGGATGTGTATTGCCCATCTAAAATCGCCTGTAAGTTAGGAATACCTGGACCTCTATCCTGAATGCTAATCCAAAAGTTCTGGGGCGAGGAGTCATCTACCCAAAATTCAACGGTTCCACCTTTGGCATACACAAAGGCATTCCGAGCGATTTCTGAAACAGCTGTGGCGAGGCGTGCTTGGTCTTGGGCATCAAATCCCAAAGCTTGGGCGATCGCTCGTGCTTGTTGACGGGTCTGCACTACATCTTGCTCGTAGCGAATTTCTAAGGTGAAGATGGTAGTACTCATCTTGAGGAAGCCTCGCGAACGACCAGCACAGTCACATCATCGCGAACTCGGTAAAAGTCTCGATAGAGAACGCCAGCAATCAAGCTAGGATGTTTGTGGATGATACCTGGATAGCGCTCTAATCGCCATTGAGTTCCCAAACCATCAGAATGCATAATCAAGAGTGCGCCTGGATACCATTGATAAGTAAACTCTTGAATTTTGCGAACTTCATGTCCGACCGTACCGTTGTAGGAAACCAGGTTTTGGTGTTTTGCATCCCAGAGGATAGTGCCAGCAATATTGCCCACTCCAGCAAAGCGAACAGACTGATGTGCAAAGTTGATTTCTGCGATCGCCAGCGCTGCGCCTCGCGTACTTCGTAGAGCTAAATGAGCTGCTTCCATAATTTCACGAGGACTGCGGTGGACATTTTCGTGAAAAACTCTCACAGCTTCTGTTGATGCTTGGGCGGCTAGCACTCCATGACCTAACCCATCAGCAACCATAACTAGACAGCGCTCTTGACTCATTTCACATGACCACGTGTCGCCTGAAACTTCTTCTCCCAGCTTTGGCTGACACACCACTCCCAACTCCAAATTCTCTGGAGGTGGACTTGTGGGTAAGGGGCTAGCCCAAAAGTGGCTGAAGATAGCTGTCCCCACATCCAAGATGGAATGAATATCAAAAGAATGTGAAAGACGGTTAATAGCTCCTAATCCATTTCCCGGACCTCCCGCTGTTGAAAACCCATCACGCATACACTCGTCTATATTGCTCATTCCTGGTCCTTTGTCCAACCCTAGAACTTCCAGACCCGCAATTTTATACTTTTCAATTTCCCGTAGTAGCAGTACTCCTTCTTGAGCGTGTCGTACTAAGTTAGTAGCGACTTCAGTCACAACAATACCGACCTTTCCGCGCTCAGTCTCGGTAAAACCGAGACGACTTGCTAAAGATAGAGCGCTCCGTCGCGCTTCACTAGCTTGACTTTGCTCTAAAATTGGTAAGGCGAGGGTTTCTTTCATCAACTTATTACTTCCACTTTGTCATCGTAACGCAGGTACCCTCACCGACACGGGAGACAATGTCAAATTCGTTCACCAGTCGCTTTGCACCGCTCAGCCCCATACCCAACCCATTTCCTGTGGTGTAACCATCTTTAAGTGCCAAGTCGATATCTGGTATTCCTGGTCCCGAGTCTTCAAAAACGAGCCGCAAACCGCGACGCCTCCCATCCTCAAGTGCTTCTAGTTTTACAGTGCCACCGCCTCCATAGTCTAGAGTATTACGGGCTAGCTCACTAGCTGCTGTGACAATTTTCGTCTGATCTACCAGGCTAAACCCTAGTTTGATGGCAAACTGACGCACTGTCTGCCGAACCAAAAGCACGTCTTGTGAGGATTGGATACTCATGGTTTCACTCCCGGGCATATCCATCTGCGCTACCACCAGCGATCGCCGGAGGGCGATGTTCGCAGAAGTGCCATGCCCTTTTCAACGTTTAACGCGGTGCGAATTCCTGTTAAGGAAAGTCCTAGCTCGACTAAGGTAATGGCAACTGCAGGTTGCATACCAACCACAACGGTCTGAGCATCAAGAATCTGTGACATCTTGGCAATGTTCCCCAGGATTCTGCCAATAAAGGAATCCACAATTTCTAAAGAGGAAATATCAATGAGTACCCCACGAGCCTGAGTCTCGATAATACGATTTGTCAGGTCATCTTGCAAAGTCATCGCTAGGCGATCGTGCATATCAACTTGAATGCTTACTAAAAGGAATTCGCCCATCTGGAGTATGGGAATGCGCTCCATAATCAAACCTCCTGACTGCTTACCGAACTTGCGGACGGTTGATTGTCAGCCCAAGGCGTTTTAGAGCCAACAGGAAAGCGTCTGCTAAACTCGCCTTTGTCACTACGTCTGCCAGATCTACGCCAAGGTAAACAATCGTTTGAGCAATCTGGGGGCGAATTCCGCTGATCAGGCACTCTGCACCCATTAACCGAGCTGCAGTAACCGTTTTCAGTAAATGCTGAGCTGTGAGCGTATCTACTGTTGGCACTCCAGTAATATCAATAATGGCAATTTCTGAACCCGTCTCCACAATTTTTTGCAACAAAGACTCCATCATCACTTGAGTGCGGCTGCTGTCTAAAGTGCCTATAACGGGCAGAGCTAAAATTCCTTCCCAGAGCTTGACAACGGGTGTTGAAAGTTCTATCAATTCTTCCTGCTGGCGAATGATGACTTCTTCACGCGTCTTTTGGTAAACTTCTATGGTCAATAGTCCCAGCTGATCTATAACAGTGGTAGCAAACCAAGTGTCTTCAACCAGCGCATTTGCGTCTCCAGCGTGTTCCTGACGCAAACGAGTAAACAGAGGTTGCTTAAACGAAAAAATAAAGGTAGCCGTTTCCGAGGGTGTAAAGCCTTTTTGCGAGCGAGTTCGAGAAATACTGGTTAGCATTTCTCGCACATCCCGCCATTCGGAGGATTGCACGTTGGTCAAGTTACCGTGCTGTACCGCCTTTTTCAACAAACTGAGGAATTCCCGACACTCCTGTTGTAGTTCCGTCTCTTTCAACAAACCTTTGCGGGTATTGTTAGCCATGAGCACTTGCATCCAATCAGCCAACAATTCCGCTTCGTATTTTTCTATCACCTGTGGAATTTTACTTCCATTGCTCAAGCCCATACAATGATTCCTTCTACCTGACTGGCATTTAGCCAGTAACTGATATGTATATGTATTAAGTGTCAATCATTTAGGCTTCCAGTACACTAGCTCGCTGAAATTTTATGTAATTCCTTAAATGAGGTAGTTCCTAAAGGCTGATTTCTTCCCAATATTATCAGAGAGGACGCAAAGCCCAAAGCCATAGAAACAAAGCGAGACGAAAAAGTACGTGTCACCATAAACTACTGCGGACTTTCTCCAGCAAAACTCTGGCATAGTTGTTTATCAAGTTCTAGATCGCTACCCATCAGGGTTGGTGGTGGGTAGTTCACAGGTTATTATGATGTCCGGTAAATTACCCATAAGTAATCGGACAAAAATATTTACAACTTAAACTTTCAACTGTTTGTGAGAAATGCGGGTTAAACCAAAGTTCCTGATTCAGGTGCATCGTAAATCACGAATTATTATGATCTAGTCATCAGAAATCTCTTCTGGATTATCTTCAGGAAAAACAACATCTTCATACAGCAAAGAAATAGGGCAATGGAAATCAACGCTGGTTAAGTACACCTTTAGTTCTGTTTCGTCTTCTATCGTTTCTTCAAGTGAATAAGAAGTGAGTTCCCATTTTCCTTTCTCATTGAGTCGATAGCATTCCACATTCATTTTATCTGCCTCAATGAGAACATATTCTTTTAAGGTATCAATCCGACGGTAATGCCTAAATTTCTTTCCCCTATCGAATGCCTCTGTACTTGGAGATAAGACTTCTACAATTAAACAGGGATGATAGATAACCTTACGCGCTCTTTGGTCCAGCGGATCGCAACTAACCATCACATCTGGATAGTGAAAAGGTCCCTGAAGTGAAACTCCCACTTTGGCATCTGCCATCTGAACTTTACATCTCTTACCTCGTAGGTGAGTATGAAGTGCGGATGCAAGGTTTAGGGCAATATCGTTGTGAGGGATAGTTCCCCCTGTCATGGCGAAGACTTCCCCGTTAATATATTCGTACTTAATGGGTTGTTGTTCCTCCCATTCCAAATACTCCTGGGGAGTTATTAGTTGATGTTGGGGTTGAGCAATCATTTGAAATATCTCCTTTGAATCAGAGAAATATAGTAATCCTATTTGATTTGTGTTGGCGCAGCGTGCCGTTGGCTCACCTGTTCCGATAGGAGAAGGGCTTATGATTTAGGATTACTATAGGATAAAGTTTATTTATTTCCACTCACTTACTGGTTAGAAACTGAGCGAAGTTTTGTCATACCCAAAACATCTTCAATCTTAGGCATTTCTTCTAACGAAATGACTCTTCCTTCATCCTCAAAACCAGCAATTTGATCAAAGTTCAAATACCGATACAAATCATCAGCAAAAGGATGAATCTTGTTCGTCACAATGTCTCGATATTCTTGCACTGTGGGAATGCGTCCTAGCAGAGCACAAACGGCTGCTAATTCTGCTGAACCGAGATAAACTCGCGCATCTTTACCCATGCGGTTGTTGAAGTTACGGGTAGAGGTAGAAAATACTGTGACACCATCAGCAACACGCGCCTGATTACCCATGCATAGACTGCAACCTGGCATTTCTGTCCGCGCACCCGCAGCATCAAAAATGCCATACACACCTTCTTCTTTGAGTTGATGTTCATCCATGCGAGTGGGCGGACAAATCCATAACCTAGTCTTCACTGCGCCTGCGCCTTCCAACACCTTAGCAGTTGCGCGATAATGACCGATATTCGTCATGCAAGAACCAACAAATACTTCTTGTACTGAGTCATTCGCAACTTCTGACAATAATTTGACATTATCGGGGTCATTGGGAGCAGCAACAATGGGTTCTTTGATTTCGTTCAAATCAATTTCCAGAATTTCCGTGTATTCTGCATCAGCATCAGCTTCCAATAACACTGGGTTTGCCAACCACTCTTCCATCTTAGCAACGCGACGCAGGATAGTACGAGCATCTTGATAGCCCCGCGCTACCATGTTCTTCAACAGCGTGATGTTGGAACGCAGATATTCAGAAATTGTCTCAACACTGAGCTTGATAGTACAACCTGCACAGGAACGTTCCGCTGTCGCGTCGGTCAGTTCAAAAGCTTGCTCAACTTTCAAATCTGGCAAGCCTTCTATCTCCATTATCCGTCCAGCAAAGACATTTTTCTTGTTCTTCGTCTCTACCGTCAGTAAACCTTTTTGAATTGCTAAGTAAGGAATAGCATTCACAACATCCCGCAAAGTGACGCCAGGTTGCAATTCACCTTTGAAACGTACCAAAACAGATTCTGGCATATCCAAAGGCATGATACTCAAAGCCGCAGCAAACGCCACTAATCCAGAACCCGCAGGGAAGGAAATACCCAAGGGGAAGCGGGTGTGAGAGTCGCCGCCAGTTCCTACGGTGTCGGGAAGTAGCATCCGGTTTAACCAGGAGTGGATAATCCCATCGCCGGGGCGCAATGCAACACCGCCACGAGAGGAGAAGAAGTTAGGTAGTTCGTGGTGAACTTTGATATCAACTGGTTTGGGATAAGCTGCTGTGTGGCAGAAACTTTGCATCACCAAGTCAGCAGAGAAACCCAGACAAGCGAGTTCTTTCAACTCATCGCGAGTCATGGGTCCAGTGGTATCCTGGGAACCAACGGTTGTCATGATGGGTTCACAGTAGGTACCTGGACGGATACCAGGTAAACCACAAGCTTTACCCACCATTTTCTGTGCAAGTGTGTAACCTTTGCCTGTATCTGTAGGTTGCTGGGGACGGGTAAATACAGTGGTGGGTTCTAGTTCTAGTGCAAGTCTTGTTTTGTCAGTAAGGGTGCGTCCGATAAGTAACGGAATGCGTCCGCCAGCACGGACTTCATCAAGGATGGTGTTAGGTTTGAGGGTGAAGGTGGAAATTACTTCGCCTGCTTCATTGGTGATTTCTCCTTTGTAAGGATATATAGTCATCACCATACCAGTTTCCATCTTGGTAACATCACATTGGATAGGGAAAGCACCCGCATCTTCAGCTGTGTTGAAAAAGATTGGGGCAATTGTACCGCCTAAAATATATCCCTCCGTCCGCTTGTTGGGTACAAAAGGAATATCATGCCCAATATGCCAGAGTACAGAGTTAATTGCTGACTTGCGGGAGGAACCTGTACCCACCACATCTCCTACATAGGCGACAGGATAACCTTTTTCCTTCAACTCGGCAATGGTTTGCAGCGCCCCAGGCATTCTGGTTTCCAGCATTGCTAAGGCGTGTAAAGGAATATCCGGGCGTGTGGTGGCGTGGGTTGCAGGGGATAAATCATCGGTGTTTGTCTCACCTGGAACTTTGAAGACGGTGACGTTGATAAATTCTGGTAGAATTGGACGAACAGTAAACCACTCAGCTTCTGCCCAAGAGTCTATCACTCGCTTGGCGTAGGGGTTGGTTTTGGATAATTCCAAAATATCGTGGAAGGCATCATATACCAGTAGAGTTTTGCTTAAGGCGGTGGCGGCGTATGCTGCTATGGGTTCTTTTCCTTGTCCACCCATCACCAAAGGAGTTTCGGAAGATGCAGAAACAGAGACGGTAGGAGTTTGCAGCAATTCGATTAAGGATTGGACGTTGTAGCCACCCACCATTGTCCCCAGCAATTCTACAGCTTCAATGGGTGAAATCAGGGGACTAGTGATTTCCTCTTTGGCAATGGCGGTGAGAAAACCAGCTTTGACATACGCTGCTGGATCGACTCCAGGAGGAACGCGATCACGCAACAAGTGCAGTAATATTTCTGTCTGGGAAAGTTCCGAGTTGGAACTTTCTGCTTCTTCACCCGCCGGCGGATTTTTCAGCAATTCACACAATTCTGATGTTTGATTTGCATCTAAAGGTAGGGGAGGAATTCCTAGTGTGGCTCTTTCGGCAATGTGGCTGCGGTATGATTCCAGCATTCTGCTCTCCAAAGTATTCGATCCAAAACTTAATTCAGTGTTTACAATGATTCCCATTTTTTATGGGTCGTTTTTCCTGATTGTCAATAATAAGCGAGATGAACGGGCGAGAAATTTCCCTAGATGAAGTTTTTCGTCTGACAAGGACTTATAATTATCACTGGATCGCGCCCTAGCGAGTTGAGCTTTTTTCCAGTTAAGCTTATTGCTTGAGATTCTTTTTTGAGTTGTCCATCTATTTCTAAGATAAGATATTTGACTTATCCGTTGCATAGCACTGTTATTGTATATGTCCAAAACATACACCGTTGAAATTATCCACCAAGGCAAAACTCATACTTTGCAAGTGAACGAAAATGAAACCATCCTATCAGTTGCTGATGCAGCTGAATTAGGTTTGCCAAGTTCCTGTCATGCTGGTGTTTGTACGACTTGTGCTGCCCAAATTCTCTCTGGAAGCGTAGATCAAAGTGAAGGCATGGGCGTCAGCCCAGAACTTCAAGCTCAAGGTTATGTGTTGCTTTGCGTTGCTCATCCTCGTTCTGATTTGAAGATTGAAACCGAAAAGGAAGAAATTGTTTATCAGTTGCAATTTGGTAAGTAGAGACGCTTTCATTCAGCGTGTCTGTATATCAGCTTTGGTGTATATATTCAGTAAGGAGTAAAACAATGACAACCCATTTTATTACTGCAGAAATTGACTTACAAGAAACTCCCACAGAACTCCAAAAAGTAATTGAAGCAGAGTTAAAAAAACAGGGAGAACCTTTGCGTTGGGCAATCACATCTGTGGACGTGAAACAGCAATCATGCACTGTTGAAGCTGTTGTTACCACACAAAGGTAATGGATAAAGCGTTCCTAAATGATTCGTGAGATAAAGAAACTTGGTATCTCCCAGATACCGGGTTTGGTGAAGCTCAGTCTTTTCTTACAAATGATTCCGGATAGCTATAGCTATCCTAAATGATTCATGAACACTCACCTGGAGAGGATGAAGAGCATCCCAATGCATGCAAAAAAACGGTAGTGGGAGACGAGGATTGCTCCCTACTTTCTAATCGAAGCGGGCAGTCCGGTCCCCACTACAAAATAAAATAAATTTACACATTTGGGATGCTCCCGAGAGGATGAGGAGGCAGTTCGCCTTTGGAGGTTCTACGCCACTTGCTGTAGCCTGTGGAACCCGTCCACCACAACAGTGGCTCCTCTGTTGTACCATCTGCTATGGAGATAACAGAGGTGCTTCCTCACCCTCATAATACCCTTTATCCAATGCTTTGATTTCACGGGTGTGGTCAAAACCTGTTGGTAAAGGAATAGACAATGCCCATTGCCCATTGCCAGCCAACCACTTTTGATCACACCTGATTTCACAACTCAAATTAAGATTGCTATAATAGCGACTGTTAGTGGTTAGAAATAACTAACAACTAACCAATAACCACAAATAAATAGCAATTTCTTTTGATTTTTAACTTTTGACTTTCTTCGTGCATCAATATACCGCTATCTTAATTGTTCCCACAGGCATTGGGGCAGCAATAGGAGGTTATGCAGGAGATGCATTGCCAGTGGCAAAAGCTATAGCACAGGTTTGCGATCGCCTGATCACCCACCCCAATGTCCTCAATGGTGCCAGTTTGTACTGGAACCTGCCCAACACTTTCTACGTAGAAGGTTACGGACTTGACAAATTTGCTGGTGGATACTGGGGTTTACGCCCAGTCCACCAAAATCGCATAGGTTTGCTTCTTGACCAAGGAATTGAGTCAGAATTACGGCTACGACACTTACAAGCAGCGGATGCAGCCAGAGCTACTTTGGGATTATCCCTAACAGATTATGTCGTAACTGATGCACCATTAAATGTAGAATTACGTAAAGCGTCATCAGGAACAAGTTGGGGAACGATAGGCAACCCAGATAGTTTATTACGAGCGGCGGAAGTTTTAATAAAAAGGGCGGGGGCGGAGGCGATCGCAGTTGTTGCTCGTTTTCCCGATACATTTGATGAAGAGGCAGAGCAAAACTACCGCCAAGGTAAAGGAGTCGATCCCATTGCTGGTGCAGAAGCTGTGATCAGCCATTTCATTGTGCGAACTTTTCAAGTTCCTTGTGCCCATTCACCCGCTTTCTTTCCCCCACCTCCAGATTTTCATTTATCTCCCCGTTCCGCTGCCGAAGAATTAGGTTATACTTTTTTATCAAGCGTGCTTGTTGGTTTGAGTCGCGCACCTCAGTTTATTACTAGGACATCATATGAATTGTCCGAATTTGGTGATATTTGGGCAAATCAAGTTGATGCGGCAATTGTACCAGCAACAGCTTGTGGCAATAGTGCCTTACTGAGTTTAAGTCACAGTAAGCGATGCCAAATTATTACCGTGGAGGAAAATCAGACTCAGGTACAGGTTCGACCCCAACCTTTAGGGATAAAATCAATACAGGTAAATACTTATTTAGAGGCAATCGGTGTATTGGTCGCTCTCAAAGCAGGCATGAACCCATCTGCCCTGAGCCACAATATATCACCTTTACAATCTCTGATAAATAGTTAAGTAAATAAATAGTTAAGAGTTAAGAGTAAGAAGTTATTCATTCCCCTTGTCTACGGACACTTTGCAAGGGCGAGGGGAACCCTCTAAAGTTCGCTCAAGCGTAGCTCCTCCGAACGCGAGTGCGTGTCCGTTGGCGTAGCCTCTCCGATAGGAGAAGGACATAGGAAGCTCAGGAAACCTCCGAGTCGTGACTTCTCTCGGGAAGTGTCCTCCCCTTATCCCTTTGTCCCCTTGTCCCCCATAGATTACCGTGGCACAACAGCAGAAGCAAGAGCCAGAAATCCCATATTTGACACGCACTCAAGTGTTGGTGGCGATGGGAGTGACTGCAATTCTTTTATGGATAGTCGCCAAGCTGTGGCTACAATTTGGTAACTTTTCTCTAATGTCTTGGCGCTGGGAGGAAAGAGAGTTGCTTTGGGGAGTATTGCTAGGTTTAGGCATCACTGCCTTAAGTGGTTTAGCTTATCGCCTATGGCTTCCCTATCGTAGAAGTGCTAATTATTACTTAGAAATGGTACTAAAGCCCTTAGCTTTGCCAGACTTGATATGGCTAGGGTTACTACCTGGATTAAGTGAAGAATTGTTATTTCGGGGTGTGATGCTACCAGCCTTCGGATTTAGCCATGTGGCTGTCATCATCTCAAGCATCTGCTTTGGTATCTTACATCTTAGTGGTTCGCAACAATGGCCTTATGTTATTTGGGCAAGTGTTGTCGGAATATTCCTAGGTTACAGCGCTCTTCTCAGTGGTAATCTATTGGTACCAATTGTTGCTCATATTCTTACCAATTTGATTTCCAGCTATTTCTGGAAGATTGGGCAGTCTCAGATAATTAAAAATTGATTTTCTCGTTGTCACTCACCCCTGACTGAACAAGGCAAAAGAATATAGAACTAGCCCTTTCAAGGTGTTGTGTTATGGGCTAATTTATTGGTCAACAAACTCAGGCTTGAAGCTAGCTCGGCATTAGAAAGCGTAGTTGAATCCGCAAAAATATAAGTCCAAAACGCTCCTTTAGTTGGGGCATATTGCATTATTTCTGCTGGAGGCGCTCAAGATTGAAATACTCAAGCAATACATCCAAAACCAATACTCTCCATCAGATTCCTAGATCTTGCCTGCCCTCCCTTGTGTCTCCTCCAACAGAGGCTGCTTCTGTTGCCAGTCGCCTCCGGTAAATCCTGCGGAGGCGACTGGCAACGCGTAGCGTCTGGGCTACTGAGAGGGAAGAAACGTCGGTGTAGCGCGCTGGACTCACCGCTAACTCCGTCCATGCAAAGCATAGACGAAGAATGCGCGGCAGATGATTGTTCAAAAAACAGGAGGACTCATCAAACCAGTCCTCCAAAAATCAGGTGAAACAAAATTTATTTTAATAACGGGGTTTTTTACGAGTGAGTTTTTGCTTTTTGCGTCGCCGTTCGGCAGTCATAGCCGATCCGTCCACTGAATATCCAATCAAGGGTATGACTTGATATTTGCGCTCTTCTTCTAACTTTTTCAATTCCGTGTAGTCAACCCAGTGGATGCAATCAACGGGACAAGTGTCAATTGCCTCTTGAACAACCTCCTCTGGATCGCCGTCTTGACGCACTACACGCGATCGCCCATAATCTGGTTCAATATAAAATGTGTTACGGGCAACATGGGCACAGTGTTTGCAGCCAATGCAGGTAATCTCGTCAACATAGACACCTTTTTGCCGCAATCTACCACCCAATTCTGGCTCAAAACCAGAGCGTTCTGGGGCGTCTCGTAGAAAACTGCCCAATTCTGGTTCAAAACCTGAGCGATTATCTTCCCTTTGTTCCGGCGACGGCAAAAAATCAGACATTACGCACTCCAGCGCTGTACGACTAGGCGAATGGAACCATCTTCGTTTTTTTGTTGTTCAGCAACTTGAAATCCAACACGAGCAGTTTCTTTAACGACTGTATGATATGCATATCGTTGTGTTACTTGGCGTAAGAAACCTTCAACTGATAAGTTTTGCTGCCAATATTGTAAGTCAGCAACCAATTCGTATTCTTTACCATTCCATTTAAAGCCGACATCGTAACCATTTTCCTGCTCAATAGTAACTTCGGCATTATGGGTTTGACCGCGATAACCACGTACTTCACGTGGACCTTGTTTCCAGTCTACACCCAAGTCTGTCAGTGCATCTTTCAAGGAATCAACATTACGGATTTGGGTCTTAATTTGGCTAAAGTGTGACATGGTTGTTGGTTGTTGTGTGAATGAGTGAAACTAAACTATTTTGAAAACTTACCAATCGCTAAAGGTGGTTTGCGTATTCACCACACTAAATTGCTGCACTTTGGTAGCAAAGTATTCTGAGGTTGGCTCATAAGTAAGTACCTGTCCTAGCTGTGCCTCTATAGCTGCTGTAACTTCAGCGCAGGAAGCACCAACAATGCCAGTAACTTTTTCTTGTACCCGACCATCTGAATAAATGACGAATTCTAAAGTCTCCATGCTTTTGCCAACCAAATACTAAGCTTGGACAGTACTGCCGTCGCAAATAGCCACATACAAATGTAGCTGTCTGATACAGCATTTTTCCTTAGCTACAAATTTGCCATTTGTTAACTAATGTTCCATCTCTCAAAATATATATCTCAGAAAATTAACAAAAGTTATTATTCTTTTTAGTTCTTACCTTTGTTATTTGTAAGTTTCTCTTAACCTTATCAGTTTAGTCAAGCTAAAAATTCAACTTGTCATTTCAGCGTGAAAACGCCTAAAAACGAGCAGTAGCAGGAGAAAGAAATATAGAAATCGGGAGAATGTTGAAAAATTTTATCATTATCACCAAATTTCAGCTATTGTAAAATTTCGGCTATTGTAAAATTAGCCCAAACTAGTTGTGACCATGAATGCAGAGCAAGTGACAGGTTCTACTCATCTTCCCAAAGCAATGCGCGTAGGAGTACTGGGCTTTGGTGGACTGGGGCAAGCAGCTGCCAAGGTACTCGCCCCAAAACGTGAAATGCTTTTAGTAGCAGCGGCAGACAAACAAGGCTACGCTTACGCCGCTGATGGTTTAAATGCTCAAAAATGCATTGCAACTTATCAATCTCAGGGTTCGGTAGGTTATTTAGAACCCTTCGGAACTTTAACAAATCGTAGTGTTGAGGATTTAATAGAAAAATCTTATCCTGTAGATGGGTATTTTCTGGCGTTACCCAACTTACCCAATGATTTCATTCCCTCTGTAGCTGGGCAGTTTATCAAATCTGGTTGGCGCGGAGTGCTAGTGGATGCGATTAAGCGCACCAGTGCTGTAGAACAACTGCTGGCGATGAAAGAAGAACTCCAAGCAGCAGGAATTACCTACATGACAGGATGTGGGGCAACACCAGGACTGTTAACAGCAGCAGCAGCAATAGCCGCCCAAAGCTACGCCGAAATTCATCAAGTGAAAATTACCTTTGGGGTAGGAATTGCTAACTGGGAAGCTTACCGCGCCACTATCCGCGAAGATATTGCCCATATGCAAGGGTTTAGCGTGGAAACTGCCAGGACAATGACGGATGAGGAAGTAGAAACACTCCTAGATAAAACCAATGGCGTGCTGACTTTAGAGAACATGGAACACGCCGATGATGTGATGCTAGAGATAGCAGGAATTGTAGGACGCGATCGCGTGAGTGTTAGTGGTATAGTTGATACCCGTAATCCTAAAAAGCCCATTAGCACCAATGTGAAAATTACTGGTCGCACCTTTGAAGGTAAAATTTCCACCCATACCTTCACATTAGGTGATGAAACCAGCATGGCAGCCAATGTCTGTGGACCTGCATTTGGCTATCTTAAAGCTGGCATTGGATTGTACCAGCGGGGTATTTATGGGTTATTCACCGCTGCTGAAATTATGCCTCAGTTTGTTAGGTAGCTATT
This sequence comes from Iphinoe sp. HA4291-MV1, assembly GCA_019359415.1. Taxonomy (GTDB): domain Bacteria; phylum Cyanobacteriota; class Cyanobacteriia; order Cyanobacteriales; family Nostocaceae; genus Brasilonema. Next base: position 14,101 of record JAHHHH010000045.1, on the reverse strand, counting down.
AGCTATCAGCTTAAGTATTAAATTATTTATATTTTGTAGGCTGGGTTTCATTTTTCAACCCAGCTTATTTATTGCCTTACATATGCCATAAGTGCAACCTATACATATGTATTTTCTAAAATGTAAATAATAAAAATATCATATTTATTTGATTATTTTTGAGAATCAATAAAATTTTAATAATTAGGTAAAAAGAGAAATCTTTATTAACAATAATATCCCTTATAGGAGGATTGTTCTGTATCAAAAAATCTGGGTTTAATAATGATGTCATCGCTCAATTGAGGAAAATTGAGATGCTCATCCGCAATTTTTTCAAATTGCTCTTGGCGGGGGCAATTCTACCATTGATTTTGCAACCGGCTTCAGCACACGTTGTCTGGTTTGACTATCAAAATGGAGAATACAATCTATTGTATGGTCATCCAGAAGAAGGACCAGAACCTTATTCTCCTGCAAAACTTAAGGAAGCCACAGCTTATGATGCAACAAGACAGATAGTGCCATTTACTATCAATCAGAAACAAGATGGACTTTCTCTGACTCCTGACAGCAACATTGCGGCTTTAACTGCATTTTTTGATAATGGCTATTATGCCAGAATATCCGAAAATCAATCTCGCAATATTTCAGAAGCTGAAATTAGTCAATACCAAAATGTTAGTCATAATCTGAAGTATACCAAAGCTCTTTATGATTGGTCTGACACTCTAGCGCAACCGTTCAACCAGCCGCTGGAAATTATACCTTTGGAAAATCCCTTTGCAGTTCAGGAAGGAGACAGCCTGGAAGTTCAAGTATACTATCAAGGACAACCACTTTCAGATGTGACAGTAGAATACTTGGGTCAAGAAGTCTCTAAAGATAACAACGGCATCTTTTCCGTTCCCATTGGTATTGGAGGGTTGCAACAAATTGAAGCTAGCTACGGCTTTTTGTCAGATGGAAATTTGAGAATTTCTTACGAAAGTAGCTTTACAGCGCAAAAAATCTCTGTTCCTGAACCATCGTTATTACTTGGATTGGGAGTCGTTGGGTTGCTGACATTACGCAAAAAAAGAATTTAACTTGACACCCGATTAAAAATTTTGGAGCCACTGCGCCCTTGGAGATTCCCGATCAGTGCGTTGCGGAGGGTCGCGATCGCCGTGGAAAAGCTTCAAATCCCTTGGTTAAACTGAGGGATTTTTGTTTGATTTACTGTCTTCATAGAAGAAAATGTACTTTCAAAGCAGAAAAGCAAGTAAAATGACTGCTCTGCATCGGTGGTTGATGCGGCGTACTTTGAAATCTGGAAAAACCTGATCCCGCAATGTATTTATTAAATGTATTGATGAAATCCAGTTCTGAGGAGCTTATCTTCACAACTTCTTTATGAAAAATTTACAATTATTTCCCCAATCTAAGTAATGAATAAATAACATGAAAAAAAGCGTTCCTTTACTTTTGTTAATTACTCTTGTTTAACCGTCTACCAGTAATTAGCAGTTCAATTATCCATTACTAGAAAGACAGAGAACATGGGTCATGATGAATAGACGCAAAATTTTTAGCCGAATATCTAACTTAGATAAATCAGTATTTCCAGGAGACTTTATTCTAGTCATTATTAGCATCTTATTAGTGCTATTCGCTACACTTTATCCCTTTATTTTCTCCTTTCCAGATAGTTTATCGCTACCAGCACTTGTTGACAGTTTTGATAACACCAGTTTTTTTAAAGACCAAGTAAACAATATTTTGCTGTTTACACCTTTAGGTTTCGGTTTCGCCAGTCTCTTGCAGAGAATAAGGATGAAAGCGACAAGCCAATTTCTAATAGTGATACTTGTTAGTGCAGGTTTATCATCAACAGTTGAAGTGCTGCAAGTATTTCTGCCTTCAAGAGCACCTACTCCTACCGATATTTTTAACAATACCATAGGTGGATTGGTGGGTCTAATTTGTTTTTATTTATGTAACTCACAAAGCTTTCTATATACCTTAATGCGTATAGAAAATAGTAGAACCAGCAACTCGATCAAAAAGTTAACATTATTTTTTCTTGGATACATACTCATATCATTTCTAATTTCAATAGCTTGGCAACATACAACTAATCTAAGTAATTGGTCTTTGAATTATCCACTCTTGATAGGCAATGAGCAAACAGGTGATAGACCTTGGCAGGGATATGTTTCAGATGTTTTTATTGCTGATAGAGCAATCTCTAAAAATGAAGTTTCACAAGTATTTCATCACAAAAATTACTCAGAGACTATCGAAAATTCTTTGCTAGCTTCCTATCAATTAATTGGTACAAAAAGTTATCGGGATCATACTGGTCAACTTCCAGAACTATTATCGCAAGGGAAGTCACCAGACATTGAAGATGAAAAAGGTGTTGCTTTGAGTTCCAGCCATTGGCTAGAAACAAGAGAGCCTGTAACCTTCTTGAGTAAAAGGATACGTGAAACTTCTCAATTTACAATAATGACTACCGTTGCTACTGCTAACATAGCCCAGACTGGACCTGCACGCATAATATCACTTTCTGGTGATTCTCTTCATCGCAATTTTACGCTCGGACAACAGGGAACCAATCTAGATTTGCGACTACGAACACCGATGACTGGAGCAAACGGAGCAGACACAAAATTAACTATCCCTGGTATTTTTGCAGATACTAACCTCCATCACATAGTCATCACTTATTCTGGGGCGACTATCCAAGTTTACGTAGATAAATCACAAAATTCTTACTCTTTGAATCTACTAGAATTGTTTCCAAAAGAGCAGAAAATCTTTTACTATGGATTAACTTTTATCCCTCTAGGAATTTGCTTAGCGCTCCTGACTACTCTAGCTAAAAGAAAGTTAACTTTTAATAGGTTATTACTTCCTAGTGGAATATTATTGCCTTCTCTGATACTGGAAGGTATTTTGGTAAGTAATAGCGGCAAAAGTATCAGCCTGAAAAACCTGTTACTTGGTATATTATTTACATCTGGGACGACGTTGATATTGAGATGGCGGGCTTCGATGGTGCTTAGAAAAACAGCCTTTAACAATGAACAGTGAACAGTTACCAGTTATCAGTTTCATCCCTAAGCTTGTTCATTGATAACTGATGACTGATAACTGATTTAATCATCTAGCCTAGCTTATCGAACACCTTAAACATAGGCAGATACATTGATAGCAAAATTGTACCAATCATTCCTCCTAAAACGACAATCATAATCGGTTCCAAAACGCTAGTTAGTGCTTTGACTGTCTGTTCGACTTCATCTTCGTAGAAATCAGCAATTTTCATCAACATAGTATCTAATTCACCAGTTTCTTCTCCGATACTAATCATCTGAATTGTCATTGGAGGAAAAACTTTTTCTTTTTGTAAGGCAATGCTAATCATACCTCCTTGTTGAATTTCTACACGCGCAGCATCAATTGCGTTAGCAACTACCTGATTTCCTGATGTATCCCGCACAATTTCTAAGGAAGTGAGAATTGGTACGCCTGAACGAGTTAAAGAACCAAAAGTGCGACTAAAACGGGCAACTGATGATTTTTGGATTAAGTTACCTAGTAATGGAATCTTCAGCAAAAAACGGTCTATAGTTTTACGTCCAGTCCGGGTTTTGTAGTACCGTCGATAGACGAAACTTGCTGCAACAACAATACTAATAATGACCAAAAACCACCAACTTCTTAACACTTTACTGACCAATAGCATAAACTGCGTCAGAGCAGGCAATTCTGTTCCCAATTCTTGAAAAATGTTAGCAAAAATTGGGATGAGAAAAACAGTCATACCGAGAAAGATGGCGATCGCCAAAAATCCCACAACAACAGGATAAGCCAGTGCTGATTTAATTTGGTTTTGTAATCGAGCAATATCCTCTAACAACTTAGCTAAACGATTTAACACTTCGTCCAAAACACCACCGACTTCGCCAGCCTCAACCATACTGACATACAAACCATCAAAGCAATCAGGATATTTCCGCATTGCCTCAGAAAGATTAACACCACTTTGAACATCAGCGCTAATACCCAAAATAGCTTGTTTCAGTTTAGGATTGTTACACTGCTGGTCTAAGACACTCAAACTTCTAACAATTGTCACTCCTGCATTAACTAATGCAGCAAATTGACGAGAAAATACAGCTTTATCCTTCACAGAAACATTCGTAAATTTGATTTGAAGTTGTTTAAAATCCAAGCCCTGAGATTGTTTTTTCAAGTCTTGTACTACATAACCCTGTTGTCTAAGATAAGTACGGGCTTGTGCCAAGGAGTTAGCCGCAATTTTTTCTATTTTTGATTTTCCTTGCGAGTCTCTAACACGAGCAACGAATGTTGGCATATTAAACTAATTTTCAATTGTAAATTTTGCATTTCCCAAAGAGGGCATGGGGTGATGGGGTGTGCGAGTTGCACAGTTTGAATTCTGTTCCATCTGCATGTATCTGCGTCGAGGGTGCGGTTGCAATGCGTGAATTTATAATTTTGAATTTTGAATTCTCCCAGAGGTGACTGCTGCTCCTAGTCTTGCTCCTGCTGGTGATGCAGCACCGATAAGACGCTGAAGCTCATCCGGCTTAGAACTTTTAGACATTGCTGCTTCAAAGGAGATAACTCCTGCTTTATATAAATCTGCTAAAACCTTTTCTAAAGTTTGCATCCCCAATTTCCCACCAGTCTGGATAGCCGAGTAAATTTGAGATGTTTTTCCTTCACGAATCAAGTTAGAAATAGCAGGAGTAACAACCATAATTTCTTGAGCCATCACTCGACCAAATTCACCTGGTTTAGGATTTTTTCTAGGAACCAAAGTTTGACTAAATACTGCCACCAGTGAGTTAGACAACTGCACTCGCACTTGGGTTTGTTTTTCTGATGAGAAAACGTCAATGATTCTGTCTATAGTTTGTGCTGCTGAACTTGTATGCAAAGTACCAAAAACCAAATGTCCTGTTTCCGCAGCAGAAATAGCCAACGAAATTGTTTCCAAATCGCGCATTTCTCCGACCAAAATGATATCTGGGTCTTCCCGCAACGCTGCTCTTAAGGCATTGGCAAAGCTTTTCGTATCCTCACCAAGTTGCCTTTGGTGAATCACACTTTTCATAGGTTCGTAAACAAATTCAATTGGGTCTTCTACTGTCAAAATATGCTCTGCCCTGGTGCGATTAATTAAGTCAATCATGGCGGCTAGGGTAGTTGTTTTACCAGAACCCGTGGGACCTGTCACCAAAATTAACCCCCTTGGTTTTTCTGACATTTCTCGTACAACATCTGGCAAACCTAACTTTTCAAAGCTTGGAATTTTAGAACTTAACGCCCGCAAACATGCGGCGTAAGCACCACGTTCTTTATAAAGATTGACCCGAAAACGAGCTAATCCTTTAACACCATAAGAACAATCTAGCTCCCAGTTTTGCTCTAAGGTTTGACGCTGAGAATTATTGAGCATGCTGAAAATCAGCCTTTCACACTGTTCTGCTGACAACGGTTGGTCACCAATAGGTGTAAGTTTGCCACTGAGGCGGAAGTAGGGAGGCAAACCAACAGATAAATGCATATCTGATCCACCCATTTCAATCAACTTTTCCATCAAATCTTCAATCATCATTTCCATTTTTCTGCTTGTTTGATTATTTATTCCAAACTAATGACTAATGACTAATTAATCTTGAAACCGTGGCGTCATACAATATGGACAATCCAGCCATTCAGGCTGTAGTCCAGCATGACAAGTCCGACAAGTCAGACTACTCTTACGTTTAGCTTTTAACTCTGCTTCCAAACCTGTATCAGTGAACGTAACCCGTTCTACTTCTTCTAAAGTGGTATAACCTTGACGCACTAAGTCCAAGCTGTAAGCCAGCAAGGTTTTCATCCCTTCTTCCACCGCCACTTCCTTGATGCGTTCCGTTGATGCATCTTTGGAAATCAAGGCTTGCAGACGTTCAGTGACTCGCATAACTTCATAAACACCACAACGTCCTTTGTAACCAACGCCATGACACTCTGGGCAAAGCTGATTGTTTGCCTTGGCTTGGTGAATTTGTTCTGAAGTGAGAGTATTTGCCTTGTAAAAAGTAACACTTGCTTCTTGGCTGACTGATAAACCGTAGCGAGCTAGTTCTGCTGTGGTGGGAGTGTAGGGAATGCAACAGTTGAGACAGACACGCCGTACTAAGCGTTGTGCCAACACACCAATGAGAGAGCCGGAAACCATAAAAGATTCAATGCCCATTTCTCCCAAACGGGCGATCGCTCCTGGAGCATCATTAGTATGTAAAGTGGTTAAAACCAAGTGACCAGTCAATGCTGCCTCAATTGCTGTTTTTGCCGTTTCCTTGTCTCGCGTCTCACCGACGAGAAGTACATCGGGATCTTGTCGTAAAAAAGCTCGTAAAGTTGTCGCAAAATCCAAACCTTTTTCCCGAATCACCTGCACTTGAGTAATCCCAGGTAAGCTGTACTCAATTGGATCCTCCACCGTACAGATGTTGATGTCTGAAGAGTTCCGTTCTGAGAGTGCCGAGTATAAAGTTGTTGTTTTACCAGAACCTGTGGGTCCAGTCACCAGAATTAGACCAAAGGGACGATTGACCATTTCCTTGACAATTTGCAAAGTTTCTGAGTCAGTAATGAGCTTATCCAATCCCAGTTGGGTTGTAGAGTTATCCAAAATCCTTAGTACGACCTTTTCCCCATAGCGACTGGGCAAGGTACTAACACGGAAGTCCACCTTGTGTCCCTCGAACACTCGTCTAACGCGTCCATCTTGAGGTAGACGCCGTTCAGCAATATCTAGGTTGGCAATAATCTTGAAACGAGCTGTGACAGCAGGAATGATTTTTTTGGGCAGAGGGTCGAAAGCCTGACGCAGCACGCCATCCTTACGAAAACGAATGCGTAAGTTTTCTTCCTGCGGTTCTACGTGAATATCAGAAACCTCCTCATGTAGTGCTTTGGCAAGGATTCTGTTAACCAAATTGATGACCGGGGCATCCTCAGCACTCTTCATCGCTGCGCCCAAGTCAGTATCCTTATCTTCAGGCGCATCATCTAAATTGAGATTATTTATATTTTCTAAATCTTGGTTGATGTCTGTAAACTTTTCGTGTTCTAAGTTCTTTTGCCGAACACTCAGTTCATCCAAATATTGGTTAATAAGTTGCTGGTAATCTTCCTGAGTAATGACCATCCGCTGCAACGTCCATCCTTGGGGACGCAAGATGCGGTTCAAGTCATCACAAGCCTCTAAGTTATCAGGATCTACCATCGCCACTAAAACTGAGGGCGGGTTTTGATCTGTATTCTTTGCTAATGGTACCAAGTGATGGCGACGACAGATATCTACTGGAATTAGGGTATCAATCAGTTGACTCATTCTTGTTGTGCCAATCTGACTCACCTCTAGATCAAGGGATTCAACACCGTATAGTATTTTGAGTTCAAATAGCTGCTGCTTCTTATGTAACCTATATAACTCTGGCGACATTTGTCGTCCTGAAATTGATTCCAGCACTTCTGTCAAAGGTCTGCCAGACTTGCGACTTTCAATGAGTGCTTGTCTCATCTGTTCGCTATTGACAAAGCCAGATTGCACAAGCTTGTTGCCAAAGAACGAGAACTCTGTTTTTGCAGTAACAGCAGTACTACGCCTGTGTGGTAACGAGTGAGCCATATTTGAACAATTAGTTACGGAAACCCTAATTAGAGTATTCCCAAGTTGTGAGGCGGAATTGACATTTACACTAAAAACTTGAATAATCAGGCAATTTAAGACTGATCTCTCAAATCTTCTAGAACTTGTGAGGTCATCATTTTTAACAGTGGAACATCTTCCTGAACCGCTTTCCAAATAATTTCCACATCTGTATTGAAATAATCGTGAATTAACTTATCCCGCATTCCTGTAATATCTCTCCAGGGAATATCAGGATATTTGCTTCTCACAGAGTCAGGTATCCGCTTCACGGCTTCACCAATAATTTCAATGGCTCTTGAAACGGCGAAAATCTTCTCTAAGTTTTGTGAGAATGTTGCAAACTCAATATTTGATGTAAATTGCTCAATAGCGGCGATCGCATCCAAGATGTCTTGTAAATAATCCTCCAATTGCCGTCTGGTCATAAATAGACCACTTCTGTCAAAATCCGTTCTCCGATACGCGGCTTTAGTCCCGCTTTATGTACCAGATCAACCTTCACTCCAAGGTTGTCGCTGAGATAGTTTTCTAGATTGACAAACTTCAATAAGCTAGGCGTTTCAGAGAACTCTACCAACACATCGACATCACTCGTTTCAGTCTGTTCCTCTCTTACATAGGAGCCAAAAATACCCAATTCGCTAACTTTATACCGTTCCTGCAACACTGGTTTGTGCTGAATCAACCATCGCCGAATTTCTTCGAGTGTTTTCATGCTGCCAAAACCTCATTGAGTACATCAATCAAAGTTATTATCTCTAAGCTAACTCCCATTACCCGGATTAAATGGAGAATATTCCCCAAACCTCCAACGTAGAGAATTGACACCAGTCTTTTCCAAAACTTGCTCAATTTGAAACTCAATTAATCTTTCTGCACCCGCAAATTCCACTGCACGTTCCGCATCCCAAACAATTGTTGCTTTTCCTGTTAGCTGTAGCGTACTACCGTGCTCAAAATCAATAAACAGCAAACCAGCATTTGGGTTAATCACAAGATTGCCCAAAGTGTTAAACATATTGTTACCAGAATAATCAGGAAACAACAGTTTGCTGGCGTTCAAAACCTTGACAAAACCTGGATTTCCACCTCGATGGGATGCATCAGCACCACTTTCAGGGTGAAAGCTGGCAATGAAAAATGTGTCAACTTGTATAATCCAATGCTGCTGGTCACTAGTAAGAGTTTCCGTACGTTGGGTTTGATGCGCTTGGTGTAGCGTAGGAACTTCAGTCTCCAAATGACGCACTTGGATGTACTTGGGACAGTTGAAATACACTTGGTTTGTCTGTATATGAATACCATGAGATTGAACTTTTGCTTTGCCATTCACCCGCAAACGCCTGCGAGTTGACAAATCAATGACCAAAAGACCAATTTCATCAGTTGCTAGTAAGTTCTTACTCAGCAGTTCGTTGTTTATTGGTGTGGTTTTTACCCACACTGTTTCTTCATCTACTGCTTGCACAAATCCAGGTTCACCAGTCAACAAAGATGCCCAAACTCTACCACTTGTCTCGACCGTGCTAGCGATCGCTAATCTTTGATGACGCAAAAAGTCTTGTGCAGTGGGTTTGATAATTGAGCCAATGCTTTTACCCAAGCGATCAGCTTCTGCTTGCACACCTGCACGCGCCTGTACCGCAAGCTCTCCTGAATGGTATAACATTGTCATCACCTGCTCTTTTCATGGACAATGGATGCCAAAACATCTACAAACCAGGCATACCAATGTATCCTGGCAATTGCTTAATCCGCTCAATCCAACTCACTACGTGGGGATAAGGCTCTAGAGAAATTTTTCCATCGGACGCTAATGCCACGTAAGGAAAGCAGGCTACATCAGCAATAGTTGGGCGCTCGCATTCTAACCAAGAACGCTCACTCAAGTGTTTGTCCAAAATCTGCAGTATCTGATGTGCTTTTTGAAGCGCTACCTCTACGTCTATTTTCGCATTGAATAAGAAATGTAATCTGACTGCGGCAACACTATGTTGAATTTCGTTAGCTGCAGTAAACAACCACTGCATCACTTTACCCATCGGTTCTGCTTCTGTGGGCAACCAGTCTTCGCCACCGTAACGCTGTGCCAAATAAACTAAAATTGCTTGGGAATCTCGAATCACCACATCGCCATCTCTAAGAACTGGCACTTGTCCTAGTGGGTTGAGTTTCAGAAATTCTTCAGTTTTTTGTTCGCCGTCTTTCAAAACTACGGGTACAAGCTCATACTTTAACCCTAGCAGCGACAGCATCAACCGGACTTTGTGGCAATTTCCCGACAACTCAGCATTGTATAGCTTCATCATAAATTTCTCTATGTATGACGTTAAAAGATTTAACTGAACGTTCGGTTAAATATATTGTACTGAACGTTCGGTATAATATCAAGAAGCTAAGAGGATTTTGTTTAATGTCTAGAGAAGAAGTCATCGCCCAACTGACAAAAATGTTTCGGCAATATGGCTATGAAGGCACAACTTTAGCACGACTGTCAGAAGCCACAGGTTTAGGTAAAGCTAGCCTGTATCACCATTTTCCAAAAGGCAAGGAAGAGATGGCACAGGCTGTGCTTGAGTCAATGAGCGATCGTGTAGAAGCTAGCATTCTTGCATCGTTACGGGGTTGTGGAGAACCACTAGAGCGAATTCGTGTTATGACAACAAATGTAGATAAACTTTATAGTAGTGGCAAACAAAGTTGTCTTTTAGCAGTGCTTGCCCTTAGTGAAGCGAAAGACTTGTTTCACAACGAAATTCAGAACGCCCTCAATCTTTGGATTAATACCTTAGCGCAGGTATTGGTTGAAGCGGGAATTGAGCATTCTCAAGCACAGCAAAGAGCCGAAGATGCTATTTTAAAAATTCAAGGTTCTCTTATACTAGCGCGGAGCTTAGATAATACTGCACCTTTTAAGCGTGTACTTGATCGCCTACCAGAGGAGCTTTTGCAAATTGAGAGAAAGCAAAGCAAATAACTTTAAAAAGTATACACGTTCTATACCAAAATACCTTTAAGTCGATGTAAAAATTTCCGGTTAACTTTATCTAGCAAAGAACTGGCAAAAAACAATAACCTGTAACAAAAAGCAAGCTTCCGCTCTTTGCAGATTCTTTAACTTACGGTAAGCCACCCAAGAAGCGTATACGCCAACATACTCAGCATTTGTCAAAATAGATGACGGTGACCAAATAAAGGCTAAAGGATGAAGAATGAAATATTATGTACTTCACTTCATACTTCATACAATCCTACAAGAAGCCACCAAGGTAACCACTTTTTGCAGCTGAATTCAATTGCTGCAAGATATAGGGATATTTATCCAATACAGCATCTGGGAAAAGTGCAAAATGATAGACGAAGATAAACAGCAAAACAATACAAACCAGCAATCAGGTGAAGAAACCGAGGAAAAGCAAGCAATGACGAGCGACTCTACAGCCGAAATAAATGCTAACGCAACCCCAGGCGAAGTGACTGAGCCAGTGGTAAGCCAAACCAAGGTCTCTGAAGATACAGTGACACAGAGTCAAGACAATGGCGTTGCTACAACTGTTGAGGCTACTGGTACTGACTTTGCAGCCAAAGAAGCAGCAGCACTTCACCAACAAATTGAGTCCCTAAAAGCGCAGCTAGAAGAGCGCGGCAGTCAATATATGCGGATTGCGGCTGATTTTGAGAATTACCGCAAACGAAATCAAAAAGAAAAAGAAGACTCAGAACAACAGATAAAGCGGAATACAATTACTGAATTATTGCCAGTCGTTGATAATTTTGAACGAGCAAGGGCGCAAATCAAACCTCAAAACGATGGGGAGATGACTATTCACAAGAGTTACCAAGGTGTTTACAAGCAATTAGTAGATTCCTTAAAGCGCTTGGGTGTGTCACCAATGCGTCCTGAGGGTCAACCATTTGATCCGAACTTACACGAAGCAGTATTGCGGGAACCTACGGATGAATATCCTGAAGGAACAGTGTTAGAAGAGTTAGTACGCGGATATTACTTGGGCGATCGCGTGCTGCGCCATGCAATGGTGAAGGTGGCTGCTCCAAAGGAAGATGTACCCTCTTCTGAGGAAAATCAGTCGAGTTCACCCAACAGCTAAACTGTAGTCGCTCGCCTTACTGATGAAAAGTACCTAGGAAACTTGGGCGAGCATATTTCACCACAAAAACAGACAGTCCGCAAAACATCACGCTCAAAGTTCAGCAGCCTTTACCCGGTGTTTGTGTCTCGCTAACACCGGACTTGTGTAGGTCAAAACTTCGAGAGAAAAGCACTCAGTAAAAATACTGGTATTTATGGGAAAAGTTATTGGGATCGACTTAGGCACGACCAACAGTTGTGTCGCGGTTCTTGAAGGTGGTCAACCGATTGTTATTGCTAATTCAGAAGGTGGAAGAACCACTCCTAGTATTGTAGGATTTGGTAAGGGCAGTGAACGCTTGGTCGGTCAACTGGCTAAGCGCCAAGCTGTCACTAACGCTTTAAACACAATTATCAGTATTAAGCGATTTATTGGTCGTCGTTGGGATGACACCATCACAGAACGCGATCGCGTTCCTTATACCTGTGTCAAAGGTCGAGATGATACCGTTGATGTCAAGATTCGCGGACGTCATTACACACCACAAGAAATCTCCGCTATTATCCTGCAAAAACTCAAACAGGATGCGGAAAACTTTTTAGGTGAACCTGTTACTAAGGTTGTCATCACAGTACCAGCATATTTTACAGATGCTCAAAGACAAGCTACCAGAGACGCTGGCATTATTGCCGGACTAGAAGTTTTGCGGATTATCAATGAACCTACTGCTGCTGCCTTAGCTTTTGGGTTGGACAAGCAAGACCAAGAGCAGATCATTCTCGTATTTGACTTAGGAGGCGGTACTTTCGATGTTTCCATCTTACAACTTGGGGATGGAGTGTTTGAAGTGAAGGCGACTTGTGGAAACAACCACCTAGGTGGGGACGATTTTGATAACTGTATTGTGCTTTGGATGATGGCGCGCTTCCAGGAAGAAGAGAAAGTTGACCTTTCTGGGGACAAAATGGCTTTGCAACGTTTGTGGGAAGCAGCAGAAAAGGCAAAAATTGAACTTTCCAGTAGGATCAGCACTTCAATTAACTTGCCTTTTCTCACTGCTAATGATAAAGGACCCAAGCATTTGCAGATGGAACTTAGCCGTGCCAAATTTGAAGAGTTAACGGCACATCTGGTAAAGGCTACCATCAAACCAATGATCCAGGTGCTAAAAGACGCGGAACTCAAACCACAAGATATCGACCGGATTATCTTAGTGGGTGGTTCCACCCGCATTCCTGCTGTTCAAAACGCCATCATCAAATTTTTCAATGGCAAAACTCCAGATCGCTCTGTCAACGCCGATGAAGCAGTCGCACTGGGAGCAGCCATCCAAGCTGGAGTGCTGGGTGGTGAAGTTGATAACTTACTTTTGTTAGATGTCACACCCTTGTCTCTGGGAATTGAAACATTGGGAGAAGTGTTCACCAAAATCATCGAACGCAACACCACAATTCCAACCATCAAGTCCCAAATCTTTTCCACAGCAGTTGATGGGCAAACTTCGGTGGAAATTCACGTCCTCCAAGGTGAACGGGTTATGGCACGGGATAACAAGAGTTTGGGCAAATTCCTTCTTCCAGGAATTCCGAGCGCTCCACGTGGTATACCGCAAATTGAAGTCTCTTTTGAAATTGATGTCAACGGCATTCTCAAAGTTGCGGCACAAGACAAAGGTACTCTTCGAGAACATAGTATTCAGATTAGCAACACAGGTGGCTTGAGTGCTAACGAAGTTGAAAGGATGCGCCAACAAGCCGAAATATTCGCCGAAGAAGACAAAAGACGTATGCAACTGGTTGAACTGAAAAACCAGGCTGATAACATGTTATACAGCTACGAATCAACCTTAGAGAATAATGGTAACATAATCAATAACCAGATGAAAGCCTTGGCAAACGAAAAAGGCACACAGCTACGAGCAGCAATGATAGATGAAGCTATCTCCGTAGCCGAATTCAAACAATATCTAGATGACTTTCAGCAAACTCTGTTTGCCATTGGCTCTCAAGTATATAACCGCGTTAATAGCCAAACTGATACAATAGCCGAAGCTTCAGATAGTCCTTTGACCTCTACTCCAACAGAACTAGTACCGCCGCCTGATGGAACGTTAACACCACAATTTGACTTTGATTTTGAAGACGAGAGTACGATGCAGGTCGGCTACGAGGCAATAGACTAGTACAACACGGCGGAAATAGAGTTACCATTAAGCAGCCAAAACCTTGCCCTTATAAGTCCACTTAAATGGTTTCGCCATAGTGCGATTAAAGTAGTTGATGAAATCTTCGATGCGGGTTTT
>JAHHHH010000044.1 GCA_019359415.1 Iphinoe sp. HA4291-MV1 | reverse complement strand
ATTTCAAATCTAAACCTGCCGATCTTCCCAAGACCACCATCTTGTTGGATAACGGGTATCACCCTGAGAAACTTACTCAAGCTTTGGAGGAAATTTATCCCCAGATTATGAGTAAGATTCAATTTCAGTAGACCGAAAACTTTTGTCAGTCAACGCAAGAATGAGGGTTTGGGGCGATGTTTTGGGCACAGGGTCGAGCGATCGCTTACCTTAGCAGGAGAACTCATCTACAACCCTATTGCTCAAAACGCAGATGATACGGGCATTCTGGCGGATTGTATACAATCCGCCAGAATGCCCCAATGGTAAGCCTTCTAGAAATCTTTTCGGTCTACTGAATTTCAACTCTCGGCTAAACCATCGAAAACTGAAAAGGACGCTAAAGGTCAATCAGGGTTCGTTCCGGTGGCAGCCAGATGGGGGAAGAGAAAGATCTAATGCTTGGGTAGAGCGTTGTAAAAGCTTGGTCAAAAATTTTGATCGCACGCTTGAGCGTGCCAATGCAAAGCTCAATCTTTGTTTTATCAGATTGATGCTCAAAAGACTAACTACTACAGCTACCACCTGAAAAGATATCAAATGGGTTCTATAAACCATTGACGACGCGCGAGATACCATCTTTGATCAGCAAGATGCCAAAGTTGATTAACAAGCCAAGCCGCTTGTTAGCAAGGCGAAGATAGGTGAGCAGTTGCTTCTTGTGTACTGGATGAACTGCTTCCACAGATTTGAGTTCGACAATCACCTTATCTTCAACAATCAGGTCTGCTCGAAAGCCTTCTTCCAAGCGTACACCCTCATAAACTACCGGAATAAGTTGCTGCCTTACTACCAAAAGTCCCCGCCTCTCCAACTCATAAGCCAAAACCGTCTCATACACAGATTCCAACAACCCTGGTCCTAACTTTGTGTGAATCTTGTACGCAGCATCAACAATCTCCTTTGCGATCTCATTCTCACTCATATCAACTAATCTCTTTGCGCCTTTGCGCCTTTGCGTGAGCTTACTCTTATGCTTCTCCCACAGCTTCTATTGCTGCTTCCAAAGCTATTGCGACATGAGTCCAATGGGTTCCACCTTGGCAATACACCACATACGGTTCCCGCAAAGGACCATCGGCTGAAAATTCTGAGGTGCTTCCCTCAATAAATGTCCCACCAGCCATCACAACCTGACTTTCATAACCAGGGATTTTGTCTGGGATGGGGTCGAGATAGGAACCGATGGGTGAATGTTGTTGAATCGCCCGACAAAAGGCTATGAGTTTTTCTGCAGAACCTAGTTTGATTGCTTGAATGACATCCCGACGCTTGGCAAACGGCGCTGGATTGACAGGATAACCGAGTTTGTCAAATACATAACCCGTAAGGTGAGTGCCTTTCATTGCTTCTCCCACCATTTGTGGGGCGAGAAACAGCCCTTGAAACAGTAGGCGATTTTGGTCAAAAGTCGCACCTCCATAACTACCGATTCCTGGTGCTGTGAGGCGACAAGCAGCGACTTCTACTAAGTCAGCACGACCGGCGACATAACCGCCAGCAGTAACAATGGTACCACCAGGATTTTTAATTAATGACCCTGCGATTAAATCAGCACCAACGTGGGTGGGTTCCTGGGTTTCTATGAATTCGCCATAACAGTTATCAACAAAGCAAATGGTGTTGGGGTTTTGCTGCTTGACCAAGTGGATAATTTTTTCAATTTCGGCTATACATAGGCTAGGACGCCAAGAATAGCCACAGGAACGCTGAATGAGTACTAAACGGGTTTTCTCCTTCACCGCATGGCTTAAAGCTTGTAAATTTGGGGTTCCTTCTGGAGTAAGATCTAATTGTCGATAGCAAATGCCAAACTCAACGAGTGAGCCTTGATCTTGACCGCGTAAACCAATCACTTCTTCAAGGGTATCGTAAGGTGCGCCTACCACCGCAAGCATTTCATCACCAGGACGGAGAACACCAAATAAAGCACAAGCAATTGCGTGGGTTCCTGAAACAAACTGTACTCGTACAGCAGCCGCCTCAGCGCCCACTACCTCTGCAAAAACTTTATCTAAAGTTTCTCGCCCTAAGTCATCGTGTCCGTATCCTGAAACACCTGCAAAGTGGTGTGCTCCTACGTGATAATGGCGAAAGGCATTTAAAACTCGTTGAAGATTTTGCTTGACCTGAGCGTCAATTCCAGAAAAAATCTGTAACAGTGCCTGCTCTGCTTCGCGCAGCTGTTCCAAGCTGTTCATTAGTTCCTCTTTTACAAAAATTTAAAATTTGCGGATTTTTAAATCGCGCAGATTAGGCTGAACAATTCCTATTCAGGTTACTGCATGACAATTGCTACATCAACCAAATACCAACTCAATTGGCTTCATATCACATTTTTCGCTTTTTTGCATATCGGAGCTTTGTTTGCCCTGGTTCCTGGTAACTTTAGCTGGAAAGCAGTCGGTGTGTTCTTGTTTCTCTACTGGGTGACTGGTGGCTTGGGTATTACTCTGGGCTATCACCGTCTTGTCACTCACCGCAGCTTTCAAACTCCCAAGTGGCTGGAGTATTTCTTGGTATTTTGCGGGACACTCACTTGCCAAGGAGGACCAATCGATTGGATAGGGATGCATCGTATGCACCATTTGCACTCTGATCAAGAGTTAGACCCGCACGATTCCAATAAGGGCTTCTGGTGGAGTCACATGGGTTGGATGTTTTATCATTCACCTGCTTTCGCGGACGTGCCTCGCTTTACTAAAGACATTTCCGATGACCCAGTTTATCAGTTTTTGCAAAAGAATATGATTTTCATCCAGATCGCTCTGGGTATGGTATTGTTGCTGCTGGGTGGTTGGTCGTTCGTAGTTTGGGGGATTTTTGTTCGTCTTGTCTTTGTGTGGCACTGCACCTGGTTTGTTAACAGTGCTACCCATAAATTCGGTTATCGTACTTATGATGCAGGCGATCGCTCCACAAATTGCTGGTGGGTAGCTTTACTAACCTATGGCGAAGGCTGGCACAATAATCACCATGCTTTTCAGTATTCGGCTCGTCATGGATTGAAATGGTGGGAATTCGACCTCACCTGGATGACCATTCAATTACTACAAGTATTGGGTCTAGCTACAAATGTGAAGCTGGTAGATCAAAAGCAGTCAGCGATCGGTAGTTAGCAATAGTTAGCAATCCTTGTCTTGTTTAATGTTCATAAATTACTCCCATTCCCCCGCTTCTGGGACTGCTTAAATATCAGCGGGGGTTTATTGCAGGTGCGCTGGGGTACGTTAGATTGCTATAATCCAAAACGCTAATATTACAAAACTTTGCGACAGCCACCTGTTTAGTGATTTGGTAGTAAGGTTTGTTGTCTTTTCAGGTATTCATGACTACATCAACAATCGAAAGCCACAAGTCAGCTGATGACCTTGGTAATTCTGACCTTAAGCTAAAAGATATTATCAAAAGCCTGCCACGGGAATGTTTTGAGCACAATCGCTATAAAGCCTGGACAAAAGTGCTGACTAGTGTCTTGATGGTCTGCCTAGGCTACTTCAGCTTGATTATTGCTCCTTGGTATCTCTTACCCCTAGCATGGATTTTTACTGGCACTGCTTTGACAGGTTTTTTTGTTATTGGGCATGATTGCGGTCATCGTTCATTTGCTAAACGTCGTTGGGTAAATGATTTGGTGGGGCATTTGATGATGATGCCTTTAATTTACCCCTTCCACAGTTGGCGCATTCAGCACAATTATCACCACACTCATACTAACAAGCTGGATGAGGACAACGCTTGGCATCCAATTACCACAGAAATGTTTGAAAGTTGGATACAAATTGGGCGATGGAGCTTTGAAGGGTTCATGCGAAACCGATTATGGTGGATAGGCTCAATCCTGCATTGGGTGGTTTTGCATTTTGATTGGTCTAAATTCCGAACTAAAGACCAATCAAAGGTGAAGCTTTCTGTGACTGTGGTCATGCTTTTTGCTGCGATCGCTTTCCCAATTCTCATCGCTACAACCGGAATTTGGGGATTTGTGAAATTCTGGCTGATTCCGTGGCTAGTTTACCATTTTTGGATGAGTACCTTTACCTTGGTTCACCATACCGCTCCAGATGTTCCTTTTGTGACAGAATCCAAGTGGAACCAGGCTATAGCACAGCTATCTGGCACGGTTCACTGCGATTACCCTCACTGGGTGGAATTCCTTTGCCACCATATCAATGTCCACGTTCCCCATCACATTTCAACTGCCATTCCTTCTTATAATTTGCGCCTTGCTCATGGCAGCTTGCAGGAAAATTGGGGGGATTATCTGCGTGAATGTCGGTTTTGTTTGTCTTTAATGAAACGAATTACAGACCAGTGTCACTTGTACAGAATTGATAGTGGCTATCAGTCTTTCAAAGACTATTACGCAGGAAGATAAGCTGTTACGTCTACAAGTTGCATTATGGGGAGTGAGAGAGTGATATCATGTCCGGCTAATTACTTAGCAACAGAGGCATCTGGCGTTTGAGGCACGAAACTTAGGCACTTACAAAAAAAATGCAAGGGCGCAAGTCCTGCGCCTTTCAAGCTGGGACAACCTCCACGCGCCAACTCGTACACGGGGTCTAACACGAAATTTTTGGGCAACCTTACTAAAAACGAGTACCCGACTATGCCGACAGATCAACAAACAAAGGTTGCCCAAAAATTAGGGGACAATGCGTCACCAACGCGCTTATTGAAGGTTGGGCATTTTTTTTTGGATCTCCCTTAAAACATAGAAAAATCCTACGTTTACTTCTTTATTAGTGATCCTAATCGAACCTTATAATATCAAGTTCGCTTAATCACTTATAAATCCCGAAATGCCCCACCCGCCCTATCGGGCACCCTCCCCTTGCTAAGGGGAGGGTTGGGGAGGGGTAACACGAGGACTGCAATGATAACTAATCATCCGAACTTGATATAAGTGATGTAAATCACATTTATCTGTGACGGTTTAAGGTTAGCGACTTTTTGTCAATAAATGTTAATACTTAAAATAAATTGTAGAAAATCGTGGTAGAAAACACAATTTTTGCGAAGGCAATTACCCTACATAGCACTGCGCTGCGCGTGATCGCGTAATATTTAACCGTATCATTAGCTGTGTGAGTTTGATCTGTATTGCGCTTCAGCCATTGTGAATACCTAATCTCTATCTCCGCACACACCATACAAAGCGCTTTACTAGTAGAGCGTCAAGGTTGACTTGAAGGGTAAATTTTTAATAATTTCTTCCTTGTCCTCCAAGTCTGTCCTTGTCCTACCTAAACTCGTCAATTCAAAGTTGACAGAGTACTAGGAGCAGCCTAGACCTTCTGCTCGTTTTTGCCGAGAAAAGTTTTTGGCAAATAGACAAATACAGCAAAATAATGTCCCAAATTTTTGCCAAGATATTATATATTTCCAAACAAAGTCGCTTGTTAGTCATCGGCATGAGTGAAAGAACAATAGACAGAACAATAGAAAGCTACGGCAAGGGGTTTCTAATAATACTTTTGCCTATCTCATTTTTGATTATTTTCCTGGTTGCTACTTGGCGCATTTGGCTAGGGCTAATCCTGCTCGTCTTGGTTTTCAACATCTGGCAACTTTATAAATGGCAACATTGGTGTGGGAAAGTTAACCCAATTTTCCATAAACTCATTCGGGAAAACCAAGGCAAAATTACACCAATGGACTTGGTAATTAAGGGCAATTTTTCTGGGGAAATGGCAAAACGCTACCTAGATACAAAAGCAGCGGAATTTGGTGCTAACACGGTTAACTCGGAAGACGGAAGCAAAGTGTACTACTTTATGACGGCGAGTACTCTAGGCAGCATACTTGACAGTAGCGAACCACCGAAAGAACTTGAGAGTCAACCATTTGCCCAGCACGCGCTACCATTTCTAGCACCACCACCCCAGCCACATCTGCAAGAACCAGAAACTGAATCTCCACCGCAGTCAACCCCAGAAGAAGCAAAAAAACCGCTGGAAAAACAATTGATTTTTGGCTCTCTTATTCAATCTGAACTTGCCAAGCGGCTCAATGTTTATTCCAGCACAGTTTACAAGCGGCGAGATGATCCAGATTTTCCAGAATGGAGTCGCAGCAGGGATCCGGATAGCATTGCTTGGAAATACTCCCGAAAAACTAAAGAGTTTTTCCCGGTTGAAGAAGCAAAAAGTTAAAAGATATTTCTTTTTACTTTTCTATTTTCCCTTGCAAACCCACAGCTTCGGAAATGGAATTTAGTCCGCTTTGTTCTAGCTTAGATAACAAACCTTTGAGAATGTGGCGTATCATGGCTGGACCTTCATAAATCCAGCCTGTATATACTTGAATAAGGCAAGCACCAGCAGTGATTTTCTCCCAAGCGTCTTCAGGAGTAAAAATACCGCCAGCACCGATAATTGGTAATTGACCTGCTGTTTGCTGCCAAATAAAACGAATAATTTCGGTGGAACGTTCTCTAAGTGGGACACCGCTTATACCACCAGCTTCTTGTTGAGGTGATTTGCCAGTTTGGGTAATAACCTGTGTTTTTAGTCCATCTCTATGGATAGTGGTGTTGGTAGCAATAATCCCAGCCAATTGATAGGTTTTTGCCAAGGAAATAATATCCGCGATCGCTTCCCATTCCAAATCAGGAGCTATCTTGACAAAAATTGCTTTTTGTGTTGTATTTTCCTGTTGCAATGCATCCAAGATAGAACTGAGCATGGCAGTATTTTGGAGCGATCGCAACCCTGGCGTATTAGGTGAAGAGACATTAACAACAAAATAGTCTCCGTAATCTTTAAGTAAGCGAAAACTATTGAAATAATCCTTTGCAGCTTCTTCTAAAGGAGTTATCTTAGATTTTCCCAGATTAATACCTATAGGTATAGACAAGTTTAACTCTTGCCTAACTTTTGCCAATCGGGCTGTCATTGCTGCTGCACCTTGATTGTTAAAGCCCATACGGTTGAGGGCGGCTTTATCTAAGGGTAAGCGAAACAAGCGAGGACGAGGATTTCCTGGCTGTGCATGAAAAGTCACTGTTCCCACTTCTGCAAAGCCAAAACCAAGTCTTGACCACATGGGAACTGCAATCGCATCCTTATCAAACCCAGCTGCTAAACCTAAAGGATTGGGGAAGTGTAGCCCGAACAGAGTTTGTTCTAAACGTGCATCAGACAGGCAAAAGGACTGTGCAAGAAATTGGTTGATCCAGCTAGCAGGCACTTGGTGGTCAGTTTTTCCCAACCAGCTTAAACTGCGAATCGTTGAGGAGTGCAACCACTCTGGATCTGCTTTCACCAGAGTGAATAAGAGGGGACGAAGTGCATTTTTATAAATATCCATCCGCGAACTATGTCTTTTTTGTCCAAGTCCAATTTATGATAACTACGGTTTAGAAATAATCTAAAAAAAAGTGATATGAGCAATAGTTATTTTTTTAGCTCCGACCTTAACTTTATCTCAAGAAGCGGTACTCCAGATTTGACAGATAATAGCAACCAAGTGTTACGTGGGAGCGCGCAAGCAAACTATCTCGATGGAAAGGACGGCAGTGATAAGCTTTTTGGGCTTGCAGGTAATGATGTGCTGAATGGTTTTCGTGGCGATGACCAACTCAATGGTGGAACTGGCAAAGACTTGTTGATAGGAGGATGGGGGAATGATGTCTTAATTGATAATGACGGTGCTGACTTCATGTTTGGTGGAAAAGGAGCAGACCAATTTTTGTTAGATAGCTGGGATTTTCCTGATAGCCCAAGCATAATTGCTGACTTTGAAATTGGAACGGATAAAGTCAAAATTGGGCGTTTAGGTGCAATATTTAACAACTTAAATATTCAAAATTTGGATACAAGCAATGCCGTTATTAGCGACCAAGGACATACTGTAGCAATAATCCTGGGGGTTGAAGCATCGCGCCTTAAACCCGATGATTTTATTTTTGGTGATCCTGAATTAGCCAAACAACTTCAGAATGCGCTAGATAATAGTGTGAATGCATCAGGAGTACCCGGTGCTACTGCAGCAGTGATTACCCCAGATGGTTTTACTTGGAAAGGAGCTTCAGGTTTATCTAACCTTGATACTCAGCAGCGAATGCAACCCGATGATATCTTCAGTGTAGGTAGTATTTCTAAAACTTTTACATCTGCAACAGTACTAAGAGTCGTGGAACAAGGAAAAGTTAGTTTGGATGATACTCTTAGTAAATGGTTACCAGATATTGCTAAAAATATACCAGATAGCGAAAACACAACCTTACGAGAAATACTCAATGGAAGTGCTGGTATTTATAGTTTTGTAGATAGTCCCCAGTATTTATTAGATACACTTACGGACTATTTAAGCGGTGGAGGTCGAGATTGGCAGCTGACAGATTTGGTTACTTATTCTTACGGTCAACCGCGCTTTTCTGGTCCTGCGTCTTCATCTTTTTGGACTTATCCGGATACAGGTAATATTTTAGCAGCGTTGATTGTTGAAAAAGCAACAGGATTACCTTTTGCAGAAGTCCTAAGAGAGCAAGTCACAGAACCTTTAGGACTTTCAAGCACTTCTTTTAGAAACAAGAATCAAATTCTTCCAAATCAATCTTGCAGCTACGAAGATGCTTTCAAAGCAGATGGAAGTCTCGGTAGTGATGGAATTCTGGATAACGTCAGTGAGGTAAATTTATCAGGTATCGCAGGTCCTGCTGGTGGTATTTATTCTAACGCTCAAGACGTTGCTCGTTTTTCTCAAGCACTTTTTAGTGGCGAATTACTCCAAGATGACAGCTTGCAACAACTCGTTACCTTTGTTGATGAAGGGATACCATATGAGGGCGAAGAATTTGGGCTAGGCATAGCCAATTATGGAGATAGTTTTGGTGAAACATGGGGTAAGTCTGGTCAAGTTCCTGGCTATTCAAGTCAAATGTTTTATTTTCCTCAAAACAATGGTGCTATAACTACTAGCTTTGTCAACTTCAATGATGTCATCTCTAGCTTATCTTCTAGCACTCAGGCAGACATTTCTCCTGTAACCCCAATCATTAATGCGGTTACTAATACATTGTTTGATTAAACTCGAAACTATATCGAACAAAGCTTTCCATGCATCTGAGGGGTTAAATCCCACAATTAAGTCACGAAATTTACTCTTGTGTTATACCAAACTAGATATAATTGACTGCCAAATCTCAGAAATCTAACTCAAATCTGCTGATTCATAATATGGGAAGTGCTCATTCTAAATCTGACCTACCTACAAAAATTTGTCCGGTATGTCAGCGTCCTTTTACTTGGCGTAAAAAATGGGCAGATTGCTGGGATGATGTGAAATATTGCTCAGAACGTTGCCGTCGTCGCCGTTCGCAGGCTAAAAATGAAACAAATGAGTAACCGTAAAGGTACGGGGAAATAAACAAAGAGATGGAGATCAAGGTACAACCTAAGTTAATTATTCATGGGGGGGCTGGTAGTTCTCTAAAGGGAAAAGGAGGAGTGGAGGCGGTACGCCGTTCTCTTTACCCAATCATAGAGGAAGTCTATTCTCTCCTGGAGTCAGGAACAAATGCGAAAGAGGCGGTTTTACGGGGTTGTCAAATGTTGGAAGATGACCCCTGTTTTAATGCTGGTACTGGTTCAGTGCTGCAATCGGATGGTCAAATCCGCATGAGTGCTTCTGTTATGGATGGAACATCCCAAAGCTTTAGTGGAGTGATTAATGTCTCGCGAGTCAAAAATCCCATTGACTTGGCGATCGCTTTACAAAGCTCTCCTGACCGCGTACTCTCAGATTATGGCGCAGCAGAACTGGCGCGGGAGTTACAAATCCCCACTTACAATGGCTTAACTGAGTTACGCTTGCAAGAGTGGATACAAGAGCGCCAGGATAATTTTAAAAGAACGATGGCTGGGGTGGTAGCAGAGGCAGAATTGGTGGAAGCCAGCAATGCCCGACGCGGCACGATTGGTGTCGTTGCTCTAGATACTGAAGGTAAGCTAGCTGTCGGGACTTCTACTGGTGGAAAAGGATTTGAGCGAATTGGACGCGTCAGTGATTCTGCTATGCCAGCAGGGAATTATGCGACCAAATATGCAGCCGTCAGCTGTACTGGTATTGGAGAAGACATTATTGATGAGTGCTTAGCAGTACGAGTTGTGATACGTGTCACTGATGGTCTATCCCTCAAAGAAGCGATGCAGCGCTCATTTACAGAAGCACAAGAACACAAGCGGGATTTTGGAGCGATCGCCCTAGACGCTAGTGGGGCGATCGCTTGGGGGAAAACCAGCGAAGCTCTCCTCGCTGCTTACCACAACGGCGATAAAATTGGCGATACCTTAGAAATCCCCATGGGGACAGAAGTTGGCTGTATATTTAGCGCTGAGTCCTCAGTTTAATATCTTGAGTATTTGTACTCAAGAATCAGCATTCTTGGCAGATTCAGAAGTCTTCTTGCGCCACCCTGGTTTGGTAACCTGACGGGCGCGAGCAATCACTAAACAATCATCAGGGACATCTTCTGTAATGGTGGAACCAGCCGCTACGTAAACATCGTTTCCCAGCGTTAGGGGAGCAACTAAAACGCTATTGGAACCAGTTTTGGTGCGATCGCCTATGTTGGTAGGATGTTTTTTCACACCGTCATAATTGGCGGTAATTGTTCCCGCGCCAATATTTACCTGATTTCCTGCAGTTGTATCACCCAAATACGAGAGGTGGGCAACATTAGTGTGATCGCCCAACTTGGTATTTTTCAATTCCACAAAATTCCCCACACGACATCCAGCACCCACTTCTGCATGACCACGCAAATGGGCATAGGGACCAACACGAGTTCCCGCTTGCACGATGCTATCTGTTACCACTGAGTATTGCGCCGTAACATTTTCGCCTATCTGGCTATTTTCAATTAAACTTCCTGGTCCGATGCGACTTCCTGTCTGAATGACTGTATTGCCTCGCAGATGAGTTTGGGGTTCGATAATAACATCTGGAGCGATTTCCACGGTATCGTCAATTGTAATACTGGCAGGGTCAATGAGGGTGACACCTGCTGTCATCCATTTTTCTTTGACTCGCTTTTGCAAAATCTCGTATGCTGTTGCCAGTTGCAAACGGTCATTAATGCCAAGAATTTCCTGGTAATCCTCGATATCCATCGCCATAACTGGCTCCAGTAAGCTCACAGCATCCGTCAGGTAGTATTCTTTCTGAGAATTATTTGCCTGTAAATGAGGCAGAACTTTTGCTAAATCCTGCCAACGGAAGCAGTAAATACCAGCATTAATGCGGTTATTTTGTTTTTGAGTAGGTGTGCAATCTCGATCTTCAATGATTTGTTGCACTATATTATCATTATTACAAAAAACACGTCCGTAGCCTTTGGGATTATCCAAGTATGCGGTGAGGATAGTGGCGGCGTTTTGGTGTCTGGCGTGAGTTTGCAACAGATTTGTGAGAGTTTCTGTGCGAAGCAAAGGGACATCGCCGTATAACACGAGCAAATCGTCTGTGTAGCCCTCTAGGTGGGGGAGTAATTGCTGGATAGCATGACCTGTCCCTAGTTGCATATTTTGTTCAACAAACTCTAAATCTGGAATTGACTGCATAGCAGCTTTCACTTCAAGAGCTTGATACCCAACAATGACCATCTGCCGAGTAGGCGAAAGCGGTTTTACACTGTCAATAACTCGTTCGATGAGCGATCGCCCACCCAAAGAATGTAAAACCTTGGGCAGGTTTGATTTCATGCGTGTTCCACGTCCCGCCGCCAGAATTGCTACAACTACCATAATTTAGCTATCAGTGAATTGCTTTGAATGCGCCTGTTAATTTGAGTGTAGGCTCAGTTTATACTAACTAATCATCGCACTCAAAACCTAGCTAACCCTTACTGCCAATCTTTAACAAGATTCGCTAAGAAGTCCCCCACTAGCCTTAGATAGAGTTTTTAAATTGAAAAAGTTGTCTAGTTAAAAATATTGCATAAAATATCGTTAACTTTTCGATAACCATCTTTTGCGCCAACGAGAGGTAGGCTCTAGAGAGGAGGTTTGTTGCTCTTGTTGTCGCCGTCTCAAAATTATGTCAGCAGCATCACACAATTGTGGATCGCGATAAGGAATCGCAGCACGAGTGAGTAAATGTTCCTGTTCTACCTGGGAAAGTGGGAAAAGGAGGGATGAGGGAGATGAGGGAGATAAGACAGTATTTTCTCCCCCGACTTTCCCCACTTCCCCCACTCTTCTTACTCCTTGATGTTCGGCTACTGTACTAGGCGATCGCCTTCCCACAGGTGGTGTAGAACCGATTTGTAGTCCAGCTGCCAAAAGTGCTGTACGTACAGCAGCAGCAGAGGAATAAGTGGCGAGTAAGCCATCTATATCTAAACAAACAGACAGTTGTTTTATAAATTCAACAGTCCATAACTGAGGACAATGAGGCGGTGAAAACGGATCAAGAAAAATTGCATCAGCCTTAAACCTTGACTGGTTCACAAATCTCACCGATTTTCTGGCATCACCCATGATTAGAGTCGCTTTGAGACGGTCTTGCAGCACTTGCTGCTCCAAGGCTAACTGAGTCAAAATTTGGGTATATTCGTATCCCCAGTTGTCGAATAAGTGATGAGCGATCGCAGCTTGTGGTACAGCTGCATTCAGTTCTAAACCAATGATTTCTATATAACAGTTGGGATTGACTGCCCAAATTGTTTGTAAAGCAGCCGCTGTGTTATATCCTAGACCGTAACAAACATCCAACAGTCGTACTGTTGGTTTGTGCGCCTTCAATGGTAGTTGAGTCGGACCTACAAACTTGAAAAAACTCTCCTGACGCGCTCCATAATGGCTGTGAAACGACTCGCCAAACTCATGAGAAAAAAAAGTGAACGAGCCATCCGCTGTGAGCTTAGGTGTAAAATTGTCTAACTCTGACATAGTCACAGGTAATGGTTAGTCGTTAGTGATTAGTAGGGAGTGGAACAACTAACAATTAACAATAAACGATCACCAATTACCAACCTAAATTTATGACCGACATCCCTTTTGTTGTTTCTTGTGAATGGCTACTTCAACATCTTGATGATTCTCAAGTTGTTATAGTAGATTGTCGCTTTTCTCTTGCTGATCCAGGACTAGGACGACAGCAATACCAAGAAAGTCACATTAGTGGAGCATATTACCTAGACTTGAATAAGGATCTTTCCAATCCTGTGGGAGAACGTGGAGGAAGACATCCTTTACCTAACCCGATTGAATTAGCGAATAAGTTATCAGCAATAGGAGTGGGTTCCCAAAAAACTCTAGTTGTTGCTTACGATGACTCCCGTCTTGCTTTTGCATCTCGTTTGTGGTGGTTATTGCGCTATCTTGGACACGAGCAAGTAGCAGTACTGAATGGAGGGTTTTCAGCTTGGAAAAAAGCTGAGTATCCTGTTACAGATGTCATTCCTGAACCTCGAATAGTGACTTTTACCCCTGATCTACAACCACAGATGGTAGTGGATATTTCGGTAGTGAGAAGCCAGAAAGATTCACAAGAGGTAACGTTGGTTGATTCACGAGAAAGGGAGCGTTATCTGGGGATTAGGGAACCAATTGATAAAATTGCTGGTCATATTCCTGGTGCAGTTAACTATGCTTGGCAAGAAGTCACAGACTCCGCAGGTTTTATACTTCCGCAACAAGAGCAACGTCAACGCTGGTTAGAATTGGGAAATACAAAAGAAATTTTTGTCTATTGTGGTTCTGGTGTTACTGCTTGTGTGAATTTACTCTCCCTGGAATTAGCTGGTATTCACACAGGTAAACTTTATGCTGGTAGCTGGAGTGACTGGATATCTTATATGTAGTACTGAGGAGCCACTGCGTTGCTCCTCATTGCTCAGAAGTCAGTACTCAAAAACGACCTAATTCCAAATTGTAATTAACACTGAAGAACCAGCCGTCAACATCAATATTTCTGTCAGTTGAACCACCTGCGGTGACACCTCCCTGCAAACTAAGATTTGTGTAGTTGGATAGTCCGTAAGTTAAGTGACCGTATAACCTATGGTATTGGTCTTCTCTCTGGCGTTGGGTAAAGTCTGACAAAGCAAACTGGTAATCAAGACCAACCTGGAGCGATTGTTTTAAGTAGTAGTTCAAAGAAACCCACACAGAATGAATGATGCGATCGCGGTTATCTTGTTCACTGGGAGGATCAGTCAAACTAAGACGCAGTTCGTAGAAGCTGTCTAACATCAATTTGGATGTGAGGGGATCTCGCCGTCCCAAAGACAGGCGGAAAGAATGTTCATTCAAAAAGCGATCGCCTGCATCAAAAGTACTACCATTTCTCGCATAAAACAACTGTTGATTGCTCCATCCAATTTCCCCATACATTCGCGGTGATAACTGCTGGTAAAGACCAACGTTGAACCTCACCTGGTTGTAATTGTATTTTGATTGATTGACGTAACGAATTAAGTTGCCATCAATTGATCCATTCAAATAAGTTCTGCGTCCTAAGGGTATAGGCGCAGATGCTAGTGTTAGTCCAGAGTAAATCAAGCTGTCTTCTACGGGATCTACCTCTGAGGAAAAAATGTTATCTGTATAGAAATATCCAACATTAGCCTGTAAGTAACCTACAGATCTAGGCTGAGGCTGAGGACGCTCTGGGGGTTGTTGCTGTTCTAGTTGTCGTTCCCGCACCAGTAGTCTTCCTAGTTCACCAAAGCTAGGTTTGGTAGGTGGTTGCTTGTTCTCCTGCAACCGTTGCAATAGCCTCTCCAATCTTTGTACATTATTTATTTCAGGTACTTGTAATCGTTGCTCTATGGGTGGTGAGAGAGGTTGGGGAAAATTAGATGGTTGACCTTCCAACTGTGGTGGGTTATTCGGTGTAGAGGGTGCGAGAGGTGGTGCTGTTGGTGGCGCTGGAGTTTGATTTAGCTCAGG
Source organism: Iphinoe sp. HA4291-MV1 (assembly GCA_019359415.1). Lineage (GTDB taxonomy): Bacteria > Cyanobacteriota > Cyanobacteriia > Cyanobacteriales > Nostocaceae > Brasilonema. The sequence goes on along the minus strand of JAHHHH010000044.1, from coordinate 44,291 downwards.
TGCTGGCGGTGGTGGATTTTGTTCAAGAGTTGGTGATGTTGGTGGTGTCTGCTCTGATGGTATCTGCGAATATAAATTTGAGGTTTTACCACAAGCATTTGCAAGGTAGGCTGTGGAGCCAAAATGAGTATAAGAGATATCCTCTTTTTGCTGAAATCCCCCTACTCCTTTATCAAAATTTGTTTTCTGTACTTCTTTGCGAGATACTTTTTCCCCACGCTCTTGGCATAATTGAGTGGGTACCCATGCAACTCCCAAAGATGGTATTCTTGATACAAGTTCATCTTCACTCATTGATAGGTCTGTATTCGCAGCCCACACCGCATCTACCTTCTTGATGCAAAGCAAGTTTGCACTACTAGAAGCTAATACAATCCAAAAGAACAAATTTATCCAGCCCTTGGGTTGCATACCTAATCTTTTTTGGCAAAAGTATACTCATGGACTGTGCTAAAGGTTCCAAGCAGAAATATGAAATTTCTAGGAACTTTGGCTACAGTATGTGGTAAATGCACCCATTTTTCCATTAAAAATGCAAAGAAACTATGAAGCTTCCATCATAGTCTCTTAAAGACTGATTTTTCTTAAAAGAAACTCAAATTTTTATTTAGCATCTATCTACAGTATATTCACGTATTTTGTTTGAGTGAGTTATTAACAAAGGGTAAGCAATTGTGCGTAAACAACTTGTTATAACAGATAACAGGTATAAACCCTAAGAAGAACGCAGAATGCACCAACGTAGAACACAGAATATTCCCACAGTTGGAGGACAAGGAAGAGAACAGATAATTCCTTGTCTCCCTTGTCTCCCTTGTCCCCAGTTGGGGGAGGTGGCATCCGGGTTTCCCGACAATCCCACAACTGTCTACAGAACTTACGCAGTCACCACGGCGCGGGAAACCCGCCTGTGCCCTGCTGCTCTCACACATCGCACTGACTCCTCACTCGTACAGAATTTCTTGGTGAATTCTGACTACTGAGTTACTGAGTTCTTTGTTAGTCAATGTCAGAACCTGTCTCCCACTGGTTTGGGATCAGTGAAATTATCCGAGGCTCCAAACTATGTTTCGTAAGTTTTTTCTAATCATAGTGATTAGTTTATGGGGAGTGGTTGTGCTGCCTCTGCCAAAACAAGCAGATGCTGCAACTCCTTTGACTCTTGCTGTCATTCAGAACCTCCGCAACTTGGTGCAACTCATGCCGCAAAATAAGCCGAGGCGTCAGGCATACAAATCGGATGCCATGAGTCCGGGGGATGGGTTGTCCACTGGTCGATCTGCCTTGGCAGACTTACGTTTTAACGACGGTTCTTTGGTTCGGATAGGAGAACAGGCAGTATTTCGATTCTTACCAAAAACAAGAAACCTCAAACTGTCCAATGGAACAGTACTGCTGCTCATCCCACCAGGCAAGGGACAAACACGTATAAAGACGCCAAATGCAGCAGCAGCAATTCGCGGTTCAGGATTATTTGTACGTTACGACCACCAAACAGATACTACGATTGTGGGCGCACTGACAAACAGTGGCATTGAAGTTTTTAATAAAGATGCTTCTCAAAAACGGGAGCTACAAGCAGGGCAACTGATAGTTATAGTCAAAGGGAAATTTAGGGGTTTATACGATTTTGATCTGAGAACTTTTTATGAAACGAGTGCCCTGGTTCGGGAACTAGATCTACCTCTAAAACATGGTATACCAAACTCAGATCCAGCGATCGCTAGCGTTCAAGCTGAAACTGCTGCTGCTGTTGCAGCACAATCGCCAGTAGCTGGTCAGGATGTTGTTGAAAATCCATCTTTTGTAGAGCCAACAACTACTTTCCCTTCTGCCAATTCACCCACTAACAACATTATTAGAGATAATTCCCCAGTTGACACCTTGCTGGACACAGGACAAGTTGTGCCTGTTCCATCTCCTAAACCCACGCCCATACCTACGCCCTCAATGACGCCACCGACTAACCAACAAAATAACACACCACCGACGGTTACACCATCTGAACCTTCACTGTCTCCAGCACCAATACCACCTGAACCTGCACCGTCTCCAGCACCAACACTACCAGTCACACCACCAACAACAACACCCAATCCCGCAAACCCCTCAGCACCACCAACAACAACACCCAATCCTGCAAACCCCTCAGCACCACCAACAACAACACCCAATCCTGCAAACCCCTCAGCACCACCAACAACAACACCCAATCCTGCAAACCCCTCAGCACCACCAACAACAACACCCAATCCCGCAAACCCCTCAGCACCACCAACAACACCCAATCCCGCAAACCCCTCAGCACCACCAACAACACCACCAACAAATAGTCAACCTACACAAGAAACTCCGGTAAGACCAAGTACTTGACCAATCAATTGTCAATTATCAATTTCCGGAATCCAAGCCCCTTTGACTGCACTCTTCTTCTATATTATGGTTGATTGTCCGGACATCATATCATTTATGGCTGACAACAAAAATATTCGTTACTTCAAGCCCCAACTTCTCCCTTGTCTGCGACAGGCTTGCGCCAACGCCCTTGTCTGCGACACGCTGCTTTGTAAGTCCTGCGGACAAGGCGTCTCCGCCAGGAGAAGTGCAAGTCCCCATGCGCGACTCCGGGGTATGAGTTTACTATAAATTGTCCAAAAATCAATATTCTATATACGCATTCTTTAGGAAATTGGATGCAAGTTAAAGGGTTTCTAGATAGCTTAATAAATCTGCCATTTCTTGAGGACTGGGTTGAAATTTCGGCATAGGTGGGGTTTCACCACTAATAACTTGGTGAATCAGACCATATGGGGATTTGCGCTTTGAGACTCCTTGTAAGCTAGGACCGACGCGCCCATCTGCTTCCCAGCCATGACAGCCTGCACAGTTGATTTGAAAGATGGCGTGTCCGAGTGCTGAGTCTCCTTTGAGCAATAGAACGCTTTTAACGTATGGATCAGCAGTTCTCGTTACGCGAATAGCAAAAATACTCAAAAGGACTACTAGCAGAATCGCCAGCGCCGTCAATATGATTCGCCAAATCAGAGTTTCAGGTTTGATAATCTGGTTATCCAAATGTTTGCTGTTAAAGTCGAAGTGTACAAAAAGTTTTCATTTCATACACATAGCTTAAAAGTTCTTGATTGTGTCTGCAAGCACAGACAAATGTTTTTTTGCTAACTAACGAGGAAATGAGGGAGATGAGGGTAATGAAGGGGATTGATTTTCTCATCTTTGTCCATTCACCACGCCTCACTCTTCTTTGGAAGAAGCGATTATGCCAAATTTGGTAGAATCAATGTCGGGAACAAAATATTGAAGGTAACACAAAGGAGATTTAACGTGGTTGAACCCTTGCTTGACGGCATTGTGCTGGGTCTAATCTTCGTAACCATAGCTGGGTTGTTTTACAAAGCCTACGAACAATACAAGCGCGGTAATCAACTCGGTCTATAAAGTGCTGAGTAAGGAGTCAAGAGTCCTCTTGTCTCCTTATCACCCCTCTCACCGAAAGACGGCTTCGGTTGCCCCGTCTCTTCCAGAGCGGGGATGAGTTAACTCAATCCACAATCCTGTAAAAGGTCAAAGCCGTGTTTCCGTAAACTTTTTCACGGCAAATTTCTAAAGAGGGAATGACTGGAGGATTCCAATTTTGAGGATTATGTTCGACTGCTATTTCACCATTAGGATCTAGAAGCTGAAAGTGAGCGATCACTTCTATCACTGGCTGATACAATCTACTTGCGTAGGGCGGATCGAAGTAAATTCTGTCGAATTGCTGTCCTAATAATTTTGGCAAAAGCTGTACGACATCTCCCCGCATTACCTGAAATTCCTGTTCGGCACTCGCTAAGTGTTGCCAGTTTTGTTGGATAATTGCACAAGAACGATGGGATTTTTCAATTCCAACGACTAGCCTGGCTCCTCTACACAAAGCCTCTGCGCCCATAGAACCAGTACCAGCACATAAATCGAACCAACGACAATTCTCTATCGTTCCCTGCCAAATATTAAAAACTGCCTCCCGTACCCGTGCACTAGTGGGTCTGGTTTCTTTGCCTGGTAAAGTTTTTAATGGTCGATTGCCGTAAATTCTTAAACTCATTAGTCATTGGTTATTAATTGGAAACCTTTGTATAGGGTAAGCATCACCCACCAATCACTTGTAGCGGTGAGCAATGCCTATCCTTTATTCCATTTACAAATTGTAACAATCAATTTTCAAAAACCTTTTGACTATGAACTAGAAACTATGGGGTATGGACTCATCCACAATTGTATTTAAGCAGCAACTTGTGTCCAAACTTGAGAGACAAAATTAGACAGAATTTGCAGTCCGATGTTGGAAGATTTTTCTGGGTGAAACTGGACAGCCATTAAGTTATCGTGGGTGATCGCAGCTGTTACAGTTTGATGACCGTGGGTGATAGTTGCAGCACAGACATACGGATCTTGTGGTTCAACATAATAGGAATGGACAAAATAGACCCAAGGTTGAGAGGGTAGATACTCCCACAAATTACTTTTTGGCTGAGTGAGTTGAAGTTGATTCCAACCCATATGAGGAATAGCAATTCCTGGTTCTGGACGAAATCGCCTGACTATTCCTTTAACAATTCCGAGTCCTGGTTCAGCACCTTCTGCACTTGACTCAAACAGAATTTGTAGTCCTAAACAGATGCCTAAAAAGGGTTTGCCAGATGCAATTGCTTCTTTTATTGGTTTTTCCAAACCACGCGATCGCAGTTGTTGTACTGCTGGATCGAATGCACCCACTCCCGGCAAAACTACAGCATCTGCCTTTCCTAATTCCTTAGGTGAATCAGTAATTTTAGGAGTTGCCCCGGCTTTTTCCAATCCTTTGCAGACCGAGTGCAAGTTTCCCATGTCGTAGTCTACGACTGCAATCACCGCCATTTACCTGCTCCCTGTTAATTTAAATTATGGAGGGTACTTCTATTTTAAATAATATTTCTTATGAAGAAAAGCATTCTATTAACATCTTTTGACACTTGGCTAAGCGATCAAAAATCAAATTCTTCTGATGATTTGTTGGCAGAAGTTTCCCGACTTGACTCGTTACCTTATGATTTAACCTTCTTGCGACTGTTGAGTGTGGATGTGCAGCTTGCCAGTTTTCGGGTTAAAGAAAAAATCCATGAACTCCAGCCAGACAGCATTATCTGCTGTGGTATGGCGCAAAGGCGGACACTATTAAGTGTGGAAGTAGGTGCTAGTTATGGGGAAAGAGTGTTGCAGACAACGGTTGATTTAGAGCAGTTAGTGGCGGGAGCAAGGGCAGTTGAGATTAGTCACGACTGTGGGAAATTTGTTTGCGAGGGACTTTACTATTCTGTTTTAGATGAACTACGCCAACATCAACTCACAACCCCTTGCATCTTCATCCACGTTCCTATTTTGACTGAAGAAAATCTCCCCTTAATTCTTGATGATTTTCTATTGATTCTTCACAGACTGGCACTTTGGTAAATCTATTTGCGTCTCCTTGAAGAAAAAATTATGTAGATATATGTTTCCATTCTTACTAATTTTTCCTATCGCTCAAATCACTCTTCCTCCAACACCATCTGAAGAAATTGTTCACCAGCAACAAGTGCGCCCTTTACTTGGGAATTTGGATAGTATCCCAATGTTTAACAGCAATAGCCCAGAAAAGGTCCTCAAGGAAGGAATTTTGCTTTCCACCTTTCCACCTGAAGGTAAAAAAGTCCCAACCGCACACCTGAATTTTCCTTTTAAAGGACGATTTGATGTTTTTGCTCACCACATTGCGGAAGCACCCACACCAGAAGATTTGCGTACACTGTATTTGGGTATAATCCTGCACAACCCAGGAAAACAACCAGTGACAGTGAATATCTTGCAGGCGGCGAGTTATTTAAGCCAACCAGACGCACCATTTATAGAGTTGCCATTAAGAAGTGAGAATATTCTAGGTACAATTTTTGCTGGACCAGGCGATCGCGTAATGTATGATGTCTTGCGGGGACGACGACAAGACACATTTCCTCCCCAGATTGTCATTCCACCAGGTGAAAGCCGGATGTTGTTGAATGCACCCATTCCTGTAAACGGACTGACACCACCCTTAAATGGTCGGTCTACCCTCATGCGACTGTGGAGTAGTAACATAGTGTATGCAGCCAGCCTAGCAATGTTCGCATCAAAGAATCCTGATGGCAGTGAGCGATCATTGCCTTCTTTAGAAGAATGGCAAGATTTGTTAAATAATGGTGATTTATCCGGACCACGTGATAAAATACCCACTCCTCTTGAAGAGGCTAACAAACCAATAATATATGGTCGCGTTGCCGGAGTCGCACAGGGGTCTGAATGGAAAGCCTTACTCATAGATGATCCAAAAGCTCAGCATCTGACCATACCCAGTTCCGGACAAGCTTTTTCCTACGTTCTGGGTGCCCTACATCGGGGTACCTTAGGAACGAGTCAAATACAAAGTGCACCGATGGTGGTGCGCTATCCTGACACAGCATATCGTGCTCATGGAAACTACAGTTTGCAATACAGCCTAACATTACCATTGTATAACAATACACATAACCTCAAAACAGTTATTGTGTCAATGCAGACACCAATTAAAGAAGATCAGTTAATCAAAGCGGGATTGCGTTTTTTAAATCCACCAGCACAGCAAGTGTTCTTTCGGGGTACGGTAAGGATACGTTACAAAGATGACCAAAATTTACCAAAAACCCAGTATTTACATTTAGTGCAAAAACGAGGACAACAAGGAGAAGCATTAGTAGTACTCAATATGAAGGGAGGCGAAAGAAGACTTGTAGAAGTAGACTTCCTTTATCCGCCAGACGCCACCCCGCCCCAAGTGCTGACAGTGCAGACGATCAATAATGTGAGTTCAACTAGTTTAGCCAAATAGTAAAGTTGTTATTACAACGCTTTTCAAGTAAATAAACCACGGGATAGGGGCAAAGTATAAGATTTTCAGCTTACCGTCGGGTAGCAAGCAAGGATGGGCGCGTAAGCTAAAAAAACCGAAAAAATATTAGAATTTTAGTTTTTTCCTGCTAATATCACTGGTTTTCGTGATAGTTTTTAACTTGTAGTTATTGAATAATGGATATAACTTTAGTGAAAATTATCAATGAAAAGCATGAAATAAAATTCCGAATCATTCAACAAGATGATTTTGAGCAAACTGTTGATTTATGCTCTCAAGTATTTGCGAATTATGAACCAATGACTAGATCTATGAAAATCAACAGTAAAGAATTTCAGACATTAGCTGAACCTTACTGTAGAAAAGCGATTGAGGACGGACTTTCTATTGTTGCCACCGATTCCAATGGAAAGGTTGTTGGTTTTGTTATATCAGAAGATTTGATGACAGAACCTCCTCCTCTTGATGAGATGAACGATAAAATTGAACCAATTCTACTCACATCTTGCACCAAGAAAAATTGATGGTTTTTCATTACTCAGTGTTAAACCAAAAGTCCTTTATTTAGAGAGAAAAGCCAATAAAAATCATGTAACTTTATCGCGTATATTTTTCACTTGTACGGTTTTCTACGGAGAGGTGCAAGATCTGAGTCTAGCTCTCTTACATGAATTAGATTCCAGTTATACATCGAAACATTCTTTTGAATCTGGTCAAATATTGCATATTTTTATGCTAGGAGTTCAAGATGAATATAAAAATCAAAAAATTGCGACAACTTTGGTACAAGAAAACTTAAAACTAGCCAAATCACACGATTTTTCTTTAGCAATTGCTGAAGCTACTGGACTAATATCTCAGCATGTATTTAGGAAATTAGGTTTTAGAGAAGAAGTGACATTCTTCTATGATTCATACACATCCCAAGGAGAAAAAATATTTTCATCGATTAAAGAGTCACCAGGTTGTAAATTGATGTCATATTCCATTTTATGAAAGCAGTGCTAGTAGGTTGGGTTGCGCTCCGCTTAACCCAACAAAACTAAGGCAGGAGTTGGGTTGAGGAACGAAACCCAACCTACACAGTTTTATGTTTTTTGCGCTAACTGAACCGTATTGATCAATAAATAGGTTTACTCGTGAAGAAAAAATCTTCCGCTTAGAAAGCTTGAGATTATCAATCTGACCTTTCATTTCCCAAAACTTTGACCTTTACGACAACGTCATCATTGATCTTGACATAAACCTTTACCAGTAATCCAAATGTGGAATTGACTTTGACTAAAACATTAACCTTGACCACAATTTGTAAGGAACTCCGGTAGTTAATCGGGGAAAAGGGGTTTTGTCGTGTACTTTGAGTCTTTTGTGCAAGACCGCGTTAATTTATAAAGATAGGCTTGTTTCAATCTAAGTAGTTGCCAAATTGGCAATAATAGTCAAAATAAAACCCCAGGTTTATATCACCTGGGGTTAACGGTGTTTCAACCACGATGTGCATGACGGCTTACTGCCCTAATCTATCTTTTTATGCTTAATAAAAGTAGCCAAAATGCCAAGAATAGTTATTCACAGGTGCTACTGAGTTAGCAAAATTTGTCCAAGAAAAATTACCTAAGTAATTATATGATATAGATAAAAAAATGTCATAAATATTAAGTAGATTGGGCAATAACCTATGAGTGAAACTAACTCCGAACCCACACACCTACATACAATGAACCCACTGACTCGATTCTCAGATAGAGTAGGGGATTACGTGAAGTACCGACCAAGCTACCCAGCTGCAGCAATTGATATTATTCTCCAAGGGTTAGCGCCGCCGTTGGAACTCGTAGCAGCAGATATTGGTGCAGGTACGGGAATTTCCTCACGATTGTTAGCAGAACGCGGTGTCAATGTCATTGCTATTGAACCAAACGCGGCAATGAGAGATGCTGCTGAACCTTTTCCTTTGGTAGAATTTCGTGATGGAACAGCGGAAGTTACCAAATTAAGTCATGCATCTGTTGATTTAGTAACCTGTTTTCAAGCTTTCCACTGGTTCAACCCCGAACCAAGCTTATCCGAGTTCCGCCGCATTCTCAAACCATCAGGACGGTTGGCGGTGGTGTGGAATAACCGCGATGAAAAAGATGAACTAACTGCTGAATATAGCCGCTTAATACGTACAGCATCGAATAATCACCCTGCTGAGGCGCGTATGGAGTCTGTGGAACCACTGCTAGCAACTCAACATTTTGTTAACGTCCGCGAATATACGTTTGTTTATAGGCAAGAGTTAGATTTAACTGGACTTATTGGTCGTGCGATGAGTTCTTCCTACATTCCGCGTGAAGGAGTGCTACAGCAGCAACTTATATCCGGGTTGCAAGAGTTGTATCAGCGCTTTTGCGATGAGCGTGGTTTTGTTTACATGGTTTATTGTACAAGCGTATACCTTGCCGAGCCGTCATACGAATGAGTTACCTTTCTGAAACAGAAATTCCTGCTGGCTGGCATGGCAAACTTAACTTAGTGTACGCCCATAGCCAAAATAAAACAACGCTCATCCACAACCAAAACCAAGCACCACTGAAGGTACAACGCCCGTTTTATCCAGAAGGGCAAGAGGTTTGTCATAGTGTCATTTTACACACAGCAGGGGGAGTTGTGGGGGGCGATCGCCTTTCTTGCAATTTTCACCTCCAGCCTAACGCTCAAGCACTGATCACCACAGCTGCTGCAAGTAAAATCTATCGTAGTAATGGAACTCAAGCAAAACAAAGTATCGAGATAAGAGTAGATACAGGTGCTTGTTTGGAGTGGTTACCTCAAGAAACAATTGTCTTTAACGGTGCAATTTATCAGCAAGACCTGCGGGTAGAATTAGCTACGGGAGCTAGCTGGATCAGCTGGGAAATCACCCGATTTGGACGTAGTGCAAGAGGAGAGAAATTTTGTTTGGGAGAATGGCGATCGCACACCGAAATTTGGCAGCAAGGAGTTCCCTTGTGGATTGATAGACAATGGTTACCTGGTAGCACAGAGGTTTTTCACAGTCCCCACGGCTTGGCAGGACAACCTGTGGTAGGTAGTCTAGTGTATGTTGGGCAAGAAGTTGTACCAGATTTGGTGGAAAAGGCGCGTATCCTGTGGGATGGCGAAGGAGAAGCAGGTGTGACTCGTCTTCCGTGTGGATTATTATGTCGATATCGTGGTTCTGCGACATCTGAGGTGAGAAACTGGTTTATTGGTGTTTGGCAACTATTGCGTCAATCATTTTTGATACGTTCTAGTTGTATACCACGAGTTTGGCAGATTTGAACCACGAAGGCGCAAAGGACTCAAAGGAAGAGGTAGGAAATGCAACTGACGCCGCAGGAGAAGGATAAACTGTTGATTTTTACCGCTGCATTGTTGGCAGAAAGGCGGAAAGCAAGAGGTTTGAAGTTGAATTATCCAGAAGCGGTGGCGTATATTTCTGCTGCTATTTTGGAAGGTGCGAGAGATGGGCGAACGGTAGCAGAATTGATGAGTTATGGGACAACGCTATTAATGCGGGATGATGTGATGGAAGGTGTCCCAGAAATGATTCATGAGGTGCAGGTGGAAGCAACTTTCCCTGATGGGACAAAGTTAGTCACGGTGCATAATCCTATTCGTTAGTTACAAGACACATTATGAAAATTGCTTTCATTATTTACGAGGGAATGACTGCATTAGATTTTATTGGTGTTTATGACCCAATAGCCAGACTTAAGACAATGCAGTTTCTACCAGAGTTACAATGGGAGATATGCTCACTCACTCCTAATGTTAGTGACGATAGAGGGTTGGGTTTTGTACCCACAAAGGTGAGTGAATCTCTGTCAGGCTATGACATTATAATAGTGCCTGGTGGAGTCGTTGCCAATGTACAAAAATAAATTGACTCTACTAAGTTTATGGAATGGCTGAAAACTTCACAATCTTGCCATTTAAAAGTATCAGTCTGTACGGGTTCTCTCCTTTTAGGAAAAGCAGGATTTTTAACGGGAAAAAAGGCAACTACTCATCCTAATCATTTTCAGGAATTAGAAAAGTTTTGTGATGAGGTAGTCAAGCAGAGAATTGTTGATGAAGGGGATGTGATAACAGCGGGTGGGGTAACTTCATCAATTGATTTAGGGCTTTATCTTTGTGAAAAGTTTGCTGGAAGCGAAGTCAAAGAAAAAATTCGACGACAAATGGACTATCAGCCAATTATTTAAATTTGTATTTGTATTCTAGAAGAGAAGGAAGTGAACATGATTCCAGGAGAAATTTTCACGCCAGAAGGGGAAATAGAACTCAATGCAGGTCGTTATAGTGTAAGATTGCGAGTGTCTAATACAGGAGATAGACCGATACAAGTTGGTTCCCACTTTCATTTTTTTGAAGTCAACGCGGCGTTAAACTTTGACAGAGAACAGGCGCGGGGAATGCGTCTTGATATTCCCGCAGGGACAGCAGTCCGTTTTGAACCAGGGGATGAAAAAGAAGTGTCTTTAGTACCCTTGGCGGGGACTCGTCAGGTTTACGGATTTAATGCCCGAATAAATGGACAATTGTTATAGATTGACAATTTCATCAAAAAATAACGAGTTGATTTTTAAACGCAGAGGGACGCGGAGGTAAACGCAGAGGGACGCAGAGTTAAAGTTGATTGGCTATACGTTTGATGCCTTCTTTGAGGTGGAGAACGTTAAAGTTGAGGAGAAGACCGAGTTTGCAATGAGTGAGTTTGAGATAAGTTAAAAGTTGTACCGAGTGAATGGGTTTGATGGATTCTACAGATTTGACTTCTATAATGACTTTATTTTCAACTATTAAATCTAAGCGATAAACACAATCCAATTTCACCTCTTCGTAAATAAGCGGTAATGGAACTTGCTTACCAACACTTAATCCCCTCTTTTTCAACTCGTAGTACAAACACTCCTCATAAGCCGATTCTAACAAACCCGGTCCCAACGCTGTATGCACTCGCATCCCACAGCCAATTATCACCCCACTCAAATCACTCTCATCCATTCTCTGCGTCCCCACCGTTCGCGCAGCGTGCCTGTAGGGCAAGCTTTGATCGCCGGAAGCCGGCGCTCAAACTTCTCTCTGCGTTTACCTTTGCGTCCCTTTGCGTTTAAACTCAATTCTAACCTCGGTTTAATAAGAGTGTATTATGCCTTACAAAATGTCCCGTCGCGCTTATGCGGAAACATTTGGTCCCACAGTCGGCGATCGCATCCGACTAGCTGACACAGAATTATTTATCGAAGTGGAACAAGACCTCACAACCTACGGTGATGAGGTAAAATTCGGCGGTGGTAAAGTAATTCGTGATGGGATGGGACAGTCGCCCATTTCTAACGCCGATGGTGCAGTTGATTTGGTTATTACGAATGCCTTAATTCTCGATTGGTGGGGTATCGTTAAAGCAGATATTGGCATTAAAAATGGTAAGATATTTAAAATTGGTAAAGCTGGAAATCCCTATATTCAAGACAATGTAGATATTATTATTGGTCCTGGTACCGAAGCACTCGCTGGAGAAGGAATGATTCTTACTGCTGGCGGTATCGACTCCCACATTCACTTTATATGTCCTCAACAAATTGAAGTGGCGATCGCTTCTGGTATCACCACCATGATTGGAGGTGGTACTGGTCCTGCTACGGGTACAAACGCTACAACTTGTACTCCTGGACCTTGGAATATTTACCGAATGCTACAAGCTGCCGATGCCTTCCCTGTCAACTTAGGATTTTTAGGTAAAGGCAATACCAGCCAACCTCAAGGACTCGTGGAACAAGTGCAAGCAGGTGCGATCGGGTTAAAGCTGCACGAAGACTGGGGAACCACACCCGCAGCAATTGATACTTGTCTTAGCGTTGCTGATGAATATGATGTTCAAGTAGCAATTCACACGGATACATTGAATGAAGCGGGGTTTGTAGAAGATACCATTGCCGCTTTCAAGAATCGTGTTATTCATACATACCATACAGAAGGTGCAGGCGGCGGTCACGCACCAGACATTATCAAAGTGTGTGGAGAAGCAAATGTGCTACCATCTTCCACCAACCCCACACGTCCTTACACCGTCAATACCTTAGATGAACACTTAGATATGTTGATGGTGTGTCATCATCTTGATCCAGGAATTGCTGAGGATGTGGCGTTTGCAGAGTCGCGCATTCGTCGGGAAACCATCGCCGCAGAAGACATTCTACATGATTTGGGTGCATTCAGTATGATTTCTTCTGACTCCCAAGCGATGGGACGAGTAGGAGAGGTGATAATTCGTACCTGGCAAACAGCGCACAAAATGAAAGTGCAGCGCGGTAGCAATGGATTAGGAACGGATGTAACGGATAATGATAATTTGCGTGCTCAGAGATATGTTGCTAAGTATACTATAAATCCAGCGATTACCCACGGTATTTCTGAGTATGTAGGTTCAGTAGAAGAAGGTAAATTAGCAGATTTATGTTTATGGCGTCCGGCGTTTTTTGGTGTGAAGCCGGAAATAGTGATTAAAGGGGGAATGATTGCATGGTCACAGATGGGTGATGCAAATGCAAGTATTCCGACACCGCAACCAGTACATATGCGACCAATGTTTGGTAGTTTTGCAGGTGCGCGTCACGCCACATCGTTAACTTTTGTCTCGCAAGCAGCTATGGAAAGGGAGATTCCTAGTCAGTTGGGTTTGCGAAAGCAAGCCGTTGCAGTTTCTGGGACACGCCAATTGAGTAAGCGGAATATGAAGCTGAATGATGTGTTACCTCATATTGAAGTAGATCCTGAAACCTACGAAGTGAGAGCTGATGGAGAGTTGCTGACTTGTGAACCTGCGACAGTTTTGCCAATGGCACAAAGATACTTTTTGTTTTGATATCTTATTTTGGTGTTCTAGGGGCAATCTTTCCATCATTGATGTCATGTCGAGAGTCATATTCAAGAATTAGCGATCGCCTACGGTGGGCACTCTGCGCCATCGCACTTCGTAGACAATACAAACTAAGACTTCCTGACGCAATAATTGCAGCAACCCCACAATTTTGTTTACTAACGATGTGAAATTGACTAATTTAAAAGAAATTAACACTCAATCAGTGCAAATTGTGTAATAGAGGGCGATCGCTTATTTTGGGTGAAAGTGCGTAAGCATTACTCCTTTGATAGGACGTTCTTATGGTCAAACATGGCTGTTGATTTGGCTAAACTGTTTCTAGATACGGGAGTCAAACCATGAATATTTACGAGCTTTTGCAAGCAAAACGAGAAGAAATCCTCCGAAGTGCTGCTAAACATGGAGCATACAACGTACGTATTTTTGGTTCTGTGGCACGCCGAGAGGCTGATGCAGACAGTGATGTTGATTTTCTGGTAGAAATGGAACCTGGACGGAGCCTTTTTGACTTAGGTGGACTGCTAATGGAGTTGCAAGAGCTACTGGATCGCGATGTAGATGTGGTAACTGAAAAGGGATTACGGCAGCGTATTCGGGAGCGGGTTTTGAGAGAGGCTGTTCCGTTATGAGAGACGACCGCGAAAAGTTGCGTGATATCTTAGAAGCAATTGAACGTATAGACAAGTACGCAATTCAAGGAAGGCAAAGCTTTGAACGAAATGAACTGATTCAAACTTGGTTTATTCAACATCTGCAAATTATCGGTGAAGCATCTCGCGCCTTATCTGCTGACATTAGGTTACAACATCCCGAAGTACCTTGGTCACAAATTATCGGGATGCGAAATACCTTGACTCACAATTACTTTGAAATTGACTTAGACGTGGTTTGGTCTGCTGTTGAGCGAGATTTGCCAAACCTGAAGCAGCAAATACAAGCAATTTTACAAGAGTGAGATAGCCTGCACTAGGTAATTTCTTTTGAACATCTTGAATTAGCTGCTGAAGCTCATTAAACGCCTCAACCTCTTGCTGAAAAAGCAGATTCTCTTAATCTACCTCCATTGGGTTTTACTTAAAACACCACAAAAATCTTTACCTGAGCAACCACAACAACATGATATCCAAATAAGTGGGTAGTATTGGTAAAAGGTAAAATAGCAAGAGACTGAAGCTATTTTTCTTTTTTGTGGAATGAGCATTTGTTCTATGCTATATGTATAAATCTTCTAAGTCTGACAGGATTCTAGTTGTAGATGATTCTCCTGATAATGTATTTTTGGTGAAAACCATTTTGGAGGAAGAAGGCTACGCGGTTAGCACGGCAGAGAATGGTGTTTCAGCATTGGCACAACTCGAAAGATCGACTTGTGACTTAGTGTTGCTGGATCTGATGATGCCAGGAATGGATGGTTATGAAGTCACTCAGCGCATTCGGCAAAATATGACATTGCCATTTATCCCAATTCTGTTAATTACTGCACATGACTCACCTAACGTTGCTCAAGGATTAGACTTGGGTGCAGATGATTTCATCCGTAAGCCTGTGACTGTAAATGAATTGTTGGCGCGGGTGCGATCGCTCCTCCGTCTCAAGCACAGTATAGATGAACGCGATGAAATCGCTCGTCAACGGCAAGATTTTGTCTCTCGCCTTACCCACGATTTACGCACACCCTTGGTAGCAGCAGATCGAATGCTGATGCTGTTTCAGGAGGGTGCTTTGGGACAATTGTCACTGCAAATGCAGGAAGTTATAGATATCATGGCTCGCAGTAACAGTAACCTGCTGGCTATGGTCAATACTTTACTGGAAGTTTATCGCTTTGAAGCAGGTCGCAAAACTCTAGCTTTTCAACCAGTTAATCTGAGCCAATTACTAGAAGAAGTCTCAGAAGAATTGAGTCCTTTAACCGACCAAAAGCACCTTGTCATAAATCTAGATGTAGGTAAAGACTCAGAAAACAGTACAATTATGGGCGATCGCCTAGAACTACACAGGTTATTCACCAACCTTATAGGTAACGCTGTCAAATTTACTGACACTGGGTCAGTAACCATCCGTATTACTCCAGCGATCGCTTCAGATGATTACATTACAGTTGAAGTTGCAGATACAGGTCCAGGTATTTCTCCAGAAGAACAAGTCACTTTATTTGAACGATTTCGCCAAGGAAATCATCAGCGTTCTGGTAGTGGTTTAGGACTGTATCTTTCTCGCCGAATTGTCGAAGCACATCAAGGCACTATTTTCATGAATTCAGAAGTAGGCAAAGGGAGTGTATTCACAGTACGTTTGCTTATTAAACAATAATCATAACTGGTTTTCGTAATTCGTTATAAGTAGGATATAGGCAAACAGCCCACTATCACTAAAATAGTTCTGAGTACCGAGTACTGAGTGAGACAAGGGAAACTAGAGGAAAAGGGAGCATCCCAAATGTGTAATTTATTTTATTTTGTAGTGCGGGCTTCCAGCCCGCTTTCAATTAAAGTAGGTTTCAATTCAGTGAGGTACATCAAAGAGTTAAGAAACCGCACCCAAGGGCGCAGATATAGACGCCAGAGGCGGCTACTCTTACGAGAACGCCTAAAGGCGAACCCGCAGGGTACGCAGATAAATTTGTACTTCACCCGGATGAAAACCGCTGTAAAGTAGGGAGCTTTCCGGCTCCCACTATCATCTTTTTTTGCATGCATTGGGATGCTCCCGAGGAAAATGACTTAGAATTTAGGACTGATGAAGGGTTGGTTAAATTTAGCTAACTAGGATAAAAACTATGATTTCTCAAGAAGTGTCAATTGCCGATATCATCCACAAACAACGTGCTTTTTTTAATACTGGTAGGACAAAAGACATTAATTTTCGACTTGAACAACTGAAAACTTTAAAACAAGCAGTCACTGAGCAACAAGAAGCAATTATCAACGCACTGAAAGCGGATTTAAATAAACCAGAATTTGAGAGTTATGCAACAGAAATTGGAACAATCCAAGAAATTAACTATGCTATCAAGCATATCAAGACTTGGACGAAACCTCAGAAAGTACCTGTTTCCCTGAAATTATTTCCTGCATCGACAAGCATTTATCCAGAACCGCTAGGAGTCGTTTTAATTATTGGTCCTTGGAACTATCCATTTCATTTAATTATCTCACCACTAGTAGGCGCTATTGCTGCAGGCAACTGTGCAATTCTTAAACCTTCAGAACTTGCACCAAACACCTCTCGTCTTCTCAGTGAGATGATAAAACAATATTTCGATTCGGCATATATTGCTGTGGTAGAAGGAGGTGTGCAAACAAGTCAACAACTACTAGCAGAGAAGTTTGACCATATCTTTTTCACAGGTGGTACGGCGGTAGGCAAAATAGTTATGGAAGCAGCTGCTAAAAACCTGACACCTGTCACTCTAGAATTGGGCGGTAAAAGTCCTTGCATTGTAGATTCTGATATTAATATTGAACACACCGCTAGACGCATTACTTGGGGAAAGTTTCTCAACGCCGGACAAACTTGTATTGCACCAGACTATCTTTTAGTGGATAAAAAAATCAAAGAAAATTTATTAAATGAAATTCAGAAATGCTTGCTAGAATTTTATGGAGATAATCCTGCAAGTAGTTCTGATTATGCAAGGATTATTAATCAAAAACATTTTGACAGGTTAACTCATCTTTTGAAAGAGGGCAAAGTTCGCATTGGCGGAGAAACCAACCCTTCAGAACTTTATATTGCCCCAACAGTGCTTGAGGATGTCTCCTTAACAGCCTCAATAATGCAGGAAGAAATTTTTGGTCCTATTCTTCCAGTGATAGAATACACGGACAGAACCGAAGCAATTGACTTAATTAACTCTAAATCGAAACCCTTGGCTTTATACTTATTTTCTAATAACAAAAATCTACAACAACAAGTTTTGCAGGAAACTTCATCCGGTGGAGTTTGTATCAACGATACAGTGATACACGTTGCGATTTCATCTTTACCATTTGGTGGTGTGGGTGATAGTGGAATTGGCAAGTATCACGGTAAATCCAGCTTTGACACTTTTTCCCATTACAAAAGTGTCTTGCACAATCCTTTCTGGCTCGATTTAAAATGGCGATACGCTCCCTATAAAGACAAGCTCTCTACACTGAAGCGACTCATTGGTTAGCTATTTTAATTATTAAAGTGAGATTGTCTTCTTAACGTCCAGTTGGACGCTTTTTTGCAAGAGAACAAGTATTTCATGATGAATGACAACTACATCACACAGCAGAAGAAAGTCATCCAACAGGTGAAAGATAGTATTCACCAAGGGCAAAATCAATTAAATTCAATTACTGTAACGTTCTTCAGCCCAAGGTTCACCACGACGGTGATAGCCATTGCGCTCCCAAAAACCCAACTCTTCGCGTTCTAGAAACTCTAAACCATTAATCCACTTGGCACTTTTCCAAGCGTAGAGGTGAGGAACAACAAGCCGCATTGGACCGCCATGTTCTGCTGGTAACGATTCTCCAAAGACTTTAAAGCCAAAGAAGTTTTCTTCCCGCACAAAGTCTTTCATTGAGATATTGGTAGTGTAGTCACCGTAACAGTGCTCCATTATGTGAGTTGCTTTGGGGTCTACCTCAATGAGTTTCATAAAATCTATAACCTTGATCCCAGTCCACTTGACATCAAGTTTTGACCAGCGCGTAACACAGTGGAAATCTGCCGTGAATTCGTGTTGGGAAAGTGCCATAAAGTCTGACCAGGTAAAGGTTGCAGGTTTTGCCAAACCCCATACCCGAAATTCCCACTCGTCTGTGCTAACTTGAGGAGTCGCACCATAGGTTAATACAGGAAATCCTTTGGTCAAGTACTGACCGGGAGGAACGCGTTCCCCTTCTTGCTTTGTAGGCTTCTGAAAAAATTTTCTCACCATAGTTGTAGAAAAAATAACTTTTCTGAAGACACTCTAATTTTTATAAGTTATCAAGTAATCAGTCACAGGTAATGGGTAATGGTTCGCGGTTAGTGATTAGCACAAAAATAACTAACAACTAACATCAGGCAAACAACCAGTTACCAATTACCGAATAGTCGTCTTATGACTCCTCTTCTTCCTCTTCTTCAGCAGCAGGATAGACAAATGTAGAACGTCCGGTCAAAATAGACTTGCCCAGAGAAAGAGCTTTCTGAGCTTCAACTGTGGCTTTGTGCCTCCATGTCGCTCGACGTTTATCTCGTTTAGACTTGGATGTTTTCTTCTTAGGAACAGCCATAATAATGGGTACTGCAAATGTAGACAACCTTTTTATTCTAAGGCATCGAAACAAGCGCAGTGAGTCATTGGGTAAAAATCGCTATCATTTGGGTTACGTAGGTGATGCGGGAGAAACCAAGCGTGCGGGAACATTTTTTGGTTGAGTCCTTCTCCTAAGATCAACTAAAAAACCCCCAATTCTTCAACTTCCTCAGTCACTGGACAGGGAGAAAACGGCAGGTGTATAACGGTTGAATGAGAATCACCTAGACTATTAGAGCATAGGTTAGCCTTGCTTTTTTTGCAAAGCCAACCACTCTCTTGGGCAAGTAAACAACGAGTAAAAAAGATCGCGATGGCAAATAACTGGGCAATCGCAATTGGCATCAATCAATATCAGTTCTTTCAACCTTTAGGTTGCGCTCAAGCAGATGCTGAAGCAGTCAAAAATTTTTTGGTGACGAATGGTGGTTCTTTGCCGCAGCAGTGTTTGCTAATGACAGAGACTTCGCCACCGTTTGGAAATAGATCTACTTATCCTACTAAAGAGAATATTTTGCTGTTGCTTGAAGATTTTGCTGCTGCTGAGGGGCGATCATCACCCGTTCAGCCCCAGCAGATTCCTTCCAGAAACCTACCCCCCGCTTCTTTCCAAGAAGGTTGGGGGCTAGAGCGCGCTGTGCAAGCACAAGACCGATTGTGGTTTTTCTTCAGCGGTTATGGCGTCAACCACAAAGGACAAGATTACTTAATGCCAGTGGAAGGTGATCCCAATCATATTGAAGAGACTGGTATAGAAGTGCGAGCATTAATGCAAGGTCTGCAAGTTGCTAACCTCGATGCATTGCTATTACTTGATATCAACCGTGCTTTTGGAACCCACACAGATGCTCATGTCGGGAAAGAAACGATAGAACTCGCTAAAGAACTACAAATTCATACTATTCTTTCTTGTCAACCAGAGCAATTTTCCCACGAAAGTAGTGAACTAGGTCACGGATTCTTTACAGCAGCGCTGTTAGAAGCTTTACGTTATGGTAACGGCAGTAATTTGACGCATTTAGAAAAATATCTGAATGTTCGCACGCCAGAACTCTGTCAACACTACTGGCGTCCTACACAAAACCCTGTTATTCTTTTTGTACCCAAGGCGCAAGTTATCTCGCCACAATTGGAGGATAAAAGTGAAGCGAGAGTCAGGAAAGTAACAGAAGTTTCAGGAAAAAATACTTCCTCATCTCCCTCATCTCCCTCATCCCCCCATCCCCAGAAAAAGTCGTCAAATAAACAACTTCTGCCGCAGCTTCTACTGTGGAGCATAGCTACGATGTTTGTTCTATGCTTAGTTGTGGTTGTTTTTTTGCGCGATCGCGCAGGATTTAAATTAGCTGATATATTACCAGCATCTTTCAGGACTGCTACTAACAACAGAAAGATTGCTGAGGTGTCACCACAACCTAACCTAACGCCATCACCAACCGTAGTAACCCAACCAAAAACCCAATCAATCATTACCCAAGTTACTTCTAGTCCACAAGTCACTCCAAGTCCTGACGAATCTAAACAGCGGAACCAAGCACGGTTGGAATTGGAGAGAATGTCCCTAAGGCAAAATCAAGCTAGTGATTTGAGGCGAGCAATTGATACGGCTCGTAAGATTCCGCCTAGTGATCCCAAGTACCCCGAAGCTCAGGAAAACATCAAGATTTGGAGCCGTATGATTTTAAATTTGGCCCAAAGTCGTGCTAAGCAAAAACTGTATGAGAATGCTATTTCCGCTGCACAGTTAGTCCCCAAAAACCAAATTGTATACTCAAAAGCACAAACATCTATTAAGCAGTGGCGGCTAGAAGCAAAGCAGTATGTGAGCAATACAACTCTTATCGATGCTGCTGTTGGCTTAATTCGGGCGGAACAGGCTTCTACTTACAATCGCGCTATAGAAGTTGCTAAAAAAGTCCCACGAGGTGAACCAGGCTTTGATATTGCTCAAAAATCTATCAACTCATGGAGCGAAAATATTTTGCGTCTTGCCAAAAAACGAGCTGCTCAAAAAGAACTAAAAGCCGCAATTGCAACTGCTGTCTTAGTTCCAGAGGGAACAGCCGCATATAAACAAGCGCAAAATGCAATTGCACAATGGCAAAAAACAGTCAATAATCATTAGTTTTTAGTCATGAGCGATAAGCGGAGCTTAAGCCTTCTCCTACCGGAGACGCACTCGCGTTCGGCTATCGCTAATTGCCAGGTGTTAGTGGTTAGTTGTTAGCCGTTGGCTAAAGTTTTTGTACCAACCACTAATACCGTTTCACTTTAAGGTTGATACAAATGGGAATCGGGAATTGGGAATCGGAAACTGGAAATCGAGCATTGCCCATTCCCCATTCCCATTAGCAAGGGACTCGTTTCTTAGCAGTACTGCTTTCTTAGCAGTACTGCGTCACATCTTCGCCGCATTCATCAGCTAAATAGCACAGCGCTCGAAAACGTAAGCCAACCAATTCTTCATAGACGGGGTTGAGCTTGCACAATGGCGGAATATGAAACAGGGTTTTCCCAAATAGTTTCACATCCCGCTCAAAAGGACAATCGGAAGGAATAAGCTTACACAACCGATGAGCTAGTGGGCGATCGCGAACTTGAATATTGTCTAACCACCGCCGTATGGGTTTGAGAATATTAAAGTGAGACTTAGCGGAAGGACGGTGCATCTGGGCTACTGGAGCATCTTCTTGTGTTTGATTTATCGATACCCAGCTTGCCAGAAAGATCTTTTTTGTGGTACTATAGTTTACCTTCATGGTTCACTCCTCTATTCGATTGAGGCTCTTGAACTACCCGATGAACATCTACAAAACTGCCACGACTTGTCCCGGAAGAATCTTGTCCTGACTGAGATACAATCTGATGATTTGCGTGATCTGATGATTGAGTAGCTACTGGCATCAGAGCCTGTTCTATATTACGTCAAGTTAAGCGCAATTTCCTTTTTATCAGACGTGTAGTAGAGATATCTTGTTTTTAACTTGACATACTTAAAATTTTAATAAAGTCATCCACCTTTTGATATAGGCAAATGTTACATTTACTAAAATTTCATAAAGAAACGAAACTTCATAACAGCATATATACGCAAGTATAAATACTCTAATTTAACATTCAGGCGCTAATAGCAAAACTGCGTAAGTCTTATGCTGATAGTGACACTTAAATAATACAACCTTCTCTAAAAAAATACTTATATGCAAGAGAGACTAAGTAGGAGATAGAGAGAATAAAGGTAAGAAAATTTATCGAAAATCAAGAATTACCATTTTTTGAAAGCTATTTTTCTGTGATTTCACCCACATTCTCACTCGCGGTTAAAAAATGGCAATCTGACATTAGAATATGAGTCATTTTGCTGATAGCTGTATCGCTGCTGACAATAGCTTAATAAATTTGTGATTTTCCTCCGACAATTTGTAATCTATGGCGTATTAGGGCTGACTTACCTAGGGTTAGCACTGGGCTATCTTCCAGGTCTACGCATGAACCATGCCACAATTGCCCTAGTACAGGTCGGCGTAAATAAATCACCCATTCCAAATCGATGAAACGCTTACGCTGTCTTCATTTTGAATTTTGAATGAGTGAATTTTGAATTCCGCCGACCTGTACTAGTGGGTTGGTGCATTTCTCATTGCTTTGGGTGTTCTCAGTTTGCAAGAAGCATGGGATGCGATTGATGCTACTACTATCGTGTTTTTGTTAAGCATGATGGTTGTCAACGCCAACCTATCTTTTGCGGGGTTTTTTCCACGAGCACTGGCAGTCCTGTTGAGTTTCACTCGCAGTCCTTTTGGCTTATTAATTGGGAACATCTGCGCTTTGGGGTATCGTTGACAGTGTTAACTCTACTTCTGGTATACTTGTGGATTAATTAAATATCTTTAGTTATTGCTTGCTGCTACTCACCGCTCAATTGTGTTTACACAAATCAAAACAGAGAGCCGCATTCCTTTGTAAAAGTCATCACTCAAAACTCTTAACACATAACTCACAACTCCCCCAAAGAGCGCTATTATAGCGTTTGTTGCAGTGAGTAAGGGTATGCAAAGACAGCGATCACTATTAGCTTTGATTTTAGTTTTGGTAATCGCCGCTATTACGGCGATTGCTATAATTTCTGTACCTTTAGGATTAGACTTGCGAGGAGGTTCGCAGCTAACCATTCAGGTAAAGACAACACCGGAAATTAAGCAAATTACTGAACGAGAATTGGAAGCTGTCAAAAGAGTTGTTGAAGGTCGTATCAATGGTCTAGGTGTTTCTGAACCAGTGATCCAAACAGTAGGTACAGATAAAATTTTAGTCCAACTCCCTGGAGTTAATGACCCGGAGCAAGCAGAACGGGTTCTGGGAGGTACAGCGCAGTTAGAGTTCAAAAAACAAAAGCCAAACACAGAAACTCAGCTGTTTAATCTATTTCAAGTGTCAAGAACACAACTCAAGGCAAAGCAAGCAGAACTGCGAAAGACTAACGACAAAGCTGCAATTGAGAAAAATCAGCAAGAATTGCAAAAGAATAACGAAGCGATCGCTGAATTATTTGAAAGCACAAACCCACCACTGACTGGTAAATACCTTAAGGACGCCTACAGCCAACCCACTTCAGGCAGTAACTGGGAAGTCAACCTTAGCTTTAATGACAAGGGTGGTCAACTATTTGCCGAACTGACGAAACAACTTGCTGGCACTGGACGTAGCATAGGTATTTTCCTAGATAACGAACTCATTAGTTCTCCAAACGTAGGTCCAGAATTTGCCGCCAATGGTATTACTGGAGGCGGTGCTAGAATTACAGGGAACTTTACCGCACAAGAAGCCAATGGCTTAGGCGTACAACTACGTGGTGGCGCACTACCCGTACCCGTGGAAATCGTAGAAAACCGTACAGTTGGAGCAACCTTGGGTAAAGACAGCATTCAAAGCAGTATTTATGCTGGAATTGGTGGTTTGGTTTTAGTATTAATATTTATGGTATTGTACTATCGACTACCAGGACTGATTGCGGATTTAGCTCTTGTGATTTACTCCCTCCTAACTTGGGCGACCTTCGCTTTGTTAGGCGTCACCCTGACACTGCCAGGAATTGCTGGTTTTATTCTCAGTATTGGTATGGCAGTTGATGCCAACGTACTTATCTTTGAACGTACGCGGGAAGAATTGCGAGCAGGCAAATCCTTATATCGTTCTGTAGAATCTGGTTTCTACCGAGCATTTTCTAGTATTTTAGATAGCAACGTCACAACATGGATTGCTTGTGCTGCGCTGTTCTGGTTGGGATCTGGCTTGGTAAAAGGCTTTGCTCTGACCTTAGCTTTGGGTGTAGCTGTAAGTATGTTTACAGCAGTCACCTGTAGTCGCACATTGATGTTTTTGGCGATTTCTTTGCCTGCGCTACGCAAAAGCGAACTTTACTGTCCGAACCTGCCAGTGACAAATAAGGCAGAGGTGGCAAGATGAAACTGAGTATTAACAAATCGCGATCGCTATGGTGGACTGTTTCTGCCATCATTATTGTTGTCGGTATCATCTCAATGGTGATTTCTTGGCAACAAATTGGTTCTCCTCTGCGTCCTGGTCTTGATTTTGTTGGTGGTACACGGTTGCAATTTGAACGAGATTGTACCAAGCCAAATAACTGCGACAAACCAATAGATATCAACGTCGTGCGAGAAGTCGCGCAAGAACAAGGGTTGAGTGATAGCAGTATTCAAGTTGTTACCGACAGAGACACACGCAAAGAAAACGGCATATCAATTCGGACAAAAAATTTAACTCCAGAGCAACGTACCCAACTACAAAATGCCTTGAGTGAAAAAATAGGCGCTTTCGATCCACAAAAAAACCAAATTGATACGGTTGGTCCTACTTTAGGGCAAGAACTGTTTAGGTCTGGTCTGTTCGCTCTTGGAGTTTCTTTCCTTGGCATTGTTATCTACATGGCTTTCCGCTTCCAGTGGGACTATGCCGTGTTTGCCATCATTGCTCTATTTCACGATATATTTCTTACGGTAGGGATTTTCTCGATTCTAGGTTTAACACTACGTACGGAAGTAGATAGCCTTTTCATCGTCGCCCTGCTAACAATTACAGGTTTTTCCGTGAACGACACTGTTGTTATTTACGACCGCATTCGCGAAACCCTCAAAATAAGTCCGAATCGCCCTATTGGCGATATTGTAGATGACGCAGTTAATCAGACTCTAGCACGGTCAATCAATACAACCTTAACTGTGTTATTGACATTATTTGCTATCTTCCTGTTCGGGGGAGAAACACTGAAAAATTTTGCCTTGGCATTGATTATTGGCTTTGCAGCTGGAGCTTATTCCAGTATCTTCATCGCCAGTACTCTTCTGGTTTGGTGGCGAGAACGCAGAGGCGAATCAACACTAGTCCAAAGCGTAACTGAATCAATTGACGCACCAGCAGATAATTCTCAATAAGTTATGACATTAGTCATTAGTCATTATCCCCTTGCCCATTGCCCCACTCTGTGGGAATTCCTAGTCCCCACTTCTTCCTCCCACCTCCCCTATGGCTCAACCAGAAGAACCACCCAAAACTAGCTGGTACACAGACGAGAGTGATCAGTCTTTTGCAAAACAAGTACAAAAGCTACACCACCTACAAGTGTTTACCAGGTGGTTGTTTGCCGGTTTTTTATGGTTGACTATTGGACCTCTTTGTGCATGGAATTTACGTTCAGAAATTGCTCTGTTGCGACAATACTTTACTTGGGTAGCTGTGCGATACGGGCTATACTATCATCCCTTGGCGACTCTTGGTCTATCTTTTTGTCTCGGTATGACCCTTGCTGTTCTTATTTGGCAAAGTCGAAATATCCTATTAGGACTACCACAGCAGGAAAAGCAACGCCTAGAACAACAGGTTTTTCGGATACGTCAGCAAGGACCAAGTCATCCTTTATGGAGATGGATTTGCAGTTAAATTATAATATTAATTTTTTTTAAGCTTACATTAAATTTTTTTAAGCTTACGATTGATACAACTCTACCGCTATCTTACAAAATCGGATAAAAGATAGCAAATATACTCCATCAATTCAGTAAACTTCATGAATTCTAGTCACAATCAGATTCGATTTAGCGATCGCAAGTCTGAAATCGACCTTTATCAGATCCAGCAGTTATTAAACGTTTCTGCTTTCTGGGCAAAAGGTCGCAGCATTGAAGATTTAGGCATAGCCATTGCAAACAGTGACCCTGTGATTACCGTTTGGGATGGAGAACGATTCATTGGCTTTGCCAGAGCAACTTCTGATTGCATCTATCGCGCTACTATTTGGGATGTTGCTATTCATCCAGAGTACCGTGGTGTTGGACTAGGAAGCAAGTTGGTGGAAACCGTTTTGAGCCATCCCCGCATGAACCGTGTTGAGCGTGTCTACTTAATGACCACTCACCAGCAGCAATTCTACGAAAAGATTGGTTTCAAACATAATTCCACCACCACAATGGTGCTATCTAACCAACCTCACTTTAGTTCTCTTCCTGTAGAAATTCAACTTCAGGAATCACTAGGGGGATAGATACTTGTAGCCTAGTCACATCATAGGCTTGTTCTTGAGCGGTGGGAGAGGGAACTATTTCTAACTTTCCCGCCATGACTTCCAAAAGAGTTTGATTGAGTAGCAGCTTCATTCCTGGCGAGAGAATATTGTTTTTTTCATCGGCTTTAGGTTGCAAGTCTTGCGATGTCATGAAATCTATTGGCTCACTCTGGGGAATCGCATGGGTTGGCACATCTAACCAAATATGAACGCGATCGCTTGTGTGAGCTACTTTAGTAGAAATACAGATGCTGCCTTCCTCCATTTGAGCAATGCAAGTTTCCACCAAATTGAGTAATACTTGTCGCAGCCAGCAAGGATCTGCCAGTATGTATGTTTCTGGATCTGTTGGTATAACTTTGAAAGGAAAATTGCGGTTTTCCGCCAGCATATAAGTTAAATTGTGAACTTCTTGCAAAAGTTCGGCTAGTTTTAAAGGCTGAATATTTAATTTATTCGTACCATGTTCGATTCTGGCAACGGTAAGAATTTCATCAATCAGCTTGAGTAGCTTTAGCGCTCGCTCGTGAGCTTGAGCTATAAATTCTCGTTCTTCTTCTGGATTTTCACATAAGTTAGATAATATTAACTGATGCAAGCCAATCAGACCATTGAGGGGCGATCGCAGTACGTGAGTCGTTCGCGCCAAAAACCCCGCCTTAAAATGGCTTATTTCTCGTGCCATGTAATACGCGAGTTGCGTTTGTTTCATCTGTTGCAGGAGTGTTGGCGTAGCCTGTTGTTCATCCACTGATAAGACTGTGGATGAGCGAGAAGACACCTCCTGCCGCGCAAATAACCCACGAAGACCAACCCCTATTGCTAGTCCTGCTCCTAGATATACCCAGTTGCTCCAATTCATAATTCGGCAATAATAACCTTTTTAATTGACCACACCAGCTCAAAACAAAGTTCCGGAGTTTCCACCAGTTTCCAACAGAGTCCTCCAAGACGGAATTTCTAGCTACAGGTGAAAATTCGTCTGTTTCTAACCTGAAGGTTTACGGCTTGCTGGATGAACCAAGAATCTCTTGTCTTTTTGCAAGAATGAGCGCATAGCGCGATATTCACGAAGCCAGGAGAGTGTCAACTTAACAATAAAGTGGTAAGCTCAAAAATTTACTGTCTCCACCATAGGATATAAAACAAAACGGGAACTTTCATTTCCATCCAAAATTCGTACTTTGGTAATGCCCCTATGTAGAAAATACTTGCCTATCTACTCAATTCAAGGCACAAAGAGTTCTACCTTTATAGCACCTTGCCGTAAAATTTGCCAATTCTTTCCAGTCCATTTGACAACAGTGGAAGGAACACCATCTCCGTGTATCTCGTCTTTAAATTCTGTCGCCGCCAGAGTCAAAACATTGGGAAATTGTGCCTCAATCTCTGCCATTGTTCGCAAGGAAGGTTGACCTGATAAATTGGCGCTGGTTGTTGCAAGAGGACCTGTTTGCGCCAAGATAGTCTGGGCAATTCTACAATTAGGCACTCGAATCCCAATTGTCTTGTTAAGATTAAGCTTATCCTTGTGAGGATCCCAATCTCCATCAGAAATGGAAATCATAGCTTGTGCTACGCTAGCTGAAGCAGGTAACACTAAAGTCAGTGCTCCTGGCCAATATTTCTTTGCAACTCTGTGCCAAATTTCATACTCATCGTCACTCCCCTCGGTGAAAGACCAGATTTCTTCAGCACTCGCTGCCATTAATATTAAGGGTTTATCTCGACTACGCTGCTTCGCTGCATAAATTAACGCTCCTTGTTCTGGTAAAGTTGCTAATGCCGGAACAGTATCTGTAGGAAAGCTCACTAATTTACCAGCACGTACGCCAGATACAAGGGTGTCTAGAGAAACTTGAGTCATCTTTAAAAACTGAAGAAAGAAGAATGAAGAAACAAGAGGTAATTTCTATCTTCTATCTTTTCTTATATGCCAGAGCAAAGCGCTCAATACCAGCTAAATCTTTATGAATCTGAACGTCACAATAACTCCCTTGATTTTGCAACATTTCTCGTACAGCATCTGCCTGTCCTGTCATCATCTCAATCAGCCAAACACCACCTGGTCGTAAATAAGTGGGAGAAACTTCTACCAAATGGCGGATGCAATCTAAGCCATCAGTGCCCCCATCCAAAGCCAGGTGTGGTTCATGGTTCACGACTTCAAGCTGTAGGGTAGGTATAATGTTGGTGGGAATATAGGGCGGGTTAGATACCATTCCACTGAACTGACCCTTGAGAAATGCCAGAGGTTCCCACCAAGAACCCTGATAAAATTGAATGCGTTCCCCAAAACCTAAATTTTGGGCGTTTGTCACTGCAACCGCGAGCGCTTCGTGACTGTAATCAACAGCGTGAATGATTGCTGTTGTGAAAACATCTGCCAATCCAATTGCGATCGCGCCACTACCAGTCCCCAAGTCAGCCCAGTGTCCTTGTTCTAAAGACGGTGTCACCACACTTTTTCTAGCAGCAGCGACAGCTAAATCTATCAAGTACTCTGTTTCTGGTCTGGGAATCAAAACCGCATTTGACACAGCGATTTTATAGTTTCGCCAAGGGGTCGCTCCTACTATATATTGTACTGGCAAGTGTTCATTTAATCGCCGTTGCCAGAGTTTATCTAAATCCTCTAGAGATAACTCCAACCGAATCTGATCCCAGTTTTTGAATGATTCCAAACGTAATGCCAAGCGATCTAATCCAGCGACCTCTTGTAGCAACCAATCTACTTCAGCAGGTAAGATACCAGTGGCGATCGCAGCTTGAATTGCTACGTTACGCCACTGCCAAAGTTGCAAACCGTTTACTGACGACTGTTTATCCGCCATGCCCCTACCCTAAGGCATAAGTTTATTATTTCTTAGGAGTAGTTGGTGCGGGAGGTTTGACAGATGGATTTTGATTTGGAGCATTAGCGGGCTTGGGTGCATTATTTCGCTTGCTCACGACATACTCCATACTCTCGGAAGATGGTACTATAGCAACTTGGCTAAGCCAAGCATCATTTTTTTCTCGTAAAGTTTTAATGACTCCGTCTATGTCCACAACCTGAATTTCAGCTTTGGGAACTTGTTGCTTCACCTGGTTCAATAAACCTTGAGCGTCTTTTTGACTTAAGAACAGCGGAATAACTTCCTTGTTGTCAGTTTTCCGTTTGACAGAGACATACCCTTTTTCTGGCGATCTAACAATAAAAATAGGCACACTTGGGAATTGCTTGACTTCTTTACCGTTTTGGCGTAGCAATGTTACTGCTCCTTCTAAATCCTGCTTTCCAGGATTAAAAGCAAACACTAGGCTGTCTGGTTTCTTAGCATTTTCTCGAAGTTTCTGATAAATTATCCCCAAAGGTACTGGCGTCACTTGCAAGCTTTTTAACATTTCTGCCATTTTTGGGTCTTTACCTTTCACATTCCGCAGTTCGTTAATAAAAGCCTGAGCTTCTTGTCCACTCAGAAAAACGTCTGTCACCGTGGCTTGTTTTTTTTGCCCGTTTTGCCCGTTTTGCCCACTGTTAGGTACAGTACGAGTGAGAGGTACACCCTGATTATTAGTAATCAAAAACACAGGTACTGGATTTAATTTTTCTTGAATTTGTTGCTCTGTCAATGCTAGGACTGGAGCATTTGGGCTAAAAACTGTTGCTAGCAGAGTACTGCCAACTAAAGTCAATGTTGTGCCCCAGCGAACTAATAAATTCATGACTTCTCCTCGTATCAATACATCTGAAATCAAGTCTGACAATATAGTTGGATTTGCACAGTACCAACCAGTCTTAGATATAGTACCTTCTTTGCTACTTGACTGTGCTGTTTTTGGTATTTCAATTTCGCCTTACTAAGAATTGCACTCGGATTGTAGATGCCTGCTGTATATTAACAAGAGTTGCGAAAAATGTACTCTTCACTTAAGGTGTCATCTGCCATTTTATTGGCTTTCGCTAGCTTAAGTTGACGACAATAAATATGAAATCGTTCCTTCTACGGCTGCTGTAAAATGTCTCAATGTTTACATATTTCTGCTCTTCTGGGATAACTTAAATGCTGAGAAATAATTTTGCCTAATAGAAAATAATAAATAGCAAAGCAGCATAATTATAGCTTCCGGGAAAACATGCAATTTCAGTGTATATTCTCTTATAAATCAAATAAATAATCGCAGTACAGTCAAATTTTGACTTTTTGATTTCATTTTTTGATGATATTTTCACAAAAAACTAAATTAATTTATAGATTAATTTATATACAAGTTTTTGTGACTTACACTACCAACTAACGTGCAATCACAATTACACCCATTCGCAATAGTACCCTCTTTGCTTGCACGAATTAGCCATTGTAGTATGTAAAAAACCTAGAGACGTGTTCGGCTCTAGGTTTTTTACTTCTTATTAAAAGATCGGCATGATTATTAACATATCGGGATGACAGGATTTGAACCTGCGGCATCCTGCTCCCAAAGCAGGCGCGCTACCAAGCTGCGCTACATCCCGGTTTTTTTTCATTCTAACCTAAGTATTAGTTTTTTGCGACACTTAAGAGCTTTTCTTTTAGTTGACTTGTATGCTCTAGCAGATTTACATGGATATGCTACTATGCTTTGTTACTTTTTGTAAAGACTCTCTTTCCCTATGCAAAAGCTCTTACATTAAGCTCATCTCACCCCTAGAAGGATACTGCTGGCGAATCGAGAGTCACACCCCACAGACTTGTCCCAGTCTCAGGCTGGGAATACAGCTATTGAGGCTCCGCCTCGCGTTTAGGAGGACGAGAGGCGGAGCCTCATATCAAATGGCATTTGTAATGTTTCTCTAGTCTGTCCTAACTCCGGATGCAGAGGAGAGGATTGCACCAGGACAACAGAGTTCTCAGGACTCGTTCCCATCAACCTGATCAAGTCAAAGATCGCAGCAGTAGCTTGCAAGCCCGAACAGCTAGACTTGTTCGTTGTCAGTAATGATGGTCGTGTCTACACAAGCTGGTGGTCAGCAAGTAGTGACTGGTCTGGCATCAACGATAACTGGCGACCCATTGGGGGTTTCTTCCCGGTAGGTCCATAGTTCACACAGCATCTAGATAAGACATATCGGCTAGGAAGGAACACATCATTGTATTTCTCCTAGCCGATGTTTAAGCTAACAATACCCTATGGAGCGCGCAGTTCACTGAACCTGAATCTTCCGTTTGCCAGCACAAAGATATTAATCACTTTTGTGATTGTAGAACCATAATTGTTCTTGAACTCAACAATAAATTCCCGTTGCGGCGGATTGGTTTTAATCAAAAAATCTTCCAATCTCACGGATTGAATACATTCGTGTAACTTCAGCCAGGTATCCAATTCTTCTAAAGAACTGACTTGGTCCACAACAACAGGTAAGATTTTCTCGAGTTCACTAAAATCACTCACCATTTTAATACTTAAACAATATATTATAGCTTTATTTTTGGTAATAGCTACTGTGGTTGCTTAAAAATTAATGAGGGTACCAAAACATACCTTTGATACCTTCTGGGTCGGACATAAATCCCAAATTCCGGTAAAAATCTAGGACATGGGGATCAGCAAAAAGAGTAACATTGCTAATTTCTTCACTTCTAAGCTTTTTCAGTACATATTTCATCAGTGCCTTACCCAGTCCTTTTCCTTGAAAATCTGGATGAACTACCACATCCCAAATTGTGGCGTTGAAGGCATGATCTGACGTCGCACGGGCAAAACCAATAAGCCGCCTTTTGTTTCCTCGCACCTGCCACATAGAGGCGACAAGAAAACTGTGCTCGATCGCTTTTTTCACTTTTCGCAAAGGACGACGCGACCAACCGACTGAATCACATAGTTCTTCTAGTTCATACAGGTCAAGATCTCGTTCCGTGCTAAAAACTATACGAGTTTCCAGCCGATGAACGTCGCCAACACCATTAGAGTCTGAGTTAACCACAGTTTCCACTGTATACTCTTCTGAAGGTGTTGTCCTAGTAGTTGAGGTAGCTTCTGATGTACTAAACCAAGTTTTCCAAAAACCCATGCCAACGCGGTTCGGGTAGTATAAATGAGTTGGTTTCTACGGGAAAGAGTGCTGATTCACTTGTGACCCAACTACCTACGTCGTATCCCCCTTACACTTACAGTGTTCTTTATGTGTTTGTGGGATTTTCGATGACAGTAGTCAGCAATTGCGTATCTTACACTAATCTCTTTCAACTTTAGCATTTTGTTGTAGAGCCAAGAAGAAATTAACCAAAAGGGAAGTCATTAAGAAGTAATGAATTGTGTATAACACAAAAACTCACCTGCCTTTTCAGGACTCTTAAAACTAGGTACAGGGACGTATAGCTGTAGAGGAAATGAGAAAATTCATACATCCTTACACTTTTCTCCCCGTAACGACGCAAGGAGTACGACATAGGTTGTTGGGAATGATAAGAGAGTAGATAAGAGAGGACTGTGCCGTGGTGAGCATAGAGCTAGAGGAGGAGTTCCCTCCTTCAGTACTGGTTTCACCGTCTACACCGACTGGTTCACCGTGCTGAGGTTCCCGAGGCAGCGCCGCGCCAAGAGTTGTCTGTTGCTTCGGTTTCCTCCACTCAGAACTATGTCCTTATCCTTTTGTCCTTGTCCCAAAGGACAAGGACACGCTACTTTGAACGGAGGGTTCCCCCCGTCTTGGAGCTTACGCTCACCCCGGCACTGTCCTCCCCAACTCCCTTCCTGAACGGGGTACGATAGAAATATGGCAACCATCGAAATCTTGGGCGTTCCACACGCATACGAGCTAACAGCTCCTACTTCCTACCCCCACACCTTAGTTTTTATCCACGGATGGCTCAATAGCCGTGGATACTGGCAACCTGTGATTTCTCGGTTATCAGATGATTTTCAGTGTCTTTCTTATGATTTAAGAGGTTTTGGGGAGTCTCAGTCTAGGTTAAAAACTGATTTTAGTCGAGAACAAACTTATTTTAGCCTGAGTACTAAATCTAGTCCGGTTGTTGATCCCTTTGATTCTCTCTATACTCCGGCTGCCTATACTCAAGATTTAGTAGCCCTTCTGCAACAACTCAACGTTTCTAATGCTTGGTTGATTGGTCACTCTTTAGGAGGCACGATCGCCCTTTGGTGTGCCGCCCAAATACCCGAATGTGTCAAAGGAGTTATTTGTATTAACGCAGGTGGTGGCATTTATCTCAAAGAAGCCTTTGAGCAGTTTCGTTCAGCGGGTCAGCGGTTTTTGCAAGTTCGCCCTAAATGGCTTAGCCAAGTGCCTCTGATTGATCTACTGTTTACTAGAGCGAGTGTAGCACGCCCCTTGGAGCGCAATTGGGCACGGCAGCGAGTCATTGATTTTGTTGTTGCAGACCCAGAAGCTGCTTTGGGAGCATTGCTAGATTCTACAACAGAAGAAGAAATTAACCGTTTACCCCAACTGGTTGCTCAACTTAAGCAACCGATTTATTTTCTAGCTGGTGCGGAAGATAAGGTTATGGAACCTAAGTACGTCCGTCATTTAGCTAGCTTTCACCCTCTTTTCCGCTACTGTGGTGATAATGTTATTGAAATTCCTGATTGCGGACACCTAGCAATGTTGGAACAACCGGATGCAGTTACTACTCACATTCGCTCTCTCGTCAAAAGTCAATCGTCAATTGTCAATTGTCAATAGAGAAGTACTGGGGGTGAGTTCTCGGAATAATCACTATAGCAACAGGGCGTATTCGTTCAATTTGGTTTCGATAAAGTTTGTTAAGTCCATAGTGTCTCCTAAGTATTATTCTCTCGATATCATCCCACGTACGCGCAATCTCTTCTACTTCCTTTCTCCCATCCCCTCCAGAATCATTCGTGATGTTAACTTTGGACTTTTGACGTTTACATGGGCGTAGCTGACTGATACAACTTCATAACTTGAGTCAGCGCTAACCTAGAGTGAACGCCTAGGAGCAGAGGCGAGGTATGACCTCTGTTGAGATGGTCAGCAGCAGCACAACCAATCATAGCGGCATTATCGGTACAAAATTTTAGGGAGGGAAATAGTACGCGTAGGTTGTGAGTTTCTGCTGCTTGTTGTAAATGTTGTCTCAACCTACTGTTGGCTGCTACGCCTCCACCAACGGCAATGGTGGAAAGACCATAATCCAGAGCACAAGTTATTGCCCTTTTGGTAAGGGAGCGTGCTATTGTTTCCTGAAAGCTCGCCGCTACATCTGCTGTTGGTAAAGACTGTCCATCTTTCTCAAACTGCTGTACCAACCGCAGCACTGCTGTCTTTAACCCACTAAAACTCGCATCATACTGGTGATATCCGCCACCTGGAAGGGAAACTTTCCCTTCTGGTAGGGCGAAGGCTTGCGGATTTCCCTCTTTTGCTAGCCTGTCAATTGCTGGTCCCCCAGGATATCCCAAATGTAACAGACGCGCTACTTTATCAAAGGCTTCACCTGCTGCATCATCACGAGTTTCTCCTAAGGTCTCATAATTACCACAATCTTTGACATAAATCAAGCTAGTGTGACCACCGGAGACTAATAAGCTAAGGAAAGGAGGCTCTAAGGTTGGCTCGCTCAAATAAGTCGCGTAAATGTGACCTTCGAGGTGATGAACTCCTAAAAATGGCTTGTTATGTACTATGCTCAAGGTTTTGGCGGCTGTTAACCCGACCAATAGTGCCCCAACCAGTCCAGGAGCACAAGTCACCGCAATCCCATCAATTTTGCCCCAATCTACTTCTGCTTGTTCCAAGGCTTGAGCGATCGCCCCATTTATCGTTTCTAGATGCTGGCGGGATGCGATTTCTGGCACGACTCCACCATACTGTTGATGGACTGGAATTTGCGAGGCAATAATACTACTACAAACTTTACGATTATTAACAATTGCTACGGCTGTTTCATCACAGCTAGTTTCTATTGCTAAGATTGTTGTCATTGCTACAATAAAGTACTAAATACAGAGGGGTCATCACCGTGTGAGGGTTTCCCACACTAATCCAACGGCAGTTGCTATCTCAGTCACCAGTGGCACGGCTACGCGGTGCTGCAGGCATACCCGAAGGAATTCCTGCTTTCTTGGCGACTGGTATTGCCAAGCTCACCAGTTCTGAGTGAAATTTTGGAAAATAAGAAAAAATTTACCTAGGACTCATGACTGATGAACTCAGGACTTAACAAGAACTGGTTTGAGAAGCTTTAACTTTTATTTACTTCAACTTTACTCGGTTCACGCGCAAGAGTATTATGACATCCTAGTTCTACAAATCAAGATTGTACAAGCCGCTTCGTTTTGTACAAATAACTTTTTGTTTCGTAATAAAAGGAAACAATTCCATGCGTTGCTTGTTTGCTCTGATTCTAGCGATTTGTGTTTGGTTCAATTTTGCCCCACAAGCCTTAGCGCTTGGGGCAGATCTTGTACCTTGCAGCGATTCTCCTGCCTTTCAGGAAAGAGCTGCATCTGCCCGGAATACGACAGCCGACCCCGAATCTGGGAAAAAGCGGTTTGAGCGTTATTCTCAAGCGCTGTGCGGACCAGAAGGTCTACCTCATCTGATAGTAGATGGTCGCCTAGATCGCGCTGGTGACTTTCTGATTCCTAGCATTCTTTTCCTCTACATTACTGGTTGGATCGGCTGGGTAGGTCGTACCTATCTACAGACGATTAAAAAACAGGGAGGTGATGTTGAACAGAAAGAAATTCAGATTGATGTTGCCTTAGCGCTTCCAATTATGGCATCAGGCTTTGCTTGGCCTTTTGCAGCAGTGCAAGAACTACTGTCTGGTCAACTAACAGCCAAAGATGAAGAAATCCCCATTTCGCCGCGTTAACTCAACACAAGTCATCCACACATTTTGGAGATAGATTGATGAGCGAAAATTATTTTCTAAAGTTTCTTTCGACAGCACCAGTGATAACTACCATATGGTTATTTATCACAGCTGGCATTTTGATTGAATTTAATCGCTTTTTCCCTGACCTACTTTTCCATCCTCTGCCGTAAATTACGGAGAACACTGCCAACATTTTATTTAGAGGCACATAGAAAATATGGTTCAAGCAATAGATGCATCAAAAGATCTTCCTAGCGATCCTAGAAATCGCGAAGTTGTTTTTTCTGAATGGCGTGACCCACAACGGGGCAACTTGGAAACACCGGTTAATGCTTCTCCCTTGGTCAAGTGGTACATCAATAACCTGCCTGCCTATCGCCCAGGGATAACTACGTTCAGAAGAGGGCTAGAAGTTGGTATGGCTCATGGTTACTGGATTTTTGGTCCATTTGCCAAATTGGGTCCCCTGCGTGATACGGCTAATGCTAACTTAGCTGGATTACTGGGAGCTCTGGGCTTGATTGTTGTTTTGACTGGGGCTCTATCTCTGTATGCCAGTACCAATCCCCCTCAACCCAACGTTACTGTCACTACACCCAATCCTCCAGATGCTTTTAAATCTAGTGAAGGTTGGCACGGCTTCGCCAGTGCTTTCTTAATTGGTGGCATTGGTGGTGCAGTCGTCGCTTACTTTTTAACTAGTAATCTAGAGCTGATTCAAAGCCTGTTTGGTTAAAAAGTCATCTGAGGAATGAGGTGTGTAGACCTCTATAGACACGCGAAGCTTAGCTTCTCGTAAGGAAGGATAGTATGAAGTAACGTGTTGAATATTTCATCTTCTATCCTTCATTCTTTACCTTAATTCGGTCATCAGTTCTCACGTTATAAGTTCTTATGTTGAGGACAGATGATAAAAAATAAAGGACGCCAAGGAAAAGGTTTACATAGCTTTTCCTTGGCGTCCTTTACTTGTTAAGTGACCTCCAGCAGGAAAGTAGTAGGAGGATTTGACTGCTTTCAACCCCTGTCAGATGGTAGAATAAATGTAATTAGCTAAATATAGCTGCTTCTATGGAATTGAGAGCACTCTCAAAATCGTCATTAACGATTTGAAGATCAAACTCATCAGCAGCACTTATTTCTTCTTGAGCATGGCGCAGACGACGAGCGATCGCTTCGTCTGAATCCTGTGCACGACCGCGTATCCGTTTTTCTAATTCACTTATAGAAGGCGGCAAAATGAAAATGCTGAGGGCGCTAGGATAAGAAGTGCGGATTTGTCGTGCTCCTTTTAGCTCAATTTCCAGCATAACCCTCTTGCCGGAGCGAATTTGATTCATGACGGCTTTCTGGGGAGTAGCGTAACAGTTACCAGCAAATTCTGCCCACTCCAGTAATTCGCCAGCAGCTACCAATTGTTCAAACTCTCTACGGCTAATAAAGTAATAATCTTTGCCCTCAACTTCTCCTGGACGAGGAGAACGAGTCGTCACGGATACAGAATAATGTAGTTCCGGATGACGCTGTAGGAGCGATCGCATTAAAGTGCCTTTGCCAACTCCACTGGGACCAGTCAAGATAATCAGCTTGCCCACAGGAGGGCATTCCTTGGTAGTAGCACCACTTTTCGTGGTTATAACTTGCATCATCCGCTTAAAGGTGTGAATTAATCAGTAGATATTATTTTATTTATTAGTCATGAGTAAGATGACTCCTGACTCACGAAGTTTTGTAGCCTGAGTGACATAAACCACTGTTATTCACATGGTACTGCTGGTATGGCGCAAATAGGAATGGGTCTATAGACTTTTACCTTTAGTTAATTATCTACAGCTTGATGGTGATCGCGGGAAATCACAAAACGATTCGCTACCGTTTCCGGCTGAATCGCTGAAAGAATAACGTGACTGGAATCAGTGATAATGACAGCCCTAGTACGGCGACCGTAAGTTGCGTCGATCAGCTGACCGCGATCGCGTGCATCGGTGATGATCCGCTTAATCGGGGCAGACTCTGGACTGACAATAGCAACGACTCGGTTGGCAGACACGATGTTGCCAAAGCCGATGTTGATTAACTGAATTTCCATAAAAAAACTGACGCTATACGCGGTGAGAGAAGCTTTTAAGGAACTATTCTCCATGTTATCCACAAAAAATAGGAGTTACAACGCTTAAATTCACGCCAGTCTTCGTTTTTAAGTTAATGAATGCTTTTTTGAGCTATTTCTGAGCTAAGGATACTAAGAATCTACCTAAAGGAATAGGCAAAGCAATACAAATCAAGCGAAGACACTGCTACGCATCTATTACTAGCAACCTAAGTACTGATGATTCCTCCGACAGACGGAGTAAGGATCTTGTATTGATATTACTAGGACTTACGCATTGACAAGAAAAACCAAATATGGAGTATGGATTTCAGGCATTTAACCTTGATTTAGAGAGACTTTTTAGGCGATCGCCATTTATCCAAGGATGATTGCTCAAAGCCTGAAACAACGTATTTTCATTAATTCACAAGATGATTCATTTGTACAGTGCGTAATTCCTATTACTTGTTTTTTTGGCTTTGATCTCTAATCAGTTGAGTAATCGACTTCAAAAGGATTTGACAGAAATATGACATTGCAAAAATAACAGCTACTGCAACTCCTCCTTGCACGAGTATAGGGATGAAACCTTCTACAAGCAGTGGAGGGGGGGCAGTTGAATTGGCAGAGACGAGAATACACTCCTCTTCAGATTGTTTTGGTTGTAAGGAATTTACAAGTTCACATTTTTGATTTGGCCTCATATTACATCCTGCACAAGCATGATAAATATGACTTTAGCATGACAATTACCATTTTAGTCCTGTTTAAACAAGGAAAAAAATAACAAAGTACTCGATTAACCTCTAAAAGTCTGAAAAATTAAGTAAGATAGAGTTAAGGTTTTGAATGGACAGTAAATTTCAATCCCTCGCCTAACCATGAATTTTGAAGAAACACGCAAGGTTGTAGAGGCAGCAATTCAGGAGCATGAACACAGACACCTGAATGATGTCGAATTGACCATACTTCGCGGCTCTTGGGAGGGTCTAACTTATGACAAAATGGCAGAAGATTCCGTGTATGAGGCAAATTACCTCAAGGGAGATGCTGGATACAAGTTCTGGAAGTTACTTTCAGAAGTCTTAGGAGAATCGGTCAGTAAAAGAAATTTTCGGGCAGTACTGGAGCGATCGCCCAAGGGGCAGTGGCAAAGCCAATCGCGATTCCCCCACCAAGACGCTACACAAATGCAGTTAGTCAACTTAGCTTCTAACTTCTATTATGTAGAACGCCCTCCGATTGAATCTGTGTGTCAAGAGGAAATTTTAATACCCGGTACCCTGCTCAGGATTAAGGCTCCCCCTAAGATGGGCAAAACTGAACTGATGTCCAGGCTCATCAATTATGCAACAGATAAAAACTACAGAGCGGTTGATTTAAAACTGCGGTTAGCGGAAGAAACAGATTTTAAGAGTCTGGATAAATTCTTGCAGTGGTTTTGTAGTAGCATCTCTCAAATGCTAGAACTGAAGCCGGACACCAGATTGAATGAATTTTGGGATAAGCAGCTTGGTAACAGCAAACTTAAATGCATGAACTATTTTGAGGATTATTTGCTGGTTGATGAAGACAAGCAAACCCTAGTCTTAGGCTTGGATGATGTGGATCGGGTTTATCAATATCCCGAAATTGCTGGAGAGTTTTTGAGTCTGCTACGAACCTGGCACGAGAAAGCTAAAACTCGCCCTATCTGGCAAAGACTTCGGTTGATACTACTGTATACCCAAGAATATACTCTACTAGATATAAACCGCTCACCATTTAATGTAGGCACACTGATAGAGTTACCAGAATTTAGCTCAAAGCAGGTGAAAGATTTGGCGAAGGGGCATGGACTTGATTGGGATATTGCAGAAATTGAGCAGCTAATGAACATGGTAGGTGGGCATCCGTATCTGGTGCAGGAAGCTCTAGAACATGTTACACGCTGGGGCATGAAGCTTGAAGATCTGTTGAAAACCGCTGCTACAGATGCTGGGATTTATGGTGATCTCTTACAAGAACACTTGTGGAATTTGCAACGGAATCAACAAAAATATCCAAAACTTGATGTAGCGCTCAAACAAGTAGTTACAGCTGATTATCCAGTGGAATTAGAACCTGCTCTGGCATCGAAGTTAGATGAACTGGGGCTAGTGAAACGTCAAGGTAATGCTGTGGAAGCACGCTGCAATTTGTATCGTTTGTATTTTCAAGAACGCTTCAAAGACACCGCATGAAACCAACACCATACTCAGCCTATCAGTACCAAGTGGGGGGGAGTCTATCGATTGATGCCCCTAGCTATGTGGTACGACAGGCTG
Organism: Iphinoe sp. HA4291-MV1; assembly: GCA_019359415.1. GTDB lineage: Bacteria > Cyanobacteriota > Cyanobacteriia > Cyanobacteriales > Nostocaceae > Brasilonema. The sequence continues at coordinate 3,353 of JAHHHH010000044.1, read as the reverse complement.
ACGAAGAACTCTATCAAGAGTTGATGGCTGGCGAGTTTTGTTATGTATTGAACTCACGGCAAATGGGCAAGTCCAGCTTGCGAGTACAAACGATGCATCGGTTGCAAGCAGAAGGTGTTGCCTGTGCTGACATAGATATTTCGTTGATTGGTAGCCAACCGATAACACCAGATGAATGGTATGGGGGCTTCGTCAATTTGCTATGCAGAGAGTTCAATCTTTTAATCAACTTACAAGATTGGTGGTACTCTCGTGACCATCTTCCTCCTATACCAAAGTTGAATGAGTTTATTGAAGACGTACTGCTGCTGCAAGTTTCTCAGAAAATCGTCATATTTGTTGATGAAATCGATGGACTTCTCACATTAAACTTTAAGGACGATTTTTTTGCGTTTATCCGTGCCTGCTATAACCAACGTGCCGACAAGCCAGAATGCAGACGCCTCACCTTTGCTCTTCTGGGAGTAGCGACACCATCCGATTTGATTCAAGATAAAACTAAGTCGCCCTTTAATATTGGTCAAGCAATTGAATTACATGGCTTTTCCCCAGAAGAAGTCATGCCTTTAGTTCCAGGATTAGCGGGGAAAGTCAAAAACCTAAGCGCTGCATTCAAAGAAATTTTGGCTTGGACGGGTGGTCAACCTTTCCTCACTCAAAAGCTCTGTAAACTCATTGCTACTATATCATCTCCTATTCCACAAGGTAGTGAAGCTGAGTGGATTGATAACTTGGTACGTTCTGCGGTGATAGAGAATTGGGAAGCAAAAGATGCACCCCAACATTTAAGGACAATCCGCGATCGCATTTTGGAGAGTAGGAGTAGAACTGTTGGTTTGTTGAGCAATTACCAGCAAATTTTGCAACAGGGAGAAATAATCGCTGATGATAGTCCCGAACAGATTGAGTTGCGATTATCAGGATTGGTAGTCAAACAGAGCAACTCCTTAAGAGTTTACAACCGTATTTATGAGCAGGTTTTTAACCAGAGTTGGGTTGAAAGGGAACTGTTACAACAGCGCCCTTACGCCGAATCTTTAAAAGCTTGGTGGGAATCCAATCGTCAAGACTCCCATCTGTTGCGAGGACAAGAACTCCAAAAAGCCCTGAATTGGGCAACGGACAAAAGCTTAGGTGAGCAAGATGATCAATTCCTACGTGCTAGCCAAGAATTAGATAGAAAAATAGTTCAACAAACTGCATCACATGAAGAGATACGAGCTAATCGGTGGCAAAAGGTTGTTGTTGTTGCTGTTGTGAGTGCTCTCCTTTGGGGAGGATATGTGTGGTGGTTGCGAAAGTTCACATCTTGCCCATATGGTCAAGCTAACCTCAACCGTACCTGTTTAGTTGTGACTAGCGGTGGGGAGAACAACCTCTTTCTTTCAGGTAACTATTATCTAATTCCTGGGATTAAGGCTTTCAACTCAGGCAATTATTCTCTAGCGATTAAGTTGTTTGAAAAAGTTGTAGAAAGCGCTCCTAATGACCCAGAACCCCAAATTTACCTCAACAATGCCAAAGCCCGTCATAAAGGATCGTATTTTACGTTAGCAACGGTAGCATCAGTAGAAAATAACTTTAACGATGCTCAGGAAATATTGCGAGGTGTGGCGGATGCACAAACTAAATTCAATGACAGCGGAGGTTTAAATGGTCGATTACTGGAGATTGTAATTGCCAACGATGGAAACGACCGAAAGATAGCAAGTGAAAAAGTTGCCCGTTCGGTTGCTGATAATCCAGCAGTTTTAGGCGTAATTGGCCACAGTTCCAGCGAAGCCACTAAGGACGCACTACCCGAATACGAAAAAGCTGGGTTGGCTATCGTTTCTCCTACCAGCACCAGTTCATCATTAAAAGGTAAGGTTTTCTTCCGGACGGTTTCGTCTACTAAGTTAGTAGCTAAAAAGCTAGCTGAGTATACCAAAAACACTTTGGGTTTAGACAAAGTAGTGGTTTTCTTTGAAGATTCTAAGGAAAGTGTCTACAGCAAAACAGCGACAGAAGAATTTAAAGAAGAGTTCAAGGTACTAGGGGGAAGCATTGTCCGAACTGTTAACCTTAAAGATCTTGATCTAAATGCCGAGGCTGAAATTAAACGCATTGTAAATCAAGATCAAGTACGTGCCGTTATTTTATTGCCAGGTGTACCAACAACTTCTGTTGCCATCTCTATTGCTAGAGCAAATGTCCAGCTACCTAAGGAGCAACGGTTGCAACTGTTAGGGGGTGGTGCTCTGTATAGTCTTAACACTTTAAAACAGGGTGGCTCTGAGGTTGAGGGCTTAATTTTAGCTGTACCCTGGTTTGACGATGGAACCTCTGTCTATGCGAAAGAAGCAGAACAGAGATGGAAAGGAAAAATCAACTGGCGCACTGCTAACGGTTATGATGCAGCGCAAGCTTTAATTGAGGCGTTATCCAACAATGCTACACGGGAAACGGTTCTTGCGAATCTAAAGAAAGTGAATCTTTCACCAAATGAAACTTCAGGGCGTAGACTTAAGTTTTCAGAAACGAACGAGCCGATTAATAGCGAATACCGCCTCGTTCGGGTTGGTAGAGGTGGACCTTGTCCTCAAGGTTGTGAGTATGGCTTTCAGTTGATCACACAAGAAAATGTTAAAAAATTCCCTATGATACAAAACACATCTAAAATCCCCATCAAAAAATCTTATTAAGTAGGAAGACATAATTAAACGTAAAATGCGCTGCGCTAGAAACCGGGTTTCTTAAGTGTTAAGTTTATTTTGGTGGACTTACTTAGCATTGCCAAAGCGATGATACAAATGGGCAATGGGCAATGGGCAATTTCTATTTGTATCAATATTAAAGTGAAACGGTATTACACACCACCTTTACGGTATGTGAGCGAGCCATCTTAATTACCAGCCTTCTAAAGTAACTTCATCGCCTTTGTAACCAATCGACTTAAGAGCTTGGTTGAATCGCTCTAATCCGATTTTTTTGATGTCGTCCACCATTTCAGAAAACATCATGTAACCGAGTTTAGAGCCTTCGTCCTCTAGCTTTTGAGCTTCCATGTAAGAACGTGCTAGCTTCCGAGCCTCTGTCATTTTGTCAGCATCTTTAGCTGATATGCCATTTTTGGCAACGCCTTGGGAAATAAGGTATTCAGACGTTTTTTCACGATGCCATAAATAATAAGGTCGTGCGTCGTTGGGAGTGATTTTCTCGAAGAAGCCACCATCTTTTGCTATTTGGCTAGTAGTCTGTCAGCCTTGAATTGAGGGGTGACTCGGTTAATAATTTGAGTAATCCCCGAATACGCAATTGTGTCATGGCGAAAAAGAAATACATTGTCTCTCTAACAAGCTTTGAGCGAGAAG
>JAHHHH010000043.1 GCA_019359415.1 Iphinoe sp. HA4291-MV1 | reverse complement strand
AAATTGGTATGAACTCCAAAGAAATTTATCTCTTCAAGTGGCTCGTGATTTTATTTTAGAACACCTAACACAGAAGTTGAACTTAACTGCATAGTATCAATGTTCTGTCAATGCGTAAGTTCTAATATGTTCTTTATCAGGAGAAGCTATAGATTTTCATAACTTTCAAAATGGTGGCAAAAAAAACTCACCCCGCTTAAGGCGTTTCTCTCCTAAATTGATAGAGAGGTTGGGGTGAGGTCACTGATTATAGGTAATTAAGCAGACTAGATACTACTCATTGTCATCTTCGTAATCGTCGTCTTCATCGTAGTCGTCTTCTACGAGATCATCAATCTCACTTTCGCTATCAGAAGGAAGCATGAAATCATCCTCATCCAAAATGGACTTTTCTGAACTATGTTTGGTACCAAATCCATCCCCTCCAAGAGTGGGAGTATCTAATTGATAACTCCGGGCTGTGCGGTCATCCAATACCATATCCAGTGGATCATCAACTTCATCCAAAACACTGCTACTCATATCAGTAGCATAATCCTCGATCGCACCTGTTTCTTCATAGGCATTAAACCCAGTACCAGCGGGAATGAGTCGTCCGATAATCACGTTTTCTTTTAAGCCGCGCAACCAGTCAGACTTACCTTCAATCGCCGCCTCAGTCAAAACGCGTGTTGTTTCTTGGAAGGATGCAGCGGAAATAAAGCTATCGGTGTTTAACGATGCTTTGGTAATACCCAATAGGACTGGGGTGTACTGCGCCCGCGCACCACCAGTGATTGCCATTGCTTCATTGACTTGCTCGACTTGGCGCAACTCTACCAATTCTCCGGGGAGCATGGTGGTGTCGCCACCATCATCTATCCGTACTTTCGAGGTCATCTGGCGGACAATCACTTCAATGTGCTTATCAGCAATATCAATTCCTTGGGACTGATACACTGATTGCACTTCGTTTACCAAGAACGTCTGCACCTTTTGCAAGGCATTGCTAGCGCAGGCATAGACTCCTTCTTCAGAACCTAGACTGAAGAAGATGTCCAAAATTTCATGGGGATTGGAAGGACCATCGGTTATTGCTTGTCCTGCTTGTACCTGTGCCCCATCTGGAACTATCAAGTTTTGTCCTGGTCCAAGGGGATAATCGGTAACCACTCCATTGGATTCCATGACTTTCACAGCAATGGCTTCATCACCATCGCCGTAAACGACCTTGACTTCTCCAGAACGACGTGTTAGTATACAAGCTTCTTTTGGCTTACGAGCTTCAAGGAGTTCTTCAATCCTGGGTAAACCTTGAATGATGTCTCCAGTTTTGGCACGTTCAAACACTAGCAACACCAAGTTATCACCACGCTGTACCAAATCGCCATCGTCTACCTGCAATACAGCGCCTGCACTGACCCGGTAGGGACGACCAACGCGGAGTATGATGGAGTAGTTCGCAGTGGTGAGTGCGGCTTCCTCAGTTGGCGGAACTTCTCCTTGTGCCTTTTCCACTCTCCCTTCGCCCTTCTGCACAGCCACGACTTGCCCAGATTCCCCAGCAAAGACTCCAGGAGCAACCTCTACGCCCTCTACTACCAAATCACCAACTTTGACTTTGGGTGGAGCGCTCAGATTCGTTGTGGTCATGTCAGTGTGGCGCAACACTAAGCAGCGGCGAACTGTCTCAGTTCCCTTTTGCACGCCCCGTACGATACCCCCTTCTTTACACAATATCTGGGTACGTGCTACCACAGATCCTGGTACTATTGTTTGTCCATCCTCTACCTCCAAGCTAGTCTGGGTACTACCTTGGGTCGCGTCAGCAGCTATATCCCGACGCAGCACTAAGGATTCCAAAATGACAAGTTGTAAGCGTTGAATTTCTGGGTCATCGGTATCGGCTACCAATTCAATATCTGCTGCCAAGGGAGAAGCGTTGTGGTCTTGTTCGCCTTCTTGCTCAATCTCTAACACTAGTTGGGTTCGCAGCAGTTCCACACCTTCGACAGTCTTAACGCGTTCGGAATCTTTATAAGGCAGACGCTGCACTGCTCGCAGTTGAATAGAACGACCCGTTTGTTGACTGACTGATGTAGTTGATGGCACATCAGGATTGTTCGGCACGGCAAACTCAACAACCGGACGGCTCAACAATGCTGGACCTTCGGGTGATTCTACATACTCAATGTAGCGCAACTCTGTGACGATTTGCCCTAACAATTCCTCACCAGGTTGAGCAAAGGTGCCATCTTTGCCCATCACTGTTTCTGGATCGTCCACCATCAACAGTTCCCCTGGTTTAATGACCACTTCCCGGAGAATGTCGTTTTTCTGAGTCACTTCTATCACACCACTGTTTTGGCAGAAAATATCCTTCACCACTTCGGTGCCAGCTTCGACAAACTGACCATCTTCTACCATCAGCAGGGAGATATCTTTGTTCACTTCGTGGGTTTCTTCAGGAATCCAGAGGAGGGTTCCTCCCTGCACCACTTCGTAACCCTGCTTTGCTTTACCTTTTTTCTGGACGTCCACACCGGCGTATTTTAGTAATCCTCCAGTGGTTGTGCGATAGCGGTCATCTATCAACTCAGCAACCACTTGACCATTTTGGACTTTTGTGCCTGGGGTTGCTCTCAGGTTAAAGACTTGGTTGTTTCCAGTGGTGATTAAATAGTTGTTGCGACCTTGGGAGGTTTGTGCTGTCACTGTTGCTTGGTCTAAGACCACAGAAGCAGTGATAATCTCAATTTCCCGTGTCCCTTTACCAGGGGTCGCTTCTGGTAAGCGGACAACACCACCGTGCAAAGTCGTTAACTTAGTTTCTGCTAAGACACCGTTGGATTCTATGGTGTCACCATTGTTGATCACCAATTCTGCTCCTGGGGGTAAGTTATAAACCTCCCCTGACAGAATCCAAATCAACCCACCCCGGGCTGCTGTCGTCGTGGTGTTACCCTGACGGTCAGTTTTTTGTTCTGGTACAACATCAGCAAACTTGACTTCCCCAGCCATGTCAGAGGCGACATCTTTAACTGCTTTCTCTGTATTGATACGAGTGGTACGTCCACTGATCGCCACCTCAGCCAACAACTGACCCTTCTTAATTTGCTGCCCACCAACAACGTAAAGTGTTGAACCTTGGGTCACAGGAATTTCTTGAGTCGTTGAGCCACCAGCGTTGTCTGTTGTAACTTCTAAAGTGATATTGCCATTGGCTTCTACATACTGGGCATCTTCCCCGTGGCGGGTGCGGTAGGGTCTTGTCCGCAATTTGCGGGGAATGCGGATGGTACCTTCACTTTCAGCACGTACTTGTTTCGCCACTTCACCAGTGAATACACCACCAGTGTGGAAGGTACGCATCGTTAGCTGAGTTCCTGGTTCACCAATACTTTGTGCCGCAATAATCCCTACAGCTTCGCCCAGATCTACCATTTTGGCGTGTGCCAAACTCCAGCCATAACAGTGTTGGCAGACAGATCGCGCCGCTTCACAGGTGAGAGGCGATCGCACGACGACTTCTTGTACTCCCGCCTTATCAATTTTGCGTGCCAACTCATCAGGAACGGGGGTATTACGTGCTGCTATAACTTCTCCTGTCTTTGGATGTATGACATCTTCGCCAATAACTCGTCCCAGCAATCTTGTGGAGAGGTTAATCAAGATTTTCTCACCTTCTGTCATTGCCCGCAAGGGAATTCCCCTGGTGGTACCGCAGTCAAATTCCCGAATAATCACATCTTGGGATACGTCTACCAAGCGGCGGGTCAGATAACCAGAGTCAGCCGTCCGCAGTGCGGTATCTACCAAGCCTTTTCTCGCACCGTAAGAGGAAATAATATATTCAGTGACGGTCAGTCCTTCGCGGAAGTTTGTTTTGATAGGCAGGTCAATAATTTCCCCTTGAGGATCTGCCATCAATCCCCGCATCCCCACCAATTGTCTGACTTGGGAGATGTTACCTCTAGCTCCGGAAAATGCCATCATGTACACGGAGTTGAGGGGATTCGTTTTCTTGAAGTAACTGACAACTTCATCTTTGAGAGCTTCAGAAGTGCCGTTCCAAGTGTCAATGACTTTTTGGAATCGCTCAACTTCGGTAATTTCTCCACGTTGGTAGCGTTCTTCAGTCGCACGAATTTCAGCTTCGGCGGCTTCTAGAAGCGATCGCTTAGAAGGAGGAACCATCAAATCATCAACACTGATCGAAACCCCCGCTTTAGTAGCATAGCGGAATCCCAAATCTTTTAATTTGTCTGCCATCACCGCTGTCCGCGCCGTACCATAATGCGTGAACGACCAAGAGATAAGGTTTCTCAGTTGACCTTTGTCAACGATGCGATTCCGAAAAATCATTTTGTCATTAGTCATTAGTCATTAAGTCCTTAGTCATTAGTCAATGAGTATGTGGCATGGGCATTGGGTAACAATTATTCCTTATGCGCCATGCCCTATTCCCTATTCCCTATTCCCTACGGCGCAGTTTAACTGGCGATCGCTTCTTGAATTGCTTGATTGTAAATAACGCGACCTGGTGTTGTGCGTATATACTGATAAATCATGTTTCCCTGAGCATCTTCTCTAACTCGACGAAACTTATACAGTAAAGTCCGGCTACCATCGTCATTGGGTGTCACTTCAACAGGTTCTGTATCTGGTTCACCTGTGTCTACTTCGCCGTCATATCGCACGTAGATATAGGCATGCAGGTCAATTTGCTTCTGCTCGTAAGCCATGATGACATCATCAAGAGAAGTAAAGTAACGTCCTGCGCCTTTTATCGCATGAGGATTTTCTGCGGTTAAGTAATACGCCCCTAACACCATATCTTGGCTGGGTGTAATGATTGGTCTACCAGTAGCTGGTGACAAAATATTATTAGAAGCCAGCATCAGTAACCGCGCTTCTGCTTGAGACTCCAAAGATAACGGTACGTGTACCGCCATTTGGTCACCGTCGAAGTCAGCATTAAATGCTGGACAAACGAGTGGGTGCAGCTGAATGGCTCTACCTTCCACCAAAATTGGCTCGAAAGCTTGAATACCCAAACGGTGTAGTGTCGGCGCACGGTTGAGCATAACAGGGTGTCCTTCAATCACTTCTTCTAGAACATCCCAAACACTCGGATCAGAGCGAGATATCAACTTTTTCGCAGCTTTGATGTTATTCACCATTCCGCTACGAATGAGCCGATTGATGACAAACGGTTGAAATAGCTCAATTGCCATTTCTCGTGGCAAACCGCACTGGTGGATCTGAAGCTTTGGTCCCACCACAATCACGGAACGTCCGGAGTAGTCAACCCGTTTACCCAACAAGTTTTGCCGGAAACGTCCTTGCTTACCTTCGATGATGTCGGACAAAGACTTGAGTGGTCGGTTGTTTGCACCTACAACCGTGCGTCCCCGACGACCGTTGTCAATCAAAGCATCCACCGCTTCTTGCAGCATCCGCTTTTCGTTGCGAACAATAATCTCAGGAGCCAAAATTTCTTGCAGGCGTGCCAAACGGTTGTTGCGGTTAATCACTCGGCGATATAAATCATTCAAATCGCTCGTCGCAAATCGTCCACCGTCCAACTGCACCATCGGGCGCAAGTCTGGCGGAATGACAGGAATCACACTCATGACCATCCACTCAGGTTTAGACCCGGTGGCGATGAAGTTGTCAATCACCCGTAGGCGCTTGATTAGCTTTGCCCGCTTTTGACCTTTAGCGGTACCAATTTCTTCCCGCAAGGATTCAGCTTCCTGCTCTAGGTTGATATCAGCGAGCAATCGCAACAAGGCTTCTGCACCAATACCGACTTCAACTCCAGCAAGCGTAGAATCTTCGCTGTAAATTTGGTCTTCGATTTCCAGCCACTGGTCTTCACTCAGTAACTGTTTGTAGGTTAAGGTTTCAGCATTGCCAGCACTAAGAACAACATAAGAATTGAAATAAACAATTTGCTCGACATCCCGCAAGGGCATATCCAAGAGGATGGAGATATAACTGGGAATGCCTTTGAGATACCAAACGTGAGCGACTGGTGCGGCGAGTTTAATATAACCCATGCGGTGACGACGCACTCGTGATTCAGTCACTTCCACACCACAGCGTTCGCACACAATCCCTCTGTGACGCACTCTCTTGTACTTGCCACAATGGCATTCCCAATCTTTAGCCGGACCAAAGATACGCTCGCAGAACAAGCCATCCATCTCCGGTTTTAAAGTACGATAATTTATCGTCTCTGGCTTTGTGACTTCACCGACTACCTGACCGTTAGGTAAATTTCTCTCACCCCAAACACGAATACGTTCTGGTGATGCCAAGCCGATTTTAACGTAGTCAAACTGATTATTTTGGGCTGATCTCATCTTTGTCTAAACTGTGTTGTAAGTTATAACTTTCAAGAAACACGGGTTATCAACTCCGTGAGTTCGGTGTGAGTATTCAGTTGTTAGTTGTCAGTTATCAGTTATCAGTTATCAGCTATTAGTTGTCCAGTATTTACTGTTAACTAATAACTGTTCACTGTTTACTGATAACCCAACGGGAGAGCGAGTTTTGCCTGCACCGAGGGAACCCGATGGTGCAGTACTGTCTCACTGTTTATTCCTCGTCTTCCATCGACTCGCGCGACAAGGATTCGTAGGTTGGACGTGGAGGTGTACGGCGATTCCCTTGGTCCGCCATCAAATCGACTTCGACATCCAAAGAACTACCGTCTGCTTGCGTCTCTACCTTGTGTACAGCGATATCCAAGCCTAGTGATTGCAGTTCTCGCATCAATACTTTAAAGGATTCTGGTGTCCCAGGTCGAGGAATTGCTTTACCTTTGACGATCGCATTGAGGGCTTCATTCCGTCCTTGCATATCGTCTGATTTCACGGTGAGCAATTCCTGCAAGGTGTAAGCAGCACCGAAGGCTTCCAATGCCCACACTTCCATTTCACCGAACCGCTGACCACCTTGTTGTGCTTTCCCACCCAAGGGTTGCTGGGTCACTAGCGAGTATGGACCTGTAGAACGGGCGTGGATCTTGTCGTCCACCAAGTGAACCAGTTTCAGCATATAAGCTACACCTACAGTCACTGGTCGGTCAAAGGGTTCGCCGGTGCGACCGTCGTACACCAAGATTTTTCCAGGATCATCTGGGTTATATACCCAGTTTCTGCCTGTTTCGTCCCGTGCTTCTTGCAATTTGCCATGCACTATGCTACGAGATGACTCCTCGCCATACATTTCGTCAAAGGGAGTGAGTTTGAACCGCACTCCTAGGGTTTGACCAGCCCAACCCAACAGACACTCAAACACTTGTCCGACGTTCATCCGGCTAGGTACGCCCAAAGGATTGAGGACAATGTCCACTGGTGAGCCATCTGGTAAGTACGGCATATCTTCTATTGGCAAGATTTTGGAAATAATTCCTTTGTTACCGTGACGTCCCGCCATTTTGTCGCCGACTTGGATTTTACGCTTCTGCGCCACATATACCCGGACGACCATGTTTGCCCCAGGTGGTAGTTCATCGCCTTGTTCGCGGGTAAACAGGCGCACATCTACCACGCGTCCTTTTTCACCGTTGGGGACTCGCAGGGAGTTGTCTCTCACATCTCGTGCTTTTTCACCGAAAATTGCCCGCAGCAGCTTTTCTTCTGGTGGCTGGTCAGATTCACCTTTTGGTGTTACTTTTCCAACCAAGATATCCCCAGATTCTACCCATGCTCCAATACGAATGATCCCCTGTTCATCCAACTGGCGCAAGGCGTCCTCCCCAACGTTGGGAATTTCTCTGGTAATTTCTTCTGGTCCCAGCTTGGTTTGTCTTGCCTCAATTTCATATTTTTCAATGTGAATTGAGGTGTAGATATCATCCTGCACCAGCCGTTCAGAAATCAAAATTGCGTCTTCGTAGTTGTAACCTTCCCAAGGCATATAAGCGACGACGATGTTTTGTCCCAGTGCCAATTCCCCTCCTTCGGTGGAAGATCCATCCGCCAGCACTTGACCTGCGACAACGCGCTCATTCATATACACTAAGGGTTTTTGGTTGAGGCAGGTGTCTTGGTTGGAGCGATGGTATTTGGAAATGGGGTATCTAATTTCTGGATTGTGAGATTTGGGAGGATACTCTCGTGCAGAGGAGCCAGCGTTGGGATGAGTGTGAGCTACAGGAGAGTTTCCCTCAACGGAGGGAAGTGTCCGTGGACGCACGCGAATTTCTGTTGCGTCTACATATGTCACTTCTCCGTCGGTGCGTGATACGATCACCATACCGGAGTCTCTTGCCGCTTGAGCTTCCAAGCCTGTCCCCACCAGAGGACGCTCTGGTTTTAGCAGAGGGACTGCTTGCCGTTGCATATTTGACCCCATCAAGGCGCGGTTGGCGTCATCATGCTCTAGGAAGGGAATCATGCTGGTAGCAACAGACACAATCTGTACAGGAGAGACTGCCACGTAGTCCACTTGCTCTGGTGTGGTTGTGGAGAATTCCTGACGATAGCGTACTGTGACTTGCGGTCCAATGATGTCACCATTCTCATCAACGGGTAAGTCGCCAGCAGCAACCCGCAGATCATCTTCTTCATCTGCGGTCATGTACACTGGTGGTAAATCAAACCGCACTCGTCCGTTTTCTACAGGTCGATAGGGGGTTTCCAGGAAGCCGTACTGATTCACACGAGCATGAGTTGCCAAGGAACCAATCAAACCAGCATTGGGACCTTCTGGAGTTTCCACAGGGCAAATGCGTCCGTAGTGGGATGGGTGAATATCCCGTACCGCAAAACCTGCACGTTCGCGGGTTAGACCGCCAGGACCAAGTGCGCTCAGGCGACGTTTGTGAGTTAGTTCTGCCAGAGGATTTGTTTGGTCCATGAACTGTGACAATTGGCTAGAACCAAAGAATTCTTTGATGGCTGCGACCAAGGGTTTGGGGTTCACTAAGGAAGCAGGAGTCAGCACTTCAGCATCAGATACGGTCATTCTTTCCCGAATGATACGTTCTAGGCGGTTTAAACCAACTCGTACCTGGTTTTGCAGCAATTCGCCCACACTTCTGACTCGGCGGTTTCCCAGATGGTCGATGTCGTCAGTGTTACCAATATCAAACTCAAGGTTGATTAGGTAATCCACTGCTGCCAAGATGTCCTGGGGGGTCAAGACGCGCATTGTTTCTGCCACTTGCAAGCGCAGTTTCTTGTTGAGCTTGTAACGTCCAACGCGACCAAGGTCGTAGCGTTTGGGGTCAAAGAAGCGCGAGTCTAAAAGTTGTTGTCCTCCCAAGACTGTGGGTGGTTCACCAGGACGGAGTTTGCGATACAACTCCATAAGGGCTTCTTCTTCGGAAAACTGCCCTTCTTTCTCAATGGTTTTTTGAAAGTATTCTGGGTGGCGCAAGGCGTCGAAGATTTCGTTGTCTGACAACCCAAGAGCCTTAAGAAGGACTTGTGACGACAGTTTGCGGGTTTTGTCAATACGTACCCAAACCAAGTCGTTACGGTCTGTTTCAAATTTCAGCCATGCTCCTCGGTTCGGGATTAAACTAGCTGAATAGGTACGCCGCCCGTTTTTGTCGATTTCTGATTTGTAGTACACTCCTGGCGATCGCACTATCTGGTTGACAATCACTCGCTCGGCACCGTTAATGATAAACGTGCCTCGGTCAGTCATCAGAGGCAAATCCCCAATAAAAACTTCTTGTTCTTTAATTTCTCCCGTCTCTTTGTTAATCAAACGAGTGGGGACGTACATTTGTACCGCGTAGGTGCTATCCCGCCGTTTTGCTTCATCTACACTGTACTTTGGCTCCTTGAGCCTGTATTTTTGACCCAAAAAGTGCAGTTCTAGTTTTCCAGTGTAGTCTGTGATAGGACTAAAGGAGTTAAGTTCTTCTATCAGCCCTTCCTCCAGAAACCAGCGGAAGCTGGAACGCTGGATTTCTATCAAGTCGGGCAACAAAAAGGCGGGTTCTATAATTGTTTCGTTTGTCATGCCTCTACCTTTGTCAACCTAAGTTTTACTGAATGGTGTGTGGGAACTTCTCCTTACACCGCCTACTCACGAGCAGGTGTGGGCAAACGGAGCAATTAAACCTGGAAAGAGGGATTTTGGCAAGAGGGTAATTACCCATTGGGAAGCTAAAAGTTGCCAATTTCCACCAGCTATTGACTTCTTTACTGAAATCAAAATGGTATAACTTTTCGTTAGTTTGTTTTGTTTTTCTCACTTCCCCCTCCAAAAAGCGCGTGACACCTACGCAGCTTTACACTGTTTTGGCTTGTACGGAACTATCTGAGTTGAAACACAGAGTTTAAACTCAAAGGCATAATATCCTTATGATCAGGGGATTTCTCCCCTGATCTGACTCTGTTTATGGATGGCTTGTCTTGGCGGGTGGTGGTCACAAGGCAATTTTAAAATTCTCTAAAGGTAAAATATGAAACTACTGTTTAGAAAACAGGTCTAAATGACCAATAGTCGAAAGTTATAATCGTCATAGAATAAGAGCATCCGGTTGTAGAGATAGGAGGATGGTCAAAACTAGTTTTAAATTCAATAGTTGCTTCCTTAACCATTATGGCTTATGCAAGTCAGTTTTGGAGGAGACAATAATAGCATATTTTAGTCCTCCTAGAGTTTGAATTTTTCATTTGATGAGTTTCTCCTGTTGGGAGGATGTTCTATGATGTCCTATATCGTTAAGCCAAACAATTTACAAGCATTTTGGGTGGTGAGAGTTGCGATCGCTTCTGTTGTTTCTCCCCGCACTCTAGCAACTTGTTCAGCGACATAGCGAACGTAAGCAGGTTCGTTGCGTCGTTCACCTCGTTTCGGGACGGGTGAAAGAAAAGGACAATCTGTTTCAATCAATAAGCGATCGCTCCTCACCATAGCAGCCGATTCTTGAATTTTTTTGGCATTCTTAAACGTTACCGTTCCACTAAAGCTGATGTAGAAGTCCAAGTCAACAAACCATTGGGTTTCTTCGGGACTTCCACCCCAGCAGTGCATAACACCCCGCACACTTTCTCCTTTGAGGTTTTTCCATTTTTGCAGCATTTTTCTGACATCTGACGCTGCCTCACGACAGTGGATAATGACTGGTAGGTTAACCTCAGCAGCGATCGCCAACTGTGTTTCAAAAACCTTGCGCTGTTGCTCGTAGTTATCTGCTTTATAAAAATCCAGCCCCGTTTCCCCAATCGCTACGACTTTAGAATCAGAACTAGCTAGAGAAACTATTTCATCTGCTGTTTGTTCATTCCATTTTTCTGCATCTAAAGGATGCAATCCCACAGCAAAGCTTATTTCGGGAAAACGGTGAGCCAGGGCTTGAATGCTGGAAAACTCAGATGGTTCTACGCAGGAGTGTACTAAATGTACGACGCCTGCTTGTTGCCAGCGTGATCGCACTGCTTCTAAATCTGGCTGGAAAACGTCAAAGTTGACGTGAACGTGGGTGTCTATCAGCTGCATTACTTATCCTTTGTCTTTTGGAGCCACTTGCACTTCTTTGGGGGTTATCCCTCAAGGAAGTGCAAGTGGCGTTCCTTTATCCTTTGTCTATAGTAAGAATAAAGGACTAAAGACTATTGACTACTGTGCAGTTGCTGCTGGTTGTGTATGTGCTTTTAGCCTTTGAGCCAATTTTGACTTTTTCCTTGCTCCATTGTTAGGATGAAGTGCACCCCTTTTTATAGCTCTGTCGATTTTGCTGTAAGCTTCGGACATACGAGCAAGAGCTTCTTGCTTTAATTCCGGACTTGGATCAGCCGCGTATGTTTCTACAGCAGTGAAGTATTTTTTCATCAAGGTCTTCACTGCCGATTTGTATGCTTTATTACGCAGTCGGTTGCGATCTGCGATTTGGGCGCGCTTAAGAGCAGACTTTGTATTCGCCACAGTCAGTTCCAGAAAGACTATCTATATATAAACACACTACTAGACTTACTAATATAGCATCATTATTGCAAATGTTAGAGGAAGCGCGAAAAATTTCACCAGATACAGGTCTAAGGGCTTTCGTCCCTCCGCTGCACCGCATTGTTGTAGCGTGCTGAGTGCTTCTTCAAATTTTAAGCAGCTTCATCGGGGTCTGTATTCTCAGTACTCGCTTGCTCTGTTGCTACTTCTACCTTATGAAAATGTTCCGAAGCCCAGCGACACAGTGCTTTTAGTGGTTCAACCCTAGTTGAACCAAGCGGCGTTGCGCTAATCCCTTGACAGTATTAGGACCAGCCCTTTCAAGGTGTTGTGTTATGGGCTGATCTATAGTTTTGTTTAAGGAGGTGGAAATGTTGGGGGAAGACAAAAATGCTGCGCTTGTCAGGTGTTTGATCATTTTGTTCAAAAAAGCCCAGTTTCTGTGATGGTTCGTGGACTTTTGGAGAAAGTGCTGTGTCCACAAACACGCTTATGACCTGTTTGAACGTAGTGCAAAAACTCAGTACACCCGTGAGCTACTATTCTCCACTGTGGTGAATTTAATGAGCCTTGTCGTCTGCGGAATTCATCCATCAATACATGCTGCTCACCAAGCACTACTCAGAGGAAATAGGAGTTTCGGTCACATCGATCTACAACAAAATCAATGGTATCGAACCGAGTTAGGACTAGCCCCACCACAGATATCTGTGAGTGCTTCAAGAGTACTCGTGGGGGAAGGAAGTCCTGTTTTGTCATGGTTTCACCCAACCCTTTACTCATCCGCCAGGAGCACGCCAATTCAATTGGGGAATTCTGGCGACTGACACCTTCGTTCTTCTTGTTAAAGTGGCGATTTTTGAGCAACCTTGTTCTACACCATACTAGGTTGACGAAAGACGTCGCCATTACCTATCATTTTTTAGTCATGAACAAATACTTGTCAGCAAAATGCCTCTAAAAATCGTTGAAAGTTTTGATGCGAGTTTTACTCTCGAACTACAAGCTAAAGAAATATTATTTCAATTATTGACTGGTAAAGCTTTCTTAACCCAACTTTGTCAACAATTGAAGTGTGACAAAGTTGAATTCACAGAATTACTTTTTCAACCTGTTCCCTATAGTAGTGCAACTCCTAAAGGTATGCCAGCAGAATTTGAAAAATATTATGAATCGGAAGAGTACGTTATCATTAATGTACCGCCAAATTTCATGTTCAATGCCAAAATTTTCAAACCTAGTCGCCTTTGTGCAATTTATCGAAAAGTG
This sequence comes from Iphinoe sp. HA4291-MV1, assembly GCA_019359415.1. Classification (GTDB taxonomy): domain Bacteria; phylum Cyanobacteriota; class Cyanobacteriia; order Cyanobacteriales; family Nostocaceae; genus Brasilonema. The sequence continues at coordinate 46,744 of JAHHHH010000043.1, read as the reverse complement.
ATTAGTTGTTAGTTATCTGTGTCAGTAAAAATACCATAACAACAACTCACAACTAATTATTTTCTATTTTCTCAAAATTATCAAAACTCTTTTGTGAATTTCAATTATGACAACAGAAACAAACATTCCTTCTTTAGCAAGTCTAGAATACATTCCATACATTGATACTAACGGTCAGTTACCTGAACAATTACAAGGAAAAATTGGAGTATACGCAATTTTTGACCAAGAAAAAGTACTGCAATTTGTAGGATATTCCCGTGATGTTTATCTCAGCCTAAAACAGCACTTAGTACGTCAACCACAACATTGCTATTGGGTGAAGGCTCAAACAATTGAACGTCCTAGCCGCACAGTTTTAGAAAATATCGAGCATAGTTGGATTGCTGAAAATGGCAGTATCCCTGTAGCAAATGGAGATAACAAAGACAAGTGGACGCAGCCGATAGATGCTAAAGCAGTCATGACGGCTGAAGAACAAGCAAATTATGACAATCCTGCAAATGATGAAATAGGGCAAACTAAAATCATTAAAAATGTGGCACGGCGAGTAGAGTCTGAAATCATGGCAGTTTTAGAATTACGTGGTCTACAAACACAAATTCGCTTTAATCCTAAGTTGAAAGAAAACGGCTTATTGGATTTGAAATAAGACCGTTGCACATTTACTGTAACTGAGTGTAGAGGTATGGGGTATAGGGGTCATCCCCCCCTTCGCTTAATTCAAAATTTGCTCATCACCGAAGTTCTGATCGGAGGAAACCTCCGATCAGACTTCTCTCAAAATTCAAAATTAACAATCCCCATACCCCTACAGGTAATTCATATAATTTGGCATTTTGGCAACCACATTAATTTTGTGAAGAGTATCGTAGCTGTTAATAGGTTATTGCACCAAAAGGCACACATCACATAGCTAAAACTCCTCTTTTCGGTAATGACGGGTCTAGTACTGCACAATGCTAAATCAGTACTAACTGCTATGGTTTCATGGTTTGCATCTTCCCCAGGCTTATCACCTGGGGATTTCTTTGGTCAATTTAACTAGTGCGGGATTTAACTAATAACAATGTTAGATTTTTGATTCACTTTCTTTTTTCCTGTTCTTCTTTTTTAGGGATGTAAATGTGAACAAGAGAATTTAGATCATCGGGGAGCATCGTGTGAGCATAAGTGATGAACGCGGCAGCGGTAGATTCTGCCGAGATATATTGACATTGGCTAATCGATACTTCACTAAGAAAGTATCTATATGGAATTGCAATTTTGTAAGAAAGGACAGTGCTATTTATTGCAAAGAGCAAACTTCATCGCCTCAACCTACAAACAAGCAAATTTCTATCTCAAATGATTTGCAACTAAAACAACGGGGAATAATATTCTCTGTTTGGCAAAGCATTAAACAAAATCTTGCAGTTATTCCCGCCCTATTTGCAGATTATTCAGGGACTTCAGACATTGATTGCGGAATTTTTGCAGAAAATGTGGGTTGAAACCCCTCTCTCTTGTACAAACAATCTGTGTCTAAAATCAATTTAGATGGTTAATAGGAGTGTTTGTGTTTGCAGATGGTTACAAAATCTACAGTCTATCACCAGCCATTAAACAGTTTTTTGGTTGGTATCGGGTTCCGTTTAGTTTGATGCAGGTATATAGGCTTATTATGAGGCAGCATCTTGATAGTGACTTGTCGGGAATGCCCTTAACATAATGCCTTCACATTCAATTGATAAGCTATAGCAAGGGTTTTGAAGGAAGCTCCTAGCTCCCGATCCAACATAGTTGCATGAGCAAATTGTGGGACTTTTTTTGAATTATCAATTGTCAATAATAAGAAAACCTAGATTCAACCCATAGCTCAACTCTTTCTAAGCTAGATTGATGTTTTTTGCCTTAAGTTTTTAAGGTTGATTCTAGTTGCTTGTTCACGCAAATATTAGCACTAAATCGTTCACACTGTGGTGTTCAAAGACAAAATTACTAACACTTCTTCATGTGAATTGGAAGATAATTATCAGGCAAGCACTACCAGCTAAGACCTTTAGAGAGGTTTACTTTTTCCTTTAAATGAGGCTGCTAATCGTTTTGCTCATGCAAGTATGAACTGCGCGAGTAAAGAGAAGCCTTTGTCTGTGCACTGTGTTTTGTTACCGCAGAGTGCAGAGGTTATGCTTGTTAAGAAATGAGTGTCTGCTGGCTACAACTACAGCATCTATACCATCAGACCTCTCCAGAAATTAAACATTAACCCAGACAGCGCAAGCGTTTGAGATTAGTTTTCACCAGATGTCTATCACAAAAGAAACTAGACATAATCGATTGATTGCAACTGTGCCAATTAGTGTCTTATAGATGTAACAGAAGGAGGCTTTCTTGTTGAAGCGACAAACTAAAACATACCGAACGGCACTTGCTCCGTGGGCTGTTGTCCAGTGGCATTCACCTTCTAAGCGAATTGTCATTGGTCGATTTCGCAGTCGTAGTGATGCTGATGGTCATCTTACAGTCTTGCAGCGGCTTATGCCAGAAGCTGATTTACGAGTGATTGTTGACGTGGAGCAAGATTAACTGAGAAATTTGGGCATCACTTACGGATGTAGGAATGGATGCACTGAACGCCGTATAATCTAATGATGACAAAACCGCCATCTTCCGTAATTCCCTCTTGCACTTGGAATCGTCCCATAGGTTTAGGTTGGGACAAACCTTACACAGTCCGCTATACTAGCAATATTGATGATGGTCCTTGGCACGGTATGCCTTTGGGCGGCTTTGGTGCAGGTTGTATTGGTCGTTCCTCGCGGGGAGACTTTAATTTGTGGCACATTGACGGTGGGGAACATATTTTCAAAAACATTCCCGCCTGTCAATTCAGTGTGTTTGAATCATTTGGCTCATCCTCGCAAGCATATGCTTTGTGTACTGAACCTCCTGAAGATGGTAGCCTCAAAACGTGGCAGTGGTATCCGGCAAGTAGGAGAGTAGGAGGAGATGAGGGAGCAGGGGAAGAAAGAGTTAATGGACAATTATTTCTTTCCCCCTCATCCCCCTCATTACCCCAATTCCTGACGGGAACTTATCACGCCCTGTACCCTCGTAGTTGGTTTGTTTATGAAAGGGTGTTTCAAGCAGAGTTAACCTGCGAGCAATTCTCTCCTATTTGGGCGGGAAATTATCAACAAACAAGCTATCCAGTAGCGGTGTTTGTGTGGACTGCACACAACCCGACTCATGCACCTATTAGTCTGGGCATTATGCTGACTTGGCAAAATATGGTGGGCTGGTTTACGAATGCTCTGAAATCTCCTGAAATTCGAGTGCGGGATGATGGTAGCCCAGTTTATGAGTATCAACCACGTTTCGGTGAAAGTCTAGATAACTTTAATCAGCTAGTTGAAAATAGCGAAAGTATTGGATTGCTATTGGAGCGGGTTCATATGACTGAACCCGTTCAAGAGGGAGAGGGACAGTGGTGTATTGCGACTCGAAAACAACCAAATATTGAAGTGCACTACCATACCCGTTGGAATCCAGTTGGGACTGGGGAAGAAGTCTGGCAAAGCTTCGCCCAAGATGGCTCTTTGCTTAATGACGTAGATGGCACTCCAGCAGCAGAAGGTGAACAGATAGGGGTGGCTCTTGCTGTACGTTTCACTCTCCAACCAGGCGAAACTCTCGAAATTCCCTTCGTGCTGACTTGGGATTTCCCTATTACAGAATTTGCCGCTGGAATTACATATTATCGCAGATACACTGACTTTTTTGGTAGGAGTGGGAAGAATGCCTGGACAATAGCATCCACTGCTTTAGCAGAATATCAAATCTGGCAACAGCAGATTCAATCTTGGCAACAGCCGGTTCTTGAACGCCAAGACTTGCCCGACTGGTTCAAAATGGCTCTGTTTAATGAGCTTTATGATCTTACTAGTGGTGGGACTCTCTGGAGTGCGGCAACACAAAGCGACCCTGTTGGTCAGTTTGCTGTGTTAGAGTGCTTAGATTACCGCTGGTATGAAAGTTTGGATGTGCGGCTTTACGGTTCTTTTGCCCTGTTGATGCTGTTTCCAGAACTGGAAAAGGCGGTGATTCGTGCCTTTGCACGGGCAATCCCCAGTAGTGATGAAAATCACCGTGTCATTGGCTACTATTATACAATCGGTGTGGAAAGTCCCATCGCAGTCCGCAAAGTTGCAGGTGCAACACCTCACGACTTAGGTGCACCAAACGAACACGTCTGGGAAAAAACAAATTATACAAGTTATCAAGATTGCAACCTTTGGAAAGATTTAGGTTGTGATTTTGTCTTGCAAGTGTACCGAGACTTTTTGCTGACAGGTGCTGACGATGTGGAATTCCTAAGAGATTGTTGGAATGCTGTTGTTCAAACTCTAGATTACCTCAAGAGGTTTGACAAAGACGGGGATGGCATTCCTGAAAATTCAGGTGCACCTGACCAAACTTTTGATGACTGGCGCTTGGTGGGAGTGAGCGCCTATTGTGGTGGGTTGTGGTTGGCGGCGTTGGAGGCAGCGATCGCTATTTGTGATGTTTTGTTAAACTGCAGAACCTGTGAAAACACAGAGGATTTGGTGCAACAAAGGTCTATCTACGAAACTTGGCTTGCACAGTCTCGCCCTATCTACCAAGAAAAACTCTGGAATGGGCAATACTATCAACTCGATAGTGAGAGTAGATCTGATGTCGTCATGGCAGACCAGTTATGTGGGCAATTCTATGCACGTCTGTTGGGGCTACCGGACATTGTACCTGTTGAGTACGCCCTCTCTACCTTGAAAACTGTTTACGATGCTTGCTTTCTCAAGTTTCACAATGGGAACTTCGGTGTTGCTAACGGTGTTCGTCCTGATGGTTCCCCAGAGAACCCCAACGCGACTCATCCTTTGGAGATTTGGACGGGAATAAATTTTGGGTTGGCGGCTTTTCTAGTGCAAATGGGAATGAAGGATGAGGCTTTTAGGACTACATATGCTGTGGTGCAGCAAATTTACGATAATGGGCTACAATTCCGCACACCTGAAGCCATCACTGCTGTCGGTACTTTCCGCGCTAGTATTTATCTCCGAGCTATGGCAATTTGGGCAATTTATTTAGTCATGAGTTAGCCATAAGTTACAGGTTTTGGATTTTTTCCTGTTTCTTATTTCCTATGCAAAATTAGGATTCTCAACCTAATGGTTCAAGTTGTTTTTATCTGTCATATCATGTCCGGTTGATTAGTTGTGATTCCCGCAATATCTGCACCCCACCCCTTAATCCCCGTTAGTAAGGGGAGGGGCGGTTTTGGCGCAAGACAAAACCGGGGTGGGGTTGTGCGGGATTTATAAGCAATTAACCGGACATGATATCATACAATATTTTTTTCACTTCTTTTCCGGACTTGAGCTACTAACCCCAGAAGTATTATTTAGGACTGCTCGTGGAATATGTCGATTTACCCTGAACCTTAAGTTTTGAAGACTCAGGAGTGGTAGTTATTGTTTAAAAGTCTAAATACTAGTAGCTTTAGATACAAAGAACAACTAGTAATGTAGAGAAATGTTTACTACTGACAAGTTTCCGGCTAATAAATTTATTTCAATTCAAAATTTTTGTAAGTCTTCTTTGAAAGGCTTCTCAATCTTTTCGCTTCAACACAAACAAAATTGTCCAGTTTATCTATACACAGAGATAAAACGATGAACATATTTTCGTCGTTAAAAGTTCAAGAAGAACAGAAATCTATAGGTAAACAACAGTTCTTCTCACACTTAAAGAGTTCAAAAGCTGTTGAAACCATAGCAAATATTCACTTTTCCCAAGAAGCAATTCATACACGTCTTTTTATAACGGGATTCTGGCGTCGCTATCTCTTTATTCAACAACAGAATTCATCAGATTGTGGTGCAGCGTGTTTAGCGATGATTAGCCGCTCCTGGGGCAAGCGTTTTAGTCTAAACACGTTTTCTACTGTCAAGTTCAATAAATATACACAGTCGTAATATGCTGCTTTTCTTTTGTTAATGACTTTAAGCAAGTGTTTTTTTGTAACTAGAACATACTAGTTCTAAGATTATCGGAATTCTACCACAGAAATGTAGTTGAACGATAAATTAACAGTGTTTAGTAAATGATTCTTGTATAAGAACCATGACAAATTCATTGTAGATTTGTGCTCATCTATTAAAACCAAAGTCTTACTTGACGTGGGTATCAACTGATATCACGACAACAAGATATTTCCCGATAATTGTAAAAAGTGTTATTACGATTTTACTATAGTAAAGATTGTCTAAATACTACTGATGCTGATATACTTTTAAAGTGTTAGAACATTTAGTAACAGTAAAAATTCTCAAAAGTTTTAGGAATAATAAAGCTAAAAATCATCGACACATGAGGGGTGAGACCCCTCAAAATTTAACAAGTAAGGGACAAAACGTAAACACAATAATACGTAAGTAAATATAGAAACATAATTAGTAAAAATAGTTAAAAGTTTCAAATTTAGTAGATGACATTTACAGAAAAAAGTAGTATAAATACGAATGTTGCTATTAATGAATAGGAATGATATTTTTTTCAAATTCACGCTAAAAAGTATGCGTTTTTACTTAAAATCTCCTAATTTATTGGTATAAAATTGGAATTGAAGTTTAGCAAGGAGAAATAATTAAATTAGGAGAGAGTGAAACTTGAAAAAGATAAAACTGCATCTACTTAAAGCCAAAAGGAGACTTTTTCTTGTTAGACATATGACATGGAGAAAGTAAATTCCATCTTATGGCAGTACTAAGCAAAAGTGACAGTCGATAAGTCACCAACAACGGGGTGATTTTCAAAGAAAACTTGCAAGTTTAATAACCCTCACTTGCATGGTGTCCGTCTGTATAATTTGCTTTTTTACAAACTAGCTGCTGAATTTCATAGGGACATAGCATCATTCCGGCTTAGCAGCAAAAAGACTTGAATAAAAAGTCAGGTTTGCGATCATCAGGACAGCTCATGAACAGTATCATCAGGTCAAATGCAGTCGAAACCTTAAGCCAAACACAGAATACAGAGATCAATATTCATAATTTGAATTCCTACTGTGATTTGGTTTCTGAGATAGCATTCATCTACAGAGGTCATGTAACTCTCACAAAAGAGGCTTTACCAGAAGCCTCTACAAATACACAAACCGCTACGGTTACAAAGCCTCAAAGAGCAAATAGGAATACAGGCTATTGGTCTACATCCTTACAGGCGTTACTCGATCAGCTACCTCTAACCATTGCTCATCTAGTCACGTTGAGGAGCATAACTTTTTTTACGGCCATTGTTGTTTGGGCGTGGACAGGAAAGATTGAACAGGTTAGTTACATTCGAGGAAAATTTGTAGCACTAAATGAGCCTCAGCCACTGGAGCTACGACATCTAAACAAAGTCGTTAATACTGCACTCAAAGAAGCTCAAGAGTTAAAAACAGGTCAGGTTGTTGCAGAATTAGACAGGAAACTTTTGGTTTCAGAAGTTGAAGTGCAAAAGCAACATCTAGCAGGCGACCAAATGCAGTTCAACCACATCAAAGATTTGATGGCTCGGACTCGAAGGCTTGCTCAAACTCTTGTGTCAGTCAGAGCAAAAGAGAACAAAGATGGCTTAGGAACATCAGCTAAGCTCGAGCCACAAAATGCCCCAAATGCAGTAAAGCCAACAGAACGACTGAAGCAAAGGCAGATTCAGCAATTGGCAATGGGAATAACTCACTTGCAAACAACAAAAGTGCAAATCAATCTCAATGCACCTGTAGAGCGGGATTTCAGTACCAGTTCTAAGATATCTATTTTTCCAACTACGAAACTCCCAGCCACTACAAAGTAATTCCCTACCGCCGTGTCGCTGATATTTTCCTTAAAGCAATCCAACATCTGCAAACAGGCGAGAACGATTGATAAACCTTCAATTGAGCTACAAATAACCGAAAAAACTAATCAGCTAATTCACTTCCATCACAACACAAACACTATGAACCAAAATATGTCTGGCAGTACCAATTTAGATAAAAAACTTCCTCCAGAACAATTTGACCAAGTCGTTGAAGCAATTCTTGCTGGTAAGTATTCCTGGGCTTGTGTTCTCATGCTGCGTTTTACAGGCTACAATCCTCTACATTACATTCCCTACCGCACCTACAACAGACTACTCAAAGAGAATTCTCATATCAGCAGGTCAAATCAACAGCAAAACGAAAATATCAAAATTGCTAAGATGTCCTCCGACAAAAGGACTGAAAGCCACATTACACCAACAAGCTGCCTCAAAAAAATTAAAGACCTAGCTTATCTTGAGGTCGTTGGCAAGAAAAAAACAGAAATCCGTGGTAGGAATTTGGAGCAGTGGTTAACGACACAAGTTCACGAATATGAATCTACCAATCCTGAAATGGCTCCAGAACAAGTTAATCTTTTTCCTTAGAATTCTGTGAATTCAATTACAAAATTGCTGGAGTCCATACACACTGAAAGACAGTTAATTGAGTTACTTAGTATCTGCCATGCTGATTTAATATCTACAGCATGGCGTTTTTTTTGAGCCAATGCGCATACAGATTGCACTTTTTTCCATTCAGACAGTCATATTTTTATTTGAAATATGCCACTTTGGCATATTTATACAACCTATTTTGTATAAATTATAAATAACATCAAGGAAATTGATTGATGCTTAAAGTTCATTCTACAGGAGAGAATCAATGATTATAAATAATTATTTTTGAGTGTAAAACATATCGAATCGGTTGCTGAAGTGGTTCTCAGTTTCTAGAGTAGATCACTCCTACATGTAAACCAACAGATCTAAAGTTGCTAATGGTGGTTCTTTTTCCCAGAAAGTTTAAGCAAAGAGAAATTGGAACGGTATCTTCCCTCAATCCAACATCGACAGCTGCTACCTACTCTATAGTAGGTTGTAGCAACGCTGACATAACTTTCAGTGTGGAAAATGAAAAAGCAACACTAAACTGTTGTCTTGACTGGTAAAACTTAGAGCTACTTTCGCTTCTCTCTTCATTATCATCCTACTCCTCCCAAAATAGGATTGTCATTGCGCAAGTTTACTTGCATTTTATGTAGAAATAACTGGAAGCCCAAACAATTGGTCAGCTTCCAGTTTTTGTTTGAAAGATTATCAAATATCTCAATTTTAAGAAAACTTTCAGTATACAGTTTATGAATTTGTTTCAGCGATACGAATTTTATATTACAATGTAAGATTAACAATGTGTATTAATAGCGATCGCCTTTTAGGGCGCTGTTCCTTGTTCAATCGCGAAGCGCTGCCCTATGCCCCAACCAAGCTCTACCTGGTTGTCCTAAACCTCCGCATTAAGGAAAAGATTTCTTCCAAATCATTACTACCTTAGATAGGTGCACAAAAAACTTATAAATGCACTGCTGCCGAGTTTGACGACTATCGCTTTTCACTTTTCACACACTGACTTTTTGTGTAGTATTTACTACTTTTTCCCAAAAGAAGTTTTATTATAAAAATCTATCAAATTATCATAAAGTTTTAATGTTTTAATAAAACTAGACTTTTCCACACAAAATTTAATTTAATCAATCGATAAATTAAATATGAAGTTTTTGATAAGAGTCAATAAAAAATGATTTTTTTCTAAAAAAAGTCTTGACAGGATGTATGAGATTTTAATAAATAAAAAATTTAGTACTCTACTAGAGGATTGTGTTACCTTAATTATGACAGTTGTTTTTTTTGTAACTTCAAACATCTCATACCAATACTCTTGACCAAATACTCTGATAAAAAACCACCATCAGGTTAGTGATTGCAGTCTTGCCTGTGCTTAATATCCTTCAGTTATACAGCTATAAAAACCAGATTTAGGCTGTTTTTAAACCAAGGTTAACTATTTTAAATATTTTGAGGTTAGCCAGTAACCCTTTCGACAGGGTTCAGCAAAGTCCCCACTAAGTTCTTAGGACTTTATCAAAATCATGATGGGGATTAGGATACAGTGATTTTTTAGTAGCAGATTTAAGGACGTCACTTAGAACTAGTGGAAGAGCACTCAATGATGTGCATACTGCATAACGTGGGTTGGTAAGGCGCTGTTGTGTACTAAAGGCACCGCAGCCGTGTTTTAGGTCTTACGCACTTCCAAATAGGTTGTGTGTAGCAATGGCTTTGAGCAAAGTAGTGCAATAGCGCACTTTTTCAGATTCACAAAGGATTCTTTATGCCCACTTTTTCTTTGCAGTCAAAAAGTTTGGTGCTCTGTTGTATGGTGCGTAAGTTGATTTGGCTTACACCTATGAGTACATAAGGAAAGCAGGTAAGCTTAACTTTTCGTTTAATGAATTAATAGTGTGTAGTACCATTACAAAAAAATGACTTTTGTCAAGAAATAAGTCCTAGCTTGTTCGCTTATCTCGTCAAAAATGCTGACGACTATTTGTTAATGAAGATTCAGAGAATCTTCGCTAGCGTGTGTGTACATCCAGCGTGTTAATAGGAAAATCAGAAAATGACCAGATGTATCTACCATTTTTTGATCAAACTATTCCATCAGGCTAACCCCATAAGCACTGAAGGAAGAAAAATAAAAGACTCAAAAAACCCAAGAATTGTTCTCCTAAACCCCATAATTCTAGGGGATCAACTTCTAGGTTTAGTCGCATATCATATATTAACTTCATCATATACTCACTTCATTAACTTTTTACAGTTACTTAAATATACAGCTGTCAATCCTTTCGCTGAGAATTGCTACAGTAGGAATTGCTACAGTTGTTACGGACTCATGCGCCCACATTTTGTATATGACGACAACTAGTAACGGTTATGTCACACCAATTCAGTCAATCACAAGCTTTTCAAAGCTATAACTTTACGGACAGTAAGTTTTTAACACCTTTTCAACGACAGGTATTGTTGAAGAATTTGCAAGCAAACTTGCAACCGGAGTACCGTCGCAGAGTAGAGATTATGTTGCTAGCAGATATGGGTAAAACTCAAACTCAAATCTGTCAGACATTAGGTTGTTCTCAAGAGATGGCGCGGTACTGGATTGCTGTAGCACAGGCAGGTTTGGCGCATAAATGGCAAGAGCGACCAATCGGTAGACCGAAAACTGTGAATGAGAAATATATTGAAAGGTTAAAAGAATTGGTCAATCATAGCCCTCGGGAGTATGGTTATGGATTTACGAACTGGACGGCTCAATGGTTAAGTAAACATTTAGCAAAGGAATTTGGTATTGAAATTAGCGATCGCCACATCAACCGCTTGCTCAAACAAATGGGGCTTTCAACAAAACAAAAACCCTCCTTTGACAAGAATACTGTCGCTACAACCAAAGGCGCTGGTATCAAGATTTGTGACTTACAATCCAACTTTGAGCCTAGTTTCCATTGGTCAATAAATCTAATTCCGACCAGTAAATAATTCAGGAAATAATATCAGAGTTGGAGGTCAAGGAATGGCATCAGTGTCTTCCCAACAACAGCTAAGTCAATATCTCACCAACACCTTGGGTGAAACCCTATCAGAAGGGGAACTGCAAACCTGTTTAAAGGCAGTAGAAATAGTAGAACCACAAGTCGCAAAACAGTTTTGGCAAGCAGCAGAGGCGAGAGGAGGCATATACATTATTCTTGCAGGTAAAGTCAGACTGCTGGATAGCTCGAATAACTTAATCACTACTCTGTCTGTAGGATCATCATTCGGTGAGATAACTCTTTTTCCAGAAGAAAACTTTCAGCCTTATGCTGCTAGAGCTTCATCAAACTTAAAGCTTTGCTATCTCAAGCAAGAAGCATTGCAAACTTTGATAGACAAATATCCCAAAATTTGCGATCGCCACTTTGAACGGGCAGAGTTTTGGGATTTACTTTTGTTGTGTCGTCATAACTCGCAACTAGGGCAACTGACTAGCAATGTACCAGTCGAGCAGATACTCAAAGCCTTATCCCTATTTGAGCGACACAAACTGGAAATAGACACTCTGCCAGCAAAACTCTTCCAAGATTGTAAATTATGGCTGCTCCGAAAAGGAGAAATTCTGGATTCGGAAGGTCATTCCTTGACTGTAGGCAACATTTATACACATAAAATCGACAAAAAATGGCAGGTAACACAGCCAACAATCGTCTATATTCTCAAAAATTCCAATTGGCAAACAGCACTGGAACACACTCAGCAATTAGCAGAATTTGTGCAGTCCCCACAGGAGGAGCACTTAGTTCCCGTTGATAACCGCGAAATTATTCCTAGTAAACCTAGACAAGAAAGACTAGCCCCTGCAAGAAACGTTATTCCTTTTCCAGGTTCGCAGCAAGAATTTCCACAGGAACAAAAGCAAAAGAAGAAACAACGTTCGTACTTTCCCAGTCCTAAGATTAGAGCAGAACAAGCGTGGGGACGCTTGACCCACCGCTACCCGTTCTATGCACAACAAAGTGCCTCAGACTGTGGCGCAGCCTGCTTAGTGATGATTGGTCGCTACTGGGGTAAGCGCTTTAGCGTCAACCGACTACGAGAGATTTCTAACGCAAGCCGCAGTGGTGCAAGTCTGAAAGCTCTAGCAGCAGCAGCAGAAAGTATTGGCTTTGCGACTCGACCTGTAAAAGCCAGTGTTGACAAATTGGCACAACAATCTTTGCCTGCAATTGCCCACTGGGAGGGCAAGCACTATATCGTCGTCTATGAAATCACAAAAGGGCGAGTGATTGTTGGCGACCCTGCAATTGGTCAGCGTCATCTGACTATTGCCCAATTCAAAGAAGGTTGGACCGGGTATGCATTGTTGTTGCAACCCACAGCACTATTCAAAGACGCCCAAGAAGACACTACACCTTTCTGGAAATTTTATGAGTTAGTCAAACCCCACTCTCGGGTGCTGTTAGAAGTGTTCGCCACTTCATTGCTGATTCAGATATTTGGACTGGTCACACCACTGTTTACACAGTTGTTGTTTGACCAAGTGATTGTACAGGGTAGCACCCTAACATTAAACGCTGTTGGTTTGGGATTGCTCATTTTTAGTTTGTTCCGCATTGCCATGACAGGACTACGGCAATATCTACTAGACCATACGTCAAACCGCGTTAGTGTAGCACTGATGGTGGGTTTTATTAAACATACCTTCCGCTTGCCCCTGTCTTACTTTGAATCACGTTACGTAGGCGATATTGTTTCTCGCGTCCAAGAAAACCAAAAAATTCAGCGCTTTCTTACTGGTGAAGCACTGTCAATCATCCTAGATTTATTGACAGTGTTTATCTATGTGGGATTGATGTTCTGGTATAGCTGGCAAATGGCATTAATAGCGCTGGCAATTGTGCCACCATTTTTTCTGCTAACGCTGTTTTCAACTCCTTGGCTTCGCCGCATTAGTCGTGAAATTTTTGGTGCTTTAGCCAGCGAAAACAGCTACCTCATTCAATCCCTCACAGGAATTCGCTCTGTCCGCTCAATGGCAATTGAACAGACGGTACGCTGGCATTGGGAGGAGCAACTGAATAATTTGATTAGAAAAATGTTTAGCGGACAGGTTATTAAGAACCAACTGCAAATTTTCAGTTCTACTATTCAATCGCTGGTAACCACAGGATTACTCTGGTTTGGTGCATGGCTGGTGATTCAAAACCAACTCACAATTGGGCAATTAATCGCCATCAATATGTTATTAGGTAACATTATTCAGCCTTTCCAACGGTTGACAGTACTGTGGAATCAATTACAAGAAGTCATCGTTTCTACCGAACGCATTAATGATGTCCTAGAAGCAGAACCAGAAGAAGATTTGCACTCGTCTCCCCGCAGACCTTTACGGAAACTTCGTGGTCACGTTCGCTTTGAGAATGTGACATTCCGCTATCACCCAGAAAGCGATATAAATGTGCTGGAAAATCTTAGCTTTGAAATCCAGGCTGAACAAACAGTAGCAGTGGTGGGGCGTAGCGGTTCTGGGAAAACAACTTTGTCAAAATTGATTTTGGGTTTGTATCCACCAACAGATGGAAAGGTGTTAATCGACGGTCATGACGTGACTAACATTTCTTTAAAGTCGCTGCGACAACAAATTGGTGTGGTAGACCAAGACACCTTTTTGTTTGGCGGTACGATTCAAGAAAATATCAGCATTGCTCACCCAGAAGCCAACCTTGAGGAAATTATCACAGCAGCACGTCTAGCTGGGGCAGATGAATTTATTCAACGGCTACCAATGGGTTACGATACTCAAATTGGTGAAGGCGGTGGAATGCTCTCTGGTGGACAGCGCCAACGTCTCGCCATTGCTCGTGCACTGTTAGGTCATCCACGCCTCCTAATTTTTGATGAAGCCACTAGTCACCTGGATGCAGAATCCGAGCAGATTATTCAGAACAATTTGAAAACAATTCTTCAAGGACGCACCAGCTTAATCATTGCTCATCGCCTTTCCACTGTACGCAATGCTGACTTGATCCTGGTATTAGACCGAGGCGTGTTAGTTGAAAGCGGGACACACAACGAATTAACTGCTAGTAAAGGACACTACTACTACCTTAACCAGCAACAGTTAGCGCACACAAGTTGAGTTGGGAAAAAGTCAAAATTTGTTTGATTTTTAATTTTTTTTACTTTTGACTTCCCTTGTCGCCTCATCTTCTCACCTTTCTATCTCGGAAATAGAACTATGCCTAACCAACCTCACAATTTATCCTCTGCGATAAGCCGGAGGCTTGACGCTAGCCCCGAAGGGGGCGCTTCTCCTTCAGGAGACGCTACGCGAACGCAAACGCGTATCACTAAACTGGAATCAGATGAATATAAAAGTGACATCCATCCGCACCAAGCAGAGGAATCTACTGAGTTAAGTCATCACAAAGACACAGCAGAAGAGGCAAATGATTGGTACTACGGTACTGAAGAACTGCTGGATGCCTTACCACGCGCTTGGACGCGTTCTTTGTTGTACTTTTTAATCGTCTTTGCAGTGATTGTTGTACCTTGGGCGATGCTCTCCAAAGTTGATGAGACAGGGAGTGCCAGAGGGCGTATTGAACCTAAAGGTGCAACCCAAAGATTAGATAGTCCAACTGGTGGGAGTGTTACTGCTGTCAGAGTCAAAGAAGGTGAAACCATTAAACAAGGTCAGGTTCTGCTGGAACTGGACTCAGATGTCTTAAGAACTGAACTAAACCAAGTTCTCGCAAAGCTGAACGGGCTACAAAATCGGCGAGAAAACTCAGAGTTACTCAAAAATCAATTGACGCTTTCTCTACGGACTCAGCAGCAACAAAACCAGGCTCAACAATTGGCAAAAATGTCTCAAGTACAGCAGGCGCAACAGAATCTAGATGCTCTTAAAGCTGTCTATAACTTACAGAAAGAGGAAAAACTAGCTAAAGTCAATCAGATGCAGCAGGCTGTGGATTCTAGCAAAGCAGCATATCAGTTAGCAGAAGTTCGTTTGCAAGCTGCTCAAGAAAAAGTCCCACGCTATCAAAAAGCCTATGAAGACGGTGTCATGACACAAGACCGCTTCAAGGAAGTGGAACAGTCGGCAAAAGAAAACTACGAACGCCTTGCGCAAGCTCAGTCTGAGACTTCTCAAGCTGAGTCTAGCCTCAAAGAGCAACAGAGTAGTTATCAGAAGAGTCTTCAACAAGCTCAGTCTGAAATCCAGCAAGCTGAACTGCGCTTACAAGAAGAGCAACGCAATTATCAAAGCCTGATTCATACAGGTGAACTCGCAGAACTCAAAGCACAGGAACAACTCAAAGACCTGCAAACACAAATCAACTCTGTGCAATCGGAAATTGCCCAAACTGGAAGCCAGGTTATATCCTACAAGATTCAGCTAAGACAACGAGTTGTGCGATCGCCCATAAACGGTGTGATTTTTGAGTTGCCTATTACCAAGCCAGGAGCTGTCGTACAACTAGGTCAGAATATTGCCCAAATTTCGCCTAAGCAGGCTGCCTTCGTACTTAAGGCTCAAATGCCCAGCCAACAAAGCGGTTTTTTGAAAGTAGGAATGCCAGTCAAAATTAAATTTGATGCCTATCCTTTCCAAGATTATGGAGTCGTGCATGGAAAAGTAAATTCGATTTCTCCAGACTCCAAAGTTGTAGAAACTAACGGCGGCAAAGCCGAAACTTTTGAGTTGGAAATTACCCTGGATCAGCCTTATATTCAAAATGGTAACAAACGTATCGCCTTAACTCCCGGTCAAACGGCGACCGCTGAGGTGATTGTCCGTCAGCGTCGTATCATTGATTTTATCCTAGATCCGTTTAAGAAATTACAAAAAGGCGGTTTAGAGCTTTAGTCATTAGTCCGTACTTATTGCTTATTGAGTCATAATAAGGAATCATATTGTAAAATTTTGTTAAATTTCGCGAAATTGGGATTTTTGAGACTGTGATTGTAGATAGGGGGCAATTATGTCTATTTCAATCCAAAAATGACCTTGAATTTAATTTCCTTACAGCCTGTTATCTGCTTCCTTGGAAGATGCAGGTAGTAAGGAGCGAGTGTGTGTAAAATCCCAAATCAAAATTTTATTTTCTAGCAATCGGAGTCCTTGCATCATGTCACAAGTCCTCAAGATTTCTCTTGAAGATATTCTTCACCAGGTTAAGATTTCGTGTCAAATTCCTACTTTAGTAGAAGCAATTGCAACTCGAAAAATCATTACTGAGACTGCTAGCAAAGTAGACATCAAAGTTGCTCCAGAAGAACTCCAACAGGTAGCAGATAATATACGATTAACAAATCGACTTCTTAAAGCAGAAGATACTTGGACATGGCTGAATAAATACCATCTTTCTGTAGATGACTTTGAAGAATTGGCACACATAAATGTATTATCTAATAAGCTAGCAAGTCATCTATTTACTGAGAAAGTTGAACCATTTTTTTATGAACACAAACTTAATTATTTCGGAGCGGTAACTTATGAAGTAATTTTGGATGATGAAGACGTGGCGTTAGAACTATTTTATGCTCTACAAGAAGGCGAAATCAGTTTCCAAGAAATCGCTCGTCAATACATCAAAGAACCAGAACTGCGGCGTGCAGGCGGATATCAGGGAATAAAAAGGCGTGCCGATTTTAGACCAGAGGTAGCAGCAGCAATTTTTGCCGCCACACCCCCGCAAATTCTCAAACCAATTATCATTCCTAAAGGTGCTTATCTAATTTGGGTTGAAGAAATCATTCAACCCAAATTAGACGAGCAACTACGCGCTCAAATTTTGAGAGATTTATTTGCAGCTTGGTTAAAGCAACAAATTGCGAAACTGGAAATTGTGACTCAGTTTGAGAATGACAATGCTCAAAATGAAGCAACCCTATCGAAATTCGCAGCGGTAAAATAATTTTAGTAGCTCACAAACTTTTCTCCAAAGAGCACTGCGCGGAGCGCAGTCAATACGGTTCGGATAAGACTTGATCCCTAGCCCTTAGCGATAATTTATTGCTGCCAATTGTTTTTCTCTATTGACCATTACGACTAGCCCTTTCAAGGTGACTATGAAATCTCTTCTTTTCTCTGGTGCATTCTCTGTGTTTGGTGCGGTTAAAAAGTATTTTATTTAACCACAGAGGTGCAGAGAACACAGAGTCAAGAGGTTAAAGAGGCGGCTTTATTTTGTTGATCTACGATCGCCGATCGCCTACTTTTTTAAATTGCCTAACTTCTAACTGAAGTTTAGACTAAAAACAGGATGAAACATTTGCTTGTTTCATCCTCTTGCCAACAAAAATTAACTCAATCTTAGGAGCAAAAAAATGTCTGTTATCAAAATCTCTGACCAGTCCCGATATTCCTTGTTGAATGAACTAAGCGATAGCGAAATGCAAGTACAAGGCGGCTGCTACGGCTACCACTACGACTTCATCAACTTCTACCTCGGTAATTTCTCCACAGATAACGTTGATGTAATCGGTATCAATTATGGTATTGCTATTGGCGGTGATGTAATTGGTTTCGATTATGGTATTACTATTGGCGATACCGAAGATGCCAACTTCTTCTAGTACTGGGTTTAGACTAACGGATAGCAAAATGACCCAGTAGCACGCTCGTTGACAAGCTACATACCTCTAACTAGAAAAACCGTAAGGTCAAGCCGACTCAGGTTGTTCTTTTTTGCGCTTAACGACCTCTTCCGTTTAAACACTCCATTTCAATCAAATGCATCTGATTTTTAACAGACTATTGAAAGTGGAGATGACGCCACAAACGCAGGCGTAGTATCTACCCCAACTTTGGATCTTTGACCTCTACTAATTGGTCAGGTGTCCACCAGGTTTCGGGATCATTGAGCTTGAATTTCTCCCCATGAATACGAGGACGACCACAATCCCTGTGTAAGCTTTTGGCTCACTAGAAAGTAGGCGATTTGAACGCAAACGGAACAAGTTATCGGGGCAATATCTGCTGTCTGTTTGACGAAGCTAGCACATTCGTACTCCGCATTCCATAGAAATAACGGGCGTTTTGGCAGTTTGAAATAAATTTGTCTCAGTCGAATAGGGCATCTTTGCCGTTACCCAGAATGGTGTATGCACCTTGCTGAAATTGTTTAAGCAAGCTCGATAGTTGTCATGGTCAAGCTGGATTTTTTCTCTAAATTCCAGCATTGACTATAGCAATCCGGAATCATTTGTAAGAAAATACTGAGCCTCACCAAACCCGGTATCTCCCAGATACCGGGTTTCTTTATCTCACGAATCATTTAGGAATGCTATATAAAGCAATACGGTTCAGTTAAGACATTTATTCGTTGAGACAGCAGAGGGGCTCCAGGAGCAGAGGCGCAGGGGAGAAAGAGTTATTTTCCAATAACTCTTTTTCTCCCCTGCTCCCGAGCGTAGCGGTGCTCCCCTGCTCCCCTGCTTACCTTCTCCTAAGGGAGACGCTACGCGAACACTCGTCAACTTCTTATCTGAACCGTATTGTGCTATATAAAGTGGTCAGTTCAACAAAGAGTGACCACTTTTTCTTCTCAGGAATGTTTCGGCTGACGCGCCCGTATTTTTTTACCCATGATTTTCAGTCGCTTTGTGTTTCCTTGTCCTGCGTTTAGTCTAAACTCCAGTTCTAAAGACAAAACTCCTTTACTTATGTCGCCTCTTTAGCCTTGAAACCTTGACTTTTCCAATCACGTCGCCAAAAATATTAGCAGGCTATTCAATGGCATTAAAAATAAACTTTTGGCGAGTATCTTTCCAACTGTTTAACAACTCTAGTTTGATAACTTATTTGGTGTTTTGGCTTTTCTGTTCATAAAATAGCACTGGTTTTATTATTTTTTTGTTAAACAGAAAGATAAGTTTTGATGAAGCTTAAGACATAACACCTTGATTTATGTCTATACAAGTGATTTGAAAAGCTTGATTTTATAGGTTGATTGTTTAAAAATAAAAACATGGATGAAACAAGCAAAGGTTTAATCCTCCGACAACCAAAGTTAACTCAATATTAGGAGTAAAAAAATGTCTGCTATCAAAATCTCTGACCTGTCCCAAGATTCCTTCTTGACTGAACTCAGCGATGCCGAAATGCAAGTACAAGGCGGCGGCTTCTACGACTACACCTACTACAACTTCAACAACTTCGGTCAAATCAATTCCGATGACGTTGGTACAGTAGGTTTCAATTTTGGTGAGTCTAATGGCGAGAAGAACTACTACTACTACTACTAAATCGCCGTACTAAATTATCCCTCTTTTAGTAAAAGAGGGAGATAAATCATAAATCGCATTTTACTGTTATCGGTTCAATCATTATACTGCTGTTAATGAATTACGTAACAGCTGTATCTATTGACCGATAACAGTTTAACAATAACAGCATAACACTTTCTCCAATTATTCAAGCAATACTATTTATAGATAGCGACCAAAGGCTGGGGTATCTGAGACTTTTATTTACAAATTCATTAGATATATTATAAGTTTTTATTATTATTGGCTCTCGCTGCAAACTTCTACAAACTTCTACTTGCTCCATATCTAGTCTGACTTTTCACGTGAAGTCCTCAAATAACGAAACAGCGTAGTTTTTTCCCTAACTTCATTCTCAATAGCTTTAAATTAATGAAAATGAACAACGGAAAAATCAGAGTTTGGAAAATCAAATTATGCGATCGCTCACCTGTCAATATTTATTGACCAGCGTTAAAAATTTGTTCCACAGTCAACTCTAACTCAAGGAAAGTAGGAGAGAGAATTTTATCGTTCCCCCGAAACTGAGTAACTTGGTATTCACCATCAATGAGTTGATAGACTGAGATTGTGGGTTGTTTGGGATTGCCGATAAATTTCCTAGCTCCCAATGCAGCATAGTCAATAATCCAATATTCGGGAATGCCCATCTGTTCATAGTCAGCAAGTTTTAGATAATAATCATCACGCCAATTGGCGCTGACAACCTCAATAACTAAAGGAATTGATGTACCCTTAGTTACAGTAGATGATTTTTCCCACAGAGGTTCATCAGCTAAAGCAGTGTCATTTAGTATTAATACATCTGGGAAATAACCTGATTCTCTTTCGGGTGGTTTTACTATTGCTTGATTAGGGATAAAGTAGGGGAGATTTAATCGTCTAAACTCTAAAGTTAATTCAGCAGCTGAAAATCCTTTTATCCTCTCATGTTTTCCGGTAGGCTGTGCCATCTCGATAATTTCCCCATTATGCAGTTCGTAGCGTACCCCAGAGTTTTCAGGATACCAAGCAATGAATTCGTCAAAGGTAACTATTTTTGGTAAAGCTTGCGTCATAAAATTTATATTCTTGTTTGGGTTTAGGTTTGCTTTTATTCTATTCGTGAAACTTCATCCGCTTCCGCCTCACCCTCAAGCAATGCTGTTAGCACCTGCATCTGTTCTGACTTTCCACATCCGGTGAAAAGTCAGATTATACTCGCCCACAATTGTTGCTCTACCTCACTTCGGTTTTGGCGCAAGACAAAACCTCCCCTCTCCTTAAAAGCTACGGTGTACACACAAGTTGACGAGCGATCAAGTTCCCAGCCAAAAAAGGTGGATTCAAACAGATCTTGCCCCAGGATGCTGGATAATTACCAACCCCTACTCAGACCTTTTCATGCGATCAATTTCCCTTTGCAATTCCTCAATTTGTCGGCGCAAAACTTCTACATCTTCATTTTGGGCGGTTTGTGCTTCTACGTTGACTGCACCCGCAGCAGTTGCTCGCTGATAATTTCCTCTCTTAATTTGCTGATATTCTTCTGATTGTGCCCATTGACGCAGGTAGTGTATCCGTTCTACGGCGAAAGGATGGCTGAGCATTGTGCCACGAGCGCCGTTGTAAACCAAGAACTTGTATATTTGATTCAGTCCATCTGCATCGAGTGCTTGGTAATCTTCTGACTGACGGATAAACTCTTGCAAACTACATTCGTTAGCATAATTGATACTGCCTCCAGAGACTTTCATCATAGAAGTCATGACAGGGTTCAAGTCATCCATCACTAACAACGCGGCGCGATCTGCTGATAACTCAGCTTTGCGCCGCCACTCATAGAAGGCGTAAATTAAACCTTGAGTGACAAAATTACCTATACCCAAGGTCAACTCCCCTATAGCAGAAGCAGCACTCATCGCCCATATCGCCATTTGAATTAAAATAGTATGACCACATTTAATATGCCCCAACTCATGGGCTAACACCGCCCTAATTTCGGCTTCGCTTAGCAAGTCCAATATTCCTGTGTTAATGACTATATAAGGATGCTCTTGCCCCAACGCATAGCTATTTGCTAGGGGATTTTGCTCAACAAAGAGTGCAGGTTCTGGGTAAATATCCAAATCCCGCACACATTGGCGAAACATTTGGTAAATAGTGGAATATTGGCGTGGTCCGACTTGGATGGTGTTGCCCATTAAATAGATTAACTGGGGGCGTTCTACGAAAAATTCCACAAATTTACGAGCGATAAAATCAAATCCTGGTAAATTGCGTAAGGCTTGTTCTGCTTGGCGATCTAGAGGATGCCTGAAGGCTTCGCCAGAAATTCCTGTATAAGTTGGCATAATTGGTGGGTATTTGGATACTAGTTGGGGTTAGTAGTTAGTTGTCAATATAACAATCAACAATGAACAACCAACAACTAACACATAGCAACCAACTCCTGAAACTGACAACATAATAGTAATGGGGCTAAAAGCAAGTAAAAAATCACTTTGTATGGGATTGAAAGTGTGTGATTGAAGCAGAAGTTCATTTGTCATTACATAACTTCCTGCGATCGCAGGCGGGTTTCCCCTCGTGGCCACATCATTTGACAATGGCACGGTTGGTGGCTCGCGCCTTGCGCTTAGGACGTAGCGCCCTCATTCAAGTGGGGGCAGCTTGTGGTTATCAGGGGCGGTATCGCACCAGCTTTGTGGCATCAGCATTGATGTGGCACGGTCCTGTGATTATTGTTGCCCCAGAAGCTGTACAGCAACGACTGTTACGAGTAGAGATACCCCGCCTACAGCAGTGGCTGCAAGTTAATAAAGCTATCAGAACAGGTGAGGCTTGGCCTGGTGGTGAATTCCAAGGACTTTTCTTAGTCACTCCCGAAACTTGGTTAAAAGCACAGCTGAGTTCAGTTCCGAATTTTCCTAGTGGCATTCCCACAATCATTGATGGGGTGGACGATTTGGAAGATTGGGTACGTCCTCAACTCACTGTGAGTTTAGAAGCACATGACTGGGAGCAACTCATGCTCGCTTGCCCATTCCAAGCTGAAGTCATTCGCTCTGCACGGGCACAACTGACACATGAACTGTTCAAGCACCCTGCAAATCCCTACGAATGTTATCTGATTTCTCAGGCAGAAGAAGAGATTTTGAGTCATCTGTATTCGGCTTTAGAAATATCCAGCCTGCCCGATACCTGGAAACGATTCGCTCAACAATTTCAACACAGAAACGAAAATCTTTCTTCCTCATCCCCCTCATCCCTACTCTGGGCAACTATTGCTCGTCGTCAAGGTTTGTTTTCTTTGCACTGTGTCCCCATTGAGTTAGGAAAAATACTATCACCTATTTGGCAGCGCCAGCCTGTAGTATTTATTGGCAGTGCTTTAGAACCAGAAACTGAAGCTCCCTTATTCCGCCAGCGCTTCGGTTTGGAAGACGACTTAACTTGCCTCAAGTTTTCCTCAGATAACCAAACAGAAGCTATTCAATTGTACATTCCCTACCAATTACCCCTACCCAACACACCAGAATTTCGCTCAGCGTTTATTCATAAAGTTCTGACACTAGTATGCTTAAGCGCTACAGCACCAGGATTGACGGTTGTGCTCGTGGGGGATGTGCCGCTCAAATCCCAAGTGGGGGCAATTCTTGCCTCTGAGTTTGGTTCACGGGTACAGGTGGAAAAAACTTGTTTGGATGAAAATGGTATTTTGGTAAGCGGTTGGGAATTTTGGCGTGAGCATCAAAAGGTTTTGCCTGCTCCCCAGCTTCTGGTTATCGCGACTTTACCCCTACCATCTCTAGAAAATCCCTTGGTGGCAGGTCGAGTGGCGCACTACAAGCACTTGCATCAAGACTGGTTCCGTTTGTACTTGTTGCCAATTGCTATGAATGAATTGCAACGGGCGATCGCACCATTGCGCGAAGGTAAAGGTATCGTTGCTTTGCTAGATAGCCGTGTGATTATCCGTAGCTACGGTGCTCAAGTTTTGGCTGCCCTCAGTCCCCTAGCACGTATTAACTACCTTGATCCCAATCTGTTTTCCTCTGTCAGAGAGGAAGATTCAGCCTAAGTCGTTTCTATTTGAAAATCGCTATACAGTAACAAACTTGACAATGTTGCGAAGTCTAAATTATTGAATATTTTTGAGCTATTGCTTCCAGCAAGCGCTATCATCAGCCATAGCAGGAATTTATTTTTAACATTATGGGCGAAGCAAAGCGTCGTAAAGCTGCAATGGGAGAAAAATACGGTCAAGATACAACCAGAATCTTACCGTGGGTTCCTATTACCAAAAACAGAGCAGAAAAATTCGTAAAATGGTCAAATCGGATTACCTGGATTGGTATTGGCGGTTTGGTCGCTGCTTGGGTGATAGTTCGTTTTATCGGTCCAGCTTTCGGTTGGTGGCAAGTTGTCTAAACCCAAGCTTGGATAATTTTCTTACAGTGTCGGGAGCAGAGAGCCGCACCAGTGGTGACTGAGGACTGTTGACTGGCACGTCCTGAACCGCTGTTGGCGCAGCCCACAGCAGTCACTCCTGGGAGAAACCCCCAAGATCCTTACGGGTTCGCCAGTCACCTACGGTTCAAAGTAGCGTCTACGTTAGGAGAGGGAAACCCTCCTGTAGTGCTGGACTCACCGCGCTGCCTTACCAGTCGCACAGAATTCATGTGCTCATTCTGGCGACTGACACCTTCGTTCTTTCTTGTTCAAGTAAGTTATATGTAAAAAACCTATTCATATTAAGCTATTCTGTCTTCTCGGAAATTATTCTAAAAAATGTATAAATTAATACCATGCAGCTTGTTATAAAAAGATCTGCCGAAATGGCAACATGGTTATTTTGAGTTCAGTTATTGTCAGTGTTAAGTCAAACGATTTGGGTTTTACACTTGGGATTGTGGATAAGGGAATTTCCCTTTACAGATAATCATCCTCCGGGTATCTCCTGAGCCGCTATACCCAGAGAGGGCACGCACTCGCGTTCACTAAAGCGTAGTGTGTGCCTTTGGCACTACGCTCCTGGTGAAAGAGTCACAGCACGCTACTTTGAACTCGCAGCTCCTCCGCAGGTGACTAGCGCTAATTGCTGAATACAACTGCTTGAGTAAAAAATACTCAAGACTGAGCACTGCCAAAAATTACTGATCCCAATCGATAATCTCAAACAGCCACGGTCATCTACTAGTCTTGCTATATCCTCTGAAGAATTTGGTGTAAAGTTCAAAATTTTTACATTGCTTAACGACTGTCACATATCTTACAAAATAACTACGCCTTTAGATAGTCTGAGAAGACGTGTGGCTACCTTGTAGTAAGAAAGGATAGAAGGTCCACTCAAAAGTAGCCGATAAAAATGCAATATTTAGTGTTTTCTGGACTTGACTTGTGCCAAATATGAGTTAACCTTATAGCGGGTTGCTTAAACTTACCATCTACTTCGACGAGAATCTGTAAAAACAACATAAAGGCAAGTCGTTTGTCCGATATTTCAGGTTCGCAAACTGAATATTTTGATACGACACGCAAAACCCACATCGACTACTCTAAACTAGGTAGTCAATTCATAAATATATTACGTATCTGTGAGTTGTATATCTGTGATAGTAATGAATAGCTTACAATACCAGTTGGTGCGAAAATCTAAAGAAAATATAAAACAGACCATAATGACTGTGGTGTTTGGAGGGAGGAAATGTTTCTGAGACTAGCACAACAACATCGGCAATTCGTCCAGGACTTAGTGATGAACCTGCAAGCTTTAGCGATTGTCTTGGAGAGGCGCGGATATCCTGCGTCCTGCTACACCTGCGGTGACCAGATGAATAGTGCTTCGTTTATGGTTAGCCTGGGAGAAAACCATCTCATTCGGTTTTTAGTCTCTGATTACGGCATCACTTGGACGGAGATGCGAGATGATCGCGAATTAATGAAGTTAGAGGGTGCAGAGGCAGTCAATCAACTACAGGAACTTGCCAACATAATTAAGCATCCTGTACCAACCTGTGTAGGTAATAAAGTTCTAGCTCAGCGGTGTTAGACAGTAATTAAGTTAAGAGTTCAGAGTTAAAAGTTAACAGTTAAAAAATCGTAACAGTAGCTAATAACTCGTAACTCATAACTTCAATATATTATTTCAAAGTTTATTGACATTGCTGCCATTTTTATTGTGATATTGGCACGTAATGCCTGTTGAGTCTTCATCAGCATCTTAACAATTGCCACTAGCGTGTCAATGTCAATCCAGCAAGCAAGCTAAAAGAATTACAAATCATTGCCAATCAGAATAAATGGTGCCCAATAGTAGGGGTAGTTTGAATATTGGGAGAAAGTAATTCCCGACTTATGAAGGGAATAGAGGAGCCTGCGCCCTTCTCAAGAGCACAAACGCTCCACGTTGACGTAGCCTCCTGTCCGCAGGACTTACGGGTGTGTCTTCTCCTGACGGAGACACTGCGTGAACGACACGCCTTTGGCGAACGCAGTCGCCTACGGAACGCGAGTGCGTCTGTGCTCTTGAGAGGGAAAGCCGTCATTCGCGCTGTCTCACGTGTGGGGGTTCCTCCCGTTGTTCAAAGCAGCGTCTGTGTTCTTGAGAGGCGACTAGTGTGGATTGCCGTTTGTCACACCTCTGTGGTTGATTCACTTACATTTGCACTTATCTACATCTGTCTAGCAATGACTAGAGATGAGTAGGTTTGTGTGAACGGTTCCAACCGACTACTGTTATGGATGCTCTGGTACGCCTTTCAGCATCAAAAAATAAGTAGTTCGGCACCCGTAAAGTTAACTCGTGAAGGTCGTCTTTTTTTTATTTGTCGTTAGTCCTTTGTTCAATACAGAGGACTAACGACATCAATATCTAACAATATCTAAAATGATATTACCTAACCCTAATAACTTGAGATAAAGTTTGAAGCACCTGTATGATTTGATGCCAAATATCTAGAGGGCTAATCCCAAAACCAGTATGCAATATAACAATACCAGTGGCAGTAATAAACGCAGTTTTCGTTTTTGTCTTCACGACTTTTACTAATAGTGTAAAGACAATCCAAGCTACAATCACAGTCGCCAACATAGATACACCTCTTTCAAAAAAGTCTTACCAATGAAGGTCAAAGAGAAGATAATTTCTCTTGAGAGTAATAGTCACAGAGATCTGAAGACTCTGTTCACAAATTTAGTCCTGCTGAGTGTTGGGTTTTGAGTGTAACTCCACAACTAAAGTCAGGAGATTGAACAAGGAAGAAAAAATTTTGCTCCACAAGTAACATCCGCAGCATAGAAACGACTTGCTGCTTAAAGAGTACAGATGTGAAACGTCAAACTCAGTACTCAGCAACGTTAGTCGCCACCTTTACGCAAAGCCGACTTCCAA
Organism: Iphinoe sp. HA4291-MV1; assembly: GCA_019359415.1. Classification (GTDB taxonomy): domain Bacteria; phylum Cyanobacteriota; class Cyanobacteriia; order Cyanobacteriales; family Nostocaceae; genus Brasilonema. The sequence goes on along the minus strand of JAHHHH010000043.1, from coordinate 19,644 downwards.
GCATCTAGAACGTCAGCACTGTTTTAGTGAGAATGTTTCGTTTACTTGGGCTTTTTCCTGTAGTTGTTCTGCGCTCACTATACAATAAAAAAGTTCAAAAGTTAGTATGCCGTAAAACCTTATAAAAAAAAACTATTAAGTTTTTATTTCTTGATTTTTTGCGTAAATTTTTTATACAGTCTATAAAAAACTTTCATAAATTAAAAAACAATTATCTTCTATCTCTCTGTATTATGAGTGATAAAGGGATGACAAAATTGTAAAACTTCTTAAAGATAGTAGTCTACGTATTTATATTCTGATACTTTACTATCAAGTAAATATTACAAATCAGAATAATTTAGCGTTCAGTCTAATGCTGAACGCTAAACAGAGATACAATAAAAACCTACCGTTGCTAGTAGTTTTTTATCGCAAAGATATTATACGCAAACGATTTTCCAGCTTTTCAGTCGCTTTTAAAACCTCTTGTCTTGCCCATTTATCTGCTGCCAAAATGTCATCTAAAGAAGGATTTGGACGGTTATCGCTTTCGTGGCGATCGCACACCAATTCGATACACCGAGGAATATCTAAAAACCGAATTTTTTCTTCTAAAAACAAAGCCACGGCTTGCTCGTTAGCAGCATTTAATACAGCAGGCATGGAACCGCCAGCTCGACCTACTGCATAAGCTAATTTCATGCAAGGATACTTCTGATGATCTGGTTCACGAAAGGTTAAACTGCCAATTTTGACTAAATCTAGCCGTTCCCAATTCGTGTAAATGCGATCAGGCCAGGACAAGGCATATAGTAAAGGTAAGCGCATATCAGCCCAACCAAGTTGGGCGAGAACAGAGGTGTCTTGTAGTTCAATCAGCGAGTGAATGATACTTTGGGGATGAATGACAATCTCGATATTCTCGTAATCCAACCCAAAGAGGAAGTGAGCCTCAATCACTTCCAGACCTTTATTCATTAAAGTCGCAGAATCAACAGTAATTTTACGCCCCATTGACCAGTTAGGATGCTTAAGGGCATCAGCAACTGTGACCTCTGTTAACTTGTCTACTGCCCAGTCACGGAAAGCACCACCAGAGGCAGTTAATAAAATCCGTCGTAAACCTCCATCTGGAACACCTTGTAGGCATTGAAAGATAGCAGAATGCTCAGAGTCTGCTGGTAATAATTTTACACCATATTTTTTAATGAGGGGTAAAACGACAGGACCTCCAGCAATTAAGGTTTCCTTGTTCGCTAGGGCGATATCTTTACCAGCTTCAATGGCTGCGATGGTAGGTAGCAACCCAGCACAACCAACGATACCCGTAACAACGGTTTCGGCATCTCCGTGGCGGGCAACTTCGATGACTCCAGCATCACCAGCCAGTATAATCGGCTGGGGAGCAAAGTCTTTGATTGCTTCTTTGAGTGCTGGCAGCTTCTCCTCTGAGCAGATAGCGACTATACTTGGTCGAAACTGCCGAATCTGAGAAGCCAACAGTTCTACATTGTTCCCAGCTGCTAATCCAACAATCCGAAATTGATCGGGGTACTGAGCAACAATGTCTAAAGTCTGAGTACCGATAGAACCAGTGGAACCAAGAAGAGTTATTGCTTTCACAATTGTTTAAGGATTGACAGACAACATTAAATATAGATTGCTTGGGACTCACAAATAACAACAATATATAGAAACAAACTTAGGGGCAACTAGCTTCGTGAAATACCGAGTTCCTTAGTATATCCAAAAGCGTAAACGAAAATAACCACTGTCAAGTGACTACATACTCCTACTCTCCTCGTTGTTTGAGAACCTGGTTGATGTGTTTGTCTGGTGTCTGGACACAAGAACCTTGCCTTTTGTAGAGACAAGTACTTTTCCAGCATTGCTGCAATGCATAATTTTGATACTGGGGTGGGACAGGGACATTAGCAACAAGGTAGTTAAAGCTTTGTGTGAGTTGCTCGAAATCTTGGTCTTGCTCAACAAGGAAAATTGGAACGTTGCGATGAAGGTAGGTATAACCTCCAGATTGGTACCATGGGAACCCCCAAATTCCAACGCCACAGAGCGTTTCTTCCGTACTCAATTTTTGAAAGGCTAGTAGGTTGCCAGAAAATACATTCCAGAGTGTCATTTCAGTACCAGTTAAAAGCGTCGAGAAGCTGAACTTTCTATTACTGAAAATTAACCGAAAACTGGCAATTCACCAAAAAATAGTGTATTAGTTATGTTTATCTTCAATTTCTGCTTATTTTATGTTGCTGGCAATATGTATAAAAGAAAACACTTGTTTGACGATATCACAGCCATAGGTAGGAGGATACATAAAGAAGTCTGTTAAAAGACTCAAACTTATGGCTAAAGTTCAGATATTTATAAAAAAAGTTTTATGGCAAAATAATCTTCTTTTCCCTGCGGCAATCTGGCTAAGCAGTCGATTATTTATTTGGGCTGCTATGTTGCTGGTTGCTCCACATCTACCAGCACCACCAGAAGGGAGTATCCCTCAATTTGGCTGGGGAGTGTTTGATGCATGGGATAGTGTACATTACCGCTCGATTGCAGCATCTGGTTATGAATTTACCAATGATGGGGATCAACACAATCTTGCATTTTTTCCCGTATTTCCCCTAGCTATTTGGGTTTTCATGCGCTTTGGCTTGTCATTTGAAGTCGCAGGTACACTCATAAACAACTTGGCATTTTTTGCGGTACTCTATTGTATCTATTTTTGGGTAGAGGAGCATTGCGGCACAAAGGAGGCGCGTTGGACAACAGCAGTAGTAGCTTGGTGTCCTTTGTCCATGTTTGGTACAGTTATTTACACTGAAGGGCTATACTTACTGTTAAGTACTGCGGCTTTGCGAGCCTTTGATAAAAAGCAGTATCACTGGACTATCCTTTGGGGTGCAATGGCAACAGCAACACGTCCCACGGGGTTAGCACTTATACCAGCATTTTTGTTAGCCGCATGGAGACAGCGTAGACCCTTTATTGCTTATGTTGCTGGGTGTGCCACTGCAATGGGAGTACTTTTGTTTAGCCTATACTGTGCAATTCAATTTGGCGATGCCTTGGGATTTCTCCATGCACAACACGGATGGCGACCCTCACTGGGATTTGATAGGCAAGGCTGGTTGGATATGTTATTACAAATTGCTATTGGCACATCTAATTGGGAATATTCTGCAATCCAAGACTACTTGCATCCCCTGTTTTTTGGCGTTATTGTCGGCTACGGTTATTGTTTATGGCACTTCCGTAAACATCTTAATTTTCCCGTTGTCTACGGCTTCTATGGTTTACTTTTGTGCTTTTTAATAGTCGTAGATGATTGGTTCATCTATAACTTACTTAACGCGGTTATCTTCTTGGGTGGCAGTTATATATTGTGGCATTTACGTACTCAGCTAACTCCAGTAACTGTTATCTATGGTTTGTGCGGGATAAGTTTGCTACTTGCTTCCGGAGGTACGATATCCTTGGGTCGTTTGACTTACGGTATTGTGTCAGTGAGTGTAGCTTGTGGTGTCTTCCTGTCTCGCCATTCTCGTCAAGGATACTTAAGTCTGGGTTTGTTTGCTATCTTACTCGTCAGACTGTCTGTTAAATTTGCCCAAGAACTTTGGGTAGGGTAAAACTTGAATGCGCGATGATCGCAAACAGGACAGAGAAAATGTCAGTGTTAATTCGGAGAAATATGCCCAGAAGGCTAGACCACGATAGGACGTAGATGCTTAATTGCACACCTCACAACCTAATAAAGCGTCAACGAATGATCGATAATACCTGAAGTTATCAGATATCACCGAAATTTAGATAGCCGTGAAAAAATCGACTGTCAATATTAGTACCGTTGGTTTGATTAGTGGCATCAGTGCCCTAATTCTACTGGGGTGCAGTAGTTTACGACACACCCTGTTTCAGTCAGGAGTTCTCGATCTGGGAATTTACAACCAAGTCGTTTACCTGATCAGCCAAGGAATGCCACCTATTTCCTCTTTTTTGGGCTTTCATCACATGGGCAATCATGCTGCTTGGGCTGTCTATCCATTAGCTTTACTATACAAAATTCACCCAAGTCCTTACTGGTTGTTAGCTGTGCAAGCAGTATCATTAGCTTTGGGTGCATTGCCTACCTGGCTTCTTGCCGTTCAAGCAGGGCTGAAGGAAAGCCAAGCAATCACAATGGCAGCCGTTTACCTACTGTACCCACTCATTTTTAATGTCAACCTTTTTGAATTCCACCCAGAAGTGATGGCTGTCCCCGTATTTTTGGGAGTCGTGTTGGCAGCGCGGTTAGGTCGGCTAATATGGTTTTGCGTAGGTGTCGTTTTTATTTTGGGCTGCAAAGCAGTGTTATCTCTGACAGTGGCGGCGATGGGTCTCTGGCTGCTGGTGTTTGAACGAAGACGTTTCTGCGGTATATTCGCCCTTATTTTCGGTATTGGCTGGTTTTTGATTGCGACTCAAGTGATTATTCCCTACTACAGCAATCATGAGGCAGCAGCAGTCGCACGTTACAGTTACTTAGGTGACTCAGTTTTAGAAGTTGCCAGCAATCTAGCGCTGAAACCAGAGTTAGTACTGGGGAGAGTCTTTTCACTAGATTCCCTAGAATATTTGGCATTGTTAGTTGCACCTGTTATCTGGGGACTTGCACCAGGGCATCTCACTCCTTTGGTGAGTGCTATTCCTCCCTTGGTTTTGAATATTCTTTCAGAGAGACAGGCACAACGAGATTTAATCCACCAGTATTCTTTGCCAATACTGCCTTTTTTGATATTAGCTGTTATTTCTAGTCTAGCTGCGGGTTCAGGATGGCTTCGTTCCAGACGGGCAATTATCCTGTGGGCGTTGGTGGCTTTCATGGTGCTGGCAAAGTATGGATATTTTTGGTCGCGGTATCTGAGAACCATTGATACTTGGCAAGCAACACAGGAAGCGATCGCGCAAGTTCAAACCCAAGGCGCTGTTTTGACAACTCACAGCATCGCCCCCCATTTATCTCATCGACCTACTATCCACTTTGTTGATGATATCAGTGGTCCGCCCTCTAATGTCGCCCGATATGAGTATATACTGCTCAATGTGCGCCACCCAGACGGTAGTCGTAATCCAGAGTTTGCTGCTAACTTAGTCAATCAACTGAAAAAGAACCAATTGTTTCAACTGGGCTACCAGCGTGACGATGTTTATTTGTTTGTGAAAAAGTCAAAAGCTACTTGAGTATGCCCAAACTAAAAAATTTTCTCTTTCACCTGCTCATCATTTCTCTCTTGGTTGGTTTCTTAGTTGCGATCAGGTTCAAGCCAATCACTCAAACCTTTGAATTGGATTACGATGAAGGTCTGAATTTGATAAAAACCCTTCTTTATTCGCAAGGGTTTTCTCTTTATACCCAAATTTGGAGCGACCAACCACCTCTTTTCACAGTCCTGTTATCACAATGGTTTAGTTTATTCGGGCAGTCAGTCTTTGCTGCACGCTTTCTGAGCGTTCTGTTCTCAGCACTATTGCTATGGTGCTTTTATCAAATCATCCGTCGTGATCTTGGAATTGTACCAGCACTGGTAGCCACGGTTTTACTATTCAATTCTTGGTTATATATTCGGCTCAGCATTTGTGTGATGATTGGTATTCCATCGCTTTCACTCTTCATGCTCTCTATTTATTTTCTCACTCTCTACAAAGAACGTTTTTACAAGTATTTTCTCATTTTATCTGGGGGATTACTTGCACTATCATTACAAACAAAACTATTTACTATATTTCTTATACCTTTGATGCTCTTTTCTCTTTTAGATTTTAGCCTCAAAGCAATTCAGCAAAAAAAAGATTGGTCTCATCCTTTTGTGCTTTGGCTAGGTACTCTTGGTTTTATATACATAATAATTGGCTTATCATATCAACAATTTTCTAATTTTGACCAACTCTTGCAATCTCACTTAAATCAGCCGATAGAAAAAACAATGGTCAATTTTAATAATGTTAACTATCTATATCATATGATGAGTCAAGATTATGAATATATATTTATAGCCGTTATCGGCATCTTAGCAATTTTTTTGAAAAAACAAAGAGATGGACTTTTTCCTTTAACTTGGTTTTTAACAGCTATACTTATTTTTCTCAACTATAAACCAATCTGGTATCACCACTACCCGTTGCTTGCGATTCCTATATGCTGGTTAGCAGCTTATGGAGTTGCTCTATTGCTTGATTTGTTCTCTAAAAATTTAAAATCACAAAACATCAAAAAACACATCTTTCCTAGCTTGGCAGTAGTGTTCCTGATTGTCTTTGTAGTTGCGACTCCTGCACATCCAAAAGGAAAACCCCCTCAGAACTTAGAAGTCATGCAGCTTGTATTAAAATACAAAAGTTCTACTCAATGGATATTTACAGATCGTCCCATATATGCATTTTACGCTGGTTTACGCGTTCCTCCAGAAATTGCAGTGATGTCGTATAAACGACTCAACTCAGGAGATTTGACATCAAAAGAACTACTTGCTGTCTTACAGAAGTATCGTCCTGAGCAAATCTTCCTTGATAGGTGGACTGGACAAATTAAGAGTGATAATCAACTCACAGCTTATATCAATAAAAATTACTCAAAAACTTATACAGACAAAAAAGGTATAACAGAACATTACATATTATCAGCCTTGAATATGTAGTAAGAGTTTCTAGAAACACTCGAACTTATGGCTAAAAGTCTAATATCTGCAAGTAAAACTTTATGGACAAAAACCCTCCTGTTCCCGGCGGCAATGTGGCTTGCTAGCCGACTACTCATCTGGATTGCAATGTTGTTGATTGCGCCATTATTGCCAGCACCACCCAGAGGGATTGCCCCCACGTTTGGTTCGGAGGTGTTTCATGCATGGGATAGTGAAAATTACCGGACAATTGCCACCTCTGGATATGAATTTGTTAACGATGGCAAGTCACACATCCTTGCCTTCTTTCCCCTGTTTCCCTTAATCATCCGAGTTTTGATGAACTTGGGCTTATCGTTTGAAGTGGCTGGGACGTTGGTTAACAATCTGGCATTTTTCGCGGCGCTTTACTTTTTATACTTTTGGGTTAAGGAACAAGCTGGTGAAAGTGCAGCGCGGTGGGCAACTGCGATAGTTGCTTGGTGTCCATTATCAATATTTGCAGGAGTGATTTACACTGAAGGGTTATATCTATTGTTGAGTACGGCAGCTTTGCGAGCCTTTGATAAACACCAGTATGGCTGGACTGCCTTTTGGGGTGCAATGGCGACAGCAACACGTCCGACAGGAATAGCACTTATCGGGGCGTTTGCGATCGCAGCTTGGAAACAACGCAGACCCCCGATTGCGTACCTTGCGTCTTTTGCCACTGCTGCTGGTCTACTTCTTTTTAGCATATACTGTGCGATTCAATTTGGCGATCCTCTGGGGTTTCTCCATGCACAAAAAGGGTGGCGATCCTCCTTAGGGTTTTATTGGCAGGGTTGGTGGAAAATGCTAATGCAAGTGACAATCGGGACATTGAATTGGAAGCATGGCGAAATCAAGGATCCCCTGCATCCCTTGTTATTTACAATGATTATTGGCATAGGCTATTGTTTATGGCACTTCCGTAAACAGTTAAGTTCTGCAAAAGTTGATTATGGTTTTGCTGCTTTATTCTTTCTTTTATGGATACTAGCAGGCGATCCGTTGATTAACATAGTCGCTGTTTTTGGTAGTGCTTACCTGTTATGGCAATTACGCTCTCAATTGACTCCAGTCACGGTGATCTATGGCTTCTGTGGTATCGGTTTGTTGCTAGCATCTGGAGGTACTATCTCTTTAAGTCGTCTGATGTACGGTATTGTATCTCCAAGTGTTGCTCTCGGTGTATTGTTGTCTCGTTATCCTCGTTGGGGTTACCTAACGCTGTTGTTTTTTATTATCCTACTTGCAAGCTTTGCAGTTCGATTTGCCCAAAAACTTTGGGTTGGGTAGATGGGGAGTGAGGTTCAAAATTCAAAGTATGCCCTTTGGACACACTACGCGTTGGCGGAGCCTGTCCGCAGGACTTACAAAAAAAAGAATTCTTAATGCCGTACCTAATGAATTGATAATGCGCGAATTTGAGCGCAGCGAGTGGGGACAAGGGGATGGAGAGATGGGGTGATGAGAAAAAACTAATTGAGCCTAGTCCTATCACTTGGATGGTTGGCGTGAGTGCGTTGATTTTATTTGGGTGCAGCATTTTAAGACATGAACTATTTCAATCAAATGCTTTTGACTTAGGAATATTTGACCAGGCAGTTTACTTAATTAGCCAAGGACAGTCACCTGTTTCTTCTTTCCTTGGTTTCCACATTCTTGGTGACCATGCTGCTTGGATTTTTTATCTTTTAGCCTTATTCTACAAAATATACCCTAGTGTTTACTGGTTATTTGCAACTCAAGCTGCTGCTTTATCATTAGCTGCTTTACCGATATGGCATCTAGCGCGTCATGCTGGTGTTACGGTGCAGCAAGCTATAGCAGTGGCTGCGATGTACCTGCTTTATCCACTGGTATTCAATATTAATCTCTTTGACTTCCACCCGGAAGTGATAGCTGTGCCTACATTGTTAGGGGCGGTTCTAGCGGCTAGACTGGAACGCACTGGGTGGTTTTGTTTATGTATCTTCCTGACTCTGGGATGTAAAGCTGTCTTGTCTCTAACAGTGGTAGCATTGGGAGTCTGGCTACTGGTGTTTGAAAAGAAGCAACGATGTGGTGCGATCGCTCTTGTAAGTGGTATAGCCTGGTTTGCGATCGCAACCAAAATCGTCATCCCCTTTTTTGGTACCCAAGCAGCGTCAGTGGAACGTCATGTTGCTCGATATGCCTATTTGGGAAACTCTTTTTCAGAAATTGCTAAAAATCTACTACTGAAACCAGAACTTGTGTTGGGACAAGTTCTTTCATTCGATAACCTAGGATATTTGCTGCTTTTAGTTGCACCTGTCATTTGGGGACTTTCATTGCAACAGATACAGCCTTTAGTCGGTGCTATTCCCACTTTAGGGATCAATCTTCTTAGTGACTTCTCAACGCAAAAAAACTTGACCCAGCAGTATTCTCTACCAGCAGTACCATTTCTTGTGTTAGCTGTTATTTCTAGTCTGGCAACTAGTCGGGGATGGTTACACAACAAACAGAAGATTATACTGTGGTCTTTAGTGGCATTCATAGCTTTAGCCAAATACGGCTATTTCTGGTCAATTTACCTAGATTCACTGGATACTTGGCAAGCAACACGGCAAGCAGTTGCTCTGGTTCAAACAAAAGGATCTGTTTTGACGACTGCTGAAATTGCCCCACACCTTACCCACAGATCAATTGTCAAGTTGACAAGTGCCAATCAAGCTGCTATTTTGACAGAATTTGATTATATACTGTTGAATGTAAGTCATCCTGGCTGGCAAAGTCATCGAGAATTTGCTACCAATTTAGTAAATCATCTTAATAAGACTCAGTTATTTCAACTGCGCTACCAGCAAGACAGTGTGTATTTGTTTGTGAAAAAAGTTTAGTTTTCTGCGATGGCGTTTCGATGCTAAATTTCGCTCTGCCAGAAACTCACATTAGATTCTTAGTATATTAAAAAAGGTTTATGTTTTGACTTTTAGTATATTAAATCACATACTTTGAGCGAATAATATGCTTCAATATAAACTTTTTCACTGTTAAACATAATTTAGTTTATAAAATTTCTAATATTTTCCGTACTTTTACTGAAAACACAAAGATTAAATTGGAATAAGAATGAAGTAATAAAAAAGAAGAATTCAGCTATACGAATTCAGAAGTCAACACTCTTTAAGTAAGATTTTATACTACTGATTCAGTATAGACTGCCGGCATAGGTGGAGGTATTAAACCCTTTATTTATCCACCTTTCTCAAGAGCGTCTCCGCTCTTGCAGTACTGGTTCACTAGTCGTACAAAATACCCAACTGAGTTCTGACTCCTGACGACTGACGCCTTTATTCTTTCTGGATAACCCTAAGAAATTTGTGGTTATAGATTCACCGCTAGAACCACTAAGTAGTTAGGAATAACTCATAAATTCTGTAGCTGAAACATTAGTATAAATCTGTCAGTAAAGCTGTGCTGAGAAAAATATGATTCTCAGTAAACTCTGCGTTAAGGGAAAAAGATACCTTTAACAATAAGAAACTTTATTTAGTTTGTTGGCGTCTACTACTTGTCAGAGGGCTAAGAGTAACAGATAATTAGTTAAAAAATTAACATTTTTTTTCAGAACTCGATAACCTTTAGCAGTAGAATATACACTGTTATCTATGCAACTCATACTTCAAAATAAACAATGCCAAATATTATTTATGCTAAAGATTTATCATACTTCTAACTATTACTAGATATGTTAGTTTAAAGCTAGAGCATCTTGGTTTCATCTGAACCTATACCATTTATCAGCTTAATCCTTATATTTCTGTTAATCTATAATTTAAATTTTTAAGATTATCAGAAAACGCCTAAGAGCCTATTTATAAAGTCCCTTGTCATCTTGAGCGAAACGCAGTGAGACTAGTCCTCTGCCTCCTGCACAAGAGCTATGAATTGCGCGAAGCGTGTCCGCAAGGACTCAGGGACAATGACCTCTAAGTATCTAATATCTAAAGAAAATGTGCCAAAGCACACCGTTAGACACATAACTCATGATTCCACCCCAAGGAGCTTTGACGTGGAAACTAATAAATCGTATGTTTGGTCACATGGAATATTGATTGCTCTAGTTGGCTTTTGTGCCAGTTTAAGTATTGGTTTGGTAATGCCTGTAAATCCAAATACTTCGGAAGCTCAGACAAGACAAGTTACAAATGTAAAGGATACAGCAGCCAAAGTAGGAACTCAACAGCGCATTGAGAGACTCAAAGCTGCGATGCTGACAAGTTGGCAGCAAGAAGCAAAAGCAAAGGGGTTTTCTTATGCTGTCCCATCACGCTTTCAAGGTGCAATTATCCAGAAAGCAAAACTGACGAAAGGGGAAAAAGTTATTGCACTGACCTTCGATGATGGTCCTTGGGTTGAGTCTACCGCACAGGTGCTGGATATCCTCAAAAAAAACAATATAAAGGCTACATTTTTTGTTGTTGGACAGAACCTGAAGACCCATCCAGAATTAGGGAAGCGAATTGTAGCAGAAGGTCATGTTATTGGCAATCATACTTGGCATCATTGGTATCACTATTTTAATCCACAAGCAGCAGCGTTTGAAATTGACAGTACAACAGACTTAATTTACCAACTTACAGGTGCGAAAACCACTTTGTTCAGACCACCTGGTGGAATACTGCATAATGGCTTGTTTGCTTATGCTAAAAACAGAAATTACTCTATCATTATGTGGTCTGCTGACTCCATAGACTACAGCCGTCCTGCTGTACCAAGGTTAATTAGAAACGTCATGAAAGATTCAAAACCAGGTGGAATTGTATTAATGCATGATGGTGGAGGGAATCGTTCCAGAACTGTGCAAGCCCTACCACAAATCATCAGTAACCTTAAGAAGCAAGGCTATCGCTTCGTCACTATACCAGAACTATTAGAAATACAAGACCAAGAACTACAGTTGGTAGCAGTAAAGAAAAAGCAATAGTCATGAAATTATCGCTTTGTTGAGATTAATCATTTTTGAATGAGCGAATGAGCGAATTGGAACAAAGCGACATTAAAAAGTAAGTGGTCTGCCTCAATTATGCGTTGGGAACCAGCGTCGAAGCTCGTGAAGTCCAAACCTCTACCGTTACTGCTACTGGCGGGTGGCGGCAAGCTTGGACTAAGAAGCGAGAAACCCCGCCCATGCTATGGCATGGGCAGGGTAGTTCATTTATTCAGTTTCTGGAAAAGTCTGCACCTTGCCATCAGGACTAAAAACAGCTCGAATTTTTACAGCTTGTCCATTTTTATTAGGAGAAACAAAAGGTTCACCAATTAGAGGCATCCCCGTACGGTCAACGTAATCTCTTGCAGCTTTACCTAGAGGTAAAATTCGCTCAATTTTGCCGTCAACACCCACCACTAAGCTGTACTCAATTCTTTGCCTTAATCCAGAAGGCGGTTGCCAGCGTTTTTTCAACACATCTCTAGCTTCTGACACTTGAGCTGTATCAAACAACGTATCACTACTACGATTAGTACTAGTAGTCGCAACTTCTGTGGAAATATTAGCCCTGTTTCTACGAGCTTCCCGCAATCTGGAAATTAATGCATCAGTACCACTTGGTTCAGAGGTGCCTGGTTGTGAGTAAACTGGTTCACGGCTAGTACTTCTAGTGGAGTTGGGTAAGGTGGCTACTGATGAGTCACTGGGAGTTTTATCTGTGCTGGCGCTGAGTGTCGAATTCTTTTGAGCTGATGTAGAAGAAGAAGTACCACTATTTGGCTTTAATGCTGTATTGTTCTGTAGTGGCTTAGATGGAATAGCAATTTGTTGCTTTGGTCCTGTGTTTTGTGGTGAAGTTGGAAAGGTTGGAGTTTTTGTTGTTCCAGGTATATTCAGCGTACTTCCTAAAGATGGTAAAGGTGTATTGGGGACATTTCCAAGATTAGGAGATGTTTGGGGCACAGAAGGGAGCGTGGAGTTTGCAGATGTTTGAGGTGTAGCAGGCACACTAGGCAATGTTTGACCTATTGGTGGAGAAGCATTGGTGGAATTGGGTACTGGTAAGGTAGAACCGAAGGGTGGCAATGGTGGTGAAAGTAAACTATTTGAGGGAGAGAATGTAGGTAAAGCATTCGGTGTGGATAGATTCTGTGAAGGCGAGTTTTCTAGAGCAATCTTTTGTTGTGCCGAAGTTTGTTTTTTAGCTGTCTGCTGTTGTTTGTTACGGTTAGCATACTGCCAAGTCACTGGGAATAAACCCACAGCTATTGCCAGAACAGCTGCAACAGGTGCCCAAGCTGGTATGCGACGAGTCGCAGAACGAGATGTGAGATTTGGTAGCGCCATGACATCAACAGAATATTCATCCAAGGCTGTTGCTAAGTCGAATAATTGCAGCAGACTAAGTTGAACGACATTACCAGATGCTGGGTTTGCCAGAGAACCAAGAAACAGGTTATGAGTCAGGTGATTGCCAGGTTTAATTTGTATATCTACAGCTGGTATATGGGTAAAGGAGTTTATCGCTTGAGTTTCTTGTAAAGGGAGGTTATTAAAATCTTTTTCTTCAGTCTCATCTGATGTTACCCCTACGTCTTCTGTTCCTGAAACATTTGCCCAAAAGCTTTCAGGAGACATTTGGAGGAACTCTTGGACGTAGGATGTCACTACTGCACACAAAGCCTCCAGCTGGTTGCTGTCGCCTCTAATTGCGATTCTTTTTTCCTCTGGTAATCGCGGATCATCAAAGCGAAGCTCAAACTGTAGCTCCTTTAGGACAGATTTACCTGTCCACTGAGACAAAGCTGATCTCTGTGCCAAGACCTCTAGTGTGCAGGTAGGCGGTGTATACCGACGGATCACAGGATTTGATACAGGCATAGCAGGAACTGTGAGCAGGATATTTGGAATTTTTGATTTTTGATTAAGAAATCTCAAATCTCAAATCTAGAATTTGGTTGAACGGTCGATAAGTGCTAGCCACAGACGGCGGTGTCCACCAGGTCCACTATAAAAAAGCAAATCTATAAGCAGTTTTAGTGCCAGGTGGGTAAGTTCATCAGTGGAGATTGTTGCGTCTTCCTCCATCCGCTCTTGGTAAGTGTTGCAGAAAGCATCGATATAATCTCCAAGCAAAGCAACCTGATGAGGTTCGCGATCATTTTCTGCCATTTGTTCCAAAAGACCAACAGCACGGCGAATTAATTCTTGTTGCTGTTTGGCAAGGTAACAAGTAATGAGAACAAGCGCTCTGGCTTCCTCCACATCTAGTTTTTTTCGCCCTCCTTGACCTTTACGTAGCGGATTTGATTGGCGTAGTCGCCATAGCGCTACACGGTCTGGCACTCTTGACTCTAGATTCAGATTAACTGCCGCTTGTAGCATTGCTTCGGAGCCAATGCCAGTCAAAGTTTCTAATGCTAACAACACCAAGTCCAGCTGGGTCTTGATATTGTCCCATTGAACAGAGCTTGGAGCCGGAAGCTTAATTAAATCCTCCCACTGAGAAGTTGGAGCGGGTGAATCGGCGGCAGAGTGCATAACTTTTAGCATAGGTGATCAGGCTGGTAGGGACTGTTGCTGTTACCCATTTTGAAACCAGACTCTCAAGGGTTAAGATTGGTTTCCATTCACTATGAGCCGAAGCCAGGAGCTAGGGCTTCTATGACTTTGGTGAACAGCAGAGGTTTTTGTTTTACTCTACGACGAAAAACTACTTTGAAAAAAGTATGAGCATAATCAATTGTGCTCTATCTGCCAAACACAGATGTCGTTTTTTAATTTTTTAGTAACATCTGTACACAGACCATCGCTAGAACACCAACTCACTAATCTCAAAAACCCGGTTTCTGTTACCACCGAAGACCGAAATTTCGTTGACTCAACTAGAAGAAACCGGGTTTTTTAGTCACAATTCTTGTAGCCAATCGCTATTCATTCGACATAAGCAATTGTTACACCAGTACCGCCATCGGCTTGTTCTGCGGCTTCGTAACGGCTGACTCTAGGGTGCTGCTGCAAGAAGGCGTGAACCCCATGCCGTAGTTTACCCGTGCCATGTCCGTGAATAATCCATATTGGTCCTGTCGCTTGTGAAAGTGCTTTGTCTAAAATGATTTCTGCATCAGGCACCCTGCGTCCGCGTATATCAACTGTATTTTGAGATGTGCGAATTGCAGGAGTTTCGCTCAAGGTTATGATTTTTGACTCTCCTCTGCTTGTGCGCTCCTCGGCTCCTCGGCTCCTCGGCTCCTTAACGACTGGTTCAGCTTTTTGACCATCTAAAGATTCTACGTCTTCTAGCTTTACCGTCATCTTCATAATTCCAAAGCTGACAGTTAACTCACCATCTTTATCAGGGGCACTTAAAACTTCCGCAGTTTGTCCGATCTTGGGTATACGGATGCGATCGCCCACTTTGGGAAGAAATCCCACTTTTGGTTTTGGAGGTTTTTCTGGTATAAATTTTTCAGCTATTTCATTCAAAGCTTTTGTAGCTTGTTGGGCATCTTGTGATGTTGGTTTCCCTTGCTGCAAGCGGCGAATCACTTGAGCTATTTCTCCTTTTGCTTGAGTGATCGCTTGTTGCACTGCCACCTCTTGTGAGGCACGCAGAGCACCTTCTCTTTCCTGTAATGATGTGGCTTTTTCGGAGACTTCTTTGTATAAACGCTCAGCTTGCTGCAACAAATCCTGTGCTTGTTCTGCTTTGGTTTCCTGACGGCGGCGTTGCGCTTCCAAGCCAGCAATCACCTGATTGACTTCGTCTGTTGCTCCTCCCAGTTGCGTTTTCGCCTTTTCCACAACTTCTGGTTTCAACCCCAAGCGACGGGCAATTGTGAGGGCGTTGGAACGTCCAGGGATTCCCCAAAGTAGACGGTAAGTGGGTGAAAGGGTACTTTCATCAAATTCTACAGAAGCATTTTCAAACCGCTCATCTTGGTATTTCAACGCTTTTAGTTCACCAAAATGAGTCGTCGCGATCGTCAACAAAGCATGGTCTGCTAAATATTGTAGTAGCGATATTGCCAAGGCACTCCCTTCAACAGGGTCTGTTCCTGCACCCACTTCGTCGAGAAGGATTAAAGAGGAGGGCAATGGGCAATGGGCAATGGGCAATGGGCAATGGGCATTGTTCTCTTGTCCTGTTGTCTCCTCCTCGTCTATCTCTTCCAAAATCCGACTAATACGGCGGATGTGACCAGAAAATGTTGATAAATTTTGCTCTAGGGACTGTTCATCACCTATATCTGCCAATACCTTGTCAAACCACGGTAATTCCACTGGTTCACGTGCTGGCACAAATAAGCCTACTTTCGCCATTAATACTGCCAAACCTAGGGTTTTCAAAGTCACAGTTTTTCCCCCAGTGTTTGGTCCAGTAATTGTCACTACCCGTATTTGTGGTTGAATGAGCAAATTAACGGGAACCACAGAATGTCCTTGCTCATGATAATGCTGCCACTCCAAAAGTGGATGACGCAACTGTCGCAAGGTAATGCTTTCATTTTCCTCTCGGTTAATGAAACGTGGGGGATTTGCTTTGAGCCACAAACTATAACGCGCTTTTGCCAATGCCAAGTCTAAGGTAGTGACAATTGCTAACAACTGTTCCAGATCTGTATTGACTGTAGCTACTTGCTCAGTTAAGGTGCGACGGATTGCTTCTTCTTCTATTTGCTCTGTTCTGATCAGCTGCCGCAACTGGTTTCCTAGTGGGACGATAGAATTCGGTTCTACATATAACGTTGCGCCGCTGGTGGAAGTATCGTGAACAATACCTGGTATGGCGTCTTTTTGAGGCGCTTTCACAGGAATAACAAAGCGATCGCCTCTTTGAGTTATTATTTGTTCTTGGACTGCATTCGCTTTTACCTGTAATATATTTTGCAGTTTTTGAGTGATTGAGTTGCGTAATTGCCGTAAGGAAGTGCGAATTAACCCAAGTTTTTGGCTAGCACGATCAGTGACTTGCCCCCTTTCATCTATACATCTGTGAATTTCTTGTTCTAATTCTGGATAAGTCCGTAAATCGTCAACTAAATCATTCAGTATTGTTAAATCTGGGTGGTTGTTAATAACACGACGTACATTTCTTGCGCCAGCAAGAGTGGTGGCGATCGCTAACAGTTCATCTCCCACCAAAATTCCTTGCAGTTCTGCGCGTTCTAAAGAATCGCCAATATCTCGAATCCCATCAAACGAAAGCCCTGTACTTAGGCGGCTTCCCAGTTCGTAAATTTCCTTTGTTTGCGCTAACAACTGCTCACTTTGGGCTTGCACCGTAGGGATTTTGAGATGGCGCGCAGCAATAGTCCCCAGCTTTGTTGCCGCAAAGGTAGACAAATGCTGGCACAGACGGGACCATTCAAGTAGTTCTAAAGTTTCAGATTGGAGCAAGGCTTCAAAAATATCTAATCTGAATGAGATATGAAATTATGGTAACAACTTAATCCGTTTCTAGCCCCTGAACTGCTCACTTTGAGAGTGAAATAAAGTCAAATGCTTACATAAGGATTTATAAATTGTGGCAAGAACGCCATGAAAAAACCTCTGCAAATCCTCTCATAATTTTGATAGCCTAGCTAAAACAGATTTGGGAACATGAACGTGGATATTCAAATTGGGCGGGGAAAAGCAGCTAAGAGAGCCTACGGAATAGATGAAATTGCTCTCGTCCCCGGTAATAGAACACTCGATCCAAGTTTGGCGGACACTAAATGGCGTATCGGCAATATTGAGCGTGATATTCCAATTATTGCTAGTGCGATGGATAGTGTCGTTGATGTCCGTATGGCTGTGCTTTTGTCACAGCTAGGAGCATTGGGCGTCCTGAACTTAGAAGGAATCTACACTCGCTACGCAAATCCAGAGCCAATCTTAAACCGTATTGCCTCAGTTGGCAAAGAAGAATTTGTTCCCTTGATGCAAGAACTTTATGCTGAACCGATTAAACCGGAATTAATTGAACAACGGATTGGGGAAATTAAACAACAAGGTGGCATTGCAGCCGTTAGTACGACTCCCGCAGGGGCAAGCAAATTTGGTTCTGTGGTGGCAAAAGCTGGTGCAGATTTATTTTTTATACAAGCCACTGTGGTTTCTACTGCACACCTTTCACCAGAGTCTATTATACCACTTGACTTGGCAAAATTTTGTCAAGAAATGCCCATACCTGTAGTGCTGGGAAACTGCGTCACTTATGAAGTGACTCTCAATTTGATGAAAGCAGGGGCAGCTGCTGTACTGGTGGGAATTGGTCCTGGTGCAGCGTGTACATCCCGTGGTGTGCTGGGTGTAGGTGTACCACAAGCGACTGCGATCGCCGACTGTGCTGCTGCACGCGATGACTACTACCAAGATACTGGTAAATATATACCAGTTATTGCTGATGGTGGTTTAATCACTGGTGGCGACATCTGCAAGTGCATTGCCTGTGGTGCAGATGGAGTAATGATAGGCTCTCCCTTTGCTAAAGCAGCTGAAGCTCCAGGACGAGGATATCATTGGGGAATGGCAACTCCTAGTCCTATTTTGCCTCGTGGCACGCGCATTCGTGTAGATACCACTGGTACCCTAGAGCAAATCCTCACTGGACCAGCACAACTAGATGATGGGACTCATAATCTTTTGGGAGCTTTGAAGACGAGTATGGGCACTTTGGGGGCAAAAAACATCAAAGAAATGCAGCAAGTGGAAGTTGTGATTGCTCCTTCTTTGTTAACAGAAGGTAAAGTCTATCAAAAAGCACAACAATTAGGTATGGGTAAATAAACAGAGCAGGTACTGGTTAAGGGTTAATGAGTACTGTATGACAACTTATCACCAACAGCAATCAATGGACAATCAGTACTTCCCCCTCCCCCATGTCCGATGCTCAATATCGAATTATTAATGAAATTTTTCCAGACTCTTAAACTGTTACTGGAAAAATCCTATATGTCGCCTAGAATAGAAATAGCGGAGACGCATGTTTCCGTTCACTCCTCACACCACACTCCGCCCGGACACCGTTCGGGCGGTTCCTTAATAATTATTATTGAATAAGTTCAAAAGCTATATATAAAAGTCTGTGCTTTACTGTCAAGCAGTGGTTTTTGCTATGGTAGAATTTTCAGCAAAGTCGAACATAATTATAGGCGAAGGTTTTAGGCATGTCAGCAGCCGCACAAGTTACAGACTCTACCTTTAAACAGGAAGTACTAGACAGCGAAGTTCCTGTTTTAGTTGACTTTTGGGCACCATGGTGCGGACCTTGCCGGATGGTTGCCCCTGTTGTCGATGAAATTGCCGCTCAGTTCGAAGGTCAACTCAAGGTAGTGAAAGTCAACACCGATGAAAATCCCAATGTTGCTAGCCAGTATGGCATTCGCAGCATTCCCACGTTGATGATTTTTAAGGGTGGGCAAAAAGTGGATATGGTGGTCGGTGCCGTACCGAAAACTACACTAGCCAACACTTTGGAAAAATATCTTACAAAGTAACCGCCTGAAAACTGCTAGAGAGTATTTGACTTGCTCAAGCGTAAAGTAAACATTGGTAAACAATGGAGCGGCGACAATCGCTTCTCCATAGACTGCCTTTTTGGTTCAGCTACTGCTAAATATTGCCTGGGCTAGCGTTTTGCTCTAATCAAGACAGGTTGGCAACGACAACCGTCAGCAGCGCCTTGGATTATCTTTAACCAAAGGTGCTTTTTGTTGTGAAGAAGTACTTAAGAGCGTCCCACGGGCGGCGCACTACCCGTTATGAATGAAAGAAACACTCGCGAATTCGATGAACCCTTATTTTACAAGCATTCTAGCTCGTGTTTCTTGAGAGCACCCCACTGGCGGCGCACCACCCGCTACGAATGAAAGAAACACCTCCTTCTGTTCTACCCTCAGTAGACCGAAAAGATTTCTAGAAGGCTTACCATTGGGGCATTCTGGCGGATTGTATACAATCCGCCAGAATGCCCGTATCATCTGCGTTTTGAGCAATAGGGTTGTAGATGAGTTCTCCTGC
>JAHHHH010000042.1 GCA_019359415.1 Iphinoe sp. HA4291-MV1 | reverse complement strand
TCTACTTTATGCTTATTATTTTATATAAAAAAAGCCTGAAATGATTGTTTCATAACCATTTCAGGCTTTATACTCTCCAATTTCATAATTATTAAATCCGCTTTAATATCTGCGGAATGTGGGTTATGTGTAAACCGCACGACTTTTATACTTTCTGGACAAAATAGGCGATTGTGCACAGCGCACTACCCAAAGAGCGATCGCTAACTTGGAATCAAAGGTGATAGCTTGATGTAGTGGTTTTATTGCTGCACGTTTATTACCTTGCAATACCATTGCTAAGCTTTTACCCAGATAAGCGGATGATTATGCTTATGCAGCGGAAGGTTGATTTTTTACAAAATGCAGAAATTATTTTAACAACTGTAGTCATTTGTCATTAAACATTAAAGTATTAGACAAATCATCAATGACAAAGGACAAACATGATTAAAATCCTTCACCTTTCCGACATCCACATGGGAAGCGGCTTTTCCCACGGACGAATAAATCCTGAAACAGGATTAAATACACGACTTGAGGATTTTGTCAATAGCCTATCTCAATGTATTGACCGATCGCTGGCAGAACCAGTAGATTTGGTTTTATTTGGCGGTGATGCTTTCCCCGATGCCACACCACCGCCGTACGTACAGCAAGCCTTTGCTAGTCAGTTTCGCCGTTTGGCTGATGCAAATATCCCCACAGTGCTGCTGGTGGGGAACCATGACCAACATTCCCAAGGGCAGGGTGGAGCTAGTCTATGTATTTATCGCACCTTGGGAGTTCCGGGTGTTGTCGTAGGTGATACCTTAACAACTCATCGCATCCAAACCCGCAATGGAAGCGTGCAGGTTCTCACCCTTCCTTGGCTAACCCGTTCCACGCTGATGACTCGTCAGGAAACGGAAGGTTTATCTCTGGTAGAAATCAACCAGCTGCTGACTGAACGTCTGCGAGTTGTTCTAGAAGCAGAAACTCGCCGCCTTGACCCCAATGTACCAACTGTTCTTTTAGGTCACTTGATGACGGACAATGCTAGCTTGGGAGCTGAGCGTTTTCTAGCAGTTGGTAAAGGCTTTACGCTTCCCTTATCTTTGCTAACACGACCTTGCTTTGACTATGTAGCGCTGGGACATGTTCATCGCCATCAAAACCTGAATAAATCTAATGATCCTCCGGTGATTTATCCAGGGAGTATTGAGCGGGTGGATTTTAGCGAAGAAAAGGAGGACAAAGGCTACGTTATGGTAGAACTGGAGAAAGGTCGCGTCCAGTGGGAATTTTGTCCTTTGCCAGTTCGGGCTTTCCATACAATTGAGGTGGATATCTCCAAGGCTGAAGATCCGCAGGCGGCGATTATGAAAGCTCTAGCCAAGCGTGATATCCAAGATGCAGTCGTGCGGCTTATTTATAAACTTCGCTCTGAGCAGTTGGATTGCATTGATAGCGCTTCGCTGCATGATGCTTTAAGTCCAGCGCATACCTATACCATTCAACCAGAGTTGGTCAGCCAGTTGGCTCGACCCCGCGTTCCAGAATTGAGCGCGAGTAACAGCATCGACCCAATAGAAGCGTTGAAAACTTACTTGAATAACCGCGAAGACCTCAAGGACATAGCAGCATCAATGCTGGAAGCAGCGCACAAGTTGCTAGCGGATGATATGGAAGTATCGCTAGCATCAGCTACTAATGAATAAGAATGTTAACGGGCAATGGGCAATGGGCAATGGGCAAGGGGCAATGGGCAATGGGCAAGGGGCAATGGGCAATGGGCAATGGGCATTGGGCAATGGGAATTGGGAATTGGGAATTGGGAATTGGGAATTGGAGATTAGTCAAAAATTATTCTCCTCTGCTCCCCTGCTCCTTGTTCGGTCAAAATCATCTGTCGGTAGAAGGTAGAGATGCCCAGCTACCTCTACTGTAAAATTTAAGGTCAATTGATAAGTAATCTGGCAAAATGCAATATTCTAGGCTTTGTGGTTAATTTTTCTTCCACAGTAGTGATGACAAAAAATATAGTTGCCAGGTGGGCTTTCTATGTCCCTCTACCCACAGATTAAACAATTCTTACTTGGTAAAACATTACCAACAAGCGCTCATACTGAAGAACGATTGAGTAACGCTGCTGCTTTAGCAGTGCTTTCATCGGATGCTCTTTCATCGGTAGCTTACGCTACAGAGGAAAGTCTGGTAGTTTTAGTGGCAGCGGGGAGTAGCGCTCTGAGTTTGTCTCTGCCTATTGCTATAGCAATTATCATCTTACTAGCAATAGTCGTGCTTTCTTATCGACAAACCATTCGAGCTTATCCCAAAGGTGGCGGTTCCTACATTGTAGCCAGAGAAAACCTTGGTACATACCCAGGACTAGTGGCAGGGGGTTCTCTGATGATTGATTATATTTTGACAGTCACCGTCAGCATATCAGCGGGTACAGCTGCCCTCACCTCGGCACTTCCAGTGCTGCGACCATTCACAGTTAGCCTTTGCTTAATTTTTATTTTCCTATTGATGCTGGCAAATCTTCGAGGTGTGAAGGAATCAGGCAGGATATTTATGATTCCGACCTATGCCTTTATTGCTAGTATTTTTGTGCTAATTGTCCTTGGTTTATTTCAACAAGCGACTGGACAAGTTGCAGCTGAACACGCCAGTATTCCTGTCAAAGAAGGACTCACTTGGTTTTTGATTTTGAGAGCTTTTTCTGCTGGATGTACGGCACTGACAGGAGTTGAAGCGATATCCGATGGTGTCTTAGCTTTTAAAGAACCAGAGTGGAAAAATGCTCGCCTCACATTGCTTTACTTGGGCGCTCTTCTAGGTCTAATGTTTGTGGGAATTACCTACTTATCCAACGTATATCATATTGTTCCGGAAGAGGGACAAACTGTGGTTTCTCAGTTGGGTCGCGAAATTTTAGGCAACGGACCATTTTACTTTTTTGTCCAAGTTGTCACACTGTTAATCCTGCTTTTAGCTGCAAATACCAGCTATGCTGATTTTCCCAGACTTTGTTACTTTTTGGCACGAGATGGATTTTTGCCGCGACAATTGTCACTTTTAGGCGATCGCTTAGTCTACTCGAATGGCATCATTCTCTTGAGCCTTTGTGCGGCTATCTTGGTGATTATCTTCAAAGGAAATCTGAATGCTGTTATTCCTTTGTATGCGGTAGGTGTATTTACTTCCTTTACCCTATCCCAAGCTGGAATGGTACGCCACTGGTTCGGTGAACGCACACCTGGTTGGCGTCCTAGTGCTTTGATGAATGGTTTGGGAGCGATCGCTACAGCTATAGTTTTAGCCGTCATCATATCAACAAAGTTTTTGGGGGGAGCTTGGTTAGTGGTGGTAGCAATTCCTTTGCTTGTCAGCATATTTTTAGCTATTCGCCGTCACTATCAATACGTAGCGGAACGTCTCAGTATTCAAGGATTACCGCCTAGAAGTTATACTCCCAGACCGAAAGTGGAAGTTGCTACTCACCCTGCAGTTGTTGTGGTAGGACACTTGAATCGGGGAACTGTAGAGGCTTTGGATTACGCACGCACAATTGCTGATGAAATTGTTGCAGTTCACGTAGATGTTGGTTCTACAGAGGGAGAAAAACTGAAAGAACAATGGAAACAATTGGAGGCGGATATCCCATTGGTGATTATCGAATCACCCTATCGCTCTGTGATATCTCCTATTGTCGAATTTGTCAGTCAGTTTGAAGAGCGTTATCGCGATACTTACACAACAGTTATTATTCCTGCTTTTGTGACTCGTAATTGGTGGGACGGTCTTTTGCACAACCAAACAACTTTATTCTTAAAAACAGCTTTACGTGCTCAGAAGAGTCGAGTTGTTACCACTGTGAGGTATTACCTGTAACAGTATATTTTTCAAATTTGGTTTGTGACTAAAAAAAGGTTTCTTCGCCTATCAGAAGAAGCCTTTTTTTATAATTTATATTTTAACAAAAAAGAATTCAGGAGTCAGAAGGCAGAATGGGCTAGCGCCCCGCTACGCTAACAGGATAATTCTGCCTTCTGACTCCTTCTCATTTTATTTTTAGTTGCTGCTGTTGCTTAATAGTTTCTGCAAAGCTTGTAATCTAAAGTAGGAAATATTCATAGTTCTTAGGGTTCAAGTTGGACATCGTGTATGAAAACCACATACCAAGATCAGAAACAAACTGCTCTGATTACAGGGGCAGCGAGTGGAATTGGTTACGAATTGGCACACATTTTTGCCCATGATACTTATAATCTCATCTTAGTAGATAAAAACGGACAAAAACTCTCTGAAATAGCGAATAAACTCCAACAAAAGTTCGGCATTTTTGTGAAAAATATTGTCAAGGATTTATCTATTCCAACAGTTCCCGAAGAAATTTTTACAGACTTGCAACAAGCATCCATAAAAGTTGATGTACTGGTGAACAATGCTGGATTTGGTAATCATGGCTTATTTAACGAAACCAATCTCACTGCTGAACTGGAAATGCTGCAGGTCAATTTGGTGTCTCTCACCCATTTAACGAAATTATTTCTGAAGGATATGGTCAACCAAGGTAACGGAAAAATATTAAATGTTGCCTCAACAGCTGCATTTCAACCAGGACCTTTGATGGCGGTTTATTCTGCTACTAAAGCCTATGTTTTATTATTTTCAGAAGCGCTTGCTAATGAGTTAAAGGATACAGGTGTTATTGTAACTGTTCTTTGTCCAGGACCTACAGAATCTGCTTTTCATGAAACAACCGGGATGGCTGATTCTGAACTGCTCAAAAATAAGAAGATGATGACTGCAGAAACGGTAGCTAAGATTGGCTATAGTGGCTTAATGGCGAACACAACTATTGTGATTCCGGGTGTGAAAAATAAGATATTGGCTGAATTGGTAAGATTTACGCCCAGAAAGCTAGTGACAAAAATAGTAAGAAGTATGCATGAAGTAAAAACTAAAGTGATATAGTTCACACGCTGATAAGGGTTCTGGAAAACTTTTCGATAAAGCTGAAGTTAACCCCAAAACCCGATTTCTCCAAGAAACCGGGTTTTTACATTTTGTAGAAACTTTGTACAATATTTTTAACAAACATCCAGCACGAATTGGCTATTTTTGTAACATAGTCTGTCCATTTGGCTTGAAACGCAGTCGCCCCATCTGGCAATGTATTTCCATCTCCATTAACAAAAGCCCAACGACTAATCACTCTTCCTCCGTTTGCCAAATTTCCTGATAACCATTGTGGTACAAAACCATAGCCCCCTTCTTCCCATTGTCCTGACTCTATAGTCCAGAATTTTTTATCTTTATTTCCTCCATTGACGCGCCATGCAAGGTTAGGGAAATAATAATCTCCTGCTTTCAATCTACTTAATTCTGACTTTAATTCAGGGATTGCACTCAAAGAAATTGCACCCTCATAAATCGTCTTATTACCAGAACGAGTAAACTTTATTTTACCTTCTGCTCCACCTGAGGGGCTAGCATTCATTTTCATCAAAGGTGGACTAAGCTTTGGATTGGTTGGATAATACCCTTGATGATTTGTACCAGGAGCACGATATCTCCACAACTCACTGTTATTTCCCGTACTATATGTTGCAAAAAATTCATAATCGACATCTGCAGCCAAAGCCTTTTCATAAAGCGAGTGACCTTTTAGCAAGTCATCAGGATTCTTTTTTGTACAATCGATATTAATAAATAATCCATCTGCATTGTCATCACCTTTAGCGCCATCAACTCTATTTTCTCTGAACCATTCAAAGCTAGGATTAAATGGAGGAAATGGTTCATGCTTATCGTCAGCAATTTCCCCAGCAAAATATAAATGATTTGCGTCCCATGACACTTTGAACTTATACGCTCCATCACCCATACTTGTCGCAATGACATCAGACCAGTCTTTCAAATTACCATCTACATTTATCGTTTTCTTTGGAGCATAGGCTGATTGTATTTTCCAAGAACCTGTTTGGGGTGATGATTTTCCATTTGTTGATAAGGAGTAGTTAATATTGTAGTTATTATCGCTATTTTTAGAGAAAGAATTGATTGGGAAGCTTATAATTCTTTGTTCTCCTGGTCTTAAATTTTTAAAGACTATATTATTTGTAGATAAATTCCATCCACTAGGAGGAGTTATTATTAAGGTTCCACTACGAGGTTTATTGACGACATTCTCTACTTTTACATCAATTGTTCTACCTTTTGTCACAGGTCCTGATAAAGATAATGCGGTGACTTTTATCTCATTTTTTAATTGAAAATCAGCATTCTGTAGTATCTGCTTTAACTTTGAAGCTGGCATATCGGCTAGTATATATACGACTTCTACCGGATTCAAAGGAATGTTACTCAAATTGTTTATCCTATTTCCTCTGTAATCGTAGACCTGTATTCCTGCTCCATTAATAGACAGAGTACCAGAATATTCATCAGAAGGAACTTTACCTTTAGCCTGACTACCTCCATTGGGATTCCAGGGATTACCTATATCACCATAAAATGGACCATTGACAAATACCGCCGCTCTAGCACGTTTATCTGCTGAATAATCGTTTTCAAAAACGATTCCCCACATTGATTTGGAATTAGTAAATACATCATCAACTATTTTGGTTCCTTCCAATACCCTAGTCATAGTTTTATATGCATCTTTTGCAGCATTATTATCTTTTATATCGTGCATTCCATGTCCACTCCAGTTAAACCAAAAAGCTCTTACGGGTCTTTGAGCATAATAACCAGCTAACATATGTAAGAGGAAACTAGAGGGGATCGTACGGGCTACCCATATATCCTGATCTGAGGAGAACATATCACGAAATGTTCCAAACTCTGTTTGCCAAGCTCCTGCTCTACCTTGTGTTTTAGAAAATTTCTTATCTAATGTTAATTGCATCAATGTACTGTGGAAGATACTCGGACTAGGAAAAGCATATGCATGGTTTACAGATCCATCCACATACCCTATGTCATTTCCCTTCGCATACATGATATCCCTGTTATAGGCTAAAGAACCTCCGCCAATTAAATTAACATTTGGAAACTTAGCTTTTACCTTTTTCCAAATTCGTTTAATCATGTCTCTGTATTCTTCAGCAGTACCACCATTCCACGCCCACTCATCAACCCATGGTTCATTCCAATGCTCATAATAAGGCATCAAATCATGAGTAGCCGCTACCCAGTCAGAGAATTTTTGTACATAAGCATCCATATTTTTTGGAGGTCCTAATTTGCCCTTCTCTTTCCAATCTATTGGATAAAAAGGAGTTTGTAATGTAGAGACGCCATACCTTTTTAACGTGTTTATTCTGTCTCTAAGAATCTTAGGATCACCATTCCATGGGTCAAAATCTACTTTGATACCACGAATCCATTTGACTCCAAGCTCTTGAGCTATTGGACCTATAGTTTCTGGATCAGTATAACCAAACTCCAAACCGAAGGGAGAATTGGGAGCGAGTCCAGTGTATTTTGGAGGTAATTGTGCATAACTTTTTAGACTCAATAATAAACATAAAAAAACGACAAGTACACTTTGCCCCAAGTACCTAAAGCATAATTTGAAGTTGAGTGTTTGTTGTTTTTTCATATGGATTGCATAATTTTTGACTCAGTCCGACTTTTCAAACATCCTCTTAACAGGGAAGAAGGAATAGGGAGCATCCCAATGCGTGCAAAAAGGACGGTAGTGGGAGCCTAGGATTGCTCCCTACTTTCATTACAGAAGCGGGCTAGAAGCCCCTAAGTCGCTACAACGCGCTTAACCCGACGCCAGATGCTTCTCCCAAGGGGAGACGCAATCATGCGAACAAGCGGGGGAACCCCGCCAACGCACTGGCTCCCTTCGGGAACGCCCGTCGCCTACGGCGGGAAACCCGCCTGCAGCGCTGGATTCACCGCAACGCGCAACTCTTGGCACTACAAAATAAAATAAATTTACACATTTGGGATGCTCCCGAAGGAATAAAGGTGTACCTAGCTGAGCAAAAATCAAATAGGAGTCCTATATAGCAGATAATACTTAACCAAAAATCGCTGACAAATCTAACACAAAACCAGGCAACACATCCTCACCCAATAAACTTTTAGGAGAATTCAGAACTTCCACCGCAACTTGAGGACGATAAATTTCCACTCGTTTCTCTTGAGGATGAATCAACCAACCAAGACGCAAACCATTCTTTATATATTCCCGCATCTTAGCTTGAGTATCTTCTATATCATCACTTTCGGAAACCAACTCCACTGCAAAATCAGGACACAAAGGAAGAAACTTCTTTCTTTGTTGCAGTGTTAATCTTTTCCATCGTTCTATAGTTATCCAAGATGCATCAGGTGAACGAGTCGCACCATTGGGGAGCTTAAAACCTGTCGAAGAATCAAAAGCTTTTCCGAGATTATTTTTACGATTCCAAAACCAGACTTGACCTAATAAATCAAAATTACGATTCCCCGTTTCTCCTCCCGTAGGTGACATGATAATTAATTCCCCTTGAGCATCCAATTCCAACCGTAATTCTTGATTAACAGCCACAAGTTGTTCAAATTCTTCATCAGTTAATTTTAACGATGGAGGTAACTGTAAGGTTAACGCGCTCATAATTAAGTATTACCATGAAAATTTACATAAAAAATTTTACAAAATTAATTCTGGCGATAATTGGTCCTCCAGAAGAACCAGCCGCAGTATCGCAATCATGTAAAAGGAAATTTTGTTCTTCCTTAAGAATACTACAACCAGCTTGGAAACTTGCCGTCCATCCAGAACTAGCGGTGAAATACTGTTTATACTTTGGAGTAGGGAAAAACAATGTAAGCCGATGCATTAACAATGTAAGTCGATACATTAACAATGTAAGCCGATGCATTAACAATGCGGGAGGTATGGAGTAGTGCGATCGCGCCTTGCAATTAGTGAGGGGAGATGTCAAAATCCTCAAGAAGTTTTCCCAACACAATCATTAATTCACACTGTGTCCAACCAATCCATACCGGAATCTTCCCGTTCTCGTCAGCGACTACCTCACCAAAGGTGGCAATTTTACCCTCAAAAAACAGAATTGGCACAAGAAATGGCGGAAATCACAAATTTACCGCCCTTAATCAACCAACTGCTGATAAATCGGGGTATTGAAACGCCAGAACAAGCACAAATCTTTTTAAATTCAGGATACCTGGAATTGCCTTCGCCTTTAGATGACTTTCCTGATTTGGGAATCAGCCTGGAGTTGTTGCAAAATGCGATCGCTTCTCAAGAGAAAATAGCTATCTGCGGTGATTACGATGCTGATGGGATGACAAGCACTGCTTTACTTTTGCGTGGTCTTCGTTGGTTGGGTGCTCAAGTCGATTATGCTATCCCCAGCCGAATGCATGAAGGCTATGGTATCAATAAACGTATCGTTGAAGAATTCCACGGCGAAGGTGTAAAATTAATACTTACTGTGGATAATGGTATCTCAGCGTTTGAACCAATTGAGCGAGCGAGAGAACTTGGTGTAAAAGTTATTGTCACCGACCATCACGATATCCCTCAACAATTACCCCCAGCACACGCCATTCTCAATCCCAAACTTATACGAGAATTTTCACCTTATCGGGGTATTGCTGGTGTTGGTGTTGCTTACATTTTAGCTGTATCCCTCGCTGAAAAATTGGGACAAGCTAATGATGGCATATTAACTTCAATGCTGGAACTTTTTACATTAGGAACCATTGCAGATTTGGCTCCCTTGACTGGCGTAAATCGCCACTGGGTGAAAAACGGTTTGCAGCAGTTACCCAAATCCAATCTCCCTGGAGTGCAAGCTTTGATTCAGATGTCTGGAGTGCAGTTGAATGGAAGACAAGAGGGGCAAGGGGCAATGGGCAAGGGGCAATGGGCAATGGGCAAGGGGCAATGGGCAATGGGCAATGGGCAAGGGGCAATGGGCAATGGGCAAGGGGCAATGGGCAATGGGCAATGGGCAATGGGCAAGGGGCAATACTCGATTCCCAATTCCCAATTCCCAATTCCCAATTCTCCCTCATCTTCTCTCAAGCCAGAGGACATTGGCTTTCGATTAGGTCCGAGAATTAATGCAATTGGTCGTATTGCTGATCCGCAGATTGTTATCGAATTGCTGACGACTGATGATATGGGGATAGCGCAAGAGCGGGCGATGCAGTGTGAAGCAATTAACCGCCAACGCCGGGAAATGTGCGAGCAAATTGAGAAAGAGGCGAGAGAAATTGTAGAGATGTGCTATAATGCTTATCTACAGCGAGACCGCGTGTTGGTCATTGTACAACCTAACTGGCATCATGGTGTGATTGGTATCGTTGCTTCTCGTTTGGTAGAACGTTACGGTGTCCCGGTATTTATTGGCACATATGAGGATGAGGAGCACATTCGCGGTTCAGCGCGTGGAATTCCAGAGTTCCATGTGTTTGACGCTTTAGAATATTGTCGGGACTTGCTTGGCAAATTTGGCGGACACAAAGCCGCTGGGGGATTTTCTCTGCCATCAAAGAATTTAGAGATATTGCGATCGCGTCTTAGTGAATTTGCAAATAAGTGTCTAGAACCTCAACACCTCAAACCACTTTTGAAAATTGACACATCTGCCAACCTCAATCAAATTCATCCTCAGCTTTATCAACAGCTTAATGTTTTAGAGCCATGCGGAATCGACAACCCAGATCCAGTCTTTTGGACACCTCATGTGCGAGTCATTGAGCAAGAAACTATAGGTAAGGGTCATCTCAAGCTAACCCTAGCACAGACTATTGATGATTTAGAGTACAAAATTAAGGCGATCGCTTGGCGCGCTCGTGAGTATTTTCCTCTACCGCCGCGACTAGATATCGCTTACAAACTACGAGAAAACCACTTTAATGGCAACACAACTATCGAGTTGGAGTTACTTGGCGTTCGGCTCCCAATCCAGTCTCCCATTTTTTTTGCTGCACAATCAGCAACCTTAAGAACCACTTTTGAGTACAATCAACGCCACTATACCTGTGGAATCTATAAAAACGGTTCTGTACCAGAATTAAGAATCGGAAGTCCCGAAGGTAAAATATTAGCCGTTCAGCTAGGACATAACATCGGCTTACTGGGAATCAGTCGTCAAGAAGCCATAGAGGTTGATGTTTCTCAACCCGAATACAACCAGATTATTCAAACTGCCCTTCAAGTTTTATCAGTGCTGAGCAACGAACACTGAGTACCGAGTCATTTCTACTCGGTACTCGGTTCTCAGTACTTTTATAAGTCACCGTTGCGAAATGCCAGCACAAAAATGACTGCAGGACCAGCCAGCATAATGAGTGTAACAAAAAGTAGCTGGAAAATGACTTCCCAATTAATATTGGCTACAGCATTGAATATATTGAATATAGCGTCCATTGATCCTCCTTGAAAACTAGCGTTATTGCAAAACCCGCAATAGATCATATCCGGCGATGAGCGATCGCCTTTAATTTACTTAACAAAATTATAAAAAAAACTATAAAGATTCAAAAAGGTAGAACGTTTAGAACAGATTTTCGTTATGGCAACTTGGCAATGTGTTAAGCAATGTGGAGCCTGCTGTCATCTTGATCCAGCAGATCGTCCAGACTTGTATGAGTATTTATCACCAGAGGAACTGGAACTGTATCTGAGCATGGTTGGTGATGGGGGATGGTGCGTAAATTTCGATAAAGATTCGCGAGAATGTCGCATCTACCCAAATCGTCCGCGATTTTGCCGTGTAGAACCAGAAGTCTTTCAGGATATGTACGGTATTGAGCCGGAGGAGTTAAACGATTTTGCGATTGAGTGTTGTCGTCAGCAGATAGAGGGGGTGTATGGAGACAGAAGCTTGGAAATGTTGCGTTTCGATAAAGCTGTAGGTATTTGACTGGAGAAAGAACTCACCGACTCACAACTCAGTAGTCAGAAGAAAAATCGAGATTGGCAGACAAATTCTCTGGAGCATCGCATCAATTTTTATCTGCTTCAGTTTAGACATGAAGCTAGGCTTTCTAGAGTGTTGTTTAGATTGTGTAAAATCTTTAGATCAAGAGATATAGCTCATCAAGATATTCTTCGTTGAGGCTGTCAATTTCTGCTTGGATTTTTTCTTTTGTATTCATTTGTGCCTCTTCCGTTTTATCCTGAGTGTTAGGTAATACTAGTATAAAAACTTAAATTTATGAAACATAATCGGCGATCACGCCAGCTAAGAGCGAGAGCATCACGTAGCGTGCGTAAAGCGCGATCGCGAAGCGGCTCCTTTGGAGCATCGCTCTTTTTAATCACTTTACCCCTATGCACCATAGGGAGTTTAACTTCTATAAATACAGTCACAGCGCAACAAGTGACTTCTGATGGAACTGTATCCACCACAGTTACCACTCCTGATGGCAGAAATTTCAACATCAATGACGGAACCAGAAGGGGAGGAAATCTTTTCCACAGCTTCAAAGATTTTTCTGTCCCCACAGGTGGTTCGGCTAACTTTAATAATGCAGCTGATGTGCGAAACATCATCAGCCGAGTGACGGGTGGTTCTGTTTCTACTATTGATGGTTTGATTAGAGCACTAGGTAACGCGAACCTGTTTTTACTCAATCCTGCGGGGATTATTTTTGGACCAAATGCTAGTTTGAATATAGGTGGTTCATTTTTGGCAACTACGGCGAATAGTTTTGTGTTTGATAATGGGTTTGAGTTTAGTGCTACGAATCCGCAAGCACCGCCATTGTTAACTATAAATATTCCTAATGGGTTGCGCTTTCGGGACAATCCTGCAAGCATTCAAGTGCAGGGGTCCCAATTAGAGGTAGGAGTCGGTCAAAATCTGACTCTATCAGGGGGCGATATAAATATACAGGGTAAACTGCAAGCACAGAGTGGTTCTGTTACTATTGATGCTCGTAATAATCTGAGCATCAATGGCGCAGTGGATGTCTCCGCAAAACTCTTTCTCGCTCCAAATGGTCAACTTATCCCCAACAGCAATGGTGGAGACGTTCGTTTGACAGCTGGCGGCGGTATTGTCACTCAACCAGGTACAGCGATCGAATCAGTTGGTTTATTAGGCGGTAATATTACTCTCAACAGTAGTGGCGATATCATGATTCAACCAGGTACCGCGATCGGATCAGTTGGTTTAGTCGGCGGTAATCTTACTCTCAACAGTAGTGGTAATCTTGCTATCAACAATAGCATTATTGATAGTATTTCTTCAGGTAATGCTCCTGGAAATCTGGTCGGAGGTAATATTGAACTTTCCGCGAAATCAATTGCTCTTACCAATTTTGCTCGAATAATTAACTTGACAACTGACTCAGTTCATAGTGGAAATATTAATGTTAAAGCTAAAGATACTATTGAAATAGTCAGTACCAATGTCTCTAATATATCTCAACCACGTAACCCGTTAGTAAGAAATCTTCTGGAAAAATCGCCAAGGTTATCTAACAACTTGTCTGGAACTGGCTTAGGAATCGTTACAACTGGAACTGGTAATGCTGGTGATATCAATATAAAAACCAGAAACTTGATGCTCCGTAATGATAGTGGTATTTTGACTGGATTCCAAACTTTTAAAATTTATCCCCAGGAGACTCTAGGTGGTAATATCACAGTTAATGCCGATGAATCAATAGAAATTGTAGGCAATCGACCTGGAGCATTTACTCCTGAGTTAACTGAATCGGCAGTCGGTACTCTTAAGAAGGTTCCAACGGGAATAACAACATCAAATATCGACGGTGGTGTCCCTGGAAACATAACTATTAATACTGGACGATTAATAATCCGAAATGGAGCAGCAGTCGTATCAGGAGATGAAGCTCTCTCTTCTGAACCAAAATTTAATGGAGGAACAGTAACAGTCAATGCGACTGATTTCGTGGAATTGCAGGGACAAGCAGGTTTAGGGACTGGTACTTTAGGCAACCGTAATGCTGGGAATTTAATTGTCAATGTACCAAAAGGCAAAATCTCCTTGTATGATGGAGCGTTTATTACTGCTGATACTCTTGGTTCTGGCAATGCTGGACAATTAACTATTAAGGCAAACGAGCTTTTTGCAAACAATGGTTCGCGCATTGGAGCATCAACTGCTGCTCAGGGTTCAGGAGGAATTGTCACAATCGAAGCTAAGTCAGTAGAGTTGGTCGGCACTTCCGCTGATGGTAGAATTCCTAGTGGAATATTTACTTCTACCACTCCAAGCTCAAGCGGTAATGGAGGAGATTTAAGCATAACAACTGAACAGTTAACTATCCGAGATGGAGCACAAGTCACAGCCAGTAGTTTTGGAACAGGTAATGCAGGCAACATCCTCAATATCACTGCTCGTAACTTGACACTAGATAAAGGCTCAATTACCACTACAAGCCTTTCCGGTAATGGGGGTAATATCGAAAACCTGCAAGTGCAAGACTTATTGCTGTTGCGTAACCAAAGTCTGATATCTACAACGGCTGGTACACGAGAGAGTGGCGGTGGCGATGGTGGCAAAATCACCATCAATGCCAAAGATGGCTTCGTAGTCGCCTTCCCAAATGAAAATAGCGACATCACTGCCAATGCCTTTGGAGGTAGTGGAGGTACAATCAAAATTACTGCTGAAAAAGTTTTTGGGTTAGAGGTTCAGGAGCAATTAACAGATAAAAGTGATATCACAGCTTTTTCCGAACAAGGTCCAGACCTGAGTGGTCAAATTATCTTGAATACCCCAAACATTGACCCCAGCCAGGGGTTAATTGAATTCTCAGAAACTGTCATCGATCCCACACAGCAAATTGCCCAAAATCCTTGTCTACGAGGTGGTGGCGAATTTACCATCACCGGACGTGGCGGATTTCCAACTAATCCCAGTCAAATTCTAGGTAGTGACAATGTGCGCGTGGATTTAGTCAAGCCTGTCGCCAGCAGTACGAGGAATTCAACAAGTGCAACTAAAAAGCAGCGATCTAGCAGTGCAAGAGTCGAAGAGATAGTACCGGCTCGAGGATGGATATTCAATGAAAAAGGTCAGGTGGTGCTGGTAGCTTATGATCCCACCAAGACTGGTGTACAACGTGAGCAGCCAACACCTGCTAGTTGTGCTGCGCGTTGATACGAATGAGCGCAAATCCAAGGTAGGGTGGGCACTTTGCCCATATTGCAATTGTCTTTGTCATTGATGGACAGTGCCCACCCTACAAAATGGAGTTTGGGGTGATTAAATTATTTGTGTGTACACCTAAGGGAGACGCTACGCGTTGGCGCAGTCTATCCGCAGGACTTACCGTAGGTATCTGGCGTTGGGGTTCCCCCCGTTGTAGCGACTGCCGTGCGTCGCCAAGGACGTTTTGTCATTGAATTTTTTGACCAAGCGATAAAAACAATGGTCAATCCTTTTGTGCAAGCACCATCTTTAATACCTCAACTTTAGACCTGAATCTTTACTTGAATTGTTAATTATGTCCATCTACAACTTATCGCACATACGGTATGCAAGTAGCTTTTTCTATCGATAGTTGGTCATTATAATATCGTGTTATCAAAAGTCCTTCCCTCTGAGTATTTTGAGAATTGTTAAAGTATACGACATAGTATCTTGTCGTGTTATTCTGATTCTTCGCACTATAGATTCTTGGGTTTTCATTATCTATTCTGACCTCAGCATTCTCAATTAAGGCTTTGTTGTTGAAGGCAACATTCATATATGTTTTTCTATTGCTGGAAAAAACTCTTACTGATTTTCTACCGGCAATCAGGTATACAAGTGTACTAGGATTGTCTGGATTTGGACAAGACTTAAGATTTTGGGCTATTAATACTTTTTTCTCCTGTTCGCTTATCGTTTCTTGAGGTATGAAATTTGTTCTTTCTTGTTGAATCACAGCACTGACTAATGTGGAGAAAGATAATGTTCCAAGGAAGGCAAGAAAAAATGAGACAGATTTTTTTGTTATTGTCACTGGGTTCACCTTAGAGTAAGAGCTTTTGACTATCATCTTTGTTCTAAACACCTCAATGTTTCAATCACGATGGTAAAAAATAGACTATGCATACTGTTCAATTTATGAGATGATTTATAGATTTAGGACAAAATAAGTAATCACACTTAATTAATTTGTTTGCGGAGTATTAACTAAAGTAACCCATAACAAGGAATAATACTAAAAGAATAATGTAGAAATATAAACCACAACAAGTTTCTGTATGCGTGCATTCTTCTGTAGGCTCGGAAAACGACTTCAGTGGCTACGTAACTTGGCTGCGCTCATATTACTGTTTCTAGTTTTAGGTTCGTCATTTCCTGCACAAGCAGCTAACTCCACCAATTCGCAACTGGAACAACAAGTTTTGCAAATTATCCGCGAACATCCGGAAGTCATTCTGGAATCTGTACAAGCGTACCAACAAAAGCAACAAGCACAGATACAGCAAGCACAGCAAACATTTGTGCGTCAAATGAAAACCAATCCTCAAGAGGTGATTGGTGAGTCTCCCACGACTGGCTCGACTGAGTTCAAGGTTTTACTGGTAGAATTTTCAGATTTTCAATGTCCCTATTGTGCTCAAGCGCATAAAACCCTAAAACAGTTTATGGCAAAGCACAGAGATAAGGTGACTTTAGTTTACAAACATTTCCCTCTGACACCTATTCATTCTCAAGCAATGCCAGCAGCGACAGCTGCTTGGGCTGCACAGCAACAGGGTAAATTTTGGGAGTATCAAGACGCACTCTTTACCCATCAAAAACAACTTGGTGAATCGTTATATTCGGATATTGCCAAAAATCTAAATTTGGATCTTGAAAAGTTTAAACGCGATCGCCTCCTTGCTAACACTGCAATTAAGAAAGATATGCTGCTTGCTGAGAACTTAGGACTTACTGGTACTCCCTTCTTTGTGATGAATGGTGAAATTTTATCCGGTGCATTACAGCTGTCGGACATGGAGAAAGCATTAACTCGTATTCAAAAAATATAAGTAAATACCGAGTACTTCTTCATCTCAAAAGCGTACATACTTAGATGGTGCATCACAAGTAAACGCTCAAAATGCCTATCTTGTTAGGCTTACTGTTTGATGTTTTTAGTTCCCTAGGTTACATAAAGATGCGAAGTCGTGAGTTCAGTTAAAGTGCTTTATTCAACTAAGCATGACTCATTAACATGAGCAAAACGCGGTGCATCCAAGACAACCCTATTAACTTCGGTGGAACAGAAATCATGAGGAGTGGAACGGAAATCATGAAGTCATTAATGCGTCGCGGTGGATTTGGTGTGTTTTTCCCTATAACCCTGATAGCAAGTTGTAGCTCTCAACTATTTATATCCAATCCATCTTTAGCAGGAGCAGAATACGAACGGAATGTCGCTCCTACTGAAGTCCAAACAGTCAATCCTAATTTGGAGACACGAGCAAGTTACCTGTCATCGTTGGAACGACAAGTCATTGACGAAATGAACAAGTTACGGACAAATCCCAAGGGATACATTCCTGTCTTGGAAAACTATAAACAGCGCTTTCAAGGTAAGCGAGTTAAAATCTCCAATCAGCTCTTTATGCAAACACAAGAAGGTCCGGAAGCTGTTGATGAAGCAATTAAGTTTCTGCGATCAGCTAGTCCTGTTAGTGCTTTAATCACATCTAAGGGAATGTCTTTAGGTGCTAAAGATCATCTTGAAGATAACGGATCAAAAGGTACGACAGGTCATAAGGGTAGCGATGGTAGTGACCCATCTACTCGTATGGACCGTTACGGAAATTGGCAATCTAGTGCTGGGGAAAATATCAGCTATGGTCCTAGAACGGCTCAGGATATTGTCATGCAGTTACTTGTTGATGATGGAGTACCAAATCGCGGTCATAGAAAAAACATCTTTAACCCCACTTTTAAAGTGGCTGGAGTTGCTTATGGGACTCACGCCAGATACAGAACGATGTGCGTGATTGATTATGCAGCAGGATATCAAGAAAACACAATTGCAGTCAGTAGGCATAACTAAACATCACTTTTTGGGGTCGGGAATAGGAAATGTGAAATGCTTCTTTCCCATTTTCTATTCCCAACCCGAACAAGTTAAGTTTATCTGTGTCGCTCTGCTAAATTAAAATTTGTTGTCACTCTCCCGTTAAATGCTTACACATGATAACGGGAGTTTTGTATTGAGAATATTGCTGAATCATCCCAATGCACTGCACTCTAAAATTACAACTCTAGCTATGATGACCTATTCGCTGCTTGATTGGTTCCACATACTCCACAATTAAACCATCAGGATGCTTCACGATCATATTCATCCCTGTGGGAACCTGCTGCGGTGGGCGGAGGATGACTGCTCCCTGCTGCTGCAAATAAGATGTTACCTGCTCTAAACTATCCACAACAAAAGTTGCTTGCACTCTTTGAAAGAACTGCAAACTTTCTGAGCTTCCACTTAGTAGCAACAGCGATCCTATCTTCGCGATTTCAACATCTACACCAGGATAGCGAAATCGAGACTCTACTGATGCACCGAGTAATCCTTGATAAAAGTGGAGCGCAGCATCTATGTCTTGCACGTACACACGGTTAAGAATAGTCACAACGGGCATAATCTAGAATTGTCCTAATACCTATCTGACCATGACCATACTAACTGTGACTCACAAATAGTCATCTGGAAATCAGTTATAAATTCATGAATCTAAACACATATTGACTGGTCCAAAGTTATGAGGTCATTCATGCGTCGGATGGTATGGATATTCACACCCATCGCCCTATTAACCACATCCTGTGATTTATTATTTGAGCCTAACTCTTCTGTGCCTAACATTCCTAAAGAAGATTCTGATACTTTAGTACGCGGGAAGACTCTTTCGCGCCTTGAACGACAAGTCATTGTAGAAATGAATAAGGCGAGAACAAATCCCACTGCTTATGCTGCTGTATTAGAAAATTATAGACAACGTTTTGAAGGTAATAGAGTTAGAATTTCCCGTCATGTCTATTTACAAACACAGGAAGGAATCAAAGCAGTTGATGAGGCGATCGCTTTTCTCAAGTCAGTCCGTCCAGTGAGACCTTTGATAGCATCTAAAGGAATGTCTTTGGCGGCTAGAGATCATGTCAAAGACCAAGGACCAAAAGGAATTGTTGGTCACAAAGGAAACGACAAGAG
Source organism: Iphinoe sp. HA4291-MV1 (assembly GCA_019359415.1). Classification (GTDB taxonomy): domain Bacteria; phylum Cyanobacteriota; class Cyanobacteriia; order Cyanobacteriales; family Nostocaceae; genus Brasilonema. Next base: position 40,923 of record JAHHHH010000042.1, on the reverse strand, counting down.
TGATCCCTTTACTCGCCTTAGCCGCTATGGAACTTGGAAACTCACCGCTGGAGAAAATATCAGCTATGGTTCCCACACAGCACAGGATATTGTCATGCAATTAATTATTGACGACGGAGTACCCGATCGCGGTCATAGAATAAATATGTTTAATCCTGCTTTTAAGGTGACGGGAGTTGCTTTTGGAATTCACACCACATATAGGCAGATGTGTGTGATTACTTACGCAGGAGGATATGTAGAAAATTCGTAATTCATAACTCAATGTCTCCAATTGACCTGTGTGACCAAAAGAATGGGTACAAGCCGTTACTTTCTCAGCTTTGTTGTAGAAGTTGAACCAGTCAGAATTGACGCCCTTACGGGTTCGCCACTTCCTACAACGGGACGCCACATGCTTCTTCTTACGGAGACGCGCAAGGAACAAGCGGGGGAACCCCGCCAACGCAGTGGTTCGGGAACCCCCGCAACGGAGTGGCTCACTAAAAACCAAAGCATCGGAATTGACTTGGGAATTAAAACTTTTGCGGTGATGAGTAATGGGGAGAAAGCTGTAAGTCCTAGTTATTCCAAACAAGACCGCAAGATTCGTAAACTTCAAAAAAAATTAGCACGTCAGCAAAAAGATTCAAATCGAAGAAACAAAACTCGCGTCAAAATCGCGCTTCAACATAACAAGATAGCTGATACCCGCAAAGATTTTTTGCACAAGCTATCAACCAAAGTGGTGAGCGAGAACCAAACCATCATATTGGAAGACTTGAATGTATCGGGCATGGTCAAGAATCGTAAGCTTGCACGAGCTATTAGCTTGCAAGGTTGGCGGGAATTTCGGGTGTTGTGTGAGGCGAAGTCTGAAAAACTGGGTAGAACGTTTCACGCTATCAGCAGGTGGGAACCAACGAGCCAAATCTGTTCAGATTGTGGTTTTAAGTGGGGTAAGCTCGATTTGTCCATTCGTTCTGTCTTGTGCCTAAATTGCGGGATTGAACAAGACAGAGATGAGAACGCTGCTAAAAATATAAACAAAGTCGGGATAGGGCATTGCCACGACTTTAAACGGACATGGAGAGAAGGTAAGACTGGCTTGCCAGCACATCTCGACGAAGTGTCAAGAATCACCGACCCTTTAGGGCGGTGAGTATGTCAAATAATTATATAAAGCAGCATAAAAAATATTGAGATGACAGAAAGGTTAGACCGGGTTGAGGCAATCTTAAAGCGAACAGCACAAAGGGCAGCTGAATTACGTTCTACCGTAAATTCACTGGTGCAAGTAGCAGAAATACACAAACGTAACCATGAAGTTGCTCAATGTAACTTTGATGTGGTTTTAGCTGAAATTAGAGGATTGAGAACTGAAAGTCAACGCATTCTCGAACACTTGTTCGGTAGACAGCAGAACGAATAATAATGATAAATCCTCGCGATAGCAATACAGTTTCACCTGCTCTTCACCTCAATGTCTACGTTCAGGGTGAAGGCTTCCCAATTCTCTGCTTACACGGTCATCCTGGTTCTGGTTCTAGTCTTTCTGTCTTTACCAATCACCTATCAAAACGCTTTCAAACTTTCGCTCCAGACTTACGTGGATACGGCAAAAGTCGGTTTGATGGCAATTTTGATATACGCGACCATTTAACTGACTTGGAAGCGCTTCTAGACCGCTTTGGGATCAAAAAATGTCTGATATTGGGGTGGTCACTCGGTGGCATTTTAGCGATGGAACTAGCTCTGCAGCTACCTCAGCGAGTCACTGGGCTAATTTTAGTGGCGACAGCTGCCCGACCGAGAGGCAATCATCCACCTGTGACTTGGCAAGATAATGTTTACACTGGTGTTGCCTCGCTCTTGAGCTACATAAAACCAGATTGGCAGTGGAATATTGAAACTTTCGGCAAGCGATCGCTTTTGCGCTACTTGATCCAACAACACACTTTCACGGCTTACCGCTACATAGCAAAAGATGCCTTGTCAGCCTATCTACAAACTTCTGCTCCTGCGACTCGCGCTCTTTATTCCGCGATCGGGACTGGGTACAATCGACTAACAGACCTAGAACAAATCCAATGTCCTTGTTTGCTACTAGCTGGTGCTTGCGATCGCCACATCACAGCTGAGGCTAGCTTAGAAACATCTCGTTACCTCAAAGATTGCCAGTCACACTGCTATCCTAATACCGCTCATCTTTTCCCGTGGGAAATCCCTAATCAAGTATTGAGCGACATTGACCGTTGGCTTGAGAAAAACCAACAAGTTGTCAGTGTGTAGTTACGCTTAGGCGTAACTACAAAACAGCCTTATAACTAGAAAAGAACTCAGCACAGTAAGCAGTAAACAGTAAACAGTAAACAGTAAACAGTGAGAAGAAGAAGGCAAAGAGGAAATAGGCAATAATTCTTCTAGCATTGCCCATTGCCCATTGCCCATTGCCCATTGATAACTGATAACTGATAACTGAACTAGTGAGTTCTCCTCAGTTTAATTACATTTGACCGCTAAAGACAGGCTGTACTTTGCGGTCAATCCGTTCCCCCAGGTCATCAGCGATCGTTAAAGTACTTGGTTTGCAGCGCTTGACATTGACAATAATTCCTTGCGCTCCTTCCTGTTCCAAATCTTCTACGTAGCCTTTTATCGCCGCTTTTGCATCAGTAGAACCGACAAACGGTCCAAAGTAGTAAGTGCAACGGGGGTTTTGTGTTACGATTTCCACCCACCAAGCAAAGCCAAAGTTGTCGAATACGTTAGTCAACAATTCCTTAAGGTTATTCCAAATAGTTTTCATGGTTCTCGCCAATTTCTAAATGTGGTACTTAAATGTGGTACTGGATTCTAAACGATATGCTGCTAGTTTTGACCGCTTTACATTTCTTTATACTCTGTTTACTCTTCTTTTTTCAAAGAAATTTTTTGTAATTTATCCAGATGTAGTGTGTTTTTCCAGCGGTGACGATAAATTTCATAAAGCGCCATACCTGCTGCTACTGAGGTATTCAGGCTTGGAGTCTTACCTTGTAAGGGAATCGACACCAAAAAATCACAATGGCGTTGTGTCAGAATACTCAGACCTTCGCCTTCAGAACCAACGACCAAAACAATAGGACCATTAAAATTCACGTTATGCATAGGTTCACTTGCTTCTGCTGCAGTACCGTAAATCCAAAAGCCAGCGGCTTTCAGTTCTTCCAAAGCACGTTGCAAGTTCACCGCTCTCACTACGGGAAAGTTTTCTAAAGCACCAGCAGCTACTTTCATGACTGTAGAGGTAATGCCAGATGCTCTGCGTTGTGGGATGACCATTCCTTGAGTACCCAATGCCTCTGCAGTACGAATAATTGCTCCTAAATTGTGGGGGTCAGTGATCCCATCGGCAACAACAATCACTGGATCACTGACAGATTTTGCGCCTGCAATCAACTCATCCAAGTCAATGTAAGCGTAAGGAGCAATTTGCGCCGCCACACCTTGATGGTTAGCTTGCTCTGTAATTTGGTCTAAGCGCTTAGGCTCAACTTCGTCAATAATTGTGCCATTTTCCTTCGCTCGTAAAATCAGCGAATGAAAGCGGTGATCGTAGCGGAGGCGGGAAGTAATCCAGATACGGTTAAGACGGCGCTCATTTTCCAAAGCACTTAACACTGAATGACGACCGTAAATCAAATCTATATCTTCTGATCGTTGAGAAGAGGCAGATGAATCGGAGAATTTACGATATGGGCGGGAGCTGTCTTTCAAGCCGTTGGCACCCTTACCTCTGGGATGATCAGGACTTAGATGAGAAATGACAGGCTTTCCCTTCATTCTCAAGGGTTGCCCACTATTGTGTTCGCCAGAAGTCTTAATTTTTATTGGTTTATTTGTCATGTGAGTCATGAGTAGAGCTGAATAGGGTATCTTTGTGATCTCAATTTACCCTTCTCCGCTCTTGAGAAGGGCGTTGGAAAACACCACTTGCACCGACTACCTGGGAACCCTAGTCGAGCAGTGGTTCCCTCCCGGAGCTTACGCTCACCACCGTAAGTGGCTCACCGAACCTACTTTGCAAGTTTTGCAACTCGTGAATTTAATTTCTCATAGCTTTTCTAGGTGGAGTTTCTGCAAAAGTTCGGTTAAGCGATGGAAATCGGTGAGATACAGGTAGCCAATTAAAGTTTCTAAACTAGTTGCTTGTTGATAGGTTGCGAGATTAACCCGCTTAGGTCGTCCTGTGGCGGCGTTGCGACCCCGTCGGACAATTTCTAACTCAGTGTTACTGAGATGAGGATACAGCGACTGCAACATTTTAGCTTGCGCCTCTGCTCTCACTTGTGCTACGACTAGACTATGGTATGCTTCTGGTCGCCTTGGTGGTAGCAGATAAAACATTCTAACGTACAGTTCACAGACTGCATCTCCCAAATAAGCTAAAGCAGTAGGAGAGATTTGTTGCAGTTGTGCTTGTGAAATCTCTTGGAATAATTGCTCTTTGATTGCCCTTAGTAGTTGACACCAAACTAAATCCTGAGTGGGAGTTCCATTTGAGCCATCTAGTGGGTCTTCCTCCTTTGATGTCACAAGTTCTTATTTCCTCACTGGCTATATTAGGTACGTCTACCTAACCATAATCAATATTAGAAAATTTACTTGCTAAATTTTATCTTTTTTCAATTCTAGTTACCATTTCATATACCAAAGTCACTGAAGTGTGAAATCCAGATGAGTCTATAATCATTCATCTAGGATATAAAAACAAATATACTTTTAAAGCCTAAAGTATAAGGTATGAGTTATGAAATGGATTTTATATAGTTCTATCGTAGCATGCAGTAAGCCGTCCTTCAGACTGTTACACTATTTATTTTATTTATGTTTTTATTTCTCATTCTTACATAATTTACACTTTATTTTCCTCCTTCCTACTCCATGAGTCAACGTTATGCAAGAGAAGAAATCCTAATTAGATAATAATTAAGCTATCCAGATTGGATGATCGGATAGCTGTATGAAGCTCTCGGGTCAAGAAATCAAGATGATTTGACGTTTTCTAGAGCCGCATCAACTGATGGTTGTAGGGCAAGAAACTCCTGCAAACGAACAAGCTTGACCGTTTGAGTAACACGGGCGTTAGTGACAATTTGCAAAGTGCCTTTGGAGTTTTGAGCTTGCTTAGCTAGCTGTACCAAAGCACCCAAGCCAGAGCTATCAACAAAATCGATTTTCGACAGATCTAGAATAATGTGCTTTGGTCCCTCGTCAATCTTGCTGCCAAGTACCTTGCGAAATGTCGGTTCGGAAAAGGCGTCTAACAAACCTGTGAGGCGGAATAGCTGGCAGTTATCCCGGACTTCACGAGTGCCTCTCAGGCTTACAGTTAGATTCAGTGGCTCAGCAATAATTCCCTCCTCATAAGTTATGATGAACGCTCCAGTATAGATGGTTTTGGTGTAGGTTGTCTACAACCTGCTGGCAGGAAAGAAGATGGGAATTGGGCATGGGGCATTGGGAATTGAGAATTGAGAATTGGGAATTGGGAACTGGGGATCGAATATTACCCATTGCCCATTGCCTATCTTCCTTATGCTCCTGTCTTCTTTTCTCCAGCTTTCTCCATTTTTACCCTACTCTGGCTTCTGTGGCAGGGCGAGCTGCTCGCATTGCTTGGACAAACTGCTCAAACAGGTAATCAGCATCGTGAGGACCAGGACTTGCCTCTGGGTGATACTGTACTGAAAACACCGGCAGGGACTTGTGACGTAACCCAGCAACAGTGCTGTCGTTTAAGTTAAGATGGCTAATTTCTACAACACTGTTAGGTAAGGTCTCTGGGTCAATGGCAAAGCTATGGTTTTGGCTGGTAATTTCTACTTTTTGTTGTAGACCGGCTGGCTGATTTAAACCACGATGACCAAATTTAAGTTTGAAAGTTTCAGCTCCTAGCGCATGACCCAAAATCTGGTGTCCCATACAAATGCCAAACATGGGTTTGTGAGTTCCCAGTAATGCTTTCGTAGTTTCAATACCTTCGGTAACAGATGCTGGGTCGCCAGGACCATTAGAAAGAAAGATCCCATCGGGATCGTATTTGAGAATTTCTTCTGATGGGGTATTTGCAGGAACAACAATGACGCGGCAACCATAACTCGCTAAACGACGCAATATGTTGCGCTTTACACCAAAGTCAATGGCGACAACGCTGAAAGATTCCTCAGAATTTTCTTGGCACGCAGAATTAAATTCCCATACTGAGTGGGTAGGAGCAGACCATTCATATATACTTGGGGTGGTAACCTCGCTGACGAGGTTCAATCCTTTCATGCTAGGAGCTGCCTGTACTTGCTCTAGCAACTCAGCCTCATCTAGAATTTCCGTGGAAATGCCACCATTCATAGCTCCGAAAATCCGAATTTTACGAGTTAGGGCGCGGGTATCAATTCCATAGATACCAAGTATCTGGTGCTGTTCTAGATACTCAGGTAAAGATTGTGTTGAGCGCCAATTACTCGGTCGAGTACAAATATTGCGAGCAATCGCACCACGCACCTGCGGTCTATTTGATTCTTCGTCCTCTGGATTAACGCCGGTGTTTCCCAACTCAGGATAAGTAAAAACGACTATCTGTCCGCAGTAACTAGGGTCGGTCAAGACTTCTTGATATCCAGTCATACCAGTGTTAAATACGACTTCCCCAATCGTGGTTCCAGTGTCACCGAAAGACCAACCACGATATGTAGTTCCATCTGCCAAAACAAAAATAGCAGGTATTGCGTCAAAAAGAGACATAAGCGATGAAATGACAAGGTTAGGGATTAGGGGACAATGGAAAATGGGCAATGGGCAATGGAAAATGGGCAATGGGCAATGGGCAATGGGCAATGGGCATCCCCCTCATCTCCCATAAGTTAGTGCCATGAGTCAAGGCTCAGAACTTATCACTCAATTCACTAAAATTTAAGAACATGGCATATAAAATCTTCAAACAGCAATGGGCAGTCGCAATAAATTTCGATGCCTAAGCGCAGATAAAATTATAATTAATCATGCTTCAGTTTATTTTATCCCGAACAGCGCTGATTCTTCTTGCAACCACACTGGCAGTTTTGACTGTTGCCTGTAATAAGAAGCAACAAGTCACCATGACAAGTGGTGATGAGCAAGCCACGCCCACAGATAAGAGTGTTGCCTCGCCTGTAGCCACAATGGCAGCTCCACCAGCGAGCCCACAACCAGAACCAGCGGTACAGCATCTGCCAGAGATTGAAGTCGGCTATTTTGAACAGGGATTGGACAAAGCTGTTGGTGCTTTCAGCATCAGCCAATCTGCTCAATCGACAGAGGATTGGAATTTAGTGGCAGTTCAGCTTGCAGATGCGATCGCGTTGATGAAAAAAGTGCCAGTCGATAGTCCTTATTTCACAAGCGCCCAAGCAAAAATCTTAGATTACCAGCGTCATCTCAAATATGCCATACAAAAAGCCACTCGCCCCCCCAATCCACCACCACAAGCACAACCTGAGAGGATAGTGGTTGCTGTTCCCCAGACTTCTGTGACACCACCTATCGCCAAACCAAGTATCATCCAAACACCTACTGCGCGTGCGGAAAAACTACAACCACCATTGCCAGAGCCGTCTCCAGTAGTGCCACCTAGACAACAAGAAGCGTTTGTACTGCCAACCAAACGGCAAAACGAACAACAGGTGTATACAGTTCCCATTAAACGCCGCATTGGTGGTACACCAATTATCGAAGTCACCTTCAATGGCACTCAGCCGTTTGAGATGATTTTGGATACAGGAGCCAGTGGCACAGTGATTACTCAGAAGATGGCAAATTCTTTGAGCGTGATACAAGTCGGAAGGGCTAAGGCAAACACAGCAAATTCCAAAGCAGTGGAATTTCCTATCGGCTATGTGAATTCAATAGAAGTTGGTGGGGTTAAGGTGAATCGCACAGCTGTCGCGATCGCAGGCGCAGATTTAGAAACTGGGCTTCTCGGACATGACTTTTTTGGTAATTACGATATCACCATTAAACGCGATGTTGTAGAATTTCGTCCGCAATCGCGATCGCGTAGCGTGTCCGGAGGACTCAGCGGGCGCTCTGCGCCATCGTCCTTTGGGCGGCTAAGAGCTGGAGTATCACCAATCCATTCCACGCAGCAAGAAATTGAATTTACTGCTCCAACTGTACCTAAGGAGCGCTCCCGAATCACATATCCCTAGTACTCTGTCAACTTTGAATTGACGAGTTTAGATGGGACAAGGAGGACAAGGACAGACTTGGAGGACAAGAAATTATGAAAAATTTACTCCTCAAGTCAACCTTGAGGCTCTACTAGTAGAACTGACAAATTTTTCAGTAAAGGTACTGGTATGAGTAGTATGAATTAGTTACTAAATTGTTGTCCAAAAACATCAGAAACAATAGCAGTGTTATTTAGCACTGAGAGAAATCGCCGTATCTGTAGTTTCTATTTCACGACATTTCAATGAAGGAGTAGACAGTAGGGACTAAAGTGTATGCGCTATAGTACAAAGGTTAATAAGTAAGGATACTTTATCTTTGTCTAGACTCGACACTTTTAGTCTTTAAATCTAAGTAATATTATTATATCAAGTTTGATATTTGATACTTTTTTGTCAGTAAATTTCTTTGAAAGAGTCTGCTGATCTGAGATTTTTTACTTTTTTTTAACCAAATTTTAATTTAGAGTTAATGTTAAGGTTGTTTACTTATTACTAATTCACTTTTTGCTGCAACATTTGAACCCTCCAAGATCTGATGTTTACAGGAGTTGGGGGGTTATTTATGATATTAGATAGCAAGCAAACCTTTGCAACCCTATCGAAGCGATTTTAGAAAAGACTTTGAAGGATAATCACTCTTTCCTAGAGACAGCCAAGTCCTACTTGCTCAAAGAAATTGTACCTCAAGCTAACGAGATAGACCGCGACCCAATTGCCTTATTCCATGCACTTCAAGGTCTTGGCGAATTAGACCTTCTGGCGCTGAGGGTTCCGCATCATTGGGGTGGAAAAGAAGTTAGTGAACAGACATATGGCAACTTTCAAGAACTGATAGCACGGTATTCTGGTGCTTTAGCCTTTCTGCAAACTCAACACCAGAGTGCTGCTGGTATGCTCGTTGCTAGTAGCAATTCCTTGCTACAAGAAAAATACCTTCCTCGTATGAGCAACGGTCAAGTTTTACTTGGTGTTGGCTTTTCCCAGTTGCGGCGCGAGGGAGATCCCCCAACTGTAGCGATACCAGTTCCTGGAGGATATCAACTCCATGGCGTTGTTCCTTGGGTGACGGGATGGAAATTTTTTAGCGAGTTTATTATCGCCGCTACATTACCTGATGGTCATGTTGTTTTTGGTGTTGTGCCTTTACTCGAAACACGTAAAGAGTCTGGAGGTACGCTGACGCTGTCAACTCCTGCACAACTGGCGGCTATGACATCAACCAACACTGTAACTGCTACTCTGAAAAACTGGTTCTTGTCCGCAGAAAGTGTCGTTTTCATAAAACCTGCTGATTGGATTCATGCAAACGATAAAAAGAATGTTCTCCACGCTACTTTTCTAGCTACGGGGTGCGCCCTTGCTGGTTTAGATATTTTGGAGTCCGTCACAAGCAAAAAATCGCTAGCTTTTATCACTCGTGCTTTTGATTCTCTTCAACAGGAACTGAACAACTGTTGTAACGCCGTTCGGGAAGCGCAAAATAATCCTGGTTTGGAATTAGCTAAACGCTTGCAATTGCGGGCTTGGGCGATTGATCTCGCAGGGCGAATAGCTCATGCAGCAGTGACTGTTTCCAGTGGTGCTGCTCTATATAGTCATCATAATGCACAGCGGGTGTACCGTGAGGCGCTGGTATTTACTGTAACTGGTCAAACTCGTAGGGTGATGGAAGCAACGTTGGAGAGGTTGACGCGATCGGGTTTTGATAATAAACCACAGAGGCGCAGAGAACACAGAGAAGGAAGAGAAGAGGAGAAAAATATCACCTACTCGCGGGTGATACATTTGAGTCATATCATTGACTCAGAGATTCCTCAATGGCAAGGTGATCCGCCAGTGGAATTTGAGATTGTGGCGGAACTGCATAAGGATGGTTATTCTCTGAGGCGTTTTTCTATGGGGGAGCACAGTGCAACTCATATCAATGCTCCCAACAGCTTTCACCTGGATGGTGTGGGAATTCATGAATATTCTGCTCAGTCGCTGGTTGTTCCTGCGGTAGTTATTGATATTCGGGAACAGGCGCTGGTGAATCCGGATTATGCTCTTACGGTTGCTGATATTCGTGCTTGGGAGAAACGGTATGGTAAGATTCCACCTGGTTGTGTGGTATTACTCTATACGGGTTGGCAAGAGAAATGGTTGGATCACAATGCCTTCTTTAACCAGGATGCTCAAGGAGGTATTCATTTTCCTGGGTTTGGTTGCGATGCGACACGGTTCTTACTTGAGGAACGTCAAATTACAGGGGTAGGAATTGATACTCATGGTGTAGATGCAGGACAAGATTCCACTTTTGCGACTAATCGCTTGGTGTTGGAAAAACCGGGCATTGTGCTGGAGAATTTGACAAATTTGGATCAGTTACCGTCGATAGGGGCTACTCTAGCAATTGGTGTGCTGCGGTTGCGTGGTGGTTCGGGTTCTCCGGCTGGGGTGTTGGCGTTGATGCCGTAATTTGCAGCCTTCTCTTTATTCTTTTATAGGCAATATATATTTTTATATTTTTTGTGACAAAAGGGGAAGGAGACAAAGGAACTCTCTCCCCTTGTCTCACTCTCCATTGCCTTTTAACCTCACTCAATTGTGCGAAGGAAAATTATTCTACCAATCTACTCAAGGTTTATCCTATGTAAGCTTATCAAGCTCATTTACTACCGCAGCAATTTTTGCCAGTCCTCCTGAAACTGGATTTAAAATTGCGCCAACAAGGTTCGTAAAACCAGTTAAGACTTGTATGAACTTATTCACTTCTTCTAGTTTATTGACAGCAGCTTCCAACTTGCCCGTGACCTTTTTTATTCTTTCTGCTGGTTGCTGTAAATCAGTCAATATTTCGTCAATTTGTTTAAGAGCGATAGTGTTTTGAAGACTATTAAGACGAGTTTCAAATTTTGATATCTCTAAGAAATCTGCTTGACTTATCTTAGACTTCGTAACTAACTCTAGTCTGTGCTCTCTGATTGATTGAACAACTTGTCTTATTCGCTCATTACATTCTTTCAAGTCATTCCAATTTAGACTAATTACTACCATTGTACATCTCCTTTTATGTTCAAATTATGAGTAATAATGAAACTGGTAACTAGGCAAATTTAAATTACAAATCTTGATCCATTTCCTGAATTAAAGGTTCTAAGCTTTTGGCGTACTTAGATACTATATTTCCAATCCTTTTGAGTTCCTCCTCATCGTATGTGATTGCTTTTTCTTTAGTCGCTGCCTTATCTGCTTTTGCTGTGTAAAGGTCTTGACAATAGTTTTGTAACTGCGCATCGCTAAGCTTATCTTCACCCTTACCTTGAAACTCTATTTTCAGCTTGCTATGCATTTCGGCTATTTTCTGAAGTAGTTCTACATAATTTTCTGCAGCATCTCTTCTACTTCTGATAGAATCCATAGCTTTGTTATAGTTTTCTTCTAGCTTGATGAAATCTAGAGCCTGAGTCTGGGCGACTGGTGCAAGTCCACCTATGTAATTAGTAAAGTAGTTTCTGATTTCTTGCTCTTCTGCTGTCAAAATTCCATTCACATAAGCCTGTTGTGTCAATGCTATTAAGCCTCCTGTTGCAGAATTAACAGAAGTAGAATCTTTTTCACTAGATGTTGAAACTCCCTTGATGTAAGTCTGTATATCCTTATCGGTACACAAAATTGCTTGTTTTAACTTTTCTCGGCGAAATTCCCTTGTGAATGCATTGGTAATAAATTTGGCAATACTTATGCCTGCATCAACATCAGAACTATTAAAACTAAAGGATTGTCCGCTTGATTGTGGAATTTGCAATTTCTTGAGTGATTCACCAAGGGCATTAAAGTTTTTATCGAATGATACAGTATCACCACTAGCCAATTTACCCAAGGCTTTTATATATTCTGCAATCACAGAATTTGCATCCTTAACGTTTTTGACTGCAGGTCTGTTGAAATCATTACAATTTCTTTCTTCCTGTTCTCTCAGTGAGAATGATCCAGAAGAACCTTGAGCTACCAGAAAAGATATGTATTTCGTTCTTGTGATACAAGAGTTGTAAATATCATCAGCCATGTTTGATGACGTTTGTTCAAGCGTGGTTGTCATTTTTCCTAATCTTTGGACTGATGGAAAGTCACGACCACAACTGCTAAGTAAAAGAGTAAATGGAACGAGAGCCAAAAATGCTCGTATTGGCTTCGGATAATTTTTCATTTAACCAACTTTTTAATGTATGAGTTAGACAGAAAGTTAAGCTTATTTGCCTTCCTTCTGTATTCTTAGTAGTAGGAACTAAAATCAACTTATGCACTTGTGAGAGAAAAATAGGCAAAATATAGCTTTGCTTTTAGTCCACCGCCCCTGACTTGTGTACTTGACGCCAACCAATAAAGCAAGCGAAACTAGTGCAAATGTTCGAGGGCATAACAAACCGGAGGTCTTAGTTGTGACCACTCCACTGACTTGCCGTAATTACATTGCTGCTCAATGGGTGAATGCTGCATCGCAAGACATTCTAGAAAGTCGTAACCCTGCTGATAACCGTGAACTTGTCGCGACTTTTCCGCGTTCCGCAGCAGTTGATGTTGACACTGCAGTAGCAGCCGCCCGCAAGGCATACCGTACTTGGCGACTCGTCCCCGCTCCAGCAAGAGCAGAATATATCCATAAAGTGGGAGAACTTTTACAAAAATATAAAGAAGAACTCGCCCAACTCATGAGTCGGGAAATGGGTAAACCCCTGACGGAAGCACGGGGAGATGTTCAAGAAGGAATTGATTGCGCTTTTTATAATGCTGGTGAAGGAAGGCGACTGTTTGGGCAAACCACACCCTCAGAAATGCCCAACAAGTTCGCGATGACGGTAAGAATGTCCGTTGGAGTTTGCGCCCTCATCACTCCGTGGAATTTCCCCGTCGCCATTCCCTGTTGGAAAGCTATGCCAGCTTTGGTATGCGGTAATGCTGTCATCCTCAAACCTGCTGAAGATACTCCCGCCTGTGCAACCAAACTTATTGAGATTTTTGCAGAAGCAGGTTTGCCTGAAGGTGTTATTAACCTTGTGCATGGAGTAGGAGAAGAAGCGGGGAAAGCTTTGGTTGAACATCCTGGTGTTGATTTGGTATCTTTTACTGGCTCTTCCGAAACGGGTGCTTTTGTTGCCTCGACTTGCGGACAAACTCACAAGCGCGTCTGTTTGGAGATGGGCGGTAAAAATGCTCAAGTCGTTATGGAAGATGCAGACTTAGAACTTGCTTTGGAAGGCGCAGTTTGGGGAGCATTCGGAACAACTGGGCAAAGGTGTACTGCGACTAGTCGCCTGATTCTGCACCGCGATATTAAAGAGAAATTTACCGCTATGCTCAAAGAGCGTACTAGCAAGTTACGCTTGGGCGCAGGAGGTGATCCCAACACTGAGATTGGTCCAATTATTAACCAAAAGCAACTTCAACGGGTGAGGAAGTATCTGGATATTGCCCGTGATGAGGGTGCAAAAGTGTTGATTGGTGGAGAAATCGCAACAGAGGGAGTATTAGAATACGGTTACTTTTTTCAACCAACTATTCTTGATGAAGTTACTCCTAAAATGCGAGTTGCCCGTGAAGAGATATTTGGACCTGTAGTGGTGCTTATAGAGGTCAGTTCGTTTGAAGACGCGATCGCTATTCTTAATGATACGCCTTATGGTCTTTCTTCTTCAATCTACACTCGTGATGTTAACCGCGCTTTCGCCGCTATGCGCGATATCGAAGCCGGGATCACTTACATTAATGGTCCTACCATTGGTGCAGAGGTTCATTTACCCTTTGGTGGTGTCAAACAAACTGGAAACGGACACCGGGAAGCTGGTTCTGCTGTTTTGGATGTGTTTACGGAATGGAAGACAGTGTATGTGGACTTCTCTGGTAGTTTACAACGTGCTCAAATTGACAATCGTGGTTAGGGACTAGGAGTAAAAATTTGATTTCAGGTATTTGGAACCGCAGATGCACGCAGATAAATTATCTATGTTTATCTGTAATTTATACAACAGAAAGCAATCGCTTATCACCGTTTAATCATAAGTAATCTAAAAATAATCTAAAAATAATGTTAAGTATCCCTATAAAAAGACCTTTACCGCGTGTGCCCCGCTTAATCACGTCCTTACCTGGTTCTCGCGCTAAAGATATTATAAAACGCGATCGCGCTGTCACTTCCCCTTCCTACACTCGTGACTACCCGTTGGTTGTGGCTCGTGGTGAGGGGTGTATGGTGGAAGATGTGGACGGAAATGTGTTTTTGGATATGACTGCAGGAATTGCTGTTACTGCTACCGGATACGCGCACCCCGAAGTTGTGCAAGCTATTCAAGAGCAAGCAGCAAGGCTTGTGCATATGTCGGGGACTGATTTTTACTACGAACCAATGGTGGAACTGGCAGAGAAGTTAGCTTCGCGTGCTCCTTTTCCTAATGGTGCAAGGGTGTTTTTTACTAATTCTGGAGCAGAGTCTAACGAAGGAGCTATCAAATTAGCAAGGTACTACACTGGGCGTTCTCTGATTGTTGCTTTTTTGGGAGCATTTCATGGACGCACTTATGGGGCGATGTCGCTGACAGGTTCTAAAGCGGTGCAGCGAGCAAATTTTGGTCCTCTGCTTCCTGGTGTGACGCATATTCCCTACGGAACTCACGCTAGCTTGGATTACTTGGAAAAACAATTATTTCCTACAATGCTACCGCCTAAAGAGGTGGCGGCAATCGTTGTTGAACCGATACAAGGAGAAGGTGGCTATATTGTGCCAGAGGATGGGTTTTTGCAGCGTATTCGCCAGATATGCGATCGCTATGGCATTATGATGGTCGTTGATGAAGTGCAATCTGGGATGGGGCGCACGGGTCATCTGTTTGCTATTGAACATTGGGGTGTCATGCCCGATATCATAACTATGGCGAAAGGCATTGCTAGTGGTTTGCCTTTGGGAGCGATTCTCTCTCGTCCGGAAATCATGACTTGGCAACCTGGTGCTCATGCTACCACTTTCGGCGGTAATCCTGTTGCGTGCGCTGCGGCTATCGTCACTTTGCGACTGTTGGAAAGTGGTTTGATGGCAAACGCTACTCAGATGGGAGAATTACTGCAAGCTGGTTTGCATCGTCTGTCGCAGCAGTTTCCGCAGGTTTCGCCACCGCGAGGAAAGGGTTTGATGGTAGCAGTGGATTTGTTAAATGATGAGGGTGAGTTTGATCCTCAGTTACGCGATCGCATTCTTCAAGAAGCATTCTTACGTGGTTTGTTGTTACTTAGTTGTGGAAAAGCAGCAATCCGCTTTTGTCCGCCTCTAGTTATTGATAGTGACCAAATTCAAATCGCTCTTGAAATTCTTTCTGAAGTTTATGGTAATTGGTGATTTAACGGACAAAATCCGTTGTCCATCTTTGCCTGAGGTTATCATAAAGCTAATATGCATTGCCACCAAACACCATGAACCCCGAAATTGCTCGTCATCTTTGGGAATTACTTTGGCAAGATTACAGCATCCGGGTAAGTTATGCCCGCACCTACGCGCAAATGATCACTCATGCGGGCGGGACTGTTGCTAATGATCACATTGCTTTTCGGTCTTTACGGATGGTGGTGGACAGTCCACAGGGTAAGGTTAATTTGGGTATTGGCTATCTAGGACAGCTTGCTGAAGCTTTGGGTTACGAGGCGGTTGGGGAGTATTTTTTTCCAGAAACCCATCTTTACGCCCGTCACTATCGCCATCCTCAGCAAGAAGAGTTTGGCTTGCCCAAGTTGTTTATCAGTGAGTTGATTGTGGATGAATTACCAAAGAAGATTGCCCAACTCATCCATCAAACAGTTTCAGGTGTAAATTTACTGATTTTTTCAGCTATCTTCGATACATTTAATCAAGACACTGAACGCCTTGCTAAGGAACTCCATAGAATCTTTACGTGCCCTTGGCAACCCCCTCGGCGTTCGTTATTAGAAGAAGTGAACACAGTCACTCAATATGGTGCTTGGGTACTACTGCATGGTTACGCAGTTAACCACTTTACAGGATACGTTAACCAACAAAACACCCCAGAATACCCGGATATTGAGACGACATCTCGTGGTTTAGCTAACTTGGGTGTGCCAATGAAAGCTGAGATTGAGGGGGATATTGCTTGTGGTTTGCGGCAAACGGCAACTCAAGCAGTTACGGAAGTTGTTACAGTCTTAGAAGATACTACAGATGTAGAAATTCAAGTTCCTTGGACTTACGCCTATTATGAAATTGCTCAACGTTATATGGTAGAAGTGGAACCTGGTCAGCAAGTGTTGTTTGATGCTTTTCTAGGAAGGAATGCTCAGCAGTTGTTTGAAATGACGCGATTGAAAATGAGTTAGAAGATAGGACAATACTTCTCGATTAACGTAGCCGTCACCCTAAAGGTTACACAGAAAAGGTACGAGCAAAGCCGAATCTTTATACAATCAAGCTTTGCATATCCAACGCAAAGTACAGGGAGAAGAACACCAAGCAAGTGGAAAACAACCTCAGTTGTCTACGCGACGAAATGGCAAAATGATATTTTACGCAAAGACGAGCCAGCACTGCAGGAGGGTTTCCCGACAGAGGCGACTGACGTCGCCAAAAAACCCTCTGCGCCTCTGTTGCGAAATTTAAAAGAAAATTATTTTTTCTTCTTAGGCTTAGGAGTGTTGCTAGGAGTGGTGCGTCGCGTTTCGCGTTTTTCTTCGTCTCGCAGACGGCGATCGCGCCAATCTGCTAGTGTCAAATAACCAATGCCTCCGGTAACTGCGACAAGCAGCACCAAAGCAACTAAAGCCAAAATATTCAGAAATGGACTTTCCACGATTCTCTTAGAGTCCGTTGCGACCCCAAACTACCATTGCAATTGACCAGGTGAAAACAACAAGTAAAGAAACCCAACCGAGTGTCAAAATTTCCATAGTGGTACTTTTAAACTTATTTACGAAACGTTTCTAATATTAATGATACTAGAACCATGTTCTGAACTAAAGTTTGGACGAGAGTGAAAAATTATAGGACTGCTATATATTTCGGCAACAGGAGAAAAGAGTACAATGTCTGTCGAGTATATTTCTCCTGACGACGCTAAATATGCAAATGCTGCTGAACAACCGCTATCGAATTCTTCGCACTTTGGGAAGCGGTGGATTTGGTGAGACTTTCTTAGCAGAAGATACCCAAATGCCTTCACTCCGTCGTTGTGTCATTAAGCAACTCAAACCCATTCACAATAACCTTCAGATTTATC
Organism: Iphinoe sp. HA4291-MV1; assembly: GCA_019359415.1. GTDB lineage: Bacteria > Cyanobacteriota > Cyanobacteriia > Cyanobacteriales > Nostocaceae > Brasilonema. The sequence continues at coordinate 23,444 of JAHHHH010000042.1, read as the reverse complement.
AACTTGTTCAAGAGAGGTTTCAGCGGGAAGCAGCAATTTTAGAAGAATTAGGCGGAAACAGTGACAAAATACCAGCTTTATATGCTTATTTTCAGTTAAATGGGCTATTCTACTTAGTCCAGGAGTATATTGAAGGCGATACGCTGACAGCTAAAGTCAAACAGCAGCTAGTCTTTAGTGAAAGTGCCATCCGCGAACTATTGGTAAATTTATTACCTGTACTGGAATACGTACATTCAAAGCATATTGTCCACCGTGATATTAAGCCAGATAATATTATTTTGCGCTCATCAGATGGAAAGCCAGTACTGATTGATTTTGGTGCCGTACGGGAGACAATGGGTACGGTGATAAATTCTCAAGGGAGTCTTGCAAGCTCAATTATCATTGGAACACCAGGATATATGCCTAGCGAGCAAGCAATGGGTAGACCAGTTTATGTTAGTGATTTATATAGTTTGGGAATCACAGTTATTTATCTACTGACAGGGAAACAACCGCAAGAACTGGAAACAGATACACACTCTGGAGAAATTGTTTGGCACTCTCATGCCTTGAATATTAGCCCAACGATGACATTTATTATTGATAAAGCAATTGCTTACCATCCACGAGATAGGTTTGCCAGTGCTAGAGAAATGCTGGAAGCTTTGCAGGGAATAGCAAATACGATTTTACCAACACAACCGCCTTCTATTCAACCGCCTGCAGTATCTGCATCATCTCGTGAGAGTGTCAGATCTACACCATCTACAGCTGGCGCTCATAGTTACAATGGTATCCTTATAGGAAGTATTATTGCAGGTGGGTTAATCGGTGCATCTGTAATTCTTGGTCTTGTGTTAACAAAATCTTCTCAACCGTCTTTAGAACAGCCAGTAGCAAAACAAACAGCTTCATCAGTCCCTGAAGGAACTTCGCCATCAGAAAATCTAGGTACCTTGTCCCCTTCCGCATCTGGAAACACAAATCTTCAACCTCAAAACGTGTCAACGCCTGCACAACTAGATACAAATAGTACTAATCTTCCCAGTTCTTTTTATTCTTGGCTTTCCCAAAGACTTGTAACAGATGCAGATTTGAATGCTAAAGACGGTTATGAGCTAGATATTATGCGAAATTCAATTTTCGCACGTCATGGTCGTCGTTTTGACACTCCTGGCTTACAACAGTACTTTGATAAACAGTCGTGGTATCGTCCAATTTATTCACCAATGGAATTTGATAAGCGCAACTTGCTCTCAGCTACAGAGCAGCGGAATGTGGAATATATTGTAGAATATCAAAACCGTTACAATCGCAGATATTTTAGAAAATGATAGCGAGAAGCCAGAGGCTCTCATGACTACTACATCTTCCATCTTCCCAGAACTAAGCTAATGCGCTTTTAAATTGCATGAAACACAAGGATAGTTAGGGAATTGGAAATATTTTCAACCGTGGTTGAAAGCAAATGAAAGGCAGCAAAGTGTTGGTGAGCCAGCCTTAAGCAGTCACCAAGCAGCTCAGCAGCGATCGCTCATCTGTCCAAAGATTCTTCAGTAAGGAAATGGAGGTTTGGAATGCATATGGACTTGCGTTTCACTCCTAAGTAAAGAGTAGTAGCGAGAGTGCGGACAGATTCTTCTGTTGTCACTCATTGGGCATCAGGAGCAGCAAAGTGTTGGTGAGCCAGCCTTAAGCAGTCACCGAGCAGCGATCGCTCATCTGTCCAAAGATTCTTTAGTAAGTAAATGAAGGTTTGGAATGTATATTGAACGGATGGGATACATCGGCTACAAGCTCTATAGTGTGGGATGGCGGAATGGTTTGCACAAGCATCTTCCTCCACTTCAGCACTGGCTGTTGAGCATCTTTCTTTACTACCGTCGCGGTCTTGCAGACGGCTCACAATGGGTCGAAGAGTATTACTATGAAAAGAGCGATTGGTAGCGATTAAGAACTCAACTTTGTTGAGCGATCGCACTCCCTAACAAACAAAGTGCGATCGCTCCTAAAACCTCAAAAGTTTTGACTTGTAGCTCTAAAATAGAAGTATGCAATCAACTCAAACTCAATTATTGCGACTTTCCCAAGGACAACTGAACCTACTAGAACGTTGTCCTCGTCAATTTCAACATACCTACCTAGAACAACTCCATTCTCCTTCAAATCCAGAACATGAGGAACGGCAAACTTTAGGAAGCCGCTTTCACCTGCTGATGCAGCAACGAGAAATGGGTTTACCCATTGATACTTTCCTACAAGAGGATGCCCAACTGCAACGCTGGATGTCAAGCTTTGCGAATGCAGCACCAGAAATTTTAAACTCTGTTTCCAATAATCAAACTTTTCGTGAAAGCGAACACTACCGTACTCTGCAAGTTCAAGACTATTTGTTCACGGTTATCTATGATTTATTGATTGCAGATAACCAGCAAGCACAAATTCTTGACTGGAAAACTTATCCCAAACCGCTTAATAAACGCAAGTTGGAACAAAACTGGCAAACACGTCTTTACCTGTATGTCTTAGCTGAAACTAGCGATTATTTGCCAGAAAATATTTCTATGACTTACTGGTTTGTCCAATCTGAAGGTAAGCCGCAAAGTGTTAAATTTAGCTACAGCAACATCCAACACCAAAAAACAGTAAAAAAACTTAATCAAATTTTAACTCGGTTAACATATTGGATAGAACGTTACTACCACAAAGAACCATTTCCACAAGAACCAGAAGGTAGCAAAGCCTGCGATTACTGTCAGTATACAAAGCGGTGCAATAGACAAAGCCGTACCGAAGACATTCACTCACTCGCCACTTCTGAGCAGATGCTTGAAGCAAAATCTCCTACAATAGTAGACACGAATCTACTGAATATAGCTAGTATTCAAGAAGTCACTCTGTAAATTGCAGATAACTTCTTGATTATTATTTTATGCATTTTGATAAAATTGAAGCGGTATATGTCCGCGAATTAGGAATAGATGACATAGCCCCCGTTTATCACTTAGGTGAAGAGTTATTTACCAGCGATTTATATCCCTATTTATATCGTTGCTGGGATGAGTGGGAGGTGATAGGACTTTACAACACTGATCCAGAATATTGTCTTGTTGCGGAAGTGGATGAAGAACTAGCAGGATTCATTTTAGGAACAATTATTATCAAAGCAAGCTGGACTTACGGATACATTCTATGGTTAGGAGTCAGTCCTAAATTTCAGCGTTGTGGCGTGGGAGACAAGCTGGTTGATAGGGTCATTGCACGTATGATTGAAGATGGGACGCGGTTTATGCTGGTAGACACAGATCCAGCAAATACCGCCGCTGTGAAGTTTTTTACTCGTAAAGGTTTTGGGAATGTCCGTCAGCATGTTTTCTTATCGATGAACTTAAGCAAGCACGAATACTATGGCAGACTGATTGAATACGAACACCAAAAAGCTGAAAGGGCAGGTTACAGACGTTCTCGTCCTACTATACGCCCTCGTAAGTCGGATGGGGTTGCTAGTGAAGTCGTGTTGAATACTTTGGTGAGCGAACCTCAAATTTCGGAGGAGGAAGCAGCAGTTTAACAGTTATCAGTTATCAGTCATCAGTTATCAGTCATCAGTTGCTTAATAAATTTTGATACAGATGGGAATTGGGCATTGGGAATTAGATTCTTAATTTTGAATTTTGAATGAGCGAATTTTGAATTATTTTGCCCATTGCCCATTTGTATCAGATATTTCCTGAAATGGTATTATCTGTGATATGCCAGAACAACAGTGGATTCTTGCGACAACTGAAGAACCTCCAGAATGGTTTATCCAAGCTGTGAAGCAATATGCTCCTGCATCGGATGGACAAATTGCCGCGCAGTTGTTATGGCAACGAGGAATACGAGAGAATACACAATTAGCAGCTTTTGTCAATCCGCAAGCTTATCAACCCGCAAATCCATTTGAGTTTGGGCAAGAAATGCATCAGGCGGTGGAACGGTTGCGACAAGCACGAGATGCTGAGGAAAAAATTGCTATTTGGGGAGATTTTGATGCTGACGGGATCACGTCTACTGCTGTACTGTGGGATGGTTTGGGACAATTTTTCGCTCAAAATACGCAGCTTATTTACTACATTCCTAATCGTTTAACGGAATCTCATGGATTGAACTGCCAAGGAATTGATAAGCTTGTCAAACAAGGCTTTAAGTTAATTGTGACTTGCGATACTGGCAGTGCAAACATTAGTGAAATTACTTATGCCAAGCAGTTAGGTGTAGATGTTATAGTCACAGACCATCATACCTTACCTCCAGAACGTCCCCCTGTAACAGCAATTATTAACCCTCGCTATTTGAGCGAAACACATCAGCTATTTCATCTTTCTGGAGTGGCGGTGGCTTACAAGTTGGTGGAAGCTTTTTATCAAACCCTACCAAATATCCCGCAACAACCGCTAGAGGATTTATTGGATTTAGTCGCGGTTGGACTCATTGCTGATTTGGTGCAGTTAAGTGGAGATTGTCGCTACTTAGCACAGTTGGGAATTGGGCGACTGCAAGAGGATTTTAAGAAAACACCAGAGTTGAGGCGGCGTCCAGGGGTTGGGCGACTATTGGAATTATGCCAGAAAAGTGGCGATCGCCCCACAGATATTTCCTTTGGTTTGGGTCCACGAATTAATGCTGTCAGTCGCATTCAAGGTGATGCATCTTTTTGTGTAGAATTACTGACAAGTGGCGACCAAAAGCGTGTCAATGAACTCGCAGAAATCACAGAATTAGCGAACACCCGCCGCAAATCTTTACAGAAAGATGTTGCTGGGCAAGTTACGCAAAAGCTCTCCAAAATGGACTTATCAACCACCAGCGTCATTGTCTTGGAAGACTCTCAATGGGCGATCGGCGTTTTGGGGTTAGTCGCAGGACAAGTTGCACAGGAGACAGGACGCCCGACAATTTTGTTGAGTACGGAGGGAGTGGGTGAGATGGGAGTGGACAATGGGCAATGGGCAATGGGCAATGGGCAATGGGCAATGGGACAAGGAGAAGAACTTTCTTCGATCCCCCCATCTCCTTCATCCCCCTCATCCCCCTCATCCCCTCTGGCGCGGGGTTCTGCTCGTTCAGTCAACTCAATTGATTTATACCAATTAGTAAAAGACCAAGCACATTTGTTGCATCGATTTGGTGGACATCCTTATGCAGCTGGGTTAAGTCTTCCAGTAGAGAACATACCTTTATTTACACAAGCGATTAACCAGAGGTTGCGTCAATCTTTGGGAGGAGCAATCCTAACACCAACCGTGCAAGCTGACTTGGCTGTCACAGTGGCAGACTTAGGGAAAGAATTATTTTTGGAACTGAAGCTGCTAGAACCTTGTGGAATGGGGAACCCAGTTCCGAAACTTTTGATTCAAAACTGCTGGTTTGAAAATGCTTGGCATCGTAATCAGCAAGATTGGCAGGGGAAAAAGGTACAGTATATAAAAGCGGAGTTTGATATTCGGAATGATTCAACAAGAAGTCCTTTTCCTGGTGTGTGGTGGGGACACTATAAAGATGAATTACCTCTAGGAAGGTGTGATTGTATAGCTGAACTAGACTACAACACCTTCAAAAAACGCTACGAAATCCGACTTGTAGCTGTACGTTCCCGGATGAACTCAGCACTAGCCTCCTCACTTCAAACACTCATTATAGACTGGCGTAATCTCCCGACTCCCGACTCCCAACTCCCAACTTCCCCCCTCCTCCTCAAAGATTGTCCAACCAGTTGGGACGATTTACGTGCTTGGTTTAGGCGATCGCTTCACAACCAACAACCCCTAGCGCTGGCTTGGTCAAAACCTGAACACAAACCACCTGAGCAAATCTGGCTCACTCTTGTGGGAATTGCCAAATATCTCAGTCGCACAAATCAACCTGTCACCCGTATCCAGTTATTGGAAAAGCTGGGTATCAGTGACCAAGCCTTACTTTTAGGGTTAAGAGGTTTAAAATATTTGGGTTTCAACATCTCACGCCAAGACCGTATGTTGGTTTTTAGTCAACAATCTACCATTGAATCAACCCTAGCAGAGGCTGCTGTGGAAAAATTTTTAGCCGCTGTTCGAGAAGAACAATTTCAGCAACAGTATTTTGCTGAAGTACCGTTATCGATAATTGAGGCGATCGCACCTCAAACAGTCTTCCAGTAGTTACAAATTTTCAGTCTACCCATGAGCCAAACATCTCAGAAGCTGTCGAGAGCATCGTAAATCTCCAACACTGCTTGTTCACCTTCTGGTCCCTCATAATCTAATTTGTATGGGGTCAAAAAAATAGTGATAATTAATCTTATATGATGTCCGGACAATCAACCATAATATAGAAGAAGAGTGCAGTCAAAGGGCGATCGCAATGCCGAAACGAATCAAAATCGAGGAGCATCTTAGCCTGGATGAATTGGAGATACGATACCGTCAAGCAAAAGAAGGTGTCGAGCGAACACATTATCAAATAATTTGGTTGTTAGCCAAAGGATTGGGTACAAAAGAAGTTGCTACAGTAACGGGATATAGTCGTAACTGGATTTACGAGTTGGTTTGGGGGTATAACCGTATCGGTCCAGGGACATTGGCAGACCAGCGTAATCAAAATCAAGGTGGTATAGAACCATTGCTTGATGATGTTCAACAAGCGTATCTTTGGCAAGCATTACAGGAGCCACCAGCAGAAGGGGGACTATGGAACGGTCGTAAAGTCGCAGACTGGATTTCTCAATTAATTGGTCGTCGCGTTAGTCGTCAACGAGGGTGGGAATATTTTAAGCAAATGCGCTACCGATTACGAGTCCCGCGACCGGAACATACTGAGCCAAGCCTTCAAGAGCAGGAGGAGTGGAAAAAAAAATTTGGCGACCGAAGTCGAACAAATCAAGCAAACCAACCCAGACTGCGACGTGGAAGTTTGGGCAATGGATGAACAGACGATCGAGGACTCGCTACCGCTCCGCTATCGTGTTGGTCTCAAGCCAGTCATATCATGTCCGGTTGATTAGTTGTGATTCCCGCAATATCTGCACCCCATCTCTTAATCCCCTCCCGTTAGTAAGGGGAGGGGCGGTTTTGGCGCAAGACAAAACCGGAGTGGGGTTGTGCGGGATTTATAAGCAATTAACCGGACATGATATGAGGCAAAAAAATGTGGTTCATTTACCTGAAAAAAGTTATATCAAAGCTTTTCATCGTAAATTACCTTTTGCTTCCCTTGTCGTTCGCATTGAAAACCCCGAAGCCGCCAAAAATCGATATTTACGTCTACTAGTCTCATCACACTGGAACATTTTGGTTGAATAATCGGACTTAACCCTGCCCATAACAAGCTACGCGTGACATCTAGTCCTGTTTTCCACCAAGATTCTTGATTACCTGGAACACCTTGCTCTGGAACAATTTCTGGTTCTACCCAAATACCATAAACACCAAAAAGAATTTGTGCCATCCATTTTGCTCGCGCTAAGTGTGTTGGGGAAGTAATCAGCTTCACCTTGCGAACTCCCCAACGGCGCAGGATGGGAATGGAATAGTAAAAATTACCAAAGGTAGAATCCGCACACTTTTCTAACCAAACGTTTTGCATTCTCTGGAGCGCTAGCCGTTGAAAAATCAGCCAAATGCAGGGATCAGGAGAACCTCGAGAAATTAAGATAGGAGTTTGCGGATATTGTTGTGCTAACTCGGCGACATGAATTTCCCGACTAATACTACCACCAAGCACAAAAAAGGCATCTACTTGCCTGGAAGATGCAGAAATAATGGTTATAGTGTTAAAAACCAGCCAGCTAACCAACACAAGGCACAGCCCAAAAGCTAGTCTTCGTAAAAATTGACACTTTCTCTGCAATTGCTCTAAGACTGAATGAGATCGGCTGTTTGTCACTTTAGGTTTTTGATGGTACTTAATACACGCTTTCTTTTGTAGAGTCGACAACACCAGTTGAGCTAGCTAAGTGCTATTTTTTAAAATAAAACTGCCTGATTGGATAGCACTGCTGATGAAAGCGTTATATAGTGCCAGTTAGCTAGCAGGAAAAGTAAGCTAGAGTAAAGAAGCCGCTCGAACAATATGCACTATTCTCAAGAAACATCAAGAAACATCAAGGAAAAATGATGAAACAGTCATAATTGAAAAGAAAAACTTATAAATCCCTACAAAGCTGGATTGCTACACTGTCAACAATACAATTATTTCAGCTAATATACATGAATCGATCTGCGAAACGTTACTCGCCGCTCCAAGTAGCTTTTATTAGCGGAGCAATCGCCTCAACCGCTACATTATCCGCTTTTGGTCCAGTTTGGTGTCGCTCTGTGCATGCAGCTCTCCAAGATAGCCCAAAAGCAGTAGCTGACGCTGTCTGGCAACTCGTGAATCGTGAATATGTGGATACCTCATTTAATAAACAAGATTGGCTAGCAGTTAGGCAGAGTCTGCTGGATAAAGATTATACATCCCTTGAAGAAGCATACACTGCCATCCGTCAAGCATTAGAAAAGTTGGGAGATCCTTACACTCGGTTTTTAGACCCCAAACAGTATGAAGCTTTAACCAACCAAACATCTGGAGAAGTCTCTGGAATTGGCATTCGGATGGAATTGAACGATCAAACGAAGAAGCTCACCGTTCTCGAAGCTATAGAAAATTCCCCTGCACTGAAAGCAGGTATTAAAGCTGGGGATTGGATTGTGGCAATTGATGGTAAGCTTACAAGCCAAATGAAAGTGGAAGATGCCTCAAAGCTCATTCGTGGTAGAGCAGGTACTAGGTTAACTTTGCGGCTAGGAAGAAATGGGCAGAGTGCTTTTGATGTGAATTTGACACGGGCAAATATTGAAGTGCCAACAGTGCGTTACAACTTGAGACAAGAAGGCGATCGCCGTGTTGGCTACATCTATCTGCGTGAGTTCAGTGCCCACGCTTCAACTCAGATGCGACGAGCTATCCGCGATTTGAATACCAAGCAAGTCGATGGCTTTGTCTTAGATATGCGTGATAACCCAGGCGGTTTGTTGCAAGCGAGCATTGAAATTGCCCGGATGTGGATGGATAATGGTGCAATTGTCAAGACAGTGGACCGTAAGGGAATGAGTGATGAAATGAAGGCAAATCACACTGCCATCACAAAACGCCCTCTAGCGATACTGGTGAATGGCAATTCAGCCAGTGCTAGCGAAATCCTGACAGGCGCACTCAAGGATAATAACCGAGCTGTCGTTGTTGGTAGTCAAACCTTTGGCAAAGCCTTAGTACAGTCGGTTCATGAACTCGCAGATGGTTCTGGTGTAGCTATTACCATAGCCCATTATTACACTCCCAACGGCACAGATATCAACCACAAGGGAATCGCACCAGATATTAAGTTAGATCTGAGCGAGGCACAACAGCGTCAACTCGCAGCAAATCCAAATTTACGAGGAACTAAGAGTGATCCCCAATACGCGCGTGCGCTAGGAGTTCTATCTAGTAAGAGCTTTGCTCAACCTACTCAACAAAATCAACCGTTGCAGCAACAACCAATGATTAATCGCGCGGTAGATTTAAAGTCTTAGCTCAGCTTCGGTGATTTTGGATTGGAAATACAGGACAAAGGAGACTGGTTAGGTAGTGGTGAGTGGTTAGCTACTAGTAAAACAACTCATAGTCCTCAATTCTTAATCCAAAATCTCAAAACTATGAATCATGAATCAGTTGAAACAACCACCGATACCTTCTTGCCAAAGGTATCGGTGATTGTACCAGTTTATAACGGTGAGGCAGATTTACCAGAGTTGCTCTGTTGTCTATCGGCTCAAACTTACCCAAAACACCAGGTAGAGTATTTACTGGTGGACAATAACAGTCGCGATCGCACTTTTGCTTTACTCCAACAAGCGACTGAAAATAGCGAAATCACAATTCGTCCCAAGAGCGAAAACCACATCCAAAGCTCCTACGCCGCTCGTAACGCTGGTATTCGTGCCGCAACTGGTGAGATACTTGCTTTTACGGATGCAGATTGTCGTCCACAACCCGAATGGTTATATGCATTAATTGCTCCTTTTGTCAACCAAAATGTCGTCCTTGTCGCTGGTGAGATTGTGGCGCTACCAGGAAAAACCCTACTAGAACAACACGCAAACCGCCAAGAAACCCTGTCGCAAAAGCACACTCTTGCTCATCCTTTTTGTCCCTACGGACAAACGGCGAATTTAGCAATTCGACGCCAAGCTTTGGAACAAGTGGGTTTGTTTCGTCCTTACTTAACCAGTGGTGGTGACGCTGATATGTGTTGGCGAATTTTGCAACAAAAAATTGGACGTTTGGAATTTGCCTCCAGTGCAGTTGTGAAGCACCGCCACCGCACCACACTCAAGGAACTAGAAAGTCAATGGCGGCGCTACGGATGCTCAAATCGCTATTTGCATGAACTTCACGGTGTAGATTTAATGCGGGATATTACACTCAACGAATGTTTCTATCGCTTGGGACGCTGGTTGTTGAAGGAACTGCCAAGGAATAGCGTGAAGGCTTTAGTTGGTAAAGCTAGTCTTGTAGATTTACTGAGTACTCCTATTGGATTGTACATAGCTCGGGCACGTGCGGCTGGGCAAAGAGAAGCGAAGTTGCCGGAGAATGCCAAGATAATTGAGCAGTTGTAGAGATTTGAGATTTTGGACGTTAGATTATGAATTGAGCAGTTTATGCACCCGCTCAAGGTTCTTAGTAAAAGCTCCAATAGGGTCTTGAGTCTGAATATGCTGCACAACTATACGAGCCATATCTTCGTCTGCACCAAAGAGCTATCTAACGTTAGATCGCAAATCCAGCGACCTGCCGTGAGAAAGTATTGTAAATGAGTTTGACCTGGGCGTTTGCCTTCGCGTACTGCTTCCCGACGATTCAGTTCGTTTAAAGGGCAAAATAGTTCGATGAGGTAAATGTGGTTATGACGGAAGTTATGCATGACCAATAAAGCCCAATGTCACTCAAGTTCGCTAAATTGGAGAAAAGTAGCACAAAGGAAACGGTAAATGGCAGCACAATTGTTACTGGTGGATGATGAACCGGGATTGCGTGAAGCCGTAAAAGATTATTTGCAAGAGAGCGGTTTCAGTGTTCAAGTTGCCAGTAACGCCCGAGAAGGCTGGGAGTTGGTGCAGCAAAACACACCGGACTTAGTCATTTCTGACATTATGATGCCTCAGGTAGATGGTTATCAGTTCCTCAAACAACTGCGGGATGATCCACGCTTGCGATCGCTACCAGTGATATTTCTCACTGCTAAAGGTATGACGACTGATCGCATCCAAGGTTATCAAGCTGGTGTTGACGCCTATCTACCCAAGCCCTTTGATCCAGATGAACTTGTGGCAATTGTAGAAAATTTACTGGAACGCCGCACCGCCAGAACTCCAACTCCAACTGAAGAAGGTGAAGCACCAGATATTACCGAACTCGCTAATCAGATTGCCCAAATAAAAGCTTTGTTAACTCAAAAAAATGCAATAGCTCAATCTCCAGCACCTTTTGCTATTGACTTAACCCCCAGAGAACAAAGTGTTTTAAACTTAGTCGCTGAGGGATTAATGAATAAAGAAATCGCTCGTCGTTTAGATACGAGTGTCCGCAATGTAGAAAAGTATGTGAGCCGTTTGTTTAGTAAAACTGGTACCAATAGCCGTACAGAGTTAGTTCGTTTTGCTTTAGAACACGGTCTTGCGAAGTAGTCATAAAAGGAACAAGGCACAAGTAAAGCTGTTGTTTACCTGTACCTTGTGCCTACCATTCCAAAATGGTATTACCGTATGTACTCGCCTTTGCCCTTCTATTTTTGTGTTTAAGATGTCAGGAATCCTTCGATGACACTTTAATGTTTACTTCTCTCCTTTTTTACCAAGGCAGATAAATTCCAACTTTGTCTATGCTTTGTCTATGGGCTTGAGTTCTAGGCTAGCTGACCCTACTTAATTGATTGAGAAAAGGCAAAACCTCTTAACAACATTGAGTGGTTCTGCTTTTGCTGTTTTTAGTCAGTTTTATCTAAACATAGCAAAAAATTTGGGTTTTCCTCCTGCTCCTTCAATTTTTGGAGGAATAATAATGCGGATAGAGCAATTACCCTGAAATCTAATTTTTACTAACCATAACCCTGTATAGAAGCAAGGCGTAAATGTGACATTGAGTAGGCACCCATTGTTTCCGTAGTGCTAAGAGTGAGGGCTACTGCAAGCCTCAGCGCTATGGTTGGAAGTTGGTTAAGCAAGCCAAGTCATTATTAGAACAAATCAGCAAATGGGCAAATATAATAAAATATAATATTTGCTGCCTGCTGCATTATCTGCCATTAGTAGGATGACACAAACTTAATTATTGACTAATTTCAGCAGAGTTGCGTAGGCGCATCAGTTGGCGTCTCATTTGCGGTGATGCTTTTAACTCAGAAACTTCTTGAGCCTTAACATTTGCTTGTAAAGTCTCTAAAAAGTCGTCAGAACCCTCAGTTAAAGCGTCTAGCAGAACCTGCAAAAGTTGGTCGCGATCGCCCAACAGACTTTTTTCCTCTATCAACCGGAATTTTAGATGGATTTCGCACTCATAAACACCTACATCGACATTATTTACTTGCCGTGGTAATGCTTCAAAGTTCATAGCTTTTAGATTTCCTTGTACTAAGAGGTAATTTGGGTGAGCCGCTATTTTTCAAGCAAAAATTCTCTATACTTTTTTGACTCTCAAAGTGTTTGAATTAACAATGCTTGTTTGTCAACAAACTTGTCAATTGCATTTCACTCTCCTGTGTAGCTTTCGGTTTTGATTTTCGCTCTTGGTGGTTTTTCAGTTTTCCGCAATAGGTATGGTTCAAGTAAACCATAACTATTATTCAGTTTTTAAGATGCCATGCAATAAAGTTTCTGTAAGAACTTGCTCAACCTTTTTAAAGCTTTTCACATCAACTTTATTTAGATGTCAATAACAGTTTGACTTTTTACTGAAAAACTGGTGGTAACACGTAAGTGAATCCGCTGGTTCTTTTCTATCTAATGATAGCCAGACATTGCTGTACCACAATTCCGTAAAATTACTAAATGTAGAATTTTTGCATTTAAAAAGTCAGGAGATCTCAATGACCAAAGTAATTAGGGGTAGGATTTTTATTCTGGACGATAATATAGACACAGATCAAATTATTCCAGCAGAATATCTCACCTTAGTTCCTTCTAAACCGGATGAATACGAAAAGCTTGGAAGTTATGCTTTAGCTGGTTTACCCGACCGTTACGGCAAATTTATATTTCCGGGCGAAATGAAAACAACTTACCCCATTATTGTGGCAGGGGAAAACTTTGGCTGCGGTTCCTCACGCGAACATGCTCCGATAGCTTTGGGTGCGAGCGGCGTTAAAGCAGTCGTTGCTCAATCTTATGCGCGTATCTTTTTCCGCAATTGCGCTGCTACAGGAGAGCTTTATCCTTGGGAGTCACAAGAAAGGTTATGTGACAAATTTGAGACTGGTCATGAAGTATCAATAGATTTTGAAAGCAATCAATTGATTAACCACACTCTTGGTCAGATATACAACCTCAAACCTTTGGGAGAAGTGGGACCAGTGATTGATGCAGGTGGTATTTTTGCTTATGCTCGTCAGACAGGCATGATTTCTTCGGGTTAGGGATTGCGTCTACAATGATTGAGAGTAGGGTGGGCTGCACCCGAATTTACGCTTGTGGACAAGAAGGAGCCGACTCCCTTGGTAGAAGCAAGAAGTAGACCCTCTAAAGAAAACTTTAGTTGAATGGCTAGATTTTTGAAAATTTTAGTCAAGTTTTATACAGCAGCGCTGATTAACCCTAAATAAAACCGCCTATGGATAACCCAATGCTGCTTAAGTCCACAACCCGGCACATAAGGATTTTTGCCGCTGAAATAGACCGGGACGGAGAACTCGTTCCCAGTAGTCAGGTTTTAACCTTGGATATTGACCCAGACAACGAATTCAACTGGAATGAAGATGCTCTGCAAACGGTTTATCGCAAGTTTGATGAACTCGTAGAAGCATATAGTGGCGCAGACCTGACAGACTATAACTTACGCCGCATTGGTTCAGACTTGGAGCATTTTCTGCGATCGCTCCTACAAAAAGGCGAAGTCAGCTACAATCTCTCCGGACGCGTCACCAACTACAGCATGGGGCTACCCCAAGTTACACCTGACTAAAATACAGAAAGTTATGGGTTATGAATGAAGAATGAAGAAATTGATTGTTTTATTTTCCATCTTCTATCTTCTTTCTTGCTCTCTCAATAGTCAGTTTCAATGATCGAATTTCCAAAATTGTAGGCTGGTCTGCTGTTACCGCAGCCAGCCTTTCTTTTACGACTTGTACTCAACTCCCACCCCAGACGCTGCTGAAATCATCAGCAGTTAGCCACCTAAAAGCTGATTGCTGACTGCTGAGCGCTCAATATCTACTACCAAACTCTATTTCCTTCTTCGTCAACTCGTGCTTGTCGAATTGTATCAGAGATTTCCTCTGCATCTTTCACATGATGGAGAGCCTTTTTTTCACCATCTGGCTCCTCAACGACAAAGTAAGTCGGAACTTGAATCTGGTCACCCGTGATATCTGGAGAATCAACAGCAACTTGTTGTGCCTTGTCTTCAACTGCTTGTGGTTCTTCAGAAATGACGTCACCCGGGTTAACTGTACGGTGAATATCTTTTTCTTTGTTATCTTCCATCAGTTTCTCACCAGTTGTTAAATTTGTTGAATTGCTATTGACATTGGTGGTACATAATCTTAACTAAAGTTAATTGTTTCCCACCTACAGCAGATTCGATGTTTATGAGGTACAGCAACTGAATCAAATTCAAAGTTTAAAAAGCATCCCTAAAATTGGTGTACCTCACTTATCTCAAAAGCGCTGTATGTATAAACTAAGGACAAACCCAACTTATCTCCTCTTTCTGATGGAATAATTTTTCTTAAGAAGAGTGTAAAGTGTAAGATAAAGCTACACTACACCTTACTACCTACCTTGAGCTATATCAATATCAGAATAAAAGCAAAAGAAAAAAACTTGTGATACCAAACACAGTTTTCTATCAAGAAAGCCTTGAACAGAGGAGGTGATTAAGCTTTCACAAAGTTATATGAGTTCAGGTATGAAATTTTGGTGAAGTACGCTCCCGTTGCAATATCTGTTCTCTGAAGACAGATCTGTAACCATCCTAGGACTGTATGATCAGATCACATTGCCTTCTTAATATATGGCGGTTTTCAGTCTACTACAGCAATCACATTTAGTTTGTGAACATTTCTCACGCCCAATAACCTTTGTGGTTGGTTCCGGAGTTCACGAGAATTTGGGAATGCTGTATCTTGATAAAGAAACAAGAAAAATGGCTTTATGCCTTATCTCGTTAAAGTGTCTCAAGGTAAGTCCAGTGTGTCGCGTTGCGTATCAACTGAAAAATATCTATTTTTATCATTAAGCAAATTTTTCGAAACTCTTAGCATCTTAAGTTTTGTCCGCAAGTTAAAATCGTGATCCAAAATTAGATATATCAGATATGAGCGGTCAACAGTGCCGCTGCCAATGCTGTTGAAAAAAATGCCAATCTGCTGATCGGTGCGAAGACTATGGAAAATGACGCGGCAACGCTCTACTGCCCAAATGAATCTTGTCAAGCTCCAAACCCTCTGACACATAAATTTTGCGAACGGTGCCGTACACCCTTGCCCAAACGATTCCTCTGGGCTGTGGTAGAGGGTCAGAGCGTAGCTCGTGCTGGAGAATTATTAGCCGATCGCTATTTGGTTATCAGCAAGGCGCTTCTTTTGGATACTAAGCCTGGTTTATCACCTCAAACGCCAGATGGTGAACATTTACAGGCAATCAGACCTTACTTGCGGCTGTTTCCCCACCGCTTGCACGTACCGCAGGTGTATGGAGTGCTACCGATGACTGGTGGCACCTCTAACAAAGAAATATTACTTTTAGAAAAACCTCCGCTTTCTGTACTGGACAGTACAGATCCTTTGGAAGTACAGGTTGCTTGTGAGTTAACCACAGCTTGGCGTAACGCAACATCAATACGCCAACTGAATTTCTTGTGGCAGATAGCTCAGTTGTGGCAACCTCTCTCCAGTGAAGGCGTAGCCTCTAGCTTACTCAATCCAGAGTTAGTCAGAACAGAAGGGTCGTTAGTACGCTTATTGGAATTGCGTCATGACAATCAAACTTCTCCTGGTTTACCCCAACTCGGTGAATTTTGGCAGCAGTTACAGCCAGAAGCCAAAGGGGCGATCGCCGAATTTTTGAGTGAAATTTGCCGTTGTTTGATGACCAAAGAAATACACTCTGGTGAGCAACTCGTTGCCATTATAGATAGAGGGTTGGCAGAATTAGGGCAAACTCAAACACCCGTAATCAAAATTGCCACCAAGAGTGACACCGGACCTTGTCGTCAACGTAATGAAGATGCTTGTTACCCTCCTGGTGGCAGCGTTATTAGCAAACCACCTGAGCCGATAGCCTTAGCGATTGTCTGTGATGGCATTGGTGGACACGAGGGAGGCAATGTTGCATCAAATTTAGCCATTGAAACTATTCAACAGCAGCTACATGACCTGACTCAATCGCCCTCTGACCAAATAAACCCCGCTGTTCTACTTGCGCACTTAGACACGGCTGCTGCTGCAGCGAATGACATCATCAGCGAGCGTAACGACGACGAAAATCGGCAGGGGCGTCAACGCATGGGCACAACCCTAGTCATGGCATTACCCATTGCTCACCAAATTTACATTGCTCACGTTGGTGATAGTCGTGCTTACTGGATTACACGTTTTGGCTGCTATCAAGTGACCCTAGATGATGATGTTGCTTCTCGTGAGGTACGGTTGGGCTATGCCACATACCGGGATGCAGTGCAACAGGGAGCATCCGGATCTTTGGTGCAAGCGTTAGGCATGAGTGCCAGCAATTCATTGCATCCGACGTCACAACGGTTTATTCTCGACGAAGACTGCGTTTTTCTACTGTGTTCTGACGGTTTGAGTGACTTTGACCGCGTAGAGCAATATTGGGAAACGGAAATTTTACCCATTCTTACGGAAAATATTGATATAGCAACAGTAACAGATAACTTAGTGAAAATAGCGAATGAGCAAAATGGACATGATAATGTCACAATCGCGCTCGTACACTGCCAAGTGCAAGTTAAATACTCAGAACCAGAACCAACCCTTAAACCCGCCCTTGCTGACCTCTCCACCCTACCAGCAGCTGCTGACAGTTCGATAAGAACGGCACAAATTGCATCAGCAGTGAATCAAAATCAGAAAACTCAGGTCATCCAAACAAGTAAGTCCTCCAAAGGTATAAAAGTACCGCTACAGCTCATTGTATTGTCACTAGTCATATTAGGAGGAGGTTTATTGGGATACCTGTGGCAGTTGGGACGACTCCCTATCCCGAAAATTTGGAAATCTCGTCCCGTAGCAAGTCCAACAAACACACCTATCATAAGTAATTCTCAGGGCAGTTCGGGCAGCTCTAATGTGAGTGCAAAAGAGGTGATTCAGACTAACAGCGAAATAGAATTCATGACGACGACTACACCTCGCAGCCGAAGTATTCTTGCTCCAAGAGATAGTGTCTTGCAAATTCTTAAGACACAGAAAATAGAGAAAGACACTTGGACATACTTGCGAGTCTGCTCAATTATCGAAGAAGCAAGTTCATCAAACTCACAATCAACTTCTTCCACAGCGAAAAAACTACTCAGCCCAGGAGATGAAGTCAGAATTTTATCTTCCAAACTCAAATCACTGAACGTTCCTAAAGCTAAACCAGAAATGGTGAGCCAATGTCAGCAGCCGTCAAAAGATGCTTCTATCCCTTCTGTTGAAAAATTTGCACCTGAGTCTAAGCCAAAGTCTGTGCCTAAGCAGTAAGGTATTAAAATAGGTGACACCCGTTAACCGAAGAGCAGCACTTCGTCAAAAACTCGATAAACTGGTAGAAGCCTGAAATAATACAGGTGAGACAGCCTTGAAGGAGGGGAGACAGTCCGTTGTGGTGAGACCATTACTGCAGGCAGGTTTCCCGCGCCCTTGTGACTGGCGTAAGTCCTGCGAGGGCTTGCGCCAACACAGTAGCGTCTGGTGTGTTTCCTTGTCCTTGTCCTTTGGACACGCACTCGTGTTCCGCGCAGCCGTACCGATGGGCTGCAGGAGATACCCGTAAGTCCTGCGGAGGCTTGCGCCAACGCGAGTGCGTCTGGGCTATTGAGAAGGGTGATAAGTTTAAATGAAAAACTCAAAAGGCAAAAATTTTCGCCTTTTCAAATTGTTATTTGAAATTATTTGATTCTACCTCTTAGATTAACCAAGATTAACGAATCCATGCCATCCCTTAACCTGGCGATCGCCCGTCTCGTCAACATCGGCAAAGATAATTTCGCCATTTGGGTGGTGAATGCTCCCTATCCCAGTGGCAATGTTCTGCGTGACTGTGTATGGCTTCCACATCTGACTCAAGCATGGCTTGAGTGGCAGCAAATGTTTGCTGGTCACAGCCGCTTAGATATTTCCCCAGGAGCAACGCCTAACCCAGCAAATCCTCTCCCATTGGATTTGGTTGTACCAACTTCCGGTCAACCAACCAATTACACCGCTCGTTTAATGCAATATTTGGGAGTTAGCCTATGGGGTTGGGTATTTGACGGACAAATTCTCAATAGCTTTGAACGCAGTCGTGGGATTGCTATGGGTCAGCATACCCGTTTGCGAGTGCGACTGGAAATTCGTGACCCGAATCTGATTGCTTTGCCTTGGGAAATCATGCAGCGCGAAGCAGGTCAAGCTGCCATTTCTCTCTCGCAACACATACTATTTAGTCGTACCACGAGTGAAGTTGAACCTCTACCGTATTTACGCTCAGAACAGGCGTTAAACATACTGTTGGTTTTGGGTGAAGATAAAGAGCAGCTGCAACTTGACCAAGAAGCAGCTATCCTAGAACAAACCCTTTCCAATGGCTCTATTGTGGCTAGCAATTACAGTGGCTATGCACCCTGTATGGTGAACACACTCCTGCAACCAACTCCACAGGAGTTGATTCAACAGCTAGAAACTAAGGCATACAACGTCTTGTTTTATGCCGGTCATGGTAAGCAAGAACCAGACGGAGGTTTGTTGTTTTTGCGACCAGGTACGACTCTCAATGGGATGGAATTAGCCCAAGTTTTGACTCGTACAGGTGTAAAACTGACAGTTTTTAATTCTTGTTGGGGAGCACAGCCGGCTGCTGCTAATCACCAAGCTATATCTCATAGCAGTTTAGCAGAAGTGCTGATACGTCAAGGTATGCCTGCAGTTTTGGCGATGCGTGATGAAATAGCACCATCAGAAAGCCACACTTTTATTCAAGCCTTTGCTGCTGCTTTGCGATCGCGCAAGCCAATTGATGAAGCTGTTGCTGAAGCAAGGCAAAAGCTATTGACAACTTACAGGTTCAATCAACCCGCTTGGACTTTACCGATTCTCTACCTACATCCAGACTACAATGGAGAATTGATCAGGAGTTTTGATGAAGGTATAACAGAACTCCCAGAAACTTCTATCCCAGGAATAGCTTCTTCGCTTCCCAACGCTTGTTTGCGATCGCTCTCCCCTGGAGGTAAGATTTGGTCATTGCGACCAGGAGTTACGCGCATTGGACGTACGCCAGACAACGATATTGTCATTCCAGAACCTTCGGTTTCAAAACGCCATGCTGAGATATTATGTCGAAATACTCTGACAGGAGCAACTGCCGTGCGAACCTATTACCTGCAAGATTTATCCACCTACGGCACAACCTGGGTTTTACGAGATAATGGTTGGCAACAAATCTATCGTCAGGAAGTCCCTTTACAATCTGGGATCCAGTTAAAGTTTGGTAGTACTAAAAGTCAATCTTGGGAGTTCATCGTTGATAATGGCTTAGCTTAAGAATTGGAAGCATGGATTTTCCTGCACCTGAATTTAGCTAAATAAGCCAGCACTTTTCTCGGTAAAATGACATTCTTTTTGCGGAAATGACATTTTGGCAGTTGTAGCTGTCAATACTACTAAACAATTCATCCGGAGCGACACATGGCTAAGAAAAACAGTTCAAAAACTTCTCATTCCCTAAGATCTCAAGTAGATTTAGAGCTTTTAGAAGCACTGCTTGAACCCGATGATGCTACATATCCTTGGAACCCAGCAGATGAACAATCAGAAAACTATTTTGCACAACTAGAACAGCAGTTCCAGTTAGAGAATGTTCTTGATGAAGAACTGACAGCACGTTCACAGATTTTTTACAATCGCTTAGATAGGCTTTGGTCTAATAATCTTAATTCTGTATACTACAAGTGTAATACAAAAAATTCTGTCTTGGCGAATCTTCAAAAAAATTTACAAGCAGACTTTGCTGCCAATGTCCCTCAAGATTGGATAACAGCAATTGCCCAGAAAGCTGCTGAGATTTTTAATTCAGGACAATCAAAGGGTGAGCAACTGGTTCGGTGTGTTCAATCTGTATTACCAAATTGGGGAACAGATGATCTTTTGGTTATGGCGCGTCCTTTTGCTTACGCGATGAGAAGCGGTGAACAGCAAAATGTCAACTCTGTTGTAGAGAACGTAGGCAATCGTGAGTGGACAAATCTATCCGAAATTGAGAAGGCGAAAGTTAGCTTAGCAGTTGCTTATCATGCGCTCCATGAGTTAAATCACTTTCAGAAGGAAACTTAACATTTGCTTTCTCTTTCTTGCTTTGATTTCATTAAGAGGACAAGTTGCTTTATCTACAAGCAGCAATTTCGCTACTCATCTCAACATACTTCAGTCAGGGATTTTTTTAAGATGTAGAATGTCTAAGACGAAGTTGCCAAAGAAGTATCATTTAATGGAAGATTTAAAGAATGCCATCAACTATGCCGTGATCGAGAATTCAACTAAATTTAAAGAACGGCGAGCAAAAACTAAATCTCCTCGCTCTAACCTATAACGCTCTAATTCATTAGGGTTAACTTCTACAACACGAGCAGCATCAGATACATCAATTGTTAAGCTTCTGAACATCTGAGGCATGTGAATCATTAAAGCTCCTCGACCATAGAATTTAGCAGGTTTATATAGTCCATCACGTGCTGGAACAGCGTAAAAATCTGAAAGTTTGCCAACCTCCCATTCTCTCGGAATTCTCCCCAGCGCCGAATCTTTAAACTCTTCTGGATGCGGCTCTGCATCCCTCAATTGTCCATTCTCATCTAACCCACGTGTGAGCAAGTCGTGCAGCAGCCTAGCTTTGATTTGTTTAAGTTTTGTAATGAGGGAGGAGGTGTGGGTGATCGCAGCACCATCCACCGTGTCCAAAATTACAGCAATACGCTGTAATTTAGCATACTATGTACTGAAGAACCACAATTATTTGTCAATGCAATACTAGTGCGCCCAATTGACACTAATTTGTCAAAGCGAACATTAATCTGTCAAAGCGGACAAATAATTTAGCGATCAACACCTTCTGAAAGACTGGGTTTTGTTACCGAAAGCCCGTGACGAGGATTGAACTCGTGACCTCACCCTTACCAAGGGTGTGCTCTACCACTGAGCTACACGGGCAAACTTAGCTTGTTACTCACTTAATACTCAATACTGAATTTGAGGTGGGCCGGGCTAGATTCGAACTAGCGTAGGCGTAAGCCAGCGGATTTACAGTCCGCCTCCATTAACCACTCGGACACCGACCCGTGTCGCCCACGATTCCTAATGTTATCACAACATTTTGAAATTGCAAGCTCTTTTTAGAAAAAAGGTCACAGGAAACAGGTGAGGTGGTTATCGATAGATTAAGTCAACCTGTACCCTATAACCTATACCTTAGTTTACGAGTTCACCTGTCTCTTGCAGTGAGTGCAAGCGGCGGTAAATTCCCTCGCGGCGCAAGAGTTCATCGTGGCTACCTATTTCTACAATTCTGCCTTTATCCAGGACCACAATTTTATCTGCTTCCCTTACTGTACTTAGACGGTGGGCAATGATGATTGTAGTACGGGTTCCCAGAATTGAGCGCATTGCTAACTGAATTGAACGCTCTGACTCGTAGTCTAAGCTGGAGGTCGCTTCGTCAAAAATCAGTACATCTGGTTCTACGAGCAATGCTCTGGCAATTCCCAAGCGCTGTCTTTGTCCACCTGACAACCTCACACCCCTTTCACCGACTACTGTGTAGTAGTCTTTGGGTAAGTGCTGCACAACTTCATCCAATCTGGAGATTCTACAGGCTTCTTCAACCTGCTCAAAACTGGCATTAGGCTTCCCGTAGATCAGGTTATCTAACAAGGTTCCGTTAAAAACGTCTACTTCTTGGTGAACGATCGCAAGTCTTCGTCTATAACTCCCTACATCAAGGGTGCGAATATCGTAACCATCAATGAGAATTTGACCTTGTTGAGGTTCAAAGTATCGTAAAAGCATCTTCACTAAGGTAGATTTACCAGAACCAGAACGACCCACTAACGCCACTGTTTGATATGGCTCAATCAAGAGATTGACATCTTGCAAAACTGGACGTTCGGGTTCATATCCAAAACTGACATGCGAAAACTCCAGTTTCCCTGTAAATTGGTAAGGATTCTCTGATGTGTTTCGCTCTTCCAACAGACCAACTGCATCGACTCCCAACGGGACTTTGAGGAACTCGTGAAACCGCACCATTGAAGAATAACGACGGGCAAAAATCTCTGCTAGGACGCTAATAGGTTCCAACTCGGCATAAGCCATGCTGGAAATCGTTAAAGTCATAATAAAGTGACCTAGAGAAATTTGACCTTTGAGTGTCTCCATCAATGTCAAACCTAGCACTGCAAACACACAAAACTGAGTCACAGTTTTTTGCCAGGTATTTAGCTTCACATAACCTTTGTGGATACGATATAGAGTCACCGTTAGTTCACGAGCCAAACGTCGTTTTTGCCGCTGTAGTTCCTCTGCTTCAGTAGCAAATGCTTTCACCGTTTTGATATTGGTGATGATTTCGGAAGTCCGGCTTTCAGTACCTTCCATGTATTTATCCAAGCGGTTGTCGTGCCAAATCAGCCGCTGCAATTTTCTTAAAGTAAAACCTAGGATAATGACAAAGGAGATGAGATAGAGAACCGCAATTCGCCAATCAACAAACCAGATGAACACAAAAATTCCCAATACACGGAACAGTTTAGGAATCAACTGTCCAGCAATTTCAGGATAAGTCCATGTGTGGTTGGCGACACCTCTTGCGACTCGTCCAGCAATCAGGGTAAGCGCATCTAATTTTGTGCTTAAGAATACAGACTAATTTGCTAAAGTATAGAGCGGTGTATCGAATTTGAGCATGAAATGTGTTAGATAGTACGCTAATTAACAAAGCGTTCAATGA
>JAHHHH010000041.1 GCA_019359415.1 Iphinoe sp. HA4291-MV1 | reverse complement strand
ACTATCCCTCTTTCTGTTCTTGCTTTGCAAGAATACGTTCAAAGGATGTTTCACATTTAACTGCCTTTCATCCCCACACTCCGCTTACGCGGAGTATGGGGTCTTCCCGGCAATGTCGATAAAAAAGAGGGACAAGCCTGCTACCGCTGGCCAATCCCGTCTACCGATCCTTAAAGAGAGGAGAACACTGAAGTACAATATAACCTCGATTGAGAATTAGTGTCAACTATTGGTGAAAAATATTGTCAATAAAATTCGAGGTGTGTCAATTTTAGCTGTCAGCCGCATCCAGGAAAAAGTATTATGATGTTTCAGTTGTTATACGATATGGAAGAAGCTCATTTCCAGCTATGACGCTACAATTGCGTGTTTATGTCCCACCCCATCCTCTGATCAAGCACTGGTTAGCGGTCGCCCGTGATGCTGCTACACCCTCCGTATTATTTCGCAGTGCGATGACTGAGTTAGGACGGTGGTTGACCTATGAAGCAGCTAGAGAGTGGTTGCCAACTCAAGAGACGACAGTGCAAACCCCCTTGGAGGTCAGTCCAGCAACTTTAATAGATCCAACAGTTCCAGTGGCAGTCGTGCCGATTCTGCGAGCTGGGCTAGGATTGCTAGAGGGAGCACAAACAGTGTTACCTCTGGCGTCGATTTACCATTTTGGCTTAGTGCGAGATGAAAAAACACTGCAACCCTTTTGTTACTTAAACAAATTGCCTGAAAAATTCAGAGCGCAAACGCGGGTGTTAGTGACTGATCCAATGTTAGCAACGGGAGGGTCAATCATGAACCTCATGGCAGAATTAACACAACGGGGTGTTGACCCAGCCCTAACGCGGATTGTATGTGTGGTGGCAGCTCCGCCAGCTTTACAAAAACTGAATGATGCTTATCCGAGTTTAATTGTTTACACAGCTACCATTGATGAGATAGTTAATAATCAGGGATTTATTGTACCAGGATTAGGAGATGCAGGCGATCGCATCTTTGGGACATGAGCTAGTATGCAGCTAAGACAGCATGAGGTGCAAAAACAACCTAAGAGGTGCAGCGTTTCTTCAAGGCGGTAAAATTATGAGTCAGCAAGATGGTTTTGCAAGTGGTTTTTTAGCCGGAGCTATTTTCGGTGGTGTCGTTGGTGGTATTATTGGTACGCTCGTTGCAACGAGACGTGACCCAGAACAAATAGCACAAGAAGAGCCTCAAACGGTCACCAACTCAGTAGAAGCTAAAAAAGCAGCAAGAAAGCGTCAAATGAGAGCTTCGGAAAATGACAATATGGAAATGGAAGTGGCGCGGCGATCGCTCGAGGATAAAATTGCCCAGCTCAATGCCACAATTGATGAAGTGCGGCAGCAGCTAGGGAACGTGAATGGCAATTCAGAGCAGGTCATTCATGATCGCTCTTCGTCGCGTAGCGAGGAGTTACGCTAACGAATATCTTGAGATTCTAGCAAATGCCAACTTTATGGTGAGTCTGCCAATCATGGAGAACTGTAGAATCTGCACTCGCCATGACAGAGGCTAATTTAAAATCAATAATAAGACCGCTTTTGACACTTAGCAGGAAATTAACCAATCCATGAGTCAAACAATACCGCTACTGATTACTACACTGACTACTTTCATCCAGATTTATACGACTCTACTGATCATTAGAGTCCTTTTGTCATGGTTTCCCAACATCAACTGGTATAATCAGCCATTTGCTGCGTTGAGCCAGATTACCGATCCCTATTTGAATTTGTTCCGTTCCATTATTCCTCCATTGGGCGGTATTGATTTTTCTCCAATCTTGGCGTTTCTGTTACTCAGCTTCTTGGGCAGTTTGCTCTCTTCTCTAAGCATCAATCCATTGTTTGGTTAGGTGCAGACTTGAGATATATCAATCTTTGTAGAGACGCTTGTAAAAAAAACGTCTCTACAGATTTTTCTTGTCCAACTACCTACGTACTGGAGCACTAAATCCAGCCGCCTTGAACTGTTTTAACTTCAAGGGTAAGGGCTGATTTGCAGGGACAGAAATCCTCAATTCAAAATCACTGACACCTGGTGGAATTTTGTCGATAGAACCAAGACGAGTGCGGTTTTGCAACACAGAGTCATTGTTAGCATCATAAATGCGCCCAAAAATATCTGCATCGTAGACAGTTTTATTAGTGCCATTTTGAGCTTTGCCTGTGACAATAAAGCAGTTTGCTGCCATTGTTGTACCACTCGTCACGGCTCCTTGTGCTATTTCTGACGAACATTCGTGATAGGAAACGTCAAACAGTTTAATCTGTGTCAGCGCTACGGCGCTTGGCGTAAACACCCATGATAGAACCACAATGACACAGAAAATGAAAATAACCTTAAGTAGTTCTGAGTACTGAGTCTTAAATCCTAAGAAGTTCCTAATAGATAAAAGCAGGGGATTCAACATAGAATTTGAGTAAGCTTTTTAAAGGGGTTGGGGAATCTCAAATGACTGTCATCAAAGCATTTTACAGCAGAAGTCAGGAGTCAGGAGTCAGGAGTCAGGAGTCAGGAGTCAGAAGTAAAATTTGCTCTATATCTGGCTTTTAGACCTTACTCTTTGTACTTCACGCACGAACAATCTGCTGTAGTTTTAGGTTGGCAGCAATGAAAATTATTGTGCCTGTAAGCGCATGTTGCATCCAATCGAGAACCCCTATATATACGGAGAGAAGGGTTGACAAAGCGGCTCTAGACGGTAGTCCACCCTACCCTTTGGGAAGTCCCCTGCGGGGTGAAGCTGACCTCTAGGCGTCTACAACACTGTTTTTAACCTCAGTTTACCTGAAATTCACTCCTAAGCTTACCCAAAATTCGCTCTTAAGATATTGGATCGTTCTTTTTAACTTTTGTAATAATTATGAAATATTAAATCCTCAATTGCTATATAACTTATGAGTCCAGATGAGATTGAAGTAGCCTTGCAAGTAGCGTTTTATCGTTGTGATGGCGCAAGCTGCCCTCTCTCGGATACGCAGAAAGAGATATTACTACAAGTCTTAGAGCAAATTAAGGGATCTCATACTGCTGTGTCTGATATCGCTAATCCCTTGGACGAACTGACACCAGAAGAATTGCAAGCATTTTTAGAGTTTGTCAAAGCACAAGAGGAACAAAACCGCTCATGGAAAGCGCAATTACTGAACGACTGGCTACATGAAAATGACTCTGGAGCAGTACAATTTATTCGCGATCGCTATGGATTAACCTGGCTGAATCGTGTTGAGCCACATCACTTTGACAAGTACTCTGAATCGGATATCCTCAAGCTGAAGGTGGGCGATCGCATTGAAGTTTGCAATGCTCTTTGGGAATGGGTACAAGATGGTGGTCCTTGCAGTCCACAATGGTATTCCTGTATTGTCACTAAAGTTGATGAAACGGGCGATGGCGATTATTCCTCAACTAACTGCATCATCCGCTTCAACAACGGTGCAGAGTTTGAAATTCAAGGTATGTACGAATGGAATCGCTTTCATTGGCGAAGACTACAGGAGTGAACAATTATCAGTTATCAGTTATCAGTTATCAGTTATCAGTTATCAGTTATCAATGGGCAATGGGCAATGGGCAATGCTAGATAATTCTTCACTGTTTACTGTTCACTGATTCAAACCCAAATGCTGTCGCAGTGCTTGGCGCATTACGTCTACGGGAACTGTATCCTGTTGTGACCAGATTTTTAATGCTGCTGCACCTTGTTGAACGAGCATTTCCAGTCCGTCAATCACAATGACACCAACCTGCTGCGCCTGTTTGAGAAATTTTGTTGGGTTCGGGGTGTATATCAAATCGTAGGCGATCGCCACTGCTGGCAAGTTTGCCATTTCCTCTACACTCAAAGGTGATTCTTCAAGCTTAGGATACATTCCGATGGGAGTTGTGTTTACCAGTAAGTTTGCTTGTGGAATCAGGTTTGGTAAGAAGTCCCAAGTGTGGACATGTAAATTCTGCAACTGTTGAGAATTGTCCCAACTCTTACGAAATTCTTCTAACTTTTGGGCGTTGCGCCCAACAACAAAAATCTTGTCACAACCTAACTCAGCACAACCTGCGACAACTGCCCTAGCTGCACCACCATTGCCTAAAATCACAGCTGTTGTCTGGCTCCAATCCTGGTTATACGTTGTTCGTAAAGGAGCGAGAAATCCTTCAATGTCAGTATTTGTTCCAATCCATTTGTTATCTTGGCGACTAACTGTATTCACTGCGCCCACGGCTTTGGCAATAGGCAAAATTTCTGAAAGCAAAGACAGTATTGACTTTTTGTGGGGAATTGTGATATTGAAGCCAACAACACCGATAGTAGCAAAGCCTTGAATAGCCACTTCTAAATTCTGTGGTTCTATAGGAAAAGGGACATAGACGTAATCTAGTCCCAAGTGAGCGATCGCAGCATTGTGCATCACTGGTGATAGCGAATGTTCCACCGGATACCCAATCACTCCTAACAATTTGGTTTTGCCTGTAATCATTCGTTTATCATTAGTCAATAGTCCTTAGTCATTAGTCATTAGTCATTAGTCATTAGTCAAAAGTTATTCCCCATTGCCCATTGCCCATTTTCAAGTGAGGTCTATTAGTCATTATTAATTGAGACAAAGAATAAAGTTAAAATCATTAAAAGGTACTTAACATTTCTTTGGATCATGCAGGGAACAACAGCCCCCTCTACAACCCTAATTCCTGGTAAATATTGGCAGTGGCGAGGGCAGAGAATTTATTACGTCAAAGCGGGAGAACCAAACACTCAATGTCCTCCCTTGTTGTTAGTGCACGGCTTTGGTGCATCTTGTGATCACTGGCGCAAAAATATCACTAGACTGTATAACGACTTTGAAGTCTTTGCTATTGACCTTTTGGGATTTGGGCGTTCCGCAAAACCTAAATTAGAATACAGTGGTGACTTGTGGCGCGACCAACTGAGTGACTTTATCACTGAAGTGATTGGTCAAAAGGCAGTGTTAGCAGGTAATTCTCTGGGAGGATATGCAAGCTTGTGTGTTGCAGCACAACGCCCTGATGCAGCAGCGGGTTTGGTATTGCTCAACAGTGCTGGTCCTTTTAGCGAAAACCAGTCTTCTCCTGAACCGGAAGCTTTGCAAACTCAAATTGAGCCTCCTAAGACAAATGAACAACTACAAAAACTACTGGGTGACGCTGTGAGGTGGATTTTTCAACAACCTTTAGCCCAGTTTTTCTTATTTCAATACATAAAACAACCTAGGATCATTCGCCGAACTTTAGAGAAGGTTTATCTTGACAAAAGCGCGATTACAGACCAATTAGTAGAAGAAATTTATCGCCCTGCGTGCGACTCAGGTGCTTTTGATGTATTTTCGTCTGTGTTTAGCACTCCTCAAGGAGAAAAAGTTGATACGCTACTGAAGCAATTGACTTGTCCTCTGTTACTGTTGTGGGGAGAAGCTGACCCTTGGGTGAATGCCAGAGAACGTTCAAAGAAGTTTAGGCAATACTATCCTGAACTGACAGAGTATTTCCTACGAGCTGGTCATTGTCCCCATGATGAGATCCCAGATGAGGTGAACCGTCTGTTGCGTGATTGGGTTTTGTCCGTAGTTGTGAGTTAATAGTTGGTAGTGACTCACCTTCTCAGTCAAGAGGTAAGTAGGTAGGCGTAACTATAGCACTCACCAAGCTAATTAGG
Organism: Iphinoe sp. HA4291-MV1; assembly: GCA_019359415.1. GTDB lineage: Bacteria > Cyanobacteriota > Cyanobacteriia > Cyanobacteriales > Nostocaceae > Brasilonema. Next base: position 54,390 of record JAHHHH010000041.1, on the reverse strand, counting down.
ACGAAGGTTCTTGGCTTATCCTCAAAGGATAACTTTTCTCAGATGTCCTAAGATTTCTGTCCACTGCTATAATTCGTAGATAGCGGTAGTGGAAGCATCTTGCTCCCTAGTTTATTACCAACGTGGCTAGGATGCCCGCACTACACTACATTTTATACTTAATTCAAACCACCTACTTAGCAGGGTGGTTTCATACAAAAAAAGAAAAATGTCCAGTTCAAAATTTACGACTCCTGAAATCCCGCGCTAACTACCTTTGCAAGATGCTGGGTTGTACCAGGAACCATGAGGTGTCTTATTGGGTGCTTGAGCGACCAAAATCACATCACCATTGCTATCCACCACCCACCCCTGTGCTTCTACAATCTCATTCACTGGAGGATTGACATTTTTCTTATTTTGTGAATTGCCTCTACTTCTCCGCCCTTGCGTCTCCCTGCTTGAAGTATCCGAAGGACGGTTTGCATCCTCTCCCAAAGACACCCAATCCACTTGCACTGGGTTGCTTCTAAGATATTCCCTAGGGTTGGGTGGTATGCCACCGCGTCCGGTGATGATGAATTCGCTTTGATTTTGCGCGACACTTGCATCACATCCCTGTGCAAGTTTCGGTTCCTCTGGTTCCACTGGCAAGTTAATTAATCCACGGTTGATATCAACATCAGGTGTATTAATATTTACCACACCGTTTAAAACCGGGTTGGTCTGAGAAATTGCGGTGATATCGTTTGTGGGAAGATTTTGCGGATCTAGTTTTGTTGGCTCGTTCGTTCCCAGTTGTCTTGCCAAGTCATCTCGACTACGCGGTGCTATGCCAAAAAGACTAGTAGCGTTGATTTGAATTCTGCCGCCAGAACCCGTGAAAGCATTGGCGGTGATGTCGCTGTTTTCTTGTGGTTTGGCGACGATGAAGCCATTAGGAGCGTTGATGGTGATATTACCGCCATCACCAATAGCCTGTACCTTGCCTGCGTTGGTGGAAATTTGACTATTACGGCGTAGTAGTAATAAGTCCCGTACTTGTAGGGTAATATTTCCGCCTTGACCCGTGTCAGTTTCAGATGTGAGTTTTCCTTTGTTGTCCAACAGGATGGAGCGAGCGGTTACATTGAGTTCGCCTGCTTTTCCTAGGTTTCTAGGGTCTCCTAAGTAGGTTACATTCTTTCGAGCTTGACTGCTCACGGTTACTGTAGCGCCGTCCCGGACAATCAATTGCCCTGTGGTGATTGTCAATTTTCCAGCATCTGCGGAACCTCGAGTCAAAGTAGATAAGCTGCTGACCGCAGAACCATTTGCTGAAGTTCCAATAATCTCTACGGACTCAGAGGCATTAACGGTCAAATTTCCTCCAGATCCTGTAGCTGGTATGAATTTTGAGTTTTGTTGTCTTGCACCAGATGCTGCTGATACCCGTGCTCCACCTTGAATACGCAATCTCCCAGTATTGATTGTTATGTCACCGGCTTTTCCAGAAGCAAAAGTTGTACTACCCAATACACTAGGATAAATGTTATTTGAGGTGATAAAATTACCAATTACATCCACGGTATCGGAGGCATTTACGGTCAAATTTCCCCCGCGACCTTCGCCTAAAGTAGCAGTTAATACTTGTGCACCATCCTTAACAAGTAATTTCTTGGCGGTAATCATTAAGTCTCCGCCATCTCTGACACCTGTAGTTTGAGTTGTTAATGTCACAAGATTGCCGATTAATTCCACGGACTGACCCCGCACTTGGATATTGCCACTGCCATCTTTGCTACTGGTGTCTACTATAGATCGAATCACTGAACTATCAACAGTGCGCTGGATTAGTTGAATGTTCTGGAAATTCTGGACACCCTCATACCCTAAGACCCAATCTTGGTTCATTCGGTTCAGACTGACCAGACTATTGCTAGCGACACTTCCTAGCTCAATTCTTCCCCTTGCCGCTGTTAAATTTCCACCATCCAGCGTCACATCACCGCCCACAAATGCCAAAGTTTTTCCTGGTTGCACCTGTAGACCAATGGGGGAACCAAAGATATTAGTTGCACCATCGGGACTTGCTTGGGATTGATTATGGATGGGTGCTGCAGTTGATCCAAATTGTAAGCCAATAGGAACGCTGACTGTCAGTAGGGGTGCTGTTTGGGGGTCTGTGGCACTAAACTTAGTACCATCGGCAAAGTTAAGACTGCTTGCCGTACTTGCTATAAATGAACCGCCAATGTTCAAAGAAGCATTGGGACCAAAAAGAATTCCGTTGGGATTTATCAGAAACAGGTTGGACCGTCCGTTAGCTCTAAGGATGCCATCAATATTAGAGATAGACTTACCTGTTACCCGGCTAATAATGTTCTGAATATCAAGAGCATTTTGAAAGTAAGCTGTAGTCCCAGTAGGTACAGAAAATTGCTCAAAACTGTGGAACAGATTGCTACCTGCGCGGGTTCCACCTTCGATTGTTCTGATGTTGTCCTGTGTTGTTACACGAGAATTATTAGGTAGAGTCGCATCCGGGGTGATTTGGGCAATAGCACAGTTTGCACAGAAAGTTATTGCACCGCCTATTGCAACTCCTATCCCCGTAAACCAACAGTTACGAGTACTCATCCCAAATATTACACCCCTCCACATGAAGTAGCTATTACTGAACAACGGTGACATTGCAGCTATATTCAATAGACTAAGTACGTACGCAAAAATATTTATGTCATTGCGTTCGTCCAGCGTGCCCGTTCGCCCTTGGCGTGCGCTCTGCGTATAGGGCATACGGAATGAAATGCAGCGTTCGCGTAGCGTGTCCCCTTGGGACTTAGCGTATCCGTTCACCCTTGGCGTGCCGAAGGCATAGGACTTATGCTTCATTCCGCTCCGCTCCATTCGCAATGACATTGTATATTTAATTTTACACGACTACTTACATCGACTTTGGTAATTTGCGTTTTGCTCTTTACCAAAGCTTCATCAGGAACGGTATTGTCAATTTAACTGGTGAAAAGACAAGCTGACTAAGAATGATGACCAAATTTCAAGAAAGTCCTCACCAAAGAATCGTTTAGCTAGTGTAACTTGATGAATTGTCTTCTTAAGAAGTTGAAACTATGGCTATTAAATTGATTAAATTGACAATACCGTTATAGCTTACTAGCAAGCACAACAAAATCCTGGTGGATTTTCGCACCAGCACTCACATGCTGGTACAATTATCTCCTTCTCTTGAATGGCTCGTAAACTTTCTTTAAATTGCTGGCCCACAACAGTATCACTCGCTTGAATTTTAGGTATATCGAGTATGCACTGAAATTTTACCAGCCCGTCTCCTGTTAAACCGTATTGCTGGAATAATTCGATTAATTTAGAGTTATTCACAGCTTCCATCATTCTCTGCTTAATCTCTTCTTGTAGCTGCTTTAACTCTTCCTCAGAATTCTTTTGTAACGTTTCAGAAATCATAATTTTTTCCTTGCCGATTGTTGGATTTATAAACTGAATTTTGCACCAATAACGGTGCATGATACTATCCGTTAACGGATAATTACTAGGAAAGTAGTGAACACTAAATGCATCAGCCCTTCAGGTTGACCGCTTTCCTTCTACCCTTTCATAGATGAACTTCAAATCAACTTATGCACTTTTCGGAAAAGACTTGAAACGACCTTTTCCCTTTTTCATCTAATGACTTAATTTTTCAGGCAAGAGCGGAATCTATTAGTGAAAACCAGTATTATTGGAAACCAGTAATGCACAAATAAGCAGTTAATAAAGTCACACAACAATCAAATAAATGCGTAAAATATAGCAATATATAACCTAATTAGAAATGACATTACTTAAAAAACTTCAAGCGATTGGCAATGCCTGTGCCCCTTGGGCGATCGCTCCTTCCAGAAACTACTTTATTCGCGCTCATGTCAACTTATACTTAACTTTGAATAAAGACTTCCACTAATACTTAGTCAGTTAATGAACCAAGATTCTGAGGTAAGATACTACAGACAGGTATAAAAACTCTGAATTTTTGATTTTAGAGAAAATCTATGACAACCAAAGAGATACCAGTAGCTAAAGGATTACCACTCATTGGAAATCTTGTTCCTCTCATACAAAATCCCTATCAGTTTTTTGTAAAAACTTACCAGAAGCTTGGTCCCCTTTATAGAGTTTATGTTCCGGGAAGAGTCCTCACGGTATTAGGGGGACCGGAAGCAAATGTCAGTAGACCGAAAACTTTTGCGATCGCCCTTGGCGGGCACTCCGTGCCAACGCGCAGCCTGTCCACATGAAGCAGCCTCTCCGACAAGAGAAGGACTCAGCGGGCGCTCTGCGCCATCGCATTCCTTCATAGCAGCCACAACAGCAAAAAGTCTCGCAAGTCGCCGTAAACGCGCTCAATATCTAGACCGTCGAGAGCAGTGTTATTACTTCCTTCTCGCAATAAAACCCGTATACTATGACTATCTGCCAGTAAATGACGGACTAAGTTAGCCCCTAAGTGACCACTGCCACCTCCTAGGTTCCACTCATCTGGCGATTGCCTTTGGCACTGCGCTCCGTGCAATCGCGTTCACCTAACTCTGTGGAAATTTTGAAGCGTTGGCGATATTTGGCAAATCTTTGGTTTACCACTACTGGCTCTAAGCCAAACTGTTCTAAAGAATATTGATGTACACCGTGTTTGTGCTGAGGATTTTCACTTATCCATCTTTTCATGTTTTCTTCCATAGGAGGATGGAAATCATAACCAAAATATTCATAAATCTGACGTACAGTACCAATCGGGTTTTGTACAAGGCTGTTGTAGTTCACATCATAAAATTGGGCTGGATTGGCAAACTCACGCGCTTGCATCCCACGCTCAACTCCATCTGCTAACCGATTGAGCCAAAACTCACCCACACCTGCAAGATCCACCCTGTCAGTAAACATTCCCCGATTAGTGGCATTCATACTACATAACGAAGGCAACGCCCTAAGCGGATCGCGATGTGTTTGAATAATGCAAGCATCCGGGAAAACGGTCATCAGTGTATCCAGACTAAATAGGTGCGCGGGTGCTTTCAGTACCCAGTGGTCGCCAGGACAACGCCACCCCAAAAGTTGTAGCAGCTGTCGATAGTACCGATATGGGGCAACCATGTCATGAGCCTTCAACCACTTAGAGTAACTTGGCACATTCGCCAGCGATTCGAAGTTAGTACTCAAAAACTCATAGTCAAACAGCAAGATGCATTCTTCTGGTCCTGTTGAATTCATCATGGCGTGTACCGAGACAGCTCTTGGTGCAAGGTAGTTATATAGCTTCAAGACTTTCTGGGCCTTCTTAATTCTCGGATCGCTTTCACGGGTTTGGAGATTGGGTGGGGGTGAGGGACTGTCTGCTTCCCAAAAACATAGCGATCGACTTGCGGGATCACAAGACAACAGGTTATGAAGTAACGTGGTGCCGCTGCGATACAATGCAGTAATGAACAGTGGTCGCCGAATAGGCACTTGCCAGATTTCTGGATAGCGTTTGAGATCGTCTTGAATACGCAGCCTATTTACTAACAGGCGGATACATTTCTGCCGAAAAGCGTATCGACCAAAAAAGTTTAAATTGGCTTCTGTCTCCAAAGATTCGAGCAGTATCCGTAAAGAAACTTGAAAACTTTCATTGCCCCAATCAGACAATCCCGTAAGGTTTTGGGCAGTAGACAAAAGCGACTCCACTGAAAGGTTTGCTAATGGTAAACCACTTCGTCTTAATAGACTTCCTGCCCAGTTGAAAAAGCGAATCTCCACAGGGTGATAGGGATGTTCAAGTGTTGGAGTATCAGTGACTAACACCATCATACTACTCTCTGCTAAATGGTTAGGTTGCGTGCTTGCCAGTGACCAATGATGAAGGCACTCGTTTTTACACCATTTATAATAGCGTATCCACCATCAGTTCTTTGGGTGTAGTGAGCACAAGTGTGTTCTGTTGTGACGTCAATGCTGTTTGGTAAAACCTTTATTGTATAAGGGTTATAAAATGTGCATTTTAAGAGGTAAGATACTACAGACAGGTATAAAAACTCTGAATTTTTGCTTTTAGAGAAAATCTATGACAACCAAAGAAATTCCAGTAGCTAAAGGATTACCACTCATTGGAAATCTTGTTCCTCTCATACAAAATCCCTATCAGTTTTTTGTAAAAACTTACCAGAAGCTTGGTCCCCTTTATAGAGTTCGTGTTCCGGGAAGAGTCATGACGATATTAGGGGGACCGGAAGCAAATATGTTTGTTTCTCAAAAGGAGATGATAGATTGCTTAACGACTTATGAAGTTTACGGCGACTTGGTCAAAGAATTAGGGATGAGCCTTCTAGTAGCGTTGGAAGGTGAGCCTCACCGTCGCTGTCGTAAGATAACTGAGCAATTTCTGTCTCCTGATAAAATAGCACAATATGTCAAGCCAATAATCCAAGCTACCTTGGACTTCTCGAAAGACTGGCAATTAGGTCAGCGTGTGGAATTAACTCATTTGATGGAAAAGCCCATTTGTACGCAATTGGCATTAGCTTTCTTAAGCACAATACCAGGCGACTATTGTGAAGATATTATTACATCGTTTAGTACAATAGTAAAAGTTATAGTAGCAAAAGGTTTTCAGAGTCGGCAAGGGCTAAACCCAGAACTTCATACATCAAAATATTTAACAGCGAAAAAACGAACGTTAGCTTTTATACAAGAAATCATTAATGAACGACGAAAAGCCATCCCAGTCACTGACAATCCAGATATGCTGGATACCTTACTTACAATAACTCATGCGGATGGTCAACCCCTCACAGAATACGACATATTTTCCTTTATGGCATTGCCTCTTTTTTCCGCACTTGATACATCTGCTAGAACTGTGCCATTTTTGCTGTATGAGATTCTCAAAAATCCAGAAATACATGAGCAAGTGATGGCAGAGGTGAATACAGCTTTTGCTAACGGCATTCCCAATATTGAAGATATTAAAAAGATGAAAATATTGCGTTGGGCAGTCATGGAAACCCTACGCATGTATCCAATAGGATTTCTGGTGCAACGCTATGTCAAACATCCATTTGATTTTGCAGAGTATAAAGTTGAGAGTGGACAAATTATATATATTGCTTTAGGAATATCGCATTTTTTACCAGAATTTTACCCAGAACCCCACACCTTTGACGTGGAGCGCTACGGCTCACTGCGTCAAGAACATAAGCAGCCGGGAGCATTTGCGCCATTCGGCTTCGGAGCACATACTTGTGCGGGAGCAAGGTTAGCAGAAGTACAGCTTATGCTGACTGTGGCTACTCTTTTATACGCTGTTCATCCACAATTAGATCCACCTACTTACACGTTGAAAACAGCATTCTTCTCAAAAGACAGCCCAATACCATTGAGAGTAAAAGGAGGCTTTTACATTAAAATCAACCGTAAAAGCCCTTTAGTTTCGCAACCAAGCCTTGTTGAGTTGAGACGTTAAGGTTTGGTATTTAATGCAAATGATCATCCAGCGCTCACCTTATACAATTATCTTTCCTTGTGAAGTGGATGTCTCGCCTGCTACCATATTATTTCTCTTCCTTAAGAATACAAAACAACAAGACTTATAAAAGCGATCGCGCTCATCAAAAGACTCAACACTTTTGGTGTTTTGTGTCATAAGTTAAGCGTTCACCGGGAACTTTGACCTATTAACGTCGTCAATTGACACTCATGCAGGTCATAACGTTTTGCGATATCGCACACAGAGGAGAGTAGCTTGCACAAGATTAGCCGTATAATTTTAGTATCAATTAACACGGTAATCAAGAAAGTCAGGGATAAGAGCCAAGAAGCATATATGATCCATAACTAACAAGTCCAGCAGGTGGAGACCAATGTCATTCTTGGCTAATAAGTTTAATTTGTTTCTGAAGAAAATAGATAATCAAAATCTGCTTTTTGAATCAGAAGTTGGTGACTGTTGGATTGGATTAAGTTTGGTAACCGACTGTGAATTTATGCCATTGCAGTTGAGTAAAGGACACCAATTTCAGCAATCCCAACTTTTTGATTTAATTGGTGACTTTTTCACCAACAATATTAAGCAAAGTTAATGATATCCAATGGAGTTGCAATCTTATGGACTTGTATGGCGATGCCTTAAACATCCTCAAAGAAACGAGTCGGACTTTTTACATCCCAATAATTCAGTTACCACTTGGCTTGCAAGAGGCGGTAGCATCAGCGTACTTGTGTTTGCGAGCCATTGATGAAATTGAAGACCATTCAGAATTAGATAACTTCACCAAAGCAAAGCTGTTACGAACAATTAGCTTGACATTACAAGCAGGGAGTGATGGCTTTGCTGTTGATGCTTTCCATCAGGAATTGAAGTCACATGAACACTTACTACCAGAAGTTTCCCTGCGGATTCGAGAATGGGCAATACTTGCGCCTGCAACCATTGCACCTCGGATTTGGGATGCGACTGCAGCAATGGCAGATAGAATGGCTTATTGGGCAGAAACCAATTGGATAATTCGTACAGAATCTGATTTGGATCGTTACACGTTTGGAGTTGCTGGTGCAGTTGGCTTGATGCTCTCAGATTTATGGGCTTGGTACGATGGGACGCAGACAAACCGTATCCATGCAATTGGGTTTGGTCGTGGTTTACAAGCCGTGAATATCATCCGGAACCACGCTGAAGACTTGGTGCGTGGGGTGGACTTCTTCCCAGAGGGTTGGAGTGCAGAAGATGTGCATCATTATGCTCGTCGCAATCTGACACTGGCAGATGCATACACTAGCGCTCTTGGTGCTGGTCCGGCTTTGGACTTTTGCCAAATTCCCTTAACCTTAGCTTACGGCACCCTTGATGCTCTTGCCAATGGCAAAAGTAAACTTAGCCGCAGTGATGTCCTTGCACTCATTGACCAGGTGACTAACACAAGCAGGTAAAATACCAGCTGTCAAGCTTTTCCCTTATGGGAAAGTCCCACGGCATATCCACCCATACTTCAACAAACCATCAACTATGTTTATTTAGATCTGACTAAGCGATTGCGCACAGCGCAGTGCCCAAAGGGCGATCGCAGGTTTTACTCAATATTACTCCTCGCACTTACTCACCACTTTTTTAGATGAACGTCATATTTTGAGTACTCAACTTTTCTGACAACAAGATTGCTACAGGTTATGTAAAACTTAGTACAGCATTTCATGAATTCGTAGCGGATTAAATTTGGCGAGACTCTGCGTCCCTTTGCGTATTCCTTTGCGCTCCTCTGCGTTTAAAAAGTAACAAAAGGAGAAATGTTAGTGAAAAAAACTCTTTTTCTGAATCCTCCTTCCTTTGATGGGTTTGACGGTGGTGCAGGTTCCCGATACCAAGCCAAGCGCGAAATTACTTCCTTCTGGTATCCTACATGGCTAGCGCAACCCGCCGCACTCGTCCCTGGAAGCAAACTAGTAGATGCTCCTCCACACAATCAGACTGTGGAAGATGTGCTGAAAATTGCCAAAGATTACGAATTGATTATCATGCACACCAGCACACCCTCGCTTGCAAATGATGTAACGTGTGCTCTTGCAATGAAGGAACAAAACCCTAATGTACAGATTGGTTTTGTAGGGGCGCATGTTGCTGTTTTACCAGAGGAAACACTGCGCGAGAACCCAGTGATAGACTTTGTGTGTCGCAACGAATTTGACTACACCTGTCAGGAATTGGCAGAAGGTAAACCTTGGAATCAGATTAAGGGACTCAGCTACCGAGATGCTCAAGGTAACTTACATCACAATGCAGAACGTGACTTAATCCACGATTGGGATGCCATGCCCAGCGTGCTACCAGTTTATGGACGTGACTTAGATATTACGAAATATTTTATCGGATATTTACTGCATCCTTATGTTTCATTTTACACTGGACGAGGTTGCCCTGCTAAATGCACCTTCTGCCTCTGGCCTCAAACAATAGGCGGTCACCAGTATCGTACCAAAAGTCCACAAGCGGTTGGGCGAGAAATGGAAGAAGCCAAAGCCATCTTTGGTGACAAAGTGCAGGAATATATGTTCGATGATGACACCTTCACAATTGATAAGCAGCGAGCGATCGCCATCAGCGAACACATGAAACGACTCAAGCTGACTTGGAGCTGCAACGCCCGTGCTAATTTAGACTACGATACTCTCAAGCAACTGCGTGACAACGGCTTGCGCCTGTTACTGGTAGGATTTGAATCAGGCAACCAGCAAATTCTGGACGGAATTAAGAAAGGCATTAAATTAGAGGTAGCGCGAAAGTTTATGGAGAACTGCCATAAACTTGGCATTACCGTACACGGTACATTCATCATCGGCTTGCCAAACGAAACCCGCCAGACAATTGAGGAAACAATTCGCTTTGCTTGCGATATGAATCCCCATACCATCCAAGTTTCCATCGCCGCTCCTTATCCAGGAACCGAACTTTATCGACAAGCTCAGACGAACAGTTGGTTTAGCGATAATTCCCTAGTCGCCTCATCTGGCATTCAAATGTCTACACTACAGTATCCCAACCTCACCAGCGCCCAGATTGAGGATGCAGTTGAGCAGATGTATCGTCGCTTCTACTTTCGACCCAAAGCCATCATTCCGATTGTCGGTGAAATGCTGACCAATCCCCAGATGCTAGTGCGTCGCCTGCGTGAGGGACGCGAATTTTTCTCTTACTTGAAAGAGCGTCACACACAAGCGGCTGCTAAAGAGCAATCAGTTGTGAACGGGTAGTCAATAACTAACTACTAACAAAGAAATTATGAAACTTGGAAGCGAAGACCATAAAAATTTGTTTTGCCGCAGCTTCATCGAAAGTCACCTAGAGTTTGAACCTGAGCAACTCCCTTGGCCTTCTCTTGATAGCGTCGCTCTAGAACGCCTACACGGCATTCCCTTTTGGAGAGAAGCCTTTTGCCTTGAAGAAAACGCCAGACGCATGAGCGTCTTTGACCAACAGCTCCTCCAGCCGCGATTCCTACCTACACTTGCAGCAACTGCTCTACGCATTCTCAAACTCATACCTCGGCGTCAGTCTAATCAGACAGCCCAGTTTTCCGAATCATAAACCAAAACTTATGCAGGCTCAGAAATTCGCCATTATCAATGGTGATGACTTCGGTTTCTCACATGGCGTCAATCAAGCAATTATCAAAGCGCACAAAGAAGGAGTACTGACGAGTACCAGCTTAATGGTTACGGGTGAGGCATTTGATGAAGCTGTTGATTTGGCACGTGCTCATTCTACCTTAGCAGTTGGTCTGCACTTAGTTCTGGTGTGCGGTCGATCTGTGCTACCATCCTCACAAATTCCCCACTTAGTTGACTCAGCAGGAAACTTTCCATACAGTCCGCCGAGAAGCGGGTTGCGCTACCAGTTCATTCAGGCAACTCATGAGGAACTGAGACAGGAAATCCGCGCTCAATTAGAAAAATTTCGCTCCTCTGGGTTACGCCTTTCTCATGTAGATGGGCATTTGCACATGCACGTCCATCCGGTAGTACTGCGTATCCTAGTTGAACTAGCGGATGAGTTTGATATTCGAGTCATCCGTCTTCCTCATGAGGAACTGGGAATGAGCCTGCGGCTTGACCGTCGTGAGATAATAACTAAACTGGTTTGGGCGGGTGTGTTTGGTAAACTGCGCCGGTACGGTGAGGGCTTGCTGAAATCAAAGGGCATTGGCTTTGCGGAGCGCGTTTACGGATTGCTGCAAACTGGCTCTATGACTGAGGAATACTTGCTTGGTCTCATACCCCAAATTGAGGCAAACTTAGTGGAGATTTATTGTCATCCAGCAGTGGCTATAGCTGGCGAACCGCTGAATGGTTCACCAGGAGCAGGTGAAGCTGAACTCGCTGCTTTATTGAGTGGACGAGTGGGTGAAATGCTGGCTGTTAAGGGCTTTAAATTGACAAATTTTGACAAAGCTCCTCTGGCTTCTCAAACATTCACGCATTCAAAATCACCGAAGTTCTGGTAAGCGTTGCTCCTCCGTTCGCGTCCCTTGCGCTCAGCGTATCCGTAGCTCATTTTGGATTTCTATTTACTCTGGCGAACTGTCTGCTCTGGCTAGACTCAGGCGGTAGCCAAGCGTATGTAAAATCAGACTGATAGTACGCAATTCAGGGTTTCCGTTCTCAGACAAGACTTGATAAAGGTTCTGCTGATTTAAGCCTGTTTGAAGCAAGTTTTGCTATCCCTCCCTGCGCTTCTACTACGTTACGTAGTGCCTGAAGGAAGAACGGTAAATCTCCGTCTTGCTCATATTCTTCTAAGGCAACTTCCAGGTAGGATTTCGCCATCTCTGGATTCCGCAATTCATCAATAACCAATTCATCATGATGTCTTAATCTATGGCTCATCTTTCTGTTCCTCCTGGTATGCCTGCCAATATTCCTTTGCTTTTTGAATATCTCTGTCTTGACTGCTTTTGTCACCACCGCATAAAAGGATGACTACATCATTTCCTGACTTGGTAGAAGGAATCAAATACTGGTTTTCTTGTCAAACTCCACTTTACCGTAGTCCAGTTTTATTATCCGGTCTGCTACATGAAAATAGCGGTCATCATGAGTGATTGCCAGTACGGTTTTGCCTTTATCTCTCAGTTTTGGTAAAAGTTGAGTATAGAAGATTTTTTTAAATACTGGGTCTTGGTCAGCTGCCCATTCATCAAATAGATAAATTGGTCTATCTTCTAAGTATGCTGTCAGCAAAGCTAGTCTTTTGCGCTGTCCTTGTGAAAGATTTGTGGTGGAAAGTTTACCATTTTCAACTTTTACTTTATGGTCGAGTTGGAGTAGTTTCAAGTATTCTTGAGCCTGAGTATCCAAGTTAATATTCTCTAACCCCAAAAGTTCTTCAAATAAATAAAAGTCAGAAAACACCACAGAGAAATGTTGGCGATACCACTCTCGATTTTGTTCGGTAATCAACTCTCCATCAAACAAAATTTCTCCAACTTCAGGAATGTAGAGTCCTGTAATGAGTTTGGCTAGAGTGGATTTACCGCTACCATTTCCTCCAACGATAAACACCAGTTGTTCAGGATAAAATGTTAGGTCGATAGGACCGAGAATAAAGCTGCTGTCTTCTTGATCTGTGCGATAAGTATGAGTAACATTCACAAGTTGTAAACACTGCCAGGAAGACTTACTTTCGGGTGGAACCGTTGATTGTTCAGCTTGGTTTGCCAAAGATAAACCCAACGACTCTATTTTTTGCAACGCAATGCTAGCTCTGCTTATGTGGGGGAGTTTCTCCACAATATTGTTCATTGGCATGATCAAGAATGTAAATGTCAAGATGTAGCCTGAGAGAGTTTGGGAACTGATGGTGAGTAGATGGGGAAGTGCAAACAGGACAAAACCGATCGCGAAAAAAAATACAAGTCTTCCCCAACTTGTTGTTGATGTAAACAGAGTCAAACCCTGAATGCTGTGACGGCTGAACTCAGCAGCTGTTGATTGCAGGTTCTTAGAAAGGAAGACTTGACGTCGCCTGTAGTGTAGCTTAAGTTCCTTTACTCCTTCAGTAATGGTACGGAAATGCTTAAATAGTATATCTTGATCGTCTCGGGCAAGAGCGAGGAATCTCTCTCCTCTTATTAACAGCCATTGAGAACTGCCAATTGCGACTACTGCAAGTCCTATAACCATCAGAAGTACTAACCATGATAGCCAAGTAATATACAGCAAGCAACCTGCTACAATAGCAATATCAATACATAAATAAGGAATTAAATGGACAGCATTAGCAACTGTCTGTACATCTTCCGTGAGGGTTGCTAAGAGTCGGGGACTTCCTAGCTGTTCCAAATGACTCAACTCGGAAGAGAGAATTTGGCGACTCAGGCGCATCCGTAATTGGAATACAGCATTCTGAGATAAGCGAATCAGCATAACCTGAGAAATAACACTAGTGATAAGTGCTACTAATGCTAGCCCGACAAAACTCCAAGCTATAATCGTGAGGCGTTCACTAGCACTGCGACTTGCTGCAGTGCTAATCAGAGCTATGAGGCTAGCGCTGCTACCGCCACTTAAAAAGCCGGTGACAACAGCGATCGCCACCATTCGCCAAGAAGAACCCAGAAGAAAGTAAATCAGATTCATGACAGTAGATGGCAAACCAATTGAGTGCCCACTCCTACGAAAGAGGATAAAAATTACATATAAAAACTTGTTATAGTATCACCTAAAAGTCGTAATTTTTTCATTTCAAAGTTATATCTTTTGCATACAAAGGTCATAAGCTGATGTGCAGTCATTTATAACACGTGCGCACTGATCGCACCCCAGACAATCAATGGATATTTCTATTCTTTCAACAACTTCTTTTAGTCTGACTCTCATTAATTTCCTACTGTTTATCCTCTGTATATCGGCTGTCTTGTTTTACAGCTACGGAATATATGCAGCGATCGCCCATATACGCCCAGAGGGTTTCTTTGAGAAACCCTCTCCCCGAAGCTCCGCTTCGGGGCAACCAGGCGGAGCCTGGTTGGGGCGTAGGGCGCGCTTCGCTATCGCCACCTTCCAACATCCCCATTCTGTGGAGTTAAATTTCCATCCGCCCGTCACTATTTTAAAGCCAATTTGTGGGCTGGACGACGGCGAAGCATACAAAAACTTGACTTCCTTCTGCCGACAGCAGTACCCAAACTATCAAATTATTTTTAGCGTCCGCGACCCATTGGACTGTGGTATAACAGTCGTCAAGCAAATCATTCACGACTTTCCAGAATTAGATATTCAGTTAGTGGTCTGTGAAGACACAATCGGAACAAACCCCAAAGTGAGCAATTTGGCTAACGCCGTCACCAAAGCGAAACACGAAATCTTGCTGATTGCTGATAGCGATATCCGAGTTGAGACAGACTATCTGCAAAGAGTCATCCAACCACTACAAAATTCTAGTGTTGGTGTTGTCACTTGTTTATATCGTTCTGTAGCCAAAGGATGGGTAACCACCTTAGAAGCTATTGGAATTGCTACCGATTTTTTCAATGCAGGTGTCTTAATCAGCAATCAAATAGAAGGCATTAAGTTCGCCTTTGGTTCAACTGTTGTCATCCGCAAACAAGTGCTTGATAAAATTGGAGGATTTAGAGCGATCGCAGATTATCTTGCAGACGACTTTCAACTCGGCTACTTAAGCGCACAAGCAGGCTACAAGGTTGTGCTTTCCGACTACATAGTTGAACACGTACTGGCATCTAGCACCATAACAGATTCCATCCAACGTCAAATTCGCTGGGCACGTTGTATACGAGTTTCCCGTCCTTGGAGTTACCTAGGACTGATTTTTACTTATGGTACTGTCACTAGCCTACTACTGCTGATTGCTACGGGTGGATCAACAATAGGCTGTGCTGTCCTAGTTATCACTTGGATAATGCGACTGCTTATGGGCTGGGTTATTGGGATTAGCTATCTTCAAGACTCATGTGTTCAGAAGTTTTTCTGGATCGTTCCTCTACGCGATCTCATCGGCTTTGTCATCTGGTGCTGCGGCTTATTTGGCAGCACAATTGAATGGCGTGGACGACGACTGAGACTGACAAAAGGGGGTGAGCTAGTGGAAATGACAGACGATTTTGCAAAGGTTTTATCAAGTTAGCTGATGGTCTATCTGTATCAACATAATGCTTCAGATTGCTTCAGATTATTTTGCTTTGATAGGCACTGGACTCTACTTCCTGCTCCTAATGCTGTGTTTGTCGGCAATTTGGTATTACTGGTATGGGATCTATGCGGCAATTAAGTTCTTTTCCCATCAGACACAGATCGATCCCGACTTCCACCCGCCCATTACTATCCTCAAGCCGATTTGTGGTCTCGATATCGATACCTACGAAAACTTTGCCTCATTCTGTCAGCAAGACTACCCGGAGTACCAAATCATTTTCGGTGTGCGTGATGAACATGACCCTAGTGTGCAAGTTGTCAAGAAAATCATCGACGACTTCCCAGAAATTGATATTCGTCTCGTAATCAGCGATCGCACAATTGGCACTAATTTGAAAGTTAGTAATCTAGCAAACGCTGAAGCTGAAGCCAAGTATTCGCTCCTGCTGCTTGCAGATAGTGATGTTCGCGTTGGACTAGATTATTTGAGGCGAATCATCCAGCCGATGCGCGATCCAGCCGTGGGTGTTGTCACCTGTTTGTACCGTCCGCAGGTTCGAGGGTGGGTGGCAATCCTGGAAGGCATCGGGATATCCACTCAGTACCATACTAACATTTTAGTCGCAAGGTCGCTGGAGGGAATGAACTTTGCCCTCGGTCCAACCATTGCAATCCGCAAAAGTGTCCTGGAAGCAATAGGAGGATTTCTGGCAATTGCCGATTATCTGGCAGACGATTTCCAACTTGGCTACCTAAGTACCCAAGCAGGCTACAAAGTAGTACTTTCTGAGTATGTTATTGACCATGCGATCGCCACAGAAAGCTTTATTGATTTAATCCATCGTCAGACACGCTGGAATTGCTGCACGCGAGTTTCTCGACCTTGGGGCTACCTAGGGCTAATTTTTACCCATGGCACAGCAATAAGCTTATTATTCTTGATAGCAACAGTCGGGTCGATTTTCGGTTGGGTAGTTGCTGGTTTCATCTGGAGTACGAGGTTAATCATGGCATGGGTCGTTGGAGTTAGGAGCCTCAAAGATCCGGTCGCCAGAAAGTTTTTGTGGCTGGTGCTTTTACGCGATCTCATCAGCTTCTTATTGTGGTGCTACAGCTTTGTTAGTGATACGTTCGAGTGGCGTGGGCGACGACTGAGACTGACAAAAGGCGGTAAGCTAGTGGAAATTACAAATGATTGTCCAAAGGTACTATCAAGTTAGCTGTTCAGGCTTGTGAGGAGAAATTGGCGATGAAGGGTATGAAACTGTAACTTAATTTACAGCCATTCCTCATGCGCGTCTAATTCAGATGCTTGAGTACAAAGGTGCTTTAGCTGGAATCAAGATAATAACGACTGAGGAAGCATATACAAGTATCGACGCATCCTATGCATCTTTCCCAAGTACAGTCGGTCGTTTGGAACCTTTCACCACGCCTACCCCCTAAGAGGTCATGTCCGGGCTTTCATGCCACCACTGAGCCGGAATTTCTCTATCAGCGATATGCCTATAATATGGATTATACTTACTCTCATCGAATCAAGATTCCTAATAGTCCTGCCCGTACTTCTTGGGCAAATATTCGTAAAGGTTTGACCATTTTAAGTAACATTTTATTAAGGGTAGGTGTTTTGAGTCACTATCGCCAAACCTTCTGGAAAATGGCAATGCCAGCATTGAAATCTGCCAAGATAGAAAACTTGATTCATATTGGACTTGTGGCACACCATCTCATTAAGTTTGCTCAAGAACGTGCTGTGGGTGAAGAA
Source organism: Iphinoe sp. HA4291-MV1 (assembly GCA_019359415.1). Lineage (GTDB taxonomy): Bacteria > Cyanobacteriota > Cyanobacteriia > Cyanobacteriales > Nostocaceae > Brasilonema. The sequence goes on along the minus strand of JAHHHH010000041.1, from coordinate 36,974 downwards.
TCTGCTTCCTTCTACTCTCAAAAATTGCGACATAAAACAGAAATGATGCTCTCTTGAGAGAGCCTGCAACGGAAGCGGGAACAGGGATAAATTTAAAGTTTATGCTAAACACGCAAATCTCTGCAATTATTTGTACTCACAATCGAGATACCTATTTAGGCGCTGCTATAGATAGCCTTTTGGCACAGGATTTTGATGGTGAGTTTGAAGTTGTGGTCGTAGATAATGGATCGAGCGATCGCACTCGCGAAGTCGTAGAACACAGAAGCCACAATCCTCGCCTCAAGTATGTCTTTGAACCTGTCATTGGTTTATCTGTTGCTCGCAATACTGGCGCGAGAGTTGCTAGTGCGGAAATTTTGGCATATCTTGATGACGATGCAGAGGCTAGCTCCCACTGGCTTCATGTTTTGTACTGGGCTTATAAAGATAACCCACTACTTGCGATCGCGGGTGGCAAAGTGACTCTATTATGGCCCGAAGGTATCCAACCCCCACGTTGGCTATCAAAAGGATTAGCAGCAAATTTAGGGGCATATGACTTGGGAAACAGTATAGTCTACATTGACAACCCAGGACAAACCCCTAGAGGCTTAAACTACTCTATCCGCCGTAGCTTTCTGGAAAAAATAGGGGGTTTTGATACTCATCTCGGTCGAGTTGGGACAAAATTATTATCAAATGAAGAACTGCAAATGACCGAACTTGCCCTTCAACACCAAATGCAAGTTGCTTATCTTCCCAACGCCCTTGTCGCTCACAATGTCGCTCCAGAACGCCTCAAACGCTCTTGGTTTTTTAGCCGAGGTTGGTGGCAAGGGGTTAGTGAGTGTTACCGAGAACAGCTTGCTGGTAAAGCTGGTTTAGGTCAATTGCAGCGCGGTAGTGAGCGATTTTTGCGTGGTTTATATAAAACACTACAATATTTTTCTGACCCAGCAGAACGCTTTGATAAACTTGTGTATGCATATGGTCAAATTGGTTATTTGAACGCCGCAATTGCGGATCTTCTGTTCAAATCAAAGAAAGAGTAAAAAATTATAACTTATATGTCGTCTTCCAAATTACCAGTTTCTGTGCTCATTCCAGCAAAAAACGAACAAGTTAATTTGCCTGCTTGTCTTGCAAGTGTTCAAAAAGCTGATGAGGTATTTGTTGTAGATTCTCAAAGTAGTGACAGAAGCATCGAAATTGCTCACAGTTATGGCGCAAATGTCGTACAATTCTACTTTAGTGGAAGCTGGCCTAAAAAGAAAAATTGGTCTTTAGAAAACTTACCCTTTCGCAACGAATGGGTGTTGATTGTTGATTGTGATGAGCGCATTACCTCCGGACTGTGGGATGAAATTGCTCAAGCAATTCAAAATCCCGAATACAATGGTTACTATATAAACCGCCGAGTCTTTTTCTTAGGAACATGGATTCGCCACGGTGGTAAATATCCTGATTGGAATTTGCGTTTATTCAAACATAAAAAAGGTCGCTACGAAAACCTTAATACTGAGGATATTCCCAACACCGGCGATAATGAAGTTCACGAACACGTTATCTTGGATGGGAAAGCTGGATATCTGAAAAACGACATGATACACGAGGATTTCCGTGACCTTTATCACTGGATAGAACGGCATAACCGTTATTCCAATTGGGAGGCTCATGTCTATCGAAATCTGCTCACAGGTAAAGACGACAATGATACCATTGGTGCAAATCTCTTCGGGAATGCCCTACAACGCAAGCGCTTTTTGAAAAAACTGTGGGTGCGATTGCCATTTAAACCATTTTTGCGGTTTATTTTGTTCTACATCATTCAACGCGGTTTTTTGGATGGCAAAGCCGGGTATATTTATGCACGGCTTTTGAGTCAATATGAGTATCAAATAGGCGTCAAACTCTACGAATTACGTCAGTATGGTGGACGACTCAATACTACATCCATTCCTTCCTATTACTGAGAAATCTTCTTTCTCAAGGGGACAAAACAATTCAAAATGGACTGCGTCCCGCTGCGCTAACAAAATTCAAAATTCACGCATTAAGAATCCAGTTTCCCAATGCCCATTGCCCATTGCCCATTGCCCATTGCCCATTGCCCAATTCCCAATGCCCAATGACGAACCTTTTGTAGATTTACGTAAATACAACCAATCCTGGTTTGACCGAGGACGAGCAGGTTGGTATATTTTGTTATGGTGGTTTGTACAAGCGATCGCCTTTCCCCTAACTCCTCACCCATGCAATAATCTACGTTGCTCATTGCTACGGCTTTTTGGTACTCGTGTTGGCAAAGGTGTATTGATTCGACCTACTGCCCGCTTTACCTATCCTTGGAAAATCACAATAGGCGACTACAGCTGGATTGGAGATGACGTAGTTCTCTACAGCCTTGACCACATCAATATCGGTGAACACTGCGTCATTTCTCAAAAGAGTTACCTATGTACTGGTAGCCATGATATTACAGACCCAGCTTTTGGGTTGAAAACAGCGAGTATTACCATTGACAATGGAGTATGGATAGCCACTGATTGTTTCATTGGACTAGGAGTAAAAATTGGGGCTAATGCTGTGATTGGCGCTCGTAGTAGTGTTTTTAGTGACATACCTTCTGAGCAAGTTTGCTGGGGAAACCCCTGTGTTCCCCAGTATCCAAGGAAGCAGGAGTGATTAATCTAGTGATTAATCTACATTCTGACCGTCAGGTCGGTGTAGGAGTGTCACTGCCGGAGGCAGGGGAGCAGGGAGCAGGGAGAAGGGAGAAGAGGCAGCAGGGCTGTTTCATTCCCTCAAAGGCTCATAATGTCAAGGGTTTATGTTGGCGTGCGCTCCTTACTTCCTGGAGAAAAATTGAATTTTCTGGGTCAAAATATAGGTTTTCTATAACTTATGTCCCAAAAATTATCGCGCTACATATTGACAAATCCTTCCTCCTTAACGAATGAAACAGCCCTGCTTCCCCCTTGCTTCTTCGGTCACATGAGAAGTTGCTAGTTTGTTCTAGCTATGATGAAATCTGCGATCGCCATTAAAGGAATTGCCTTTTCTTCAAAGCAACTCAGTTCGGCTTTTGCTTGCTCAACCAGTTGTTTTGCCTTAATTTTTGATTCCTCAATTCCCCATAAACTGGGATATGTCACTTTCTGTGCCTTTTGGTCTTTGCCTGGAGTTTTACCGAGTTCTTCTTGTGTCCCAGTTACATCCAGCACATCATCAGCAATTTGAAAAGCTAAACCAATGTAGGCACCATAACGAGAAAGTTTTTGCAACACTTCATTGTCAGCTCCGGCTAGCATTGCACCTGAGAGAACGGAAGTTTCCAACAAAACTCCTGTTTTGTGGGTATGAATAAAGTTAAGGGTTTCGATATCAATATTCTGTAATCCTTCAGATTGCAAATCGACAACTTGACCACCGACTAAACCTGTTGCGGCTACTGTATGACCCAACTTAGCAATCAGCTGCACGATTCGGTGAGCCGGAACTCCTTGAGTATGAACTGCAATAAACTCAAAGGCATAGGCTAAAAGTGCATCCCCAGCCAGAAGCGCAACGTTTTCACCATAAACCTTATGATTCGTTAACTTCCCGCGTCGATAGTCATCGTTATCCATTGTGGGTAAGTCATCATGGATCAAAGAAAAGGTGTGAACCATTTCCAAAGCACAGGCAGTAGGCATTACCATCTCTACTGTTCCCCCTACAAGTTCACAGCTCACTAAGCATAGAATTGGGCACAGGCGTTTTCCTCCAGCTAATAGGGAATACCGCATGGACTCATAGAGTTTTTCGGGATAGACAACGGTAATCGAGCGCTCAAGCGCCGCTTCCACCAGGTCTTGCTGTTGTGATAGATAGGCTTTTAAGTCAAAGGTAACTTCAACAGGAGATGACTGTTTTATAACCTGAGTATTCAGCATAGATAATATTTTGACACAATTGTTGCCAAAACTAATTTCATTTCAAACATACTTAAAGCCACGCCAATAAAGCGACGGCTCCCACCCCCAAATGGTATAGCAGTCGCCAGGTAGATTAGGACACGAACTAATGAGAAAACACGCTCACCAAGAGACTTTCAAGCCTGTTAAGAGTTCCCTGCTATAAATATTCGTAGGGCGAAAATTGCCGTTATAAAAAGCACTCAGGCTTTAACTGCTTAGAATTCGAGTGTAAATATTAAATAAATACAAGGCATCACCATTGTACGGATTTCGCCATGGAATCAATTCGATTTTCGAAAATCCACGCATTGTCTGACACTTCAAGGGTAAGAATCTGTAACTTAATTTATTATGGGGTGATATATGTGGATATGTGTGGGGAAACCGAAACAAACGTGTTGAAGTCTCAGTAAAATCTGACAAGAAAAGACAAACATATTTCGCTGCTTTTGATTACTATAGTAAGCAGTTCACACTTAAGCAATACCCCAAGGGTAACACTGAATCAACAATTAAATTTCTAGATTTTTTGTGCTCGCAATTTCCGGATTCAAAGCTTTATATTAAGTAAGTCGGCGTTAAAAAATCAACCTATGTAACGAAATGTAAAATTAACAGACAGCTTAGAAATAGGACATTTCAGAGTTTTTACAAAACTAAACATACATTGGTTTTATTGTGCCGACTTACTTATTTGGGACGGTGCGTCGTACCATCGTTCGGTTGAAATACGTGAATATCTTGCGTCAATAAACCAAAATTTACCTTCACAGCAATGGAAAATTACCTGTATCCGTCTTGCTCCTTACGCTCCTGAGCAAAACCCCGTAGTTAGCGCAGCGTCTCCGACAGGAGAAGACATGATTGTTGCAAGCCAAGAACTTTGTCCGCCAATTTTATATGTTATGTAAATAATTCGCTGCGGTCAAATTCCTGTTTGATTTTGCTGTTAATCATCAAGTTTTCTCTTTTGACAAAGCTTATATGTATGGGTAAGTGTTCACGACTTATTTAGGATTGCTGTAATTTATTTCTTAATTTATAAATGGCAATATGTATGAGTAAAACACCTTCTCAAAATGAAAGTCGCGAAATGCTGAAGTGGCTGAACCACAACCGCCAGATGTTATTAGATTTATATCGAAATCAATATGTTGCTTATAATGCTAATGGCTTAATTGCTCACAGTGAAAACTTGCGTGAAGTTCTAGAGTTAGCAGAGGCTTCAAAGCAGCTATATGCAATTTACTTAGTTCCCCGTAGCACCGCTTCTATCCAAATTTTGCCAATTCGTTTTCGTACAGTGAGTCGCCATGATTGGCTACCAAATTATCATGTTAAGTTGAAGCATAGAGACATAGATATTTCTACAACAATGTTAGTAAACTCTGGTGCCGAACTGAGTTTAATATCCTTAAAAGTTGGTCAAGATTTAGGATATGCTCTAGCTGATGCGGAATCAGCTTTACTGGCAGAAACCATAGGCGGAAGAGTTGAGTATGTTTTACGCAATGTTGAAATGACAATTGATGGACACAGTTTTCTTGCTCCTGTGGCATGGTTACAAACTAACACAGGTGGAGAACAATTGCTTCTAGGGCGGGAAATTGTATTTGATAAGTTTAATATTGAGTTTAGGCAGGCTGACGAGCAAATCATTTTTAAATGGCGTGAAGATTTAAATTCATAAGGCAAAGCTGGTCAAAATGACTGAAATTATTACCTTAGAACTTCCAGAAAGATTGGCACAACAGCTAAAAGAAATCACTACCATTAGGTTCCACAAGTTTATGGTGGCACACTGATAGTTCCACACTTATATTCACTCAATGCGCGCCAAAACTTCGCTCGTCACTCTCTCGGCTGATTCTAGAGCCGATTCCATGCCAGGAGAAGCGATCGCCGTATGTTCGCCAGCAAAGTGAATCCTCTGCCAAGGTTGAGCCATTTTGTCTCGAAAGCGGCGGATTTGTCCAGGTGCAAAGTGAGAGTAATCGCCTCGTGCAAACGGATCGCGACCCCAAGAAACAACACGAGTTACTTCTACATTCCCCTGACTTTTTGGACGGATTCGCGCCAGTTCTGCTTTGACAAATTCGGCTAATGCTGCTTTGCTCATTGCATCCAACTGTTGAGCGCTGCTTCCATTGACAAAGCAGACTAAACCTTGTATTCCATCAGCATCCCGAACTGGCAAGACATTTTGTAACTGGGTATCCGTCCACATCTGCGGTGGATAGCCATCTTCTTCCCAAAAAGGACGGCGGACAGCTAGGTGAACTTCAGTGACTAAAGTATAAGGTAATTCACTTACTGCCTCAGCCTGGACTTCTGGCAGTGGGGGAACAATTTTTACCTGACGCAGCACGGAAAACGGCAAAGTAACGACAGCATAATCAGCTTGAAATCTTGAGCCATCAGCACATTGAACTTCCACCCTAGAGTGGCTTGAGCGGATGAACTTTACCACCTTGTGAGTTTGAACGGGAAACTTGAGGGCTGCTGCCATTTTTTCTGGTAGGCGAGAGTTGCCACCCTTGATCCGCATAAATTGTTTGGCTGGAGTCTTGGCTCTTTGGTTATTTCGGAGTGCCCACAAAGCTGAGGTAGCTTCCACGCTATTGAAGAAGGAAGCAGGATTGAAGTTCATGAGGCGCAAGGCTTCTGGCGAAGCGCCTTTGGTACTCAAATATTGCTCTAAGGGAATGTCTAGATCAAAATATTCTGCCCTTGCCCAGGCTGTCTTGTCTGGTAAAGGATTATCTGGGCTGAGGTAAGATGTTAGCAGTTGCGGTGGCAGTGTATTGCGTTCTGTCGCTGCTAACAAGTTAGCGGGAGATACAGCCCAGTCCGATGGCAGTACAGGTTGCCCACGCACGTACAACAGTGTTCCTTGCTCTGAACTATTTATTGGTTCCGTAGGCACTTGTAGGAGCTCAGCCAAAGCTAGCAAGCGCTGGTATCTCTCACTGAATGATTGCCCTCCTGCTTCTGGCTTACCAGGAATATCGTCTAGAGTATAGACGCGACCTCCAACGCGATCGCGTGCTTCTAGTACAGTCACTGCCAGTCCCTTTGCCTCTAAAAGCAACGCTGTATATAAGCCCGAAAGACCAGCACCGAGAACTAACACCGAGGCAGGCGGCCTCTCGGCTACTGCTACCTGCTGGAATGCCCGTCCTAAAACGAGTGAGGCTAGGACTGACTGGCTAAGTCCCCACAAGAATTCACGGCGATTTAAACCTTTGATACTCATGGTTTGTTTCATGTGTAATCACATGGGTAGGTATAGGTGTTTTTTACAGCAAACAGCAGCACTTTGCTTTAGGGGCACTTTCTTACTGATGCTCTCGCATCGACGTTACCTATGTCAACCCGCATTTCTCATGCAGCGAGCGATCGCTATATGTATGGATAAGTGTTCACGACCTATTTAGGATGGCTGTAGCAGAACTCCGCTAGGTTCAGCACCTACAATGACAACTTTCTTAACCATTTTCTGCATTCCTTTTGGTAGCGTCATTCCCTATGGGAGAATTCAAAACTCAAAAAATAATTTTGAATGTTTGAGAAGCGAGAGTTAGACATCAATAAAATATTACTATCGCCGCAGAAAAAACTGTGTAATGTAGTAGTGCAGAGGAGTGGAGAGGGGTTAAATTTTTTCATGTATGTATTTTTATAGGTTAAAGTATCTTTGTTACAAGAGTATTATTAATCACTCTATGTAAATGTGTTTTCGCTTATTATCATTCCATAGAAAATATATTGTGAGACAAATCAAACAGACATTTATTTGGCTTTGTCCAGCTATCCTCATTTTTGCTTTGATAGGCTGTGACCGAATTTTTCCCTCTGGTGACTTAGTGCAAAGAGTTAGTGATGGCGATACTCTTACGGTGAAAGACGAGAAGGGAAACAATTTCAATGTGCGGTTTGCATGTGTGGATGCACCGGAAATCGCTCACTCTAGGAAGGAAAAGCAAAGTAAAAGTTCTCTAACTCGCGATCAATTTAATTGGGGTGCAAAGGCGCAAGAACGAGTGCAGCAACTCGTGAAACAAGCAGGCGATCGCGTTAAATTAAATATCATCGATAGCGATAGGTACGGACGCAAAGTAGCTGAAGTCCGTTTGCGTGATGGGACTTTTATCCAAGAAGTGTTAGTGCGAGAGGGGTTAGCACTTGTTTATCGTTCTTATTTAAATAAGTGTCCCAGTAAAGATATTATTCAACAAGCTGAAACTGAGGCAAGAGACAGTCGCCGAGGAGTCTGGAGTGATTCTAAGTTTGTGAAGCCTTGGGAGTATAGGAGCCTGTACAAGTAAGAATGAATTGCCCTCATCCCCAACCCTTCTCTCTTTGGGAGAAGGAAGCCAAGATCTAGTTCCTCTCCTTTTGGGAGAGGGTAAGGGTGAGGGAAAAAGACTGGCATAAGTCTAAAAATCATTCCTCAATTCAGCAACGCCAAATTCTGGGTGTCGGCGAAAGGAACCTAAGTTAGGTTTTGAAGATAACTATGCAAGGCATTAACCAAATGTACTCATAGCATGACAAAATCGAGAAATTGACAAGCTTGTATTGAAATCATAGTAACTATATGCAGAAACACGAAGTAGAGGTTACGGTGTGAATACATTCCTATCTAGTGTAGCTGTCTTACTCTCGACTTTGGCTTTATTATGCAGTGGCTATACGGCTTACCAAGTTTTTACCCTACAACAGACGCTGAACGCCGCTAATGTTGGTAACAGTACCGCCACCACTTCTACCCAAAGAACTTCCAGTGTAGAAACTAATACTGCTCTTTCTAACACAACACCTAGTCCGCTAGAAACGTCTGCGTCTTCATCTCCAACCACAATAGCACAATCAACAGCCACCGCCAGTGCTGCTATTAAACCTGGTCAATTTGTACAACCTTCCTTTGGTCAGAAAGCAGAAGTGGAGTTACTATCGGTAAAGCGGATTAAAGATCCAGAAACTGGAAACCGTGATGTGATAAATGTGCAAATGCGTATCCGTCGCCTTGCTACGAATGGAATTAATCCTGCTGAATCTGTAGGAGTCTACAGCACAACAGCACGTAATCCTGACACGAGCGAAACCTATAAAGGAGTAAACCTCAATCGCTCAACAGGTAGTATTGCTCTATTTACACTACGTCCTAAAGCTTCGGCTGATGCCTATGTTTGGTTAAGGATTCCTGAGAGTGTTAACAATATAGACATCTTTGTACCAGATACAGCAGCGTTTAAAAATGTGCCAGTTTCTAACTAATTCCTGAGTCTTGTGGACGTTCTCCAGACGACTTTCCGTAAGGTGTGGAGAATTTACAGTAATCAAGCAAGAAAGCTCATCCTCTTGAAAAAAAGCCTTATATCTAAGGCTTTTTGTCTTTTTGTTGTTTCATCTTTTGAACATACCTCGTAGACAGCAACTACAGTTATTCTCTAATACGAGCGCGAATTCTCCGCGTCCCTGGTGCGCCATTCGTGACAGGTTAAGGTTATGGTGCATTTGTCAATATGTAATAGGACTGAAAAATATCCAGAAAACTGTGGTCGAAAACATGATTTTTGGGTTAGCGATTGCGCAGAGCGCAGTGCCCTTTGGGCAATCGCTTAGTATTTAGACGCATCATTCATTCTTGCCCAAAGAAGTCAGTATAAAACTAAATTTTATACCTTACATTTTCCTCAATATTCAGGATAATTACTAATTGACAAAAGTAGTGCTGTCTTAACCTGTCACAAATGCTGGTGCGCTTACCTGGTGCGCCCCTACCCTGCGGGAAGGCGAACGCGAGTGCGTGTCGCTTTGCGACTCAGCGCCTATGCGTTTAAATTTCAACCCTCAATTCGCCACGATTTTACGCAAAGCTGTACTAAGTCTGTATTTGTTAATAATTTTTAATTACTAATTACTACAAATTAAGTAGAAGAGGGAGAAGAATGACCTTGAATAAGTTGTCACTATTGAAAAAGTTTAATCAACAATACAAACAACCTAAAACAGTACAAAGAAGCTAAATTAGTAGGATAACACTGATATTCTGTTGAAGATTGATGGCGGTTTCATAGCCCCAAAGATACAAACAATCATACAATATCTTTTCTAACACATTTGAGGTACGTATAATTTTCAATGAGTGACAAGAGCGAAAGTTACAAGGTGATTAGCGACAATCGTCAAGCCCGTTATTTATACGAAATTCTCGAAACCTACGAAGCTGGAATTCAGTTGACAGGAACCGAGGTTAAGTCAATCCGTGCGGGTAAGGTTAATCTCCAAGATGGGTATGCTTTAATCCGTGATGGCGAAGCATGGCTAATTAACGCGCATATTTCACCGTACAATGCTAGTGGGCAGTATTTTAATCATGAACCACGCCGCACACGCAAGCTGCTGCTGCATCGCGAGGAAATTCGCAAGTTTATTGGCAAAGTAGAACAGCAGGGTTTGACTTTAGTACCCTTGAAGATGTATCTCAAGCGCGGCTGGGTGAAAGTAAGTATAGCTCTTGCCAGAGGTAAAAAAATCCACGACAAGCGCGAGGACATCAAGCGGCGCCAAGATCAGCGCGAGATGCAACGGGCAATGAAAGTGTATTAAACAGTTATCAGTTATCAGTTATCAACGGGCAATGGGCAATGGGCAATGGGCAATGGGCAATGGGCAATGCTAGATAACTCTTCCCTGTTCGTTGTTCCCTGTTCACTGTACTAAATACCTCCACAGGTTAGAAGAAACGACACGAAAAATTAGGTACAGTGAGGCTGGTTCCTCAAAAATCGGAAAAAACACCTGTGGTTCCTATCAAAGATGATAACCCTACGACAATCACGCCCTACGTCACTTATGGGCTGATTGCCGTCAATGTCTTGGCTTTTCTTTACGAAGCAAGTTTGCCTCCGCAACAATTAGACGGATTTTTACACCTTGCGGCTGTTGTTCCGCGAGAACTTACTGCTAGTTTTGCGGGAATTTCAGTCAACCAGCCGGTGCCAGAATGGATCACTTTGATAACTTCACAGTTTTTACATGGTGGTTTACTGCACTTGGCTGGTAATATGTTGTTTCTATGGATTTTTGGTAACAACGTTGAAGATAAATTGGGTCATGTCAAATATTTATTTTTCTATATAAGTTGCGGTGTTTTGGCATCACTAGCCCAATGGTACTTTGCACAAGGCTCTTCAATTCCTTCCTTGGGAGCAAGTGGTGCGATCGCTGGCGTTATGGGGGCATACATTCTCCGTTTTCCCCAAGCGGAAATTCTTGGCATCATTCCCCTAGGGTTTTTCTTCCCCACGTTTCGTGTTCCAGCATATTTCTTCCTAGGATTTTGGTTTATCCAGCAAGCTTTCTACGGATTTGCCAGTCTAGAAACACCCACTAATATTGGCATGGAAAGTGGCGGTATTGCCTACTGGGCGCATGCAGGTGGTTTTCTTTTTGGCGCAATTTTAGGTCCGTTGCTGGGACTATTTAGCGACAAACCAAGGCAAGAATCTTGGTACGGGTAGTACAAAGCAAGTGCCACGAATAGGGTTGGCACTTGTTATTCATTATTAGGTTTGCCCAATATAGATTTTTTATTGCGACTCATAGCAGTAGGTAAAATTCCTTTTATAGCGGTTCTCGTTTGGATGCAGCACGCTGCTTTGACCCCACGAGTTCGCGCTTAGGGGCGGTTTTGGCGCAAGCCAAAGCCAGGGTAGGGTTCCAACGGTATTACAACGAAGTCAGAAGCACTATATTCAGCAACTGCCAGTTTCACAGGATATATTGCAGTTAATCAGTGATTAGGAAAAACACCTGTGTTTCCCCTGTACGACGAAAACCCAACACGAATCACCCCATATGTTACCTATGGGTTGATTGGCATGAACGTCTTAGTTTTTCTTCATGAAGTTAGTCTATCGAATGCACAAACAGAGCAATTTTTGCAGTTATATGCAGTAGTACCACAACAGTTAACTAACAACTTTGCTAGTGAGTGGACAACTTTATTGACTTCGCAATTCTTACACGGCGGTTGGTGGCACCTCATTTCCAATATGGTATTTCTATGGGTTTTTGGCAACAACATTGAAGACCGCTTGGGTCATTTTAAATACCTAATTTTTTACCTCAGTTGCGGTGCTCTCGCAGCCTTATGCCAGTGGGTGATAGGTATCAATTCTGAAATTCCATCCTTGGGGGCAAGTGGTGCTATTTCTGGAATTCTGGGTGCTTACATTATCCGCTTTCCCCATACAAGAGTTATGTCATTAGTCTTTTTGGGTTTTTTCATTACCACAATAAGAGTTCCTGCGCTTGTACTGATAGGACTTTTCTTTGTTCAGAATGTAATAGCTGGTCTTGCCAACCTGCAAGCAGCCGCTAACATGAGTGTGGAGACGGGAGGAGTTGCTTACTGGGCGCATATCGGTGGCTTTGTGTTTGGTATCATTCTTGGTCCTTTATTTGGGTTATTTAGGCGCGACGACTATTAGGAAATTGAGGACAGGACGCGGTTGTGACAGCCGCGTCAGGAGCGTTTTCCTCTCTTATTAGGTGTAACTTGATATCAAAGCGAAAGTGCTTCCTGTACTGTGGGAAGATAATTGTTGGGTAACGCCTAGTTAACAATTTGATACTGCATTTGAGCTATCCCATGTTCAAAATATTGAAATCTTGGCTAAATAACAGCCTAATTGCACTCCTGCTGATAACTTTATTTTTAGGAATAAGTACAGCTGGATGGACTCCCTCTAGTAGCGCTGCGCTACCATCTGGCAATGCTATTACCGACGGCAATGCTCTATTGCGGTATTCACTCCCTATAGATAATAAACCTGTACGGCAACTGCAAGCTTCTTTAGAAGATATTGCCACTCAACTGCGAGCAAATCGACGCTGGGGTACTATTTCTAGAGACCTCAGCAAAGCATCGCGAATTCTTGATAAACCATCCCAACTTCTCGCAAGTGTTCCAGAAGAACGCCAATCCCAAGCTGAAGCCGTGATTGCTGAATTAAAATCCGGCGTGAATGCCTTGCAAGAAGTGGTCAAAACAAAAGATAAAAAACAAGTTTCAGAGCAACGTGCCAAATTGTTGAGTCTTGTTGGCAAACTAGAAGAATCAATGGTAAACGAATTTCCCTTTGAAGTGCCAGCCAAATACAGCAATTTACCTCAACTGAAAGGTCGTGCTACTGTGGAGGTGAAAACTAGCAAAGGTGACCTTACTGTTGTTGTAGACGGCTACAGCGCCCCTGTCACCGCTGGGAATTTTGTTGATTTAGTGCAACGGGGTTTTTATGACGGCTTAGAATTCACCCGTTCTGAAGAATCCTACGTTCTGCAAACTGGAGATCCACCAGGCAAGGATTTCGGCTTTATTGATCCAGAAACGGGTAAATACCGCGCCATTCCGTTAGAAGTTCTTGTACAAGGTGACGAAGAACCTACATACGGTATCACTTTAGAACAAGCAGGTCGTTACACTGATTTACCAGTTCTGCCTTTCTCTGCTTTTGGTACTGTAGCGCTAGCACGTCCTGAAGGTGATGCGAATGGTGGTTCTTCGCAAGTCTTCTTCTTCTTGTTTGAACCAGAACTCACTCCAGCAGGACGCAACTTGTTGGATGGTCGCTACGCCGTTTTTGGCTATGTCATTGAAGGAAAAGATGTTTTGGATAAACTGAAGGCGGGTGACAAAATTGAGTCGGCAAAAGTCATTCAAGGAGCAGAAAATTTAATTGAGCCGAACGTAGCATAGTTGCTTTTAGATTTAGCGTAAAATCTAAAATTCTTGCTTCGGGTGCGTTACTAAAACAGCCGCCCTACGGGCGGCGCACCATCCGCTACGAAAGAATTTAGAGTTAGCCATCATGAGCTGCGTATACTCATTCGCCAGAAAATCTTCTTCCTCTGCTATTTTCATTCTTGCGTCAGTGGTAAACCTAACCAATCGCTTAATTCATGAGCTAGCCATTCAATTTCCGGTTCAGATTTAATAGGACCATGACTACCACCAAGCTGATACTTATGCACTCCCGCCCAAATTATTAATTGAGGTGGAATTTCCACTTCCGTACCTTCAGAGTTTGTTGTAAACGTCTTCGGCAAGTACACTAACTTAGTGATATCCTGTGTTCGTGCTGAAGCAACACGATTGAATTTCAAGCCAAACAAATCCCAACTAAAAGCAATTTTTTCCCGATTTACAGATAGCCGAGTCCGTCTGAACAAAGGAAATAAAATCCAAGACAACATCTGAAAACCAGCACCCCAAAAGGGAAGCGAAAATAAAGCAAAGGGTATGTTTTCTGGAAAAGGTGCAGTCAGGGCAGTAATTGTCCAAAAAAGAATAAAAGAATTCCAAGAAATAGCAAACAAAACCATGAACGTCATTGATGGCTGAAAACCAGTTGGTGGAATGAGAATCTCTAAAGAATTTTCATCCTTATGCAGTTTTATTTTGCTTCCTGCTGGTTTAGCAATTTTAATAGTTAAACTATGACGTCCAGACTCATTTTTTCTGTTAAGCTTTGGCAAGACAATTTGTGTTTGCTGTTCTTGAGCTTTACTCATCCAATGGTGACCATCCCAATACCAACTTCCTCTAATCCAGTCTGTGAGGTGTATTTCTTCTGGGTGGGGCTGTTGCAAAAGCAGTGGATGTTCCAAAGCTGCTAGTGCTTCACGCGCCGAACTCAATCGTCGCTCTAAAGTAGGTTCACTCATCCACTTCAACCACTCAGTCAAAGTAGGACTCAGAATTGTCGCCTGCTCAAATTGAATCCGGAAGTCCTTTTGGGGTAAATCTGCTGGTTGTGTCCCCGTGACTAAGTAAATTAAAGTTGCACCCAAGCTGTAGAGATCAGATGCAGGAACTGTGCGTCCACCAAATTGCTCTGGTGGCATATAACCATAAGTTCCCACTACAGTCATTGTCCCGCCTTCAGAGGCTGCTACAGTCTGCACCGAGCCAAAATCTACCAAGTATATTTGACCTACACTATTGCCAGAGCGATTTGTCAGCAAAATATTACTAGGCTTAATATCTCGGTGGATTGTAGAAGGTTTTTGTTCGTGTAAGTAAATGAGAATTTTTAAAAGTGCTTTAGCAATCTGTTTGACTTCTGTTTCCGTAAAAGTACGCCCAGCTTTTATGTATTGCTCTAACGTTTGTGCTGGGATATAAGTTTGTACTAAAGCAAACCCTTTGATATTTGATGAATTTACCTCAAAATAATCTAAATAGCGAGGAATAGACGGATGTGTTATTTTTTTTAAAGTTTCGGCTTCTCGCTCAAACAGCTTGAGATCATCCCACTCAAAGTCACTGGTAAAAGACAGTAACTTGACAACCACCATTTCACTTGTGAGGAGATCACGAGCTAAAAGCGTCCGTCGCCCAGCCTTTTTCCCCAATTGCAGCTGTACTTCGTAGCGATCGCCTAATATTTGACCATTCATTATGATTACTTATGGATATAAATTTAAAACCTTTTTATTTATTTTATTTTCCTAATCTAGACAGATATATATCTTTAACATAATTGTACGGTTCTTTGCTGTTCCACATTCTCTGTTGCAAAGAGAGGGTACTAGAAATACTTGTCAAGTCTAGTTTTTCCAATGCCGTACCTTATGAATGAGTGAATGCGTGAATTGCTTATGCCCTCCCAACTTTGGCCTTATATTACTCCTGGTATTCCAGATGATTTTTTTGAGCGCTTGCCAGGAATTCCCCTCAGTAAGCGAGAAATTCGACTGCTATTGCTTGCCCAACTGCGTCTTTTACCCAATACTGTGTTATGGGACATTGGTGCAGGAACGGGAACGATTCCAATAGAAGTGGGTTTACTCTCTCCAAGTGGACAGATCTTCGCTGTAGAACGAGATGAAGAAGTTGCCAACTTGATCCGGCGCAACTGCGATCGCTTTGAAGTGAAGAATGTTGAAGTCATTGAAGGGAGCGCTCCTGAGTGTTTGCATAACCTAAAAGTACCTCCTGATCGCGTTTGTATTGAGGGAGGACGTCCCATCCAAGAAATTATGAAAGCAGCGTGGCATTATTTGCTACCCTCAGGTCGAGTTGTCGCTACAGCTGCTAATCTAGAAGGTCTGTATGCTATTTCTCAAAGCTTTGCCCAGTTGCAAGCGAGAAATATTGAAGTCATCCAGTCGGCTGTGAACCGTTTGGAGACGCGAGGTTCTTCTCAAACCTTTACTGCCGTCAACCCCATTTTTATTCTCAGTGGTGAGAAACTAGACTAGAAAACAAAGTATGAAGAAAGAAGAAGGAAGAAAGAAAATACAAAAAATTCTTCAATCTTCATTTTTCTTTTTTCACTCTTCACTTTTTCCTTCTTTTGCCCATGCCTTGGTCTCGGATTGTTAGTGGAATTGTTGCAATAGCCCTTGCTTTGACTGCGACCCTTTTGGGTGGATGGTACTTCACTCTTTTGTTTGCGGTTATCATCTTTCTCGGTCAACTAGAATATTTTAATTTGGTGCGAGCAAAAGGTATGGCTCCTGCTGCTAAAACCACCATGTTTGTCAGCCAAGTCTTGCTCATCATTTGCACTTTGGATGGGAGCTTAGCTGATGCCGTGATGCCAGTGGCTGGCACTTTTATTTGTTTTTACCTGCTGTTTCAGCCAAAAATGGCAACAATTGCGGATATTGCCGCTTCCATTCTAGGGCTATTCTACACTGGGTATCTGCCAAGTTACTGGGTACGTTTGCGATCGCTCGACGGTGTGACTATCAGCAATCTGCCTATCAGTGATTATCTGTCCACAATTTGGACAAATATAGATAACCGAGACTTTGGCGCTTTACCCCAAGGTCTGGTAGGAACAGCACTCACATTTGTATGTATTTGGGCAGCTGATATTGGTGCTTACATCGTTGGTAAATTTTTTGGGAAAACCCCTCTATCGGAGATTAGCCCTAAAAAAACAGTCGAAGGAGCTGTTTTTGGTATTGCTGCCAGTGTTTTCGTAGCTGTCGTCGCAGTCCATTATCTCAATTGGTCTAAATTCCCTTTGACTGGTGTCGCATTAGGTTTGCTTATTGGCATTGCTAGTCTATTGGGTGATTTGACCGAATCTATGCTCAAGCGTGATGCTGGGGTAAAGGATTCAGGACAGTTGATTCCTGGTCACGGAGGTATTTTGGATCGTACAGATAGTTATATTTTCACTGCTCCTTTGGTTTATTATTTTGTGACTTTGTTGTTGCCACTGGTGGGTAAGTAGGGAATAAACAAGCATGCAGCGATAAGTTAGCATGACGAATGGCGTCTCGCCTTTACAAAAAGACACAGTTGGTAAGGGAATTGCCATTGGTCTTAGTGAGGCAGGTACAACTGTGTACGTTATAGGTCGCAGCCTCAACAACTCTAATTCCAGTGATGTCTTAGGTAGTCTTACTGAAACTTAAGCAGCCGCCCTTGGAAGTTGGCGCTTGTGCAATGCGATTTTGTTAGATGAACTTAAAAGGGAGCGATCGCCGAGCGGTAATACTTATGTCTTAGTAACTTTTAGTACAATAAGGAGAAGTGTCAAAAATGTTTGGTAATGTTGGTCCGGTAGGAGCTAAAAATCTCTCCCTTAACAGCGAGTGCGTGCGTTTTTGAAGATCAACAACCACAGGGAATTGAGATTGCTTCATTCCGCTTTGCCTAATTGCTCACAGTAAAAAGAATGTTATTTGGTATTTTGTTGTGCTGCTTTAGCTGTTGCAATTTCCTCTTGACTAAGTGGCATTAATGCCTGTAACTGAAAAGATGTGCTAATAAGTGTTGGTCTAACTCTACTTACCACAACTTTGCCTTGTTGATTAACAGGTTCCGGTGCCAAACTTGATTGATAGTCCTTCACAATCAACAAAGGCTGTAACCGCTCTATATTGCGGAAAATCGATTGTGTTTGTTCGTAAGTTCCGATAATTTCAATATTGATACTGCTGCGTTTTAGCTTGCCATTCACCAATGGACCAAGACTATCATCAGTGATGGGTTCAGCCTTTCCAGTGGGCATATACTTCTTCAGTTGAGCTATCACTGCATTAGGAGAAATTTGAGTGTTACTAGACTCAACTAAACGATTTAAATCCAGCAGTAATGTATCCAAAGTTTTCTCATGAGCAAATAAAGCTAAAACTTGGAGTTGTTGCTGTTTGGAAAACGCTTGCTCCTGTTGTGCTTTGTCAATTTGTTTAACATAAGCTTTCTTTTGGTCAATGCTGTGCAGTAGTTCATTCTGTTTTGTTTGCTGCTGTTGAAAAGTTTCCCATACTGGCATCACAAAATTCATCAGTAGATAAGCTGCACCTGCAAGTCCTAAAACCCCTAAGATAATGCCGATAATTATTGGTGTTAGGGTGATACCAAAAACAACAGGGTAACTTGAGGAAGTTGTACCAAATTCCGTGTCTTCTACAAAATTGAACTCATCGCCCAGCGTCATCTTGAAATGACTCCTGTTTGTTGCATACTGCGAATCCGAGTTACGAGTCCTACTGTACCTTTTTGCTCCAATTCACGAATTAATTCCGAGGCGGGAATATCACTCAAACTAGATTGAATTGTGTATTTAACGATTTGGAGTGGTTTCATTTGTGAACTCGTAGCGGATGTCGTATCTGGTGGTAGCGGTGCATCTATTAACTCTGCTGTCATAATTTTTGTTTGTGCAGCTTTGAAAAAACGAGATTGTTGCAAAGTCAACGTGAAATCGTTGACATCGCTAAAAGAGTGAGCAAACCCAGAGATTTCCACACTCCCAGCAGGATTGGGTGCTGGCTGTCCTTCTATTGGTGCAGTGGGTGCGATTTGCTTGATACTATCAATTTGCACTGTTGCTGGTATGCGATCGCGCATCTCTTGTAACATAGCTGACCAAGGACGAATTTGGTCAAAAACACTCACCAAAGCTTGTGTTTCCTGATTAATTTTGTTTGTTTCTACTTGGATTTTCTTAATATTTTCTACTTCAAGTTCTAATCTTTGGTTTTCCTGATCCAGTTGTGTCATCTTCTGGTCTAATGCACTATTTTTTGTTTGCACAAACCACAAACCAGTACCTACTAAAGCTGGAAAAAATAGACCAACTACTAGTCCTATGTAAACTGGAGTTAAATTGCCAGTAGGTAAAGATATTTCTGGTCGTTTCTTTTCAAAATTATTCTGATGACTTTGGCGGTCTTTGAGAAAATTAATATCTATACTGTACATGTTGTATGAGTTGTTACGCTTTATAGTATATATTGGACATTGGCAGGATACTCGCAACCACTACATTTCTTTTTTTGACTTTTGACTTTTGACTCTTGACTTTATTCTGCCTCTCGCATTCCTAAACCAAGCACTATTGCTAATCCAGAACGTTCTACTAGGGAGTATTTCTCTTCATCAATTTGCAATGACAAAGCAGCTACAGGATCTATTTGAGAGGTTGGCAAATTCAATCGTTGTGTAAAAAACTCATCGAGTTGTCTCAGTCCGCCTCCTAGTCCAGCCAGCATAATCTGTGCTACCTCCAAATTTTCATTTTGGTTGAGATAAAAATCGATAGAACGATGCAGTTCTTCTGTGAGTTCTCCCAACACCTCCATCATCACTGTCATATCTGGATTAATTTCATCAACCCCGCCATCTATAAAAGTTGGAGGAATAGACATTTCATACAACAGTTCTAGATCTCGCGAGACGGGTAAGTTCATTGCCTTAGATAAAGCAGTTTGCATTTGATATGTTCCAATAGGAACTGTACGCGAAAATTGCGGCACTCCATTAACAGCGATCGCTATTTCTGTGCTATCGAATTCTATATCCACGAGCACTGCTGCTTCTTGCGGTCCAAATTGTCGAAGTCGTTCGCGAATTGTGCGAATCAGAGCAAAACTGTTAATCTCTAAAACATCGATTTGTAATCCTGCTTGCTCAAAGATATCTATATATGTATCAGTGATTTCCTTGCGTGTAGCAACTAAAAGTATCTGTACCTTTTCAATGCCATCCTCATCTATAAAACACCCAAGTTTCTGATAATCCAAATCAGCTTCTTCACGAGGATAAGGTAAATGTAAACCTGCTTCGTGGTTTAGTACTATCTCCCGTAGTTCTTTGTCATCTAACTCTGCTGGTACGGATATGATGCGTATAATTGATTCTCGCCCTGGTACAGCAGTAGCGACATGAGAAGCTTGGATTTGACTTTCAGCTAGCGCTTGCTGGATTAACTGCGCCATTGTTGGGGAATCAATGATTTGACCATTGACGAAAACCCCCTCCGGAACAGACACTGATGTTAAAGTTTCTACTTTCAAACCTTGGCGTAGCTTACGCAGCTGAACTAAATTCACACGTTGCGGTGAAAGTTCTATGCCAACTCCCTTATGGAATTTACCAAACAAACTATTGAATAGCTTCACTACAGTTTTGCCCCTTGGATTGCCAATTTAAAAATGAAATGATATTAAGGATTAATGCTGTTACTAAGAAATTGTTTTAGCCTATAATCTCCACAACTGTTGCATAAGTACCTCACCCCGATCGCGTTAAATAAAGTATAAGCACGATGGTTAGAATTCAAAAGTTCAAAAAATTTGTTGTTTGGGCGTTACTCGGTGTATTGACCAGTTGGATGGTTAGTTGTGGTACAGGAAACGTTGGTACCAGTACAAAACAAGCATCATCAGGAGTTGCAGCAGTGCAAAATGTTGAATTTTGGACAATGCAGCTTCAACCTCAATTTACTAACTACTTTAAAAGTCTAATTACATCTTTTGAGTCACAAAATTCTGGTATAAAAGTGACCTGGAATGATATCCCTTGGACCGCAATGGAGAATAAAATTTTAACAGCAGTTTCAGGGAAAACACCACCTGATGTGGTTAACCTCAATCCAGATTTTGCTTCCCAACTTGCAGGACGAAATGCTTGGTTATATTTGGATGCAAAAGTCCCAAAAGAAGTGCGTTCCTCCTATTTACCGAATATCTGGAAAGCAAGTACGCTCAATGGCAAGAGTTTTGGGATTCCCTGGTACCTCACTACACGGCTAACCATTTATAACACTGATCTATTAAAACAAGCAGGTATCAGTAAACCACCTGTCACTTACGCTGAATTAGCGCAGGTGGCTCAACAAATTAAAGACAAAACTGGTAAGTATGCCTTTTTTATAACGTTCGTTCCCCAAGATGCTGGAGACGTGCTAGAGTCTTTTGTACAAATGGGGGTGACTCTAGTGGATGCTGAGGGTAAAGCAGCTTTTAACTCCCCACAAGGTAAAGCAGCGTTTCAGTATTGGGTGGACTTATATAAAAAAGGGCTTATTCCTAAAGAGATATTGACACAAGGACATCGCCATGCAGTTGATTTGTACCAAGCTGGAGAAACAGCATTCCTGTTTTCTGGAGGGGAGTTTCTTGAGAACATTGCTAAAAATGCACCAGCGATCGCCAAAGTTTCCGCCACCGCACCGCAAGTCACGGGGGAAAATGGCAAGAAAAATGTCGCTGTCATGAATGTTGTTATTCCCCGTGACAGCAAACAACCCGACGCCGCTCTCAAATTCGCCTTGTTTCTGACAAATGACGAGAACCAGCTCAGTTTTGCCAAAGCAGCGAATGTTCTCCCATCTACAACGAAGTCCCTTACTGACAGCTACTTCAAAGACACACCCGCAAACGCCTCGACTTTGGATAAGGCGCGAATCATCAGCGCACAAGAACTGCGACAAGCAGAAATATTAACTCCAGTGCTCAAGGATATAAAACTTTTGCAAAAGGCGATTTACGAGAACTTGCAAGCGGCTATGTTGGGTGAGAAGACAGTAGATAAAGCTGTAGAGGATGCAGCAAAGGAATGGAATAGCACGAGAAGTTAGCTTAATTATTGCAATTTTTGTAGGATGGGCAATGGGCAATGGGAATCGGAAACTGGATTCTTAATGCGTGAATTTTGAATTGTCTTGTCCCCTTATCCATTCCTTTACCAACAGGTTTTGACACACCTGCCAAAACAAGCCGCACACTAGGATAGCGCGGGAGCATGGTAGTGCCGAAGTAGCAAAATCCGGCGTTGCTGAATTGAGGAATGATTTTTACCAATTATGCCAGTCTTTTTCCCTCACCCTTACCCTCTCCCAAAGGGAGAGGAACTGGATCTTGGCTCCCTTCTCCCAAAGGGAGAAGGGTTGGGGATGAGGGCAATTCATTCTTACATTCAGCAACGCCCAAAATCTCATGATTCCGCGAAACGAATTGAAATTTCAAGGAGGGCGATCGCACCTCTGGGCGACTGAGATGATATTCTATCTTTAGCTCAAGTGTTACAACGGTTTCGGTAGTCAAGTGATTGAAGGTAGTATATTGCCATGAAACGTTTATTTAAAAAGGTAATCGTTTGTACTTTTGTTATGCTTAGCTTGTGTTTTCTGTTTCAGAACCCTAGCTTTGCAAAGACAAGCGATTCTCAAGCGCAACCACAAGTTCAAGAGTCCACAAGTAACCCAAGTTCTAACTTAGATAAAGGTGAATGGAATATTACATCTGTTCCTATACGTCCACTCAAACCAGGCTTTGAGTGGGAAGTGAAATCTGAGGAAAATGGTAAGAAGTTAGTAATTTTACATAACGGCGAAGAAGCTTTAACACTTGTCAAAGAATAGCAAGCATCGATGTGGGCTGTTGTTTACAATAGACCAGCCTAACATCAGTTACCACCATTTACTATGAGCTACTTCCGTCCTGCTATTGATGCCATGACTGGCTACGTTCCTGGTGAACAACCCAAACCAGGAACAAAAATTATCAAACTCAACACAAATGAAAATCCTTATCCGCCATCGCCTTTGGCGATGGAAGTGCTGCACAATTTAGATAGTGAGTGGTTACGGCGCTACCCTGATCCATTTGCAAGAGAGTTTTGTCAGGCGGTGAGCGATGCGTTGGGAGTACCTGCAGATTGGATTATTGTAGGTAATGGTAGCGATGATGTGCTAAATGTGTTGGTGCGTTCTTGTGCAGAGGGAAGCGATCGCACAGTCGTGTATCCCATGCCAACCTACGTGCTGTACCGAACTTTATCAGCCATCCAACCTGCACAAGTGGTTGAAGTTCCTTACCCTGCCAACTTTCAGTTACCGATCAAAGAACTCGTTGCGGCGAATGGAGCAATTACGTTTATTGCTTCTCCGAATAGTCCCTCTGGTCATGTGGTACCTTTAGATGATGTGCGGGAATTAGCGCAGCAAGTCTCAGGAATTGTTGCGATTGATGAGGCTTATGTTGACTTTGCTGAGTATACAGCATTGCCGTTGGTGCAAGAATTCGAGAACGTGATTGTGTTACGTACTTTGTCCAAAGGGTATTCTTTGGCAGGGTTGCGGATGGGTTTTGGGGTAGCAAATCCAAAACTGCTCGCTGGGTTATTTAAGGTAAAAGATAGTTATAACATTGATGCGATCGCTACAGCAGTCGGTACAGCTGCAATGCGAGATCAGGCTTACAAGAATGCTTGTGCAGACAAAGTCAAAATCTCGCGGACGAAGCTAACGCAAGATTTGAAGAATCTGGGATGGACAGTGCTTGATTCTCAAGCTAACTTTGTTTTGGCAACTCCCAGCGAGGGAAATGCAGAATTTGTTTACTTGGCTCTGAAGGAACGAGGAATTTTGGTGCGTTACTTTAAGCAAGCGGGGTTAGAAGATAAGCTGCGGATTACGGTTGGTACAGATGAGCAAAATCAAACGTTGATAGAAGCGTTAGTTAGCGTAGAGAAAGAAGTAAGAAGGAAGTAGGAACAAGAAGAGAAAACACTTCTTCCCTCTTGCTTCTTTCCTCTTCCCTATTCTTCAGCTTGGTGAGTGCAAAAAATTCCTTAACCACCTTATCGCCTCACTTGTTGTCTGCTCACTTGCAATTTGAAGACATTGCCGTACAATTTCTGAAATGTTAGGGAAATAGCTGCTTTCTGCAAGTACGTAACTTTCACCCTGCAATCTATAAACTAATAATTGGTTATTTTTCAGCAGCCAAACCTCTGGTACTCGATAGGGCAAATAATCATTGATATCTGTATAACTGGTAACATCTACTTCAATTGCCAAATCGGGGGGAGGATCGTTCTGCCAGTCGATACGGTTTTTACCTGCTACTGCTTTCCAATTTTCAATATAAAAGCAGTAGTCTGGTTCAATACCGCTAATCTCTGGCAAGCTCATGGTTATGGGCGTAAACGAATCGTATATCTTCTCTAAACGATCTAATAAAGTTTTAGCAACATCTCCCAACAAACTTGCACCTCTTCCATGTTCAGGTAAGGGAGTCATTAACAAAATTGTTCCTAGTCGATATTTGATGCGAGGTACAGTGCGATCGCCTAACTGGCTTTGCAGCCTTTCATAGTCTTGCCAGTTTCCCAAGAGTTTCAAGACAGCGCCTGGAGGTAACTCGATTCTTTCTGGTGTAATTACGGTATCCATTTTAGGGCTGACTATTATTTCTGCCATTGGCGCTTTTGCACTACATTAGCGTGTGCTTTGTATCCCAATTATAGCTTTCAAATCTATTTCACGAATGATCTCCTCTTGCCTGTGTACTTCCTAAAAAATGCCCAACTAAATACAGCGAACCACACAAGATGACCAAATTATCACCTGAAGCAAAAGCTACCTCAAGAGGTGATAATAAATCTGGGTAGGTGTGACAAAAACTCAATTCTGGGCAGATATCTGAAGCTAGTTTTGCTAATTCTCCAGGATTTGCTGAACTATGATCAGGAACTGGCACTAAATATAATCGGTCATTTGGTCGCAGTAAAATCTTGAATATCTCTCCATGTTCTTTTGTAGAGAGCATTCCCATCACCCAACTAACCGATTGCTCAGTAGTCTCCCCTCCCTGCTTGCGGAGAGCAGCGCCGTGCGGGGGTTCCCCCCGTTGTTGCAAGAGCGTCTCCCTTAGGAGAGGCGACTGCGGAGGAGGGGTTAGGGGTGGGGTTAAACTATCCACATAATCTCGCAAAACTTGAGCGGCTGCTGGGTTATGAGCGCCATCTAGCAACAATTTATGGTTTCTCCATGTTGTCCATTGCATCCGCCCAAGCCATTTGGTATTTGCCATTCCTTTAATAATGGCTTCTTCAGAAATCTCCCAACCCTGAGCTTGTAGAACTTCTATAGCGGCTAAAGCCAAAGCTGAATTCGTCAACTGAATTTGTCCCAGCAATGGCAAAGGGTATTTAATAAATTTTGAATTTTGAATTGTTTGATACTCTGCCCATCCTGGAGAAATTGACTGTGAAAGTTGAGGCACAATCACAGGGCATTGTAATTCTAAAGCACGCGATCGCACAACCTCTTCTGCTTCACTTGGCAATGGTCCCACAACAGCAGGACATCCTAGTTTAAGAATACCAGCTTTTTCTCTTGCAATATCAGCAACAGTAGGACCGAGAACCTGCCAATGTTCACGACTAATTGAGGTGATAATGGTGACAAGAGGTTTCGAGCAGACGTTTGTTGCATCCAAGCGTCCTCCTAATCCAACTTCTACCACCACCACATCCACTTTAGCTTGTGCGAAATATAACCAAGTCGCTGCAGTAATGACTTCAAACTGAGTTGGTGATTCTTCCGGGGAAATTGCTGCTTTCACTTGCAGTAATAATTGGCAAAATTCCTCTGAAGAAATCGGCTGTTCATTCAGGGAAATACGTTCTGTCCAATCTACCAAATGAGGTGAAGTGTAGCGTCCTGTGCGATAACCTGCTTTAGTGAGGATAGAACTGAGGTAGGCACAAACAGAACCTTTGCCATTAGTACCAGCAACATGAATAACCGGGACTTGGTGATGAGGATTTCCAAGATTTGCCAGTAGCTTGACAATACGTTCTAACCCAAGGTGAACACCAAAGTGTTGAAAGGGTTGAAGTAAGGAGTCAATAGTCACGTTGGTACCGGCGATGAGAGTTGAGCAGATTGGCTAAGTGTAAACCGACTGCTCCTCAAAAGAGAAACAGTCGGTTGGGTATTTTATGCTAATAATCAGATTTTATGCTTCTTTATTCAAAAAGTTTTGCAATTGATTGAGAGCAACAGCACCAATGTTAAATAGTGCCCAACCAGCAGCAATAAGGACTGGTGCTAAAACAACGACCAAACGCATATCCATATCTACAACCCTCTGCTATGTAAAAATTAAAGTTTTGTCAGCTTTTCTCATTATTTATCTCATTATTTATTTTTAACTGAACTAGTCAATTTTTCCAAACAATATGTAAAGAATATTTACAACTCTAGTCATGATCCCATTGCCCATTGCCCCTCGTTCCCTCACTCCGATATCCGGAACCCAATATCCGTACCTTTGCCAGCATGAACTAACGCTAATTTTTTGTAACGTTCGGCGTGTTCAATCAGTTCTGCTGCTTCTGCTTCAGAAATTTGGCGCACGACTTTGCCAGGAACACCAACAACCAGGGATAAAGGCGGTACATCTTTTGTGACGACTGCACCTGCACCAATGATACTAAGCGTACCTAAGCGTACTCCATCTAGAACAACTGCGCCAATTCCGATCAAACTGCCGCGTTCAACATAGGCAGAATGTACGACAGCGCGATGCCCTACGGTAACATGATCTTCTAATACCGTGGGTTTTCCAGGATCACCGTGTAAGATTGCTCCATCCTGAATGTTTGTACATTCGCCAATTTCTATGGATTCCACATCTCCTCTCACAATAGCTCCGTACCATATGCTCACCCCTGCAGCAATTTTTACTGAACCAATAACAACAGCATTCGCTGCTATGAAGGCAGCTTGAGAAATATCAGGAGAAGACCAGTAGGAAGTGATAGACACGGTAGAATATAGATGTGGTACCCAGGAACACTGGAGGAACTCCAACCTTAGTAGGTTGCATGCCTTTATAGGTTGCAAAACCAGGATATCACGGTGTAGAGTCTCTAATCTCAAAGGGCCGTAGTCAGATAGCACCAATAAGGTGGAGCAGAAGTGTAAAAGGAACCAACACTACTGGTGAAGACAAAAATATGTTTGTACACACTTCATGATGAATCCAGGCTTGCAGTACCCTATATTCGGTCCTGAAATTCAGTGTCCCCACTGCCGCCAAACAATACCGGCTTTGACACTAACCGATACTTATTTATGTCCGCGTCACGGCGCGTTTGAAGCAAATCCTAAAACTGGGGAATTAATCCATCTACAATCAGGGCGTCATTGGCGAAGATGGAATGGCGACTGGTATCGGCAACATACTCATCCCGATGGCATTCGGTTTGAAATTCACGAAGCACTAGATAAGCTCTATACTGAAGGCTATAGAGCGACACGGGTGATTATTGCCAAACGCTATCAAGAGTTGATGAGTGGCTATCTAGAGCGTAGCACTCAGTGGCGTTCTGGACAGTCAGAGGCGACTTCAGCGCGACTTTATGGTTTACCTGTAGAGTTTAGCCCCGATTCCTCGTCGGAGGAGTCTTGTTGGGACGTCATTAATTTTGATTTGGAAAAAGAACCTGGTGTACCAGCACGCTATCCCTATTTCAGATTATTTGAGTAGAGGTCATGAGTCAAAAGTCATTTGTCTCATTCTTATGACTAATGGCTGATGACTAATAATTAAAATTATGCATCATGCTTCTATTCGTACTGCGAATATTCATAAGGCGATCGCCTTCTACGAACAGCTAGGGTTTACAGTCTGCGATCGCTTCACGACAGGCTATACTCTTGCATGTTGGATGGAAGGACTCAATAGCAGAATTGAACTGATCCAAATTCCTCAACCAAAACCTGCTCCAGATGCATTTACAGATGAACACTATGTGGGGTACTACCATCTTTCATTCGATTTAACTGAAATAACACCTGATTTATCTAATTGGTTAACAAATTTAAAAGAACGTTTTTTGGTCGTAGCAAGAAACAATCCTGATCTGTTGCAACCACTGAAAATTCTTTTAGAACCCACACAGCAGCAGATAGGTGATAAAATTTACGAAGTAACTTTTATTGCAGATACTGATAATTTGCCTCTGGAATTCATCCGCCTATTAGCAACACTCCCCTAGTTGAACTTCTGATTCTTTATCTGTAAAATAAAATGTTATTTTCTTCTCTGTGTTGTTGAAATCACACACGACTCAGAAAAATCAAATTAGATTCCAGAAGAAAATGTAACTTACATTACAGACAGCATAGAAAAATTCATGTCTCTCTTTCCCAGAGTGCATCGTTACCGTTTTGCTTTATTACTGTTTACTTTTTCGCTAATGACGGTGTTATTGTTTGGAAATAAATTTTCTTATAGCCAGATAACAACCGCTTCCTCGGGGTTCAATTCACATAAAATAATCGTCTCAAAAAAAACAGAGCCTTTTTCATTGACTGAAAATGTTCACAAGACAGTACTGGATAATGGTCTGACTGTCTTAACTAGAGAAATCCACTCCAGCCCAGTAGTGACTGTGCAGGTATGGTACAAGGTGGGATCACGTAACGAAGAACCTGGAGTGAATGGTATTGCCCACCAGTTGGAACACATGATGTTCAAAGGTACAAAAAATCGTCCAATTCAATTTGGGCGATTGTTGAGTGCTTTGGGCAGTGACTCAAACGCTTTCACCAGCTACGACCAAACGGCTTACTATAATACAGCAGAGCGTGATAAGCTCACGGCTTTGCTAACCTTAGAAGCAGACAGAATGCAAAATGCTCTGATTGACTCTACAGGACTAGCAAGCGAAAAGCGAGTTGTGATTTCCGAATTGCAGGGTTACGAAAATAGCCCAGACTATCGCTTAAACCGTGCTGTCATGTTGGCGGCTTTTCCCAATCATGCTTATGGGTTACCTGTTGGTGGGACTGAAGCTGATGTACAAAGGTTTGATTTAGAACAAGTGCGGAAGTACTACCGCAATTTCTACAATCCTGACAATGCTGTTCTCGTGGTTGTTGGAGATTTCCAAACAGAACCAACCCTCAAAGCAGTGAAAGAGGTTTTTGGGAAAATACCTAAGACTCAGGAGTCAGGAGTCAGGAGTCAGGAGTCAGGAGTCAGGAGTCAGGAGTCAGGAGTCAGCAATCCAATAGTGCTGCGGGAAAGCGGAGCAGGAGTGTTGCTGCAAGCTGTCTATCCATTACCAGATGTTAATCATCCGGATGTACCAGCTTTGGATCTGATGGATCGGATTTTAACAGATGGACGGAATTCTCGCCTGGAGCAGGTATTGGTGGAATCAGGTTTAGCAAGTGATATTTCAGCTTCTGTGATTAACTTGATGGAATCAGGCTGGTATGAGTTATTGGTTAAAGCAGATCCTGATCAAGACTTGAAAAAAATTGATTCAGTCCTAACAAGTGCGATCGCCAAACTGACAAAAAAAGGAGTCACAACAGAGGAACTCAATCGAGCAAAGGCGAAGTTGGAAGCATCTGTTCTTTTGAGTAACCGTGATCTGACAAGTTTGGCATTGCAATTAGGTAATGATGAAACAACTACTGGTGATTATCGCTATACAGACCACTATTTGGTAGCTATTCGTCAGGTGACGGCGGCGGATGTACAGCGTGTGGCAAAAAAATATCTTAAACAAGAAGCACGTACAGTAGGCTTTTTTCATCCTACTCGGGTTGAGGCAAAGGGGAATGATGGCAAGGTAAACTCCAAACACAACACTGAAAATTTTGCCTCAGGCGCATCTGTGACGACACAAGAGGTGACAAAGTACTTACCTTCGGTAGATGATTTGGCTAGTGTTCCTACAAGTCATACGTTACCAGAGCAATTCACATTATCTAATGGTTTACGGGTATTGCTTGTACCCGACACTAGCACTTCCACAGTAACGCTTTCTGGTTACATCAGAGCTGGTAACGAATTTGATCCAGAAGATAAAGCTGGGCTGGCGTCTCTTGTCGCTGAGAACTTAATGAATGGAACCAAAACAAAGGATGTTTTGACTGTTGCTAAAACTTTAGAAGACCGAGGAGCAAGCCTTGAGTTTGAAACGTACCGAGAAGGTGTACGACTTGAAGGTGATAGCTTGGCAGCTGACTTACCCGTTCTAGTTCAGACTTTAGCAGATGTTGTCAAAAATGCGAGTTTTCCAACAAAAGAGTTAAAACTGACTCGCAAACAAGCATTAACTGCCCTGAAGCAAGAATTAGATGAGCCTTCGCAAGTCGCAGAAAGAACATTTGTACAATCGGTTTACCCGAAGAAACATCCCTTACATACATTCCCTACAGAGCAAAGTTTACAACGGATTAGCCGTAAGGATGTGATTGAATTTAAAACAAAACATTATCGTCCCGACACAACAGTGCTAGCACTGATAGGAGATTTTGCTCCAGAGTCAGTCCAAGCACTCATCAAAACTGAGTTTGCTAACTGGAAAGCTAGTGGTTTACCACCAACATTAAAGTATCCAACGGTATCTTTGCCAGACAAAGTTGTCAGCGTTAACCCAGTAGTTCCAGGTAAAGCTCAAGCTATTACCTATATGGGTAACACAAGTCTAAACCGCAAAGACCCCCGCTTTTATGCAGCTTTGGTGTTGAATCAGATTTTAGGTGGCGATACTTTATCAAGTAGACTCGGAGCAGAGGTTCGCGATCGCCAAGGGCTAACCTACGGAATTTATAGCAGTTTCCTTGCCGGAAAAAATGCTGGAACATTTTTGATTGAGATGCAAACCAGTCCAGGAGATACCCGTCAAGCGATCGCGAGTACCCGTGAATTGCTCAAGGAAATTCATCAAAAAGGCGTCACTGAACTGGAAGTAGAAACAGCTAAACACATATTGATCAGCAACTACATCATATCCCTGGCAAACCCAGAGGAATTAATAGATAAAATCCTGATGAATGAGGTGTACGAGCTAGATAAAGAGGAACTGCGCGATTTTACGGAAAAAATTCAAGCAGTTAACTTTGACCAAGTTAATCAAGCAGCTCGTGAGTTACTCTATCCAGATAGAATTGTTGTAGTGACAGCTGGACCTGCTGTACTTGCAAATCAAGGCGGCATCAGTCAATAGTTCTTGAGTTATATGTCATTAGCCATTAGTCAAGAAGACAAGACTAGGACTAATGACATATACAGATACATCCTTATTGTATGTTTCTGATGGTTATCCAAAACTTTGTTAACAAGATTTTTACCTGTACATCTCTCATACTCTGTATTTCCTTGTCTCTCACCCTATTGCTATATGATTTCATCTTGAATACCTCCCTCGCAGTTGCAGCAAATGTATCTGGTGGTATTCTCAAACAACCTGCTACAGAAATCACAGTTAGTTTAGGTAATTCTGCTAATGAACTGAAGTTTGAACCAAATCATCTGGAATTTGAGTCTGGTAAACGCTACGAACTCCGACTTATCAATCCTAGTGTCCAAAAGCACTATTTTACTGCCAAAGATTTTGCCGATGGCATCTGGACACAAAAAGTCGAAGCAGGCAAAGTGGAAGTTAAAGGAGCTATCCACGAAGTAGAACTAAAACCAGACGCAGAAGCAGAATGGGTCTTTGTGCCGCTAAAGTCAGGAAAATATACCCTACATTGCTCAGTACCAGGACACACAGAAGCGGGTATGACTGGAGAAATTGTGATTAGCAATTAACAGTTATCAGTAACCAGTTATCAGTGACTAGTTTTTTAGTTGGGAGCCAGAGTCCTTTACAACTCGCAGTGTGGTAAGTCTCACTTGGGGTTTAAATCCCCATAGGAGACCTGATAACTGACAACAGCTGATCACTGTTTTCAGTTACCTTAAATATAGGTATTGTTTCTTAATAAAATTAGAAAAACTATCGACACACAACAGACAAGGCACAAATAGTTATTAATTTCCCATGAACATTCTCAGTCACCTGCTTTCTCAACCAGCTCAAAATAACCGTCAAACAAGACAACGCAGAGGAATTGAAATTAAATCGCCACATGAAATAGACATTATGCGGCAATCAGCAAAAATAGTGGCAACCGTGCTCAAAGAAATTTCTGAGCTGGTAAAATCAGGTATGACTACAGCTGATTTGGATGCTCATGCGGAAAGACGCATCCGGGAAATGGGTGCAACACCAAGTTTCAAGGGGTATCACGGTTTTCCTGCTTCTATCTGCTCTAGCATTAACAATGAAGTTGTACATGGCATTCCTAGTAAAAAGAAAGTCATCCGCACTGGAGATGTCTTAAAAGTTGATACCGGCGCATATTACCAAGGCTTTCATGGTGACTCTTGCATCACAATTGCAGTCGGCGAAGTCAATCCAGAAGCAGCCAGACTTATTCGTGTGGCAGAAGAAGCCCTTTTCAAAGGCATTGTACAGGTGAAAGCAGGAAACTACCTGATTGACATTGCTGGAGCAATTGAAGACCATGTAAAAGCAAATGGTTTCACAGTGGTAGAAGACTTTACCGGACACGGTGTTGGTCGCAACCTGCATGAAGAACCTTCTGTTTTTAACTTCCGTACACGCGAAATGCCTAATGTCAAACTACGTGCAGGGATGACGCTGGCAATTGAGCCAATTCTGAATGCCGGTTCTAAGTATACACGGACGTTATCTGATCGCTGGACAGCTGTGACGGTGGATAATTCTCTATCCGCTCAGTTTGAACATACTGTGTTGGTGACAGAGACTGGATATGAGATTTTGACTGATCGTACAAAGCTTTAATTTTTACATAAATAGAATTACGTAGGTTGGATTTCGTTCCTCAATTCAACCTAACTGTCTTTCACAAACCTTGCTATGAAAATAAAATACCTCTTCTCCATTCCCAATTCCCAATTCCCAATTTTTAAGCCAAAGGGTAGAGGTGGCGTAGCCGGAGTGAGGTATAGATGCAGTAAGTGATCAACCTAGTTTGATATAATAAGGTATTTTCTTTGAGTTTTTTTGATCCCGACTAGGTAACGCTATTCAGAGGCAACAGGGAACTCTTAACCCACCCTTAAAAGAGTGGGATTGTGACATCGCCCTTGGCGTCTCCCTTTGGGAGAAGGACGCCGTTTTTCACGAGCTTTGCGTCGCACTTCTCCTGTCGGAACAGGTGAGCCAACATGCCGCTGAGTCCCAAGGGGACACGCGCAAGGGACGCTAACGAAAAACATCTTTTTTAAAGTGGGCGCCCTACCCACAACGCGCATTTTTTATCACTGTTAAGAGTTCCCACATGAGCTGTTCCCTACCCCGAACGCGAGTGCGTCTCGCACCAGAAGGGGTCTGTAACTACAACAGAAGAAACCCCTGCGGGCGAAAAGCTCCTCAGTACTTGGTACTCAGAACCGTTCTGGAAAGTTGATATGCAGTTCAGACCAATGGCTGAAGACGAGTGTTTGACTGTGAGTTTACAATTATAATGAACTAGATATGGGTATCTTATTTTACTACAGTTTAGTTCTCATTGCTAAATAGATAATTATTTTCATGGCTGTTAGTCGTGTTTGTCCGAAGTGCTTACTGCAATGATAAGCTCACAAAGCTTGCAGGCTGCAATGCATTTAAGTCTCACACAACATCTTATAACAATAAAATGTTATACATTTGCCAAGAAATAAGAAATGATATACATGAAAACAGCGTGTTTAATGGCGATCGCTAGAAGCAATGGAAGAGAAACTAAGAATTTTAGTTGTAGATGATGACGAAGTAGACCGTTTGGCAGTGCGTCGCGCTCTAACCAAAGCAAGTATTGAAATGGAACTGGCTGAGGTGGGTGACGGCAAAAATGCGATCGCACTTCTGAGTGAGACTTCGTATGATTGCGTATTTCTCGACTATCGCTTGCCAGATGAAGATAGTTCTGAATTTTTATTTTCTATAAAAGAAATAGTATGTTAGCAAAAGACAATCCTCAAATAGAACATATACTTGCTGTTGATGATAATCCCGATAATCTCATCTTACTTGAGACAATTTTAGAGAGTGAAGGATATGAAGTTGAATTAGTCTCTAATGGTACAAATGCTCTCAAGCAAGTTGCCCAATCTCCGCCCGACTTGATTCTTTTAGATGTCATGATGCCGGAAATGGATGGCTATGAGGTGACACGTCGCATTCGTCAGAATCAAGAGATATATATTCCTATATTGTTGATCACTGCTCATCATGACGCAAGTGTTGTCGAAGGTTTAGACGCAGGAGCAGATGATTTTATTCGCAAACCATTCGACCATGAAGAACTACTAGCAAGAGTGCGATCAATGCTGCGCCTCAAGCACAGCATTGATGAACAACGAAAAATGGCACGTCAACGGGAGGATTTTGTTTCACGTCTCACTCACGATTTGCGAACCCCCCTAGTAGCCGCAGATCGGATGCTCAATTTGTTTCATGAAGAAACTTTTTGCTCAATTTCACAAGACATGAAACAGGCGATATTCGCCATGATTCGCAGCAACAAAAACTTGTTGGAAATGGTGAATAACCTACTAGAAGTCTACCGCTTTGAGGCAGGTAAAAAGAACCTACAAATTGAAAACTGTCATCTGCGGCAAATAGTAGAAGAAGTTGTTCCAGAACTCACTCCTCTTGCAATTGAGAAGGGCTTGACTATTAATATAGACTCCAGCAACTTAAACCAACGAGACGAAACTGCTAGTGTCGTTAAAGGCGATCGCTTGGAATTGCGACGAGTCATAAGCAACTTAATTGGAAATGCCATTAAGTTTACAGATACAGGAAGTATCAACATTCGTGTATCTGAAACATCGGTAAAACCTCAGGGTAAAGCTTGGGTCATCATTGAAGTCCAAGATACAGGATTCGGCATCGCTTTGGAAGACCAAGCAACTCTATTTGAGCGGTTTCGTCAAGGTAAGAATAAGCGTGCTGGTAGTGGGTTGGGATTGCACCTATCGCAGCGTATTATTGAATCACACAAGGGAACAATTGAAGTTTTTTCTGAACTTGGTAAAGGTAGTGTATTTACTATACGTCTACCGAAGCAAGCTTGAGTTCTTTTTATTCCTTGGCTACATACTCAGGGCAAGCGCATCTTGTCAATAAGAACGCAAGAATCTCAAGAAAGAGTCAAAGAATCGCATTAAGCCCCGTTTCTTGATAAGCACTTAGGCGTAGACGCTTTGCGGCTTGCCGGAGGCATCGCTATTAGCCCGTAGAAATCAATCGAACCCTAAATCCTTATTTGATCGTTAATTCATTAAGTGTATGTTTTGTCAATCCCATTTGAGATGCGCTTACCCTGGCTACATACTCCTCGTGATTGATGAGATTGCAGTCCACAGTATATATATATTTGAACTTATGCCAAGAGGTTAAATCAACACTTATAGATATTTATGGAAAATACTGCATTTGGATGGTGATTTTCAATAATTCTGACCAATATAATTTTGTCAGTGATTCGGGATTCCTGAGTTTTTTACACTTAATGGTAAACTTACACTGCTATCGACAACTCGGAAAATCAAAAGTGAGAGTCGTCTGGGTTTTTAACTCGCTTATGTGAGTGACGCGTGAGAACTTAAGTAACTCATAGCTCTCATAACATCACTTTTTGACTTGTCGTTGGTGGTCTAAATCTCTAGGAAAAAGAACAAACCAATGACTACATCAACACCAACTCGCGGTCAAGTAGAAAGAACATTAGCACAACGTATTCAAGCCATGTATCGTGACCAACTTGGTCATCAGCCCACTAAAGTGATCTGTCAACTGTCGGATCAAAATGTCGTGGTTGTCATGGAAAATTCTATCACTCAACCAGAACAATTGTTAGCTCAAACAGGTCATCAAGAACTGGCACAGGAGGTTCGATCAGATTTAGATGATGCAATTGGGCCAAAACTCAAGGCACTGATTGAAGAGACTTTAGATGTTTCAGTTATAGAGGTCTTAGCTGATACCACATTAGAGAGTGGTCGTACTGGCTTTATTGCTATTTTGACGGATTCACCTACCGTTCGCACTCCTGATTCTAGCAAAGTTAGGAGAAAAACTTCATCTGATAAAACTAACACTCCAAAATCCGCGTGATATGGTTAATATTGACACAGCTCATATGCTAAATCTGGATGCAATTTTTTACAGAGGTAGCGATAAACTAGAGCTTCTAGGTCTTCTATCATATAGGGCTTGCTGATGTAGTCGTTAAAGCCTGCACTCAAGATGCGTTCTCTGTCCTCTATAGTAGCCAACGCTGTAACTGCAATAGCTGCAATATGATTGGTTAGCGGTTCTTGCTTTAGAGAACGCACAACGTCTATCCCACTCGACCCAGGTAACAAGATATCTAGTAGTATCAAGTCTGGCTGATACTCTTTCGCAACAAGTAATGTTGTTGAACTGTCCTTTTGACAAATAAGCTTACAACCTAGCAACTCAAGGGCATAACTCAACAGCAGTAGGTTATCTTCATTATCCTCCACCGCTAGTATTAAAGGCGGCTGAGAGTTTTGCTTTTTTTGATCACTGAATATTTGTGCCTGCTCCATTTCTTCTCCAGAAGATTCATATAATAAAATTTATCATCTGTCACGAGATAACAAAAGAAGCACTCCGTGAGCGGTAAGGTAGCGCTCACATTAGACTGGCTCGTGTCTCAACTCTGTTAAGTTGATTATCTTTGCTCACCCAATTAGCTCCAAGGGAAGAACACCTCAAGCCGACAGCATGAGAATACACTTCCTAATTATAGGCAAAGAGGAAAAGAATATTAACAAATAAGTCATAAATACTTTATATATTTAATAATTATTTAATGTAGTACTCTTGAAGATACATATTTGCATGGCAGTGTGTTATACGCTAATTCACGCGGGAGCATGATAGCCCCGAAGTAAATCTATCAAGAAATTAAATGAATTGATAGATTTACGTTATTTATACGCAACTGCTCGTCAACATGCGCGAATTGCTAATATTCGGCAAGATACTACGCAAAAGATGACAACAGACTTAAGTCGTAAAGCTTACACAATTCGGATTGAGGATCTGAATGTTTCTGGGATGAT
>JAHHHH010000040.1 GCA_019359415.1 Iphinoe sp. HA4291-MV1 | reverse complement strand
GAACCCTAAACACAAACAAGTAAATTATCTGTTTTTCACGCCTCTGGTAAATAGCGATCGCTAGTTTTTTTCTGAATTCTCCTTACGCACTTTTTGTCTTGATTGTCAATGCGTAAGTTCTAGTTTATTGATCATCATCATCAAGATTTGTTGGATGATGCTCGCCTGAAGGGTGCGTTCTAGAGGGGCGATCGCTACTCCAAGCCCACCATACGTAACCACAATGACACTGGTAAAACTCCTGCCATTTCCGACGATAGTTTTCCGTCATCACAGGCGAACGACGATTTATCCAAACTTGTGCAGCTTCTAAGCTACTGGAGTGACAGTTAGGACAGCAAAATTCAAGAGCATGAATTGCTGTGTTTGTCCATTCAGGTGGAGTTGGAGCAAAAGCATCTATATTCATTAGTTATTAGTCATTAGTCATTGGTCATTGGTCATTGGTAAGGGTTTGAGAGGCTTTTACCTTTCTTAACATAGTTCTGTTTATTTCTACCTATCTACTTAAATGACTACATAGAAAGTCTAGAAACCAGGTACTCTTAGCATAAGAATATATGAAAAGGTTTATTAAAGCTGATAGCTAACATGGAACCAAACGTTGAAATTCGCCGTTTGCTAGATGTAATGCCTGCTTCTGGTCGAATGATGACAAAAATCGTTATCAAGCCCGAACAGGCAAAAGTGATTGATGCTTCTTTTCCATTACCTTGGAACAGAGAACGACCAATCTATATTAATTTTGATTTATGGTGTCGCTTGACGAAACCGCAACGCGATTTATTACTATTGCGGACTGTGAGCGCTTTAACAGGAGTCAAGTGGTTTAAACCAGACATTTACCAAGGTGTGGCGATCGCTGGGCTTTTAGGCGCTTTTGTAGAATCAGCCCAAGCAGATGCAGTGGGTGTAGTTGTCGCTGGTGGATTAACTACGCTGGCTGTGCTTCGCATTTGGCGGACTAACCGCTCCCAGCAAACAGAGTTAAACGCTGATAAAGCTGCTATCCGCGTCGCGCAACGACGGGGTTACTCAGAAGTTGAAGCCGCACAACACCTGTTATCTGCAATTGAGGCGGTAGCAAAGATTGAAGGGCGTTCTGGATTAGACTTTACTGAGTTAATTCGTAGCCAAAACTTACGAGCGATCGCTGGTTTGTCATCTGTAGGGGTTCCGGAAGATTTTGATAGATGAGATGGGCAATGGGCATTGTTTCCTTGTCCATTCCTTTACCAACAGGTTTTGACTAATGATTACAATGATACAGTTTGTATTCGTAGCCGTTGACTGCGCCTAAGGATTGAGTTTCAGCACTACAGTTTCTGACTTCCTTCGGTTCAGGGGCATAAAAATTCACTAACCATAAATCAAAAGGACGTGCTAGCGTCTTTAATGTATTTTGTAGGGCAGATGTGGAAGTACTGGGGTCTTTGTCTTGATGAGCAAGGAGAAATAGTGGTGATGTGGATTCGGAATTTTGTATTTTATGTATTTTATATTCCCTCGCTATCCCCATCATTTCTCCAATTTGTACATGAGTTTTCTGAGTTGTAGTGATAAGTGCAGGGACATAAGATGTTTGTTCAATAAGTTGTACAAATAGGTCAGGACGATAATATTTTTGATAGCCTAGATTGCAGACAACAGTGATCGCACTCGCCAATCCCATCAACCAAATTATGATCACAGCTTTTTTGCCGTTTATTCCCCATCTTCCCTTCTGCGAAATGGGAGTACGCCAACAAACTGCAAGACTTGCTCCAAGTAAGACTATCACAGCAGGAAAGTAGACAAAGTTGTAACGAGCGCCTCGTGTCAGGTCAATACCAAAAAAATAGGTAAAAAGAAAAAATAAAACTATAGCCCCTATAACTAAACCAGCAAACACCTGAACCATCAAACGAGTTTGTGGTTGTTTGAGATGAACTTTTATCCCACGTAATAAAATTGGGACTGCCCAAATAAAAAAGATTAGCATCAATATTCCAGAAACCATCACAACTGCTAACTGTGATGCTTCCACTGGTAGCAAAGAAATCATCGTAATCCATGCTGCCAAAGCTTGAAAAATTGGGTTAACCCAAGCCATTCCAGCAGGTGAACCTTGAATCCATTCAGTTAACTTACCTCCATAACTATTCTGTAAAAACACTGGTAGCCAAACTAAACCTGCGACAAATGTACCTGCTGCAACAGCATAAATGCGGAACCAGCGAGATGAAGGGATGGGGAGATGGGGGGATGGGGGGATAGGGGGAGATAGAGGAAAGTTCTTCCCCTTATCCCCCAGTCCCCTTGTCCCCTTGTCCTCTTTTCTCCACTGTTGCCAAGCAAGAAAGAGCAAAACCAACGCTTCACAGCAGAGGGTGAGAGTGAAAAAGTAATGAGTTGCAATACCAATAGCATTCACTCCTACCCACGAGAGTGCTATCCAGATGGGTATTTGGGTATGGTTTTGGATGTGGCGGCTGGCAATGACTAAGCAGGCAAAAGAAGCAATCACCCACAAGATTGCTAAAGTATAGTGACGGGCTTCTTGTGCTAAAAAAATGCTATAGGGTGAGGTAGCCATCATTGCAGCAGCTAAATGGCTTACAAGACGGGAACGAAATGCTAGCTGACTTAAAGCATAAACAGATGGAATAGATGCTGCACCGAAAAGAGCAGCAAGCGATCGCGCTCCCCACAACGACACCAAACCCTCATGTGTCGGAAACAGACGCATCCACCAGTGAGTGAGGATAAAGTAAAGCGGCGGATGATTACTTTCACTCGATAAGTGTTTCCATACGTCTTTTATGCCAGCGGTAGGCTGTGGTTGTAGTGGTTGTAATAGAACATCAACAGATATCGGCTGATCTAACGGGACTGGCAAAAAGCTATTACCCAGGCTAAACACCAAAGTAGAAAACTCGTCAGTCCAAGGGGGTTTAGCACTCAAGTTAGTGAAGCGCAAGCCAATGCCAATCATTAACCAAATCGTCAGCAGTAATAGAGTTTTGACCCTTCGCTTCACTCGACGGCAAGGTTTTGAGTTTTGAGTTTTAAGTATGAAATTCATAAATCATGATTTATCATTCATAACATATAACTCATAACTCATAACTGTTTGTTCCCTTCTTGTCACCCGTCTTGCGAGGAATGCGGCTAGATGATAATGTCAAATAGAAAATAAATTTAAACGCTAAGGAGCGCGGAGGTAAACGCAAAGGTACGCAGAGTATTCGTTGCGTGTTTTCGCTATGAACTTATGTAATTATGTACTAAGTACAACATTTCATTAATTCGTACGAATTCTCTATACAAAGACTCTGCGTTCCTCTGCGCTGACTCCGCGTTCCTCTGCGTTTAAAAACGCCACGATTTTACGCAAAGCTGTACTAAGCCTAACTTTCAAAGTTCTCCATTAATCTTGCGTCGGAAAACCTCCCGCATTTGTCGCTGCTCCCAGTACCGCCAGGAAATTCCCTGCTCGTACTTTTTCTAAAAGTTGGTCAGTCAGTGCTTGTCTGCCGTAGAAATACTGTGCATCTTCTGGAGTGCAGTCAAAGTATTGCAATCCCCGATAAGGACAAATGCTCGTGACAACTGAATGATTAGACTCAATATTTGGCGCTTTCCAAGTGCGTGTTAGGTTAATTGCACCACCGGAATTAGCAAATAAGGGACGCTGGGGGAATGCTTGTAAACGTTGATTGATGTTCTCAATCAAGGTGTAATTTGTCACCCATTTTCCGGAAGTCTGTTTGGGGTCAAGTGCTTGTAGTAAGGCGTCCGTCAGTACGCTATGATTGCTACTCATCCCCTCATAAGCAACCTCAAACTCTCTTGATGCAGCTATGAAACACCTATCCCTTCCTTTCCCCCTATCTCCTGGATCGGCTTCAGCGAAATTCAGCAACTCACCACTGTAACAGCAATCCAACCAGATAATCTGCTGTTTGATAGGACTTTCTTGCAGTAGTTCGCGCAGCCATTTCAAACGAATTCCCCAGTTTCCCAAATCAGGGTTCACATCGCTAGTAGCGAGAAAGCCTTCCTGAATTCCTTTATTTTTACGCAATCCATGACCAGAAAAATACAGCAGCGCAGTATCTGGAATATTTTTGCCTTCTGGCTTAAACAGTTGAGCGATCGCTTCTTCGAGCTGAGTTAATGTAACCTGGGTTTTCTGACCAACCCGAATTGTGTTATTCTGCTTATCCTTAACACCAGGTAGTCGCCTAACGTTAAATTCACCGTAGTTTTCTAGAAGAGTTGCGATCGCCTCCGCATCCTGTGCGGGTGCTGTCAGATTCTTCAAAAGCTCATAACTATAAGTATTAATTCCAGCGACTAAAGCGTCTCGGCTCATAGCAGAAAGCCTTATTTGAGGTTGGCATTTTCACTTAATGGATACAACATCCCAGCCAATATTTCTAAGTGTAAATATTGAGTTATAGCGGTTTGCAATTGACTGTAGCACACTATCTTAACTGAGAACTCGGAATGTCGAGCTTAGAACTCGGAATGTCGAGCTTAGAACTCGGAATGTCGAGCTTAGAACTCGGAATGTCGAGCTTAGAACTCGGAATGTCGAGCTTAGAACTCGGAATGTCGAACTCAGAACTCGGAATGTCGAACTCAGAACTCGGAATGTCGAACTCAGAACTCGGAATGTCAAGCTCAGAACTCGGAATGTCAAGCTCAGAACTCGGAATGTCAAGCTCAGAACTCGGAATGTCAAGCTCAGAACTCGGAATGTCAAGCTCAGAACTCGGAATGTCAAGCTTTACACTCTAACATCCAAGCAGAAAGCTCTAACTGTTATAATCTCTTGATTGCTTTTCAATTAGCAATTTCTGCTATGACCAAACTCACACCCATCCAGCTAGATGACAACACAATTATCTATATCGAAGCTACGGAGGATGTAAACGTTCCCTTAGCGATCGCTGAAGAACTCACAGAGGAAGAGGAAGAAGCACTAACTGACAAAGGAATAAGTCCTAAATTTGTGCAAAAGCAAATGGTGCAAAATTTTCAGATCATTCACACTACGATTCGAGCTTACACGATTTGTAGCTTAAATGCATTTAAGCAACTTCCAATTCCAGGAGTCAACAAAGTGACTTTAGAGTTTGGTATCGAATTGGGCGGAGAAGCAGGCATTCCCTATGTTACAAAAGGCACTGCTAAGAGTAACTTGAAAATTACCGTTGAGTGT
This sequence comes from Iphinoe sp. HA4291-MV1, assembly GCA_019359415.1. GTDB lineage: Bacteria > Cyanobacteriota > Cyanobacteriia > Cyanobacteriales > Nostocaceae > Brasilonema. The sequence goes on along the minus strand of JAHHHH010000040.1, from coordinate 56,055 downwards.
TCGTTTCCTAAGGAAATTACATAATCCTTAGCACACAGATAATTCATCTGCGTACCCTGCGGGTTCGCCTTTAGGCGTTCTCGTAAGAGTAGCCGCCTCTGGCGTCTATATCTGCGTGCATCTGCGGTTCCCAATACCTTTAAACTAGATTTTTGCAAGAAATATAATGGTTATAGATTCAGGATAGGCGATCGCATCGAAAATTTTTCTTTCCCTCTAACTCTGTGGTAATTCACCAAAGCGTTCCCGATAACGAGCTAACAACGCCTCGGCTTCTGCTGCTGCTTCTTCAGGAGTAGGAATAAGCTGTCCATCAGCTGAGAAAAAACGCAATTGTTGCTGATGAATACCTAAGAAAAGCTCAAGTTGCTGACTCCATAGCCAACCTTCTGAATTCGGCTCTAACGGTTGATATTTGCCTTCCACTAAGTGAAAGCCTGCAAATTCTAATGTTTCGGGATCAAACCAGAAATAGTCAAAAGTGCGGAAGATATCTTGGTAAATTTGCTTTTTTAAACCCTTATCAGTCTCAGCAGTTGATGGCGAAAGCAATTCTACAATCACATTCGGATACTTTCCCTCTTCTTCCCAAATGACCCAACTTTTGCAAGGCTTGCGTTCAGTACCCAAGACAACAAAAAAATCTGGTCCTCGGAAATCTTCTGATTTACGTTTGTTAGGACTGAAGTAAATAGTGAGATTACCGGAAACATAAAAATCTTGACGGTTTCGCCACCACCTCTTAAGCAGGCTAATGAGCAGATCAATTTGTTCTCAATGGAGATCCGTTTCCAAGGGCGGTTCATTACTGTAAAGGTCGCCAGGTGGGAATATAATATCATCCCAATCTTGCTCTTGGGTATCTGGTGCAGTGGCTTGGTCTTTGGCAACAGACATAACTGCCTCAGTAAAGGAAGATGAATCTAGTGTAGCGTCTCCCATAATAAGCAATTGGCAAAGACGATTAGTGTAACACTCTTGCGAAATATTAAGGAACGTTGCATTTATGTCAAATCTCGAAGCTAGGGCGAAGATTTAGCCAAAAGAGCGTGATACCATTCTCTGGGTAAATGTCGAGATTGGGAGAAAACCTTTGACACTACGGGTTGCTGTTGTTGGGTCGGGTCCAGCTGGTTCGTCAGCCGCAGAAACGCTTGCTAAGGCTGGAATCGAAACCTACCTCTTTGAACGCAAGCTAGATAATGCTAAGCCATGTGGCGGTGCAATTCCTCTGTGCATGGTGAGTGAATTCGATCTGCCATCGGATATCATTGATCGCCAGGTGCGAAAGATGAAAATGATTTCGCCCTCCAATCGTGAGGTTGATATCAATCTAGACAACGAAGATGAATATATAGGAATGTGTCGCCGTGAGGTACTTGATGGTTACCTGCGGAATCGCGCAGCAAAACTAGGCGCAAATTTAATTAACGCCACCGTTCATAAACTCGATATTCCTACCAACAATACAGACCCCTATACCATTCATTATGTAGACCATACAGAAGGCGGTGCCCAAGGCATTGCCAAAACCCTGAAAGTTGATTTGATTATTGGGGCAGACGGGGCAAATTCCCGCATTGCTAAGGAAATGGATGCAGGGGATTATAATTACGCGATCGCATTCCAAGAGCGCATTCGCCTACCCAAGGACAAAATGGTCTACTATGAAGACCTCGCTGAAATGTATGTCGGCGATGATGTGTCTCCTGACTTCTACGCTTGGGTGTTCCCCAAATACGACCACGTAGCAGTAGGTACTGGTACGATGCACGTTAATAAAGCTAGAATCAAACAATTGCAAGCTGGTATCCGTGCACGTGCTGCTCGCAAGCTCATTGGCGGTCAAATTATCAAAGTAGAAGCACATCCTATTCCGGAACATCCTCGTCCCCGTCGCGTTGTCGGAAGAATAGCTTTAGTGGGTGATGCTGCTGGCTATGTGACGAAATCGTCTGGTGAAGGCATTTATTTTGCTGCTAAGTCCGGACGAATATGTGCCGATACTATCATAGAAATGTCTAACGGTGGTAACCGCATTCCCACAGAGGCTGACCTCAAGGTGTATCTGAAGCGCTGGGATAGCAAATACGGACTCACTTACAAGGTGCTAGACCTCCTGCAAAGCGTATTTTACCGTTCTGACGCCACTCGCGAAGCTTTTGTAGAAATGTGCGGCGATCGCGATGTCCAACGGCTCACTTTTGATAGCTATCTCTATAAGACAGTTGTGCCAGCCAATCCCATCACTCAGATGAAAATTACTGCCAAGACAATTGGTAGTTTACTTCGCGGTAACGCCCTTGCTCCTTAAAAGGAACACACAGAACATGATAAAACCAGTGCAGCGGCAGGCTTACCCAGCCGCTACACTTACTCGAAGGGTTTTCTACCTTTGGTGGGCGAGTCTTGCGATTGGTGCAAGATATCAGATTTAACAGATAACAGATAACTGTTCACTATGACTATAATATATGTGTTAGTATTAATTTTCTCTGATAGACAAGTAATATACTGAAATATAGATTATTTATTATTAGTACTCATTATTTTGGAAAACCCTTATAATGATAGTGTTAGAAACGGTCTTAAAAGAGAGTTGGCTTTGATGGAAATTTGAAAAGTATGTGTAAAGAATTAATAAAAAATCTATTGATTTCTTGTCAATTTATCCGTAATTTTACTAAGGTAGACAGGATACTTACTTGAGATTAGCTCCTGGATAGGAGTAAAAGCCTAGCTATGAAACTAAGTCCAGTTTTCGCTACTGCTTTGTCAACTTTTGCTGTGACTTTCATTACAGCACTTGGTTTCTCCAGTCAAGCTCAGAGTCTAACATTTTTAGGTAATTCGAGTGGTATCTGGGGAACACCTGATCCAGGGAGCAATACCGACCCCATTTTTTCTGGTGTGGGAACTAACACATTTATTTGGGGACGTCCTCGTCCAAATGATCGTGAGAATAACTATGGAACACCTGCAAATCAACTGACTTTTACTGGAAATTCTTTTTCTGCGGATGACGTTGGTTCACTGTTTAAGATAGGTGATTTAGAGTACTACAATGGCAAGGTTGAGGAAACGACGAACGTTAATTCCGTACCTTTAAATCTCACTCTATTATTCACCAATCCTGGTAATCTCAACGAAGTTTTCAACCTCGGCTTTCAGCTTGTTAATACAACGAACTCAGGAAATCCTGAGAACGACGCAGATACTGTGTATGTCAAGAACAACTTTGGCACTCGCAGTTTCAAGTTTGATGGAAATGAATATTTACTGAGTTTAATTGGCTTTAGCCAAGACGATGGTAATACAAGTGTTAACAAGTTTAGCGTTCTTGAAGATAGCAAAACTACAGCAGGCATTTATGCTAGGATTACTCGGGTAACACCACCGAAAAAAATTCCTGAGCCAGTGAGTACTGTTGGATTATCACTGCTAGGCATCTACCTTATTACTCACAAGAAATCTTGGAGCGCAAAACAAGAATAGGCTGATGAGCCTCGCTACTCAAACATTCAAAGTTCAAAATTCAAAAAAAAGAATCTTAATGCGTGAATTTCTAATTTTGAATTCCCCCGAATGCGAGTGCGTACCCGTAAGTCCTGCGGGTAGCCTACGCCAGCAAAGCAGTGTATCCGTAAGGACTCAGAGCTTAGGGGGCTGACAGTATAGCCAGGGGTTTAGGCCCCTGACTTAATTAATCCCAGGAAAGTCAAACGAATTGAGTACACAACGCACAATTGACACTCTCTCATTTTCCGTAGCGAAGAGTGTCAATTGTTTCAAGGAACTGAAATGGTAAGCGGATTGAGGGCAACAATCTATATCGGGAGCGCAAGAGTTAGTTTATTTTCTATTCATCAAGACGCGTTCGTTTGGGCGTGATTACTCAGGATAAGAAACTCCGTTGAGACATGAACCGTAAGACCTTCTTGAGTAGGAGCAATCCAAAAAGGGCGAGTTCAGCCCAAGAATCCCACGGCTTTAAGCGGGAATCAACGTAAGCGTTCGCATGATTGCGCATAACTCACAAGAGCCGTGAGAGTGTCAATTAACTCCTGATGTCGTCGAAGCGCCTTCAGTGGATTGAGGTAAGCTGGGCAACTCTAAGCAGTAACCCGCACCATATACCGTTTTGATATAGCGGGGATGGCGCGGGTCTGGTTCTAGTTTGGTTCTCAAGTGGCGGATGTGTACGCGAATGGTTTCTATATCATCATCTGGATCATAACCCCAGACTTCTCTGAGGATTTCACTTGGGGAAACTGTCTGACCGTGGCGTTGGAGCAAGCAGTGCAGGAGTTCAAACTCCAGATGAGTCAGTTTCACGGTCTGACTAAACCATATCGCCTCAAACCGTTCTGGAACCAAGGTGAGCGGTCCATAGTTCAGAATTTCACTGTGCTTTGCAGCTTGAGGAATCCGGTCGGTACGTCGCAAGAGCGCCCTTACCCGTGCCAGCATTTCTTCAACTTCAAAGGGTTTAGTGAGATAATCATCTGCACCAGCGTTGAAGCCCTCGACTTTGTCCTGAGTTTGGCTCAAAGCCGTTAACATCAACACGGGGATCTCGGCAGTACGCTCATCCCGCCGCAGGCGTTGGCAAACGGTAAATCCATTTACCTTGGGCAGCATTAAGTCGAGCATAATCAAGTCTGGCTGTAGTTGGAGAGCAAGCGCCTGACCTTTAATGCCGTCTTCAGCCTGGCTGACATCATAACCAGCCATTTCTAAGTTGACGGCAACGAGTTCTGAAATTGCGGGGTCATCGTCTATGACAAGAATCCTCGGCATTATTAAAAATTTATTACTACTTATTAAGGATAAATAAGAACCTTTGGTAGATACAAAGATTGCTGTATTGATTATAAAAAATATTTTAAATCTAACATAAAGATTAAGATTAAAGGATTGTGGTGTCAAACCCAGACTATAGTAAATTTTGGTCTTAATGTGTTACTCCTCTTACAGTCCATCGTGGTTTTTGCAAAACGGTGTCGCTCTAACTGTCTACACCGCTTGGTTAGTCGTGCATTTCCCCTACACCCTTAGCTTTGGTCAACAGGGAAAGAGTATCAATCAGCCGACTTTAGAATCAGGTGTATCAAAGCATCAATGAGGCGATCGCTCTTCATTGGAAGAATTTCCTTACCATTCATCATCTCCTGACTCATTGCAAAATGAACCAATGACCCGACGAGAATTTGTGCTGTTGCCTCAGGGTCGGGTATCTTTAGTTCAGGATGAGAAGCTAGGTAAGACTTTAGAGTTTCTATCGTCGGTTGAATCAAGCACCTGATATAAAGCTGGGCTAACTCAGGAAAACGACCAGACTCCCCAATCACCACTCGCTTAAAGGCACGAAACTCTTCATCTTTAAGCATCTGATTCAATGCTTCTGTTGCCAATTCGCGCAGTACTATTTTCGGGTCTCCCTCAAGGCACTCTGTACCAAAGACAGAATGAAATCGTTCTTGAGCCAGTTTCTCTACTAGCGCCTTAAACAGTTCTTGTTTGTCTTGAAAGTGACTATAAACTGTGGCTTTAGAAGCCCTAGCACACACTGCTATTCTATCCATGCTGGTACCGGCGTAGCCATGAACTAGAAATTCATGCATTGCCCCTTGCAGGATTTGTTCAACCTTACTTAATGAACTGTCGCGCTCAACTTCAGTAACTTTTTCACGTACCATTTTTCAAAAACTTTGAGAAGCAAGGATTATCTCAGGATTTTTGCCACACCAGAAGAAAAATTAGCGATTGTTAATTAATGAAAAGGATGCAAAGCCTTTGAACTTCTGCCTTTCGCTGTAGGGCGGTTAACAGTGAGCAACTGAATAACTGTTGGTCTGCAAAATTTGCCCAAGATGTTACCAAAGGTATATAGTTTTACTATCCCCCCCCTAAAATAATCTATACATCCAGGGTGTATCTAAAACAAGCAGTTTTCAATTAGTGACTGACTTAGTCGCAAGACAGAAGAACGTGGTGCCTCCTCTGCGTTCTCATAATCTGGAAAACCAGGAGCACGACATTATGGTGCCCTGATATGTGTAAATGAAAACTGCTAGGAGCAAAACGAATCAGTTGAGCTTAAATATATTGTAAGACTAAACCGTTTAGTTTTACATCTAATAAAAATATAGCTATGCCGGAAAACTCCAACCGAGAAAGTTCATCCTCGCTAAAACCAACATTTCGTCTACCTTTTCTTTTGGCTATACTGCTAACCATAGTATCAGGTGGAACTGGTATATATACGGTAAAAAGATTGCAGAATAAAGCTATAGCAACAAAAGATCAAGCTGCTTCAGTCGTACAAATAAAAACAGTGACAGCCTTGGGACGATTAGAGCCAAAGGGAGAAATCATTAAACTTTCTGCGCCTGCAACAGTAGAAAGAAGTCGGGTTGTACAATTGCTTGTCAAGGAAGGAACTCAGGTCAAGCAAGGACAACTAGTTGCGATTTTGGATAGTCGCGATCGCCTGAGCGCAACACTAGCAGAAGCACAGGAGCAGGTACGAGTCGCTCAAGCAAATCTTGCCAAAGTCCAAGCGGGTGCTAAAAAAGGTGAAATAGAAGCGCAAAAAGCAGCTATTGCCCGTATCCAAGCAGAACAAGACACGGAAATTCAAGCACAACAAGCAACCATAAACCGCCTAGAGGTAGAAAAAAACACGGAAACAGAAGCACAACAAGCAACTATTGCTCAAGTCCAAGCACAAATAGACAATGCCCTGGCAGAATACCAACGCTATCAACAACTGTATCAACAAGGAGCAATCACTATATCGTTACTGGATAGCAAGCGCTTAACTCTTACTACCGCACAACAGAAACAAGCCGAAGCAAAAGCAAACCTAAGACGCATTCAAGCATCCAAAGACCAACAACTCGCAGAAGCAAGAGCAAACCTCAAACGCATCCAAACATCTGGCTCTCAACAACTCAAAGAAAGCAGAGCGACCTTAGATAGAATAGCAGAAGTCCGTTCTGTAGATATTGCAGGAGCACAGGCAGAAGTCAATCGTGCCATAGCAGCCGTAAAAAACGCAGAGGCACATCTGCGACTTGCTTTCGTGCGATCGCCTCAAGAAGGTGAAATCTTCAAAGTTCATACCCATCCTGGAGAGTTAGTGTCTGATAACGGTATTGTCGAGATCGGGCAAACCAGTCAGATGTATGCAGTTGCAGAAGTCTACCAAAGTGATATCAACAAAGTACGTTTGGGGCAACGAGTGCGGCTAGTTAGTGATTCTGTAACTGGTGAATTGTTGGGGACTGTGGAGCGCCTTGGCTCTCAGGTGCAACGGCAGAATGTTGTCAACACTGACCCCACAAGCAATACTGATTCCAGAATCGTGGAAGTCCATGTACGACTTGATGAGCCATCTAGCCTCAAAGCAGCTAAATTTTCTAATTTGCAAGTCAAGGCGGTGATTGAACTGTGATTGGACTGATAAACCAGCAAATCCAGCAACTCAGGCGACGAATGCCACTAGGATGGCTGCAACTGAGTCACCAAAAAGGTCGCTTTTTAGTGGCAGTGGCAGGCATTGCTTTTGCCGATGTTCTCATGTTCATGCAACAGGGATTTCAAAATGCCCTGTTTGACAGTAACACCAGACTGCATCGCAGTATGCAAGCAGACATTTTTTTAATCAGTACCCAAGCACGTAACCTGGGATATTTGTCTACATTTCCTCGGCTGCGACTGTTCCAGGCAATGGATATACCGGGAGTAAAGTCAGCAGATGCAATGTATCTTGGCGCGATCACTTGGAAGAATCCTCAGACACGCAGACAGACTGGAATACTCGTGATCGGAATCAATCCTGATAAACCAGTTTTTGATTTACCAGACGTTAACCGTCAATTAAATATTCTCAAGCTACCGGATACATTTATATTTGATCGTAATGCTCTGGGAAATTACGCCGAAACAATAGCCCAAATCGACCAAGGGAAATCTGTCACCACTGAGGTAGAACGGCGGACAATCACTATTAGTGGCTTATTTAAAGTGGGGTCTTCCTTTATTGCTGATGGCAGTCTGATAACCAGTGACCAGAACTATTTGCGGCTCTTTTATGGACAACAAGCAAGTAACATCAATCTAGGTTTGATTCAGCTACAACCAGGTTATGACCCGCAGCAAGTGTCCAATACCTTGAAATCTTATCTAGGCAGTAGTCATGATGTCAAAGTCCTTACAAAAGAGGAATTTATCCAATCTGAGATAAACTACTGGCAACAAAATACTGCGATCGGCTTTATCTTTAACTTGGGTACAGCAATGGGCTTCATGGTGGGGGTGATTATCGTATATCAAGTCCTTTCCACTGATGTGAATGCACATATGAAAGAATACGCCACATTCAAAGCTATGGGGTATCGAAATGCCTACTTGCTAGGAATTGTGTTTGAAGAAACAATCATTATGGCAGTATTGGGTTTTCTACCTGGTGTGGCTATATCCACGGGACTGTATGCTCTGACTCGGAACGCTACTAACTTACCGCTGTTCATGACAATAGCACGAGCAATTCAGATACAAATACTGACCATAATCATGTGTATGATTTCTGGGGCGATCGCGACTCGTAAAGTCCAATCTGCTGACCCCGCTGATATGTTTTAAATCAGTGAACAGTGAACAGTGAACAGTGAACAAGGAACTCTTAACAGTTATCTAGCATTGCCCCGCAGCGAGCTTGCCCATTGCCCATTGATAACTGATAACTGATAACTGATAACCGCTTAAGCATTGCTCCTCCATGTTTCCTAAAGAAGGAGCTTTTGACAAGAAATAGGTGAGTTCTCTAAGAAACTTTGGCTAGTGACTTCTCTGAAAATTCAAAAGTTTTTACTAATGACAATGATGAATGAGCCTGTCATATCTGTTCAAAATCTCAATCACTACTTTGGTAACAGACAACTCCGCAAACAGGTGCTATTGGACATCAACTTAGAGATAAACGCCGGTGATATTGTCATTATGACTGGTCCCTCTGGTTCTGGAAAAACCACACTTCTGACTTTGGTGGGTGGGCTGCGTTCTGCCCAATATGGTAGTTTACGAGTGTTAGGGCAAGAACTCTGTGGTGTAAGTGCAGAACAACTCACGCTAACGCGACGTAGTAACGGCTACATTTTCCAGGCACACAACCTGCATGGTAGCTTAACAGCACAGCAGAACGTCAGAATGGGCTTAGAACTGCACAAGGGTATTACTCTAGAAGAAATACAAAGACGGTCAGCCGAGATGCTAGAATTGGTAGGATTAGGGCATTGTCTTAATTCCTACCCAGATGACCTGTCAGGGGGACAAAAACAACGGATTGCCATAGCTCGTGCGCTGGTGAGTCACCCCAAAATTGTTCTCGCAGATGAACCCACAGCCGCCCTTGATAGTAAGTCAGGTCGAGACATAGTGAACCTAATGTACAATCTAGCGAAAGAGCAAGCTTGTACCATTTTGTTGGTGACTCATGACAACCGCATCTTGGACATAGCTGATCGCATTGTCTACATGGAAGACGGTAAGTTAGAAAACGCTGCTTTGACAAACCTATCTACAACTACCAATATATAATCTTTTGACACTCCCACGGCTTGAAGCCGTGGGAGATTTATGTAAAGAAAATTGTGTGCATCTGCCCGTCGGATTCGCAGAGGCAGGGTTTTGATATATCCTGAAAAAAACCAGCATAGCGCGGAGAATCATAAGTTGTGAAGTTGCAGCGACCGATTTTAGTGGGAGGATTGGGACTGTCCTTTTCTCTGTGGATGTTACAAAATTTGCACCATTCAATGGTGCAGATGGGTGAATTTGGTTTATTGAGTCTCTTAGCCCTTGGCGGCGGTTTGTGGTTATTCAAATTAAATCGAACTCAAGATAGTTCTGAGGTGCTAAACAGTGCACCTGTGGATCGTGCAACAGTGGAAGGTACCATTGCTAAAGCCGAAGCCGTGGTTAACCAACTTGCACAAGAAGCAGAAAATCATGAAACAATAGGGACATTGCGAGAACAAGTTGCCCATCTCACGGTTGAGTTAGATAGACAAGAGATGATCGCTGCTGTGACTGGCGGCAAATCGGTAGGTAAAACGACCTTGATTCAAGTCTTAGAATCTGGTTGCTGCCAAAATGTGGAGACGCAAAGCTTTCCGTCTGTACAATTCCAAGAAACACCACCTTTGTTTGTAGAAGCAGGCGAAAAGTCAGATGCAGATGTTTTGACACAAGCAAACAAATCTGATTTTGTCTTGTTTCTGACAACTGGGGATTTAACAGATTCTGAATTTCAGACTTTACAACAGCTAAAAACAGCAAATCAAAGCACAATTCTGGTTTTCAACAAACAAGACCAGTATTTGCCAGATGAACGCGTGAGTGTGTTAGAGTCGCTAAAGCATCGGATGCCTTCATTTGTCGTGGCGACTACAGCGTCTCCCAGTCCGATCAAAGTACGGAAGCATCAAGAAGATGGTTGGGTGCAAGAGTGGCTGGAGGTACCAGCACCAGACATTCAACAATTGACGCAACAGTTGGGTGAAATGTTAACACAGCAAGGACCGCAGTTAGTGTGGGCAACTACAATGAGGAAAGCCTTGTTGCTGAAAGCTGAGGCGAAAAACTTGCTGAATGGAACTAGACGCGATCGCGCTGTACCAGTCATAGAACAACACCAGTGGATAGCAGCAGCAGCAGCGTTTGTCAACCCAGTGCCAGCCCTTGATATCCTAGCAACAGCGGCAATTAATGCACAGATGGTTATGGATTTAGGTGGTATCTACCAACAGAGATTTTCCTTAGAACAGGCGCAAACTGTTGCTGGAACCATGGGAAGTTTAATGCTGAAATTAGGTTTGGTAGAACTTTCTTCTAAGGCAATAGGGACAGTGCTTAAGAGTAACGCTGTTACCTTTGTTGCTGGTGGCTTGGTGCAGGGAGTCAGTGCAGCTTATCTGACTCGCATAGCAGGTTTAAGTCTAGTTGAATATTTCCAACAGCAGGAAGTCGCCATCAATTCTGGAACAGCGTTGAATCTCGACAAGTTAGGGCAAACCTTGCAGAAGGTGTTTCAGCAAAGTCAGCAAATTGGTTTCTTGCAAGGCTTTGTTAAGCAAGGAGTGGGGCGTTTGTTGCCACAAGCACAGCAGCCACAACTTATCGAATCTGAGATAACCGCTTAGCTTGAGTGAGGTGGAAGTCAAGGCTGCACAAACTTTGTAGGGGTTGGGATGAACCCGGACAAAAACGGACAACCTTCTACAAAGTCCCTCACTAAAAACGACGATCTTGGAGCATTTTGAGACAGTTATTGACAACAATCCCAATAACCCAACGGATCAACCGCCTCAAAATTAAGGAGTGTCCGTTTTTGTCTAGGAAAAATGTAGCGCCTAATATTTCGTCAGACATTACGTTTCACGTAACAGTTATGTTGATTAACCCACTTTCGCAGCAGTATCTACGCCATCGCGGATAAGACGGCTAAAACCGTGTCTCATAATCAACTTGCAAACGACTGTCGTCTGAGAAACTAGTTGAGCCTCGCACAAGAACATCGTCGTTCACTCGATAGATAACGTTATAACGGAAAGGCTCATCAGTTAAGAAAACCCGCGATAAGGAAACGGAGAAATTCTTACTTAAATCAAACACACCTTCTGCTGTCAAGCCGAGAACTGAACTTGATTGAGCTGAACTTGGTGTTTCTCCTTTTTTATTTTCCTCGTTGGACCGAGACTGCTTGGAAACAGTAGTAGGATAGATACGAAATTCACTAAAGCCGATCGCCTGTCCGATCGCAGTAATACTTCCTTGCAAACTACCGAATATAGTAGAACCAGCTAGGCTAGCAATTCCAGTTGTTGCGTCTGATTGACCGAAGCCACTAATAATAGAACCGCCTAACAGAGAAATAATTTCTCCCTCACTGCGGCTAGGTTCGCTGGTCAATTCCAGATTATCAGACAATTCACTCACTGGTCCTGTTGCTCTTGCGCGAACACGAACGGTACGTAAAGTTCCAAAGCTGGTTGCAGAAACATCATCATCATCACTAATACTAATTTCGCTAGAAAAAGGAGAGGCTAAAATGCGATTAGCTGTTATCCCGCTTGCCTCTGGTACAATTGCCACAAGCCGGACATCTAAATCTGGATCGAGTCCTCGACTGGGTGTAAACTCTGCAGTGTGTTCATAGCCCCGTTCTAAGGTAAACTTAGTTGTAAATAAGTTGATTTGTCCTCCCGTCAGACGAATAACTCCTTCAGGACGAGGTTTGGCTAATGGACCATTGATAGTCAAATCACCTTTTGCATCAAAGCTGAGTATAGAAGGACTCAGTTCGCCTCCTGGTACAAAGCCGCCGAGTACAGGCTGAGTGGAGACACGAACATCTTTATCTAGAATGATCTGTAAATTATCAAACGTTATAGGTAAATTCGGTGGAGTCGTGCTGGCTGCTGCGTTACCTTGTGCATTTGGTGACTCTATACCAAAAGTGGTTTTCATACCATCTTGTGTGGTAGCTTCTTCCGTTTGTGTTCGTTGTAGGCTGAAAGTCTTTGTTGCGTTATTGGTTGTCCTTTGTGTACCTGATGATTTTGCGCTAGCTGTATTAGATTGTCCAATGACAACCTGACCATTACTCAACTCAATTTTCCCACCAATGTCAGGCGATCGCGCTGTTCCACGAATAACAACATCACCCGTGACACCTCCTTGATACAGCCCTTGAACATTCAAATCCAAATTGTTTACCGATACAGTGAGGGGATTTGTAGCGGCTTGAGCTAGTGCTGCTTGATTTGCAAAAATGGGCAGGATTCCCGCCGCAGTCACTCCACCCTGATTGTATCGTCCTTGAAGACCTTCAACTGTTAGCGTATCGCCGTTAAACTGGAGCGTTCCTGTCACATTTGTCAAGCGATCGGCTAAGGCTTGAGCCTGAAAAGTGGCATTATTGACTGTGGCGACTCCGTTAATAGTTGGCTGGTTTAACGTCCCTTGAATATCAACATTCACTTGTCCTTGACCATTCACCCAAGTCACTTGTTGATTAGTAAACAAGTTTAACAGCGCTAAGCCTTCATCTTGCACTTTGGCATTGATACTGATTTGATTGCTATCTGATTGAACTGAAGCGAAGGGTAATGCTACAGGTACATTACCTGTAATTTCAACAGGCTGTGTTCCAGTTAACAACAAAGTACTACCAAAATTCAAACGAGCATTGTCATAGTTAAAATTGACTTGCCCGGTCTGCACTGGCTGTTGATTTATAGTACCATCTACTAGCGTCAGTTCCCCTGCGACACTGGGGTCTTTTAAATTACCACCTAAGTTAGCAACAGCACTCAACTGACCTGTGACATCAACTGGTAATCTGTCTATAAAAGGCTGTGCAAGTGATAAAGGTAAACTTGTGACGCGCAACTGTCCGGACAGTTGTTCTGTTCCTAACTGTCCTGAAAAAGCTAGGAGTCCTGGATTGAAATCTACACTCAAGGGTGACAGTGTCACAAGACCATTTGCAAAAGTGCCTCTGGCTATGACATCTTTGATGGAGTATTTACCCCATTGCCAGTTATCGCCCAGAAAATTAAAGCTAGCATTCAACCCTGACTTCAATGAGCCAGCTACTTCAATCGCTCCACTAAGAGCACCCTGTAATTCTGCAAGTGTTGGCAAAGTTGTTGGTTCTTTTTCTTGTGCTTGCTGTTGTGCAACTTGGTTTGTAATTTTTGAGAAATACCCTAACTGTGTTTTTAAATCTGCATTTGGCAAACTCACAGGCTGAGTTTTAAGAACTTCTGCTTTCGCCAATTCTGGAAGCTCTAACCCGCCACCAAAATCTCCAAAATCAAAAACATTGAATGCTTGTAAAAGTCTTTGGATTTTCGTTTTGTCAAAGCTAGCTAGAAATTGAAATTGGGGGTTGTTCCCTGTTTGCACATTTCCACTGAGGGCTATGCTGCTGTCTCCTATCTGTAGTTGACCATTCGTTAAATTCGCAGCACCATCGGCATAACTAATGTTACCTCGAAATTCATCTGCTGTGACTCTACCAGCGCGAGGTTTAGCGATCGCCACATCTCCCGCCACACTATAGTTATTAAGATTAACGGTTAAATTACCCGATGCTTGTCCTGCAAAAGGTTTTAACGTATTGTTAGGGATGAAGCCACTAAGAATAGCTACAGGAAAATCTCGCACGTTGACGAGCAAGTTATCTCCTTCTGTTCTACCAGTTGCAACTGCTCCATCACGTCGGAATAAAAATGAAGTTGGGCGATTGTTGGAATTTAAATTAACTGCAACTCTGTCTTGCCTACCTGCAAGTTGCAACTGTCCACCTTGTCCTCCCTGATATCTTACATTCCCAGCTAATACAGGGTCAAATGCCAAGCCATTGACATTCAAATTTTCTAGCCGGATATTTCCAAAGGCGTTAGGTGTTGTTGGAGTACCTTTGACTTGTCCAGTAAAATCAAGTTGCCCTTTTAGCGCTACATTACTAGGAAGGTTCGAGCTCGCTTTTTGGAGATTGTAATTCCGTGCTTGGACATTGAGATTAAAACCTGTGACTTGAGGTGCGCCAGTTTCTGGTACTTGAACAGCCACAACACCGTTAGCACTCAGTCCGGGTGATGTAGCACGCTCAAGAATAATCTGTTGTCCATTCCACTGAACTTGTGCTGTGATTGGTTGTGCAAGCAGCGATAACCCTTGTGATAAGCCGACTTGTCCTGCGGCTCGAATATTGGAAAGCGCAAAAGATTGAGTTGTTCCCGCTAAGCGCAAGTTGCTATTGAGTCGTCCTTGCAGTTGTTGGGAGAAACGGTTGAGTTGAACTTGGGAAACATTAGCAACTGCTTGCCAACGACCATTATTAAGACTAACATTCCTTAAGTTAACCATACCTCCCGCCACATTGTTGAGGCTTGCTTGTCCTGAAGCTTGAATGGCTGAGGGTTGGAAGGAAGCAGTGGTTCCCGATAAATTCAACTCAGCATTGCCTAAAGCACCTTGAAGCTGGGGTGGTACCTGTGCAAAACGGCTTAATTGAATTTGCTGGGCATTAACAAATGTCTGCCAGCGACCTTGTGCCAACTGACCTGTCCCCCTGATTGTACCACCAGCCAGTTTGACAACAGCATCTCGGAATAAAATACCTTGCCCTTGTTGATTCACAACAACTTGCGCAGCCGTGGGGTAGGTAGCTGTGGGTGCTTGCACTTGTGCGACTGTTTGCAGATTGCCAAGTGAGCCAAAAATCTTGGCATTTGCTGATACATTACCAATGGTAAAATTAGGTGAACTCTTGTAAGCTTTAGCGATCGCATCGCCTGGTAGATTTTGAGCTTGGACATTAAACAAAACTCTACCTTGAGGTGCTAGCTGAAGTTGACCGTTTACCGTGATTTGCCCTCCTACTTCCGGAGTCGCCTGAACTCTGGCAACATTAACTTCTAACGGTTGCTTACCAAGTACACCAGAGATTTTAGCGTTGGCGGAGATACCACCAATATTGAAGGGAACTGAAACGCCGTAACCTTGTGCGATCGCATTTCCTGGTAAACCTTGAGCTTGAATATTTAACGAAACGTTACCTTGGGGAGCAAGTTGAATTTGACCGTTTGCTGTAATTTGTCCTCCGGCTGGTGGTGTCGCTTGAATGCTGGCAATATCAATAGTTAAAGGTTGTTTACCACCAGGGGAGCCAGAAATTTCGGCTTTTGCTGATACATTACCTATACTTGTGGGAGGAGTAAAGCCGTAAGCACTCGCTAGTAAATCTGCTGAGACACCTTCAGCTTGCAGGTCAATTTTCGCTCCATCTTGTTGGGTTTTAGCACCGAGTTGAATTTGACCTTTACCTGTAATTTGCCCACCTGTTGCAGGGATTAACTGTAGGTTAGAAACGGCAAGTTGAGATGCAGCTTTAGATACACTCAGACGAAACCCAGTGCTGATAGTCTTGAACAGAACGCGGTCAACTTGAACGGGTTTTATGTTGCTTGCTGTTCCGCTCAAGATTGGTTGTTGAATTGGTCCTTGCAACTGAATGTTTGATTGTACAACTCCTGCAACCGGAACAGGTAAATTTACTTTCAGCGAATCAAGTACATTTTTCGCACTGACTGCCTTTACCTGAGCTGAAATATTGTAACCTGTTTGGGTATTGAGAGAGCCATTGACCAGAGCCGGAACTTTGCCATAGTTCGTACTCAGATTATCCAGACCTACAGTCTGACCTTGGAAGGTTAATCTTCCATTGGAATTGATAAACTTTTGGGGAACGTTTTGAATTTGAGCAGTGACTTGATTGGCAACAGCCGTTCCATTAATAGCAATTTCCTGCTTATTGGGTTGTTGCTGATCAGGCTGTAATTGTACTGCTAAGTCACCATCCACACGACCTGCTTCCAAAGCAATTGGTAGCTCAATTAATCGACTAACATCAGATGCTTGTAAATTTTGCGTTTGCAGCTTAAGGTTAGTTTGTTGTGCGCTCAGTCGTGTCTCTCCAACTATTTTGACTGTTCCTCCTCTGGTTGGTTGAGCACCAATGTCATAGCTAATTCCTTGATTTTTAGGCAAAAGTCGCGCAATTCCACTCACTTGATCTAACGTGACTGAGCCTTTGGGTTTCGTTGGTGTAGGATTTGGCACTAACACCACATCTCCATTTTGAACCCTTATTGTCTGCAACTCAGTTTGAATAACGCCTTTTCCCTCTCCCGTTTTAATTTGAGTTGTCACCCAACGCCCTTGCTTATCCTGTTCAAGATAGACATCGGGTTGAACTAAAGTGACATTTAATGCTAATGTTCGGTTGAAGAGAAGTCGCAAGGGGGAGAACTCTACATCCACCGCTTTTGCTGCAACTCGGTCTGGATCAGTGGGAGTTGCTGGTATTGAAAGTGAGCCAAATCTTAGACTAGAAAGTGAAAACCGCTCAACTGCTCCCACCTTAACTGGTCTTCCAAGCAGTTGCTGAAGATTTTTCTCAACCAGAGGTGCTAAATCTTTATAGACATAGTTCCTAGCCCACAAAACACCACCTGCGATTCCAGCTAGTAAAATCACTCCAAGAACAATACTAGTACGTCCTAAGAGGAGGAGCCACAGACGACGATTATTAGGCTCCTGTTCATTTCCTGAGTTTGGAGAGCGCGTCATAGCCGTTACCAGTTTGTGAACTGAAGTGAGCAGTGAAATAAGCGATTTACAGTTTTCAAGAGCAAGTCAAAAGCTATGGTTTTAAGTTTTGGTTCCAAAAGAATACAAAATTATGTTACTGGAAAGTGTCGTGTTTATGAAACTACACTCATAAGTTCTGTTGCTAATTGCATCAATACTGACAATGACTATAGCGGGAAGACAAGCCTAAACGATGTAAATTCCGTAGAGAAAATTAGATAATTATACAAAATCTAACTTGAGAAGTATTTTGACACTATCAAAAGGAATACTTATACGTGTTTAGTTATCACTTAAACAAGAATTCTTTTGAATTGGTGCGTAGTATGAAAAATTATTGAATATCGTGAACTATTCAAGAGCTTTTATTCTCCCATAGTTCGACTCCTCTGCAGCATTCGATTCAACGTAGAACGATTTTTCTTATTGGTGTTTAGACTAGTTAGGAGTCTCTTAAAAATGTCTCAAGAATTTACCATTGGTAGTAAAGTTCGCGTCGTAGCGCTACCGCCTTACGTGAAAACTGCTGAACCCATGCCTATGCTACGCCCTCCTGATGTCATTCATATTGGTGAAGAAGGCGTGGTCCTTGACCGCCGTCCTGGTGGATACTGGGGTATTCGCTTTGCAAGAGGAGCCTTTCTCCTTGACAGCCAATACATCGAAAGCGTAGAAACCACTTCAGAATCTCACCAAAATAGTTCTGATTAATTGAGCCACGCGCAGGCGGGCTTTGTATGTGTAGCCCAGTCTTCTAGACTGAGGAGTATCAAGTAACCAAAACAAAAATTGTAAACTTATTTTAAGTTGTGTTTCTGGTCTACATACATAATGATTTCCCGTCGCACTTTTTTGAGTATATTATTTGTCACATGTTTGACCGTCATCAGTTGGTTAAATTTTGTCCCAACTGCTGATGCTCTTGGTGGTAAACTACCTGCAATTAATCAACCTGCACCTGACTTTACTTTGCCAACAAACACTGGCGATGGTAAACTATCCCTCTCTGACTTGCGCGGTCAATGGGTAGTCCTCTACTTTTACCCCAAAGACTTTACCCCTGGTTGTACTATAGAAGCTCGTCGCTTTCAACAAGATTTGCCTAAATACATAGAAAAAAAAGCTCAAATTGTTGGTATTAGCGCTGACGATGTTGATTCTCATGCTGAATTTTGCGATTCAGAAGGACTAAAATTCCCCTTGTTGGCTGATACCACCGGCACGGTGAGCAAAGCATACGGTTCTTGGATGAGCTTTATATCTGTGCGTCACAGCTTTATTATTGACCCGCAAGGTATTCTGCGTGAGACTTTTGTTAAAGTCAGTCCAGCCATCCACAGTAAGGAAGTTCTAGCACGACTCGATGAGTTGCAAAAAGCAGCTACTTAACCAGACATGATATTATATCATGTCCGGTTGATTAGTTGTGATTCCCGCAATATCTGCACCCCACCCCTTAATCCCCTCCCGTTAGTAAGGGGTGGGGCGGTTTTGGCGCAAGACAAAACCGGGGTGGGGTTGTGCGGGATTTATAAGCAATTAACCGGACATGATATTACTCATCAAGCTATATTTCTCGCTGGTTTCTTATTCTTGTGGCGCTCTGTAGAATGAAGTAAAAGGACAAATTTTTTGATTTGCCTCAATAGCTGCTAGCTGCTTGAAAGACGACTATGGACTTTGAACCCCAAACCACCGCCCAAACGACTTCACAAAAGGTAGAATTTGCTCAGCCACCAGCTTCTCGTAAGCCTCTGGAATTGCTACGAGATACTGAAGCTTTGTTGCGCCGTCCCACAGTAGCAGCCATTGTGCCGATTCTATCTCCAAAGGTGGCTAAGCGTGTGGAAGCAGCTTCGTCCATAGCTGATGACTCTTTACAAGATTTAGCAGAGATTGATCTAGAGAAAATAAGTGACTGGGAACTTCGACCCGCACGCATTCAGGTTGGTTTAAGCTTTGTAGGGTTTGGGGCTTTGATGATAGTTGTGCTGTTACTGTACCTGAATACGTTGCATCCAGAACTGAGCACAGTTCAGCAAATTAGGAAATATTGGTATCAGTACGTCTGGTTTGTTTGTTTGGGCGTAGCAGGAATGTTTATGCTTGGTCGAGAAGCAATGCGTTCTGCTCAAGAGCAACAAAAGTTTAGATAAGTTATGAATGACGCTCCTTTTATTGTTAAACCTGGATGCAAAATTTCTTTGAAAGATTATGATCCTAAGTATACAGGTCATTTTCAGAAGAAGGCGGATGCAGAAGGCAAATTACAAGCTGATATTCAGCAGCTTGAGAAATACCAAAATGTTCTTTATGCTCAAAACACCTGTGCCTTACTGATTATCTTTCAAGCAATGGATGCTGCTGGCAAAGACAGTACCATCAAACATGTTATGTCAGGTGTGAACCCGCAAGGATGTCAGGTATTCAGTTTTAAGGCTCCAAGCGCTGAAGAATTAGACCACGACTACCTTTGGCGAACCACAAAAGCTCTGCCCGAACGAGGTCGAATTGGAATTTTTAATCGCTCGTATTATGAAGAAGTGCTTGTGGTTCGCGTTCATCCTGGACTTCTCAAAAAGCAACAACTTCCTCACATTCCAAAGGGCAATCAAATATGGAAGCAGCGCTTTGAGGAAATTAATAGTTTTGAGAAATATCTGGTAAATAATGGCATTATCATCCTTAAGTTTTTTCTTAATATCTCTAAATCAGAACAGAAAAAACGCTTTTTAGAACGTATTGAATTACCAGCAAAACATTGGAAATTTTCAATGAATGATGTCCAAGAACGAGCTTTTTGGGATGATTACATGAACGCTTATGAAGACGTTTTCAATCACACCAGTACTTTCTGGGCACCTTGGTACATCATTCCTGCTGACCATAAATGGTTTACACGCCTCACCGTTGCTGACATCATTTGCACTAAATTAAAAGAACTTAATCTGCAATACCCGACAGTCAGTGAGGAACATAAACAATACCTTTTGCAAGCGAAGCAAATGCTAGAACTAGAGAATGAAGATTAAGTAATGACTATAATCTTAAAGATTCACAACAAGTATATAACAGAATAAAGTTTTCACCTATCTTTATATATATCTGAATTGTTAAGATTTATTGACAAACATCTATCAAAAGGATGAGGTAACTAATTTAACACTCGGAAAACAATACAACAAACGTATTAATTCAACGATAAGGCAGTAATTATGCTTACTGTTGGTGATTGTGCAATTCATCAAAAAACAGGCGAATCTGGTGTAGTGATAGGCTACGGTCATGAACTAGTCAATAATGCTTACCAAACCACCCTCAAAGTACTCATTTCTAACCAAAATGGCAGTGATCAAACAAATTTAGTAAAGGAAGATTTGTATTCGGAGTGGAGCAAGACTGATAGGAATGAACAAGTAACGGTTAACTAACACTCTTGTTGTTTTATAAACTAGTCAAGATATAGCAATCCTAAATCATTCGTGAGAAATCACCAAGCCCGGTTTCTCCAAGAAACTGAACTTCTTGAGATGCGCGATTTTTACAAATGAAATAAGACTGCTATAGTGAAGCCTCTAGAGACATTCTCTAGAGGCTTGTCATTTGATTCTTGTTTACAAAGAAACTTAGTTGTTGGAATATACTAAAATATATGTTTAATTTTTGTGTCCTATTCTACCAAATGGCAGTTTTTTCAGTTTTAATCATTATGTTTTATAGAAATAAATAACTCATATCAGGAGGCTCTATGGTAGCTAGTGAAATTAAGCGACAATTAGTCATTATTGGGGGAGCGGAAGATAAGGAAGGGGATTGCCAAATTCTTCGGGAGTTTGTTCGCTGCGCTGGAGGTATAAAAGCCAGGATTGTCATTATGACGGCTGCGACAGAACTGCCAAGAGAAGTAGGAGAAAATTATATTAGAGTGTTTGAACGGCTAGGTGCCGAGGATGTTCGTATAATTGATACTGAGCGCCGCGAAGATTCATCTTCATCTACAGCGTTAGAAGCAATTGGTAAAGCAACTGGTGTATTTTTTACTGGAGGAGACCAAGCCCGTATCACGAGTGTCCTCAAAGATACCGAACTGGATGCAGCTATTCACAAACGCTTTTCTGAAGGCATAGTTGTAGGAGGTACAAGCGCGGGAGCCGCTGTTATGCCAGACGTGATGATTGTGGAAGGCGACTCCGAAACAAATCCTCGAATGGAAATTGTGAAATTGGGTCCTGGTTTAGCTTTCCTAAGCGGAGTGGTGATAGACCAACATTTCTCACAGCGCGGGCGCTTGGGACGCTTAATTGCAGCTTTAACACAGCAGCCTGTTGTCTTGGGACTTGGTATTGACGAGAATACAGCTATAGTAGTGACCGATAATCAGTTTGAAGTTATTGGGGAAGGTTGTGTTACGGTTGTTGATGATTCAGAGGTCATGCACAGCAATGTTGACGACATTTTGAAGGATGAACCTTTGGCAGTTTGTGGAGCAAAACTTCATATTTTACCACAAGGATACAAATTCAACTTAAAAACCCGCAAACCTATCCTAGATACTCGCACTGTTGTCACAACTGTCATCCCTGCACCGGCTGCTTAAAAAAAATACTTATCTTTTCATAAATACTTTGAAATAAAGTGGGAATTAGAGGATGCTAATTCCCCTTTTTTTCTCATGTTAGACGGCTACGGTATCGTCTCTTGAATATGGAGATCATCACAAACAGGTTTCTGCTACGAGAATTTACAGAGGAAGATGAGCCAGCCTTTCTCGCTTATCATGCTGATCCACGGTATGCCGAATTCTACGATCCGGAAGAATTGGGATCTGATCATACAACAGAGCTCCTCCGCCTCTTCGTTCAGTGGGCGGGTGAACGACCCCGTTGCAATTATCAGCTTGCCGTCGTTCCATTGCAAAACCCGAAGGAGTTATATCATGTCCGGTTAATTGCTTATAAATCCCGCACAACCCCACCCCGGTTTTGTCTTGCGCCAAAACCGCCCCTCCCCTTACTAACCTACGGTGTACACACCGGATCGCTTTTAACCTCACCCTCGCTTTAGGGTGCGCTAAAATCTTTCCCTCTCCGCGAGTTCGGAGAGGGATGCCCGAAGGGCAGGGTGAGGTTCCGAAGGATTTTTGAGCAACTCGATGACTTGTGTGTACACCGTAGCCTTACTAACGGGAGGGGATTAAGGGGTGGGGTGCAGATATTGCGGGAATCACAACTAATCAACCGGACATGATATAACAGGTTTTTATTGGTGGACTCAAATTGGCGCTTAATCGTAAGCGATTAACCGGACATGATATCAGAAGTCAGGAGAGAAAAATATTTACAGAACCAGGGTTTTAAGCTTTCCTAACTGTCTAGTTATTTCTGCCGTGCTGCACTAGCGTCCCCGTTGTAGCATCTATCGTTGTGTTATCGCAAAGCGTAACGCACCAAAAAAGACGGTGCGTTACTTAAGAATTTATTCATAAACACCCTCTTAGATAGAAATTGTTGCAGTGATCGCAAATTTCATTTGTTGGCTTGACATAACATTTAAATTACGTTATGGCTTGTTGAAAACTAAGTTCACTTGTTGTTACTGAAATCGCTCTTGTTATAAGTGGTTCATCCAATTGGGTGAATGCGAAATTGAACAGAGGAATATAATCTGAAAAAAGAACGACTTTTATAAAAATTTGTTTGGTTGGTATCCAAATACAGGAAACTGCCAAACCGCCAATAGTTGTCTTCCGTCATACATCTATTACTTCTAGGTAAAAAGGTCAGAGTGTGAATGAAAATGTGAAAGCGCTGTATACACTAAATTCTCAACAAGGAGCATTGCCTCTGCTGGAAAAAATTGCTGCTAACTTACCCGGGATGATTTTTCAATTCCTGAAGCGGCAAGATGGATCTCAGTTTATTATATACGCCAGTTCTGGATGTAGAGAACTGTTTGAATTGGAACCAGAAGTCGTGCAGGCAGACTTTCAAGTACTAAACAAACTGACTCATCCCCAGGATATCAAAGCTTTTGAAGAATCTATTGTCACCTCTTGTACTACAGGAGAACCTTGGCAATGGGAAGGTCGTATCATCACTCCCAGTGGTAAACTCAAATGGATTCAAGGCACTTCTCGCCCAGAACAACAACCATCAGGAGACATGATTTGGGATGGTTTACTCATAGATATTACAGACCGGAAGTTAGCGGAGGAAAAATTGCGAGAAAGTGAGGCACGAGAGGCGGCGATTTTGGATGCTATACCTGATTTGATGTTTCGCATTAGTCGTGATGGCAAGTATCTGGACTTTAAAGGTGAGGGGGCAAATCTTCACATTCCCAGAAATGAAATTGTCGGGAAAAATTTGCAGGATTTATTACCTTCAGATGTCGCCCTAAAAAGCCAAAAGGCAATTGCAAAAACTTTGGATTCAAAAACTTTGCAAACATGCGAATATCAACTGTCAACGCCTTTAGGAATGAGAGATTATGAAGCGCGGTTGGTTGCTAGCGGACAAGACGAAGTTTTGGCAATTGTGAGGGATATTACAGAACGCAAACAAACGGAAGTTGCTTTGGGAAATTTGGCTCAAAAGTTCGCTAAAGTATTTCGTTCCAGCCCTAATCCTATCTCGATCAGCACGCTTGCAGAAGGACGCTACATAGAAGTTAACGATAGTTTTGTACAACAATCGGGTTATGAACGAGAGGAAGCGATTGGTTGTACTGCTTTTGATTTAAATATTTGGGTGAACCAGAGCGATCGCATCACTGTGTTGCAAGAATTGCAAAAACACGGGGTTATTCGCAACATGGAATTGCAATTCCGCCGCAAGTCCGGTGAGATCAGGACTACAGTGTTTTCAGCCGAAGTCATTCACTTAGATGATATTCCCTGCTTATTGTCAGTGAATCACGACATCACCGAACGCAAACAAACAGAACTTGCTCTGCGCGAGTCAGAGGAAAAGTTTTCTAAAGCTTTTTGTTCTAGTCCTAACCCAATTACTATCCTGACTCTTAAGGATGGGCGCTACGTTGAAGTCAACGACACTTTTCTACAAATCACTGGCTTTTGTCGGGAAGAAGTGATTGGTCGTACCCGTAGTGAGTTGAATATTTGGGTCAATCCCTCTGACAGCGCCAGAATAGAACAAATGCTACAGGAGCAGGGGTTTATTCGCAATTTAGAAACAGAACTTCGCACAAAGTCTCGTGAGCCAAGAGTAGTGCTGTTTTCAGCCGAGGTGATTACTTTGGGTGGAGAGCCTTGTATGCTTTGTGTCACTAATGATATCACAGAACGCAAGCGTGCCGAAGAATTACTGCACCTCTCCTCAAAACGCGATCGCCTATTGGCTCAAACACTATCGCGAATTCGCCAGTCGCTTAACTTAGACCAAATTCTACAAACCACCGTCAACGAAGTTCGGCAATTTTTAGAAGCGGATCGAGTTTTTATTGCTTTAAATGATAGTAATGCCCAGTCGAGAATTCTTGCCGAATCAGTAGCTCCCAAATATCCATCAGTCCTAAATTGGAGAAGTGAGGATAAAACTCTTCTAGAAGAACTGAAAACAATCCTTAAAAGTGATCGGGTACGCGTAGTTCAAGATACTAAAAATACATCAGTATCTCCGAAATTAAAAGCGCTCTATAAACAATTCCAAACCAGAGCTAACTTAGCTGTACCTATCATGCAAGACAAGGAATTCTTTGGTGCGTTGATTGCTAACCAATGCAGCAAACCACGCCATTGGACTACTATAGAAATTGATTTGCTCCAACAGATGTCTGAACAAGTCGCGATCGCCATTCAGCAAGGACAACTTTATCAAGAACTAGAGCAACTTAACACGAATTTGGAGCGTCAAGTAGAAGAGCGTACTGCACAGCTACAGCAGAAAATGCTGGAACTTCAAGAATTGAATAGCGTGAAAGATGTTGTTTTGCACACCATTTCCCATGAACTGCGGACTTCGGTGATAGGCAATTTGATGGTATTGAATAATTTACTCAATCAGGGACAAACAGACAAGCGGACAAGAAGACAAGGAGAGCACACTTGCGTGCAGAGGTTCCCTCAGTTGAGGGGAGTGTCACCAGACAAGGAGAATTCTTTCCCCTCATCCCCCTCATCCCCCTTATCCCCCCTCCCTGTATCTCACTCAATTATTAAGCGCATGATTCAAGGGAATGACCGTCAATTGGAGATGATTGAATCACTGCTGGAACTTCATTCATGCGAAGCACAGGGAATTGTCCTTCATCGTGAGGTCGTTTCTTTTCACTCATTGATTGTTACAATTATTAGAGATTTGGAGCCAATGCTGACACAGCATCACTCAACTGTGAAAAATTTGATTCCAGGCGATTTACCATTAGTCATTGCCGACCCGGCTCAGCTACAGAAAGTTTTTCTCAACTTGTTGACTCATAGCTGGCAACACAATCCACCAGGAGTAAAGTTTACACTAGAAGCCACAGTTGAGGCAGGAAGGATTCGTTGTACTATTCAAGATGACGGTTTGGGCATGAGTCAGTTGGAGTGCGATCGCCTCTTCGATTTGTATGTGCGCGATCCGCGAGCTAGTGCTTCAACAAGGATTGGCTTAAAAATGTATCTTTGCCGGCAAATTATTAAAGCACACGGTGGTGAAATTGGTGTTAGTTGCAACCGTAAGCGCGGTTTCACCTTCTACTTCACGTTACCTCTAGCCATCCCATCTTAAGATGTTAAGTATCTGATTCACTGGTTTGAATTCATGGGGTGATGGAGAGAAATCATCTGCAATCCAAATTGAATATGAGGGTGCGATGGCAAAGATGAAGAAGGCAAAAGCTTTCCTTGCTGTGGGGAGATTTGGTCAAAGGCTAACGACGACTGTATTTAGAACAGTGCAAAAGTGTTTGAAAAAAGCTTTTTCTGTCACTAGTTCTCTACCAGGTGATACTATTGCTTCTGACTACAAAGCTTGGCGCGATCGCTTTTTATGGCAGAGATTACATCTAGCATTGTGGATTGCGATAATCTTGGTCTTGACCTTTACCTTCCGAGACATTTACGATGCTTTTTTCCATCTAAAGGAGTTAGCAAAAATTCCCAAGGAGGTGAAACGCCTTTTTTTTGTCCTGTATGGTGCGATGGTGCTCAGTTTACTGAGCTGTTTAGCCATCCATAGAACTCAATTTGGTCGTCGTCATCCAGGGTTTGTGTTCCTTGGATTATCTTGGTCAATAACTCTTGTTGAACAAATTTGGGCAACACTCAACAATTTCGCACTACCCGATATTATTGCTTGGTTTTTGGTGTTCCTCTCTCAAGCCACGCTCATACCAGTACGCTTTTCTCTGCATCTTGTGTCTCAACTGGGTGTACTGATTTACTATTTTGGCGTGAATACAGCACTAGGACTAAAGCTACCACCACTGGATAGTGATAAGCCAATATACACTGTGACGATGAGCTTAGCCGTGTTTTGGTTCTGTTTCATCTGTAACTTGGGCGTATACCTGTATGATCGCCTGCAAAGCTCTGAATTTTTCGCCCGCACAGAACTGGAAACAGCATATCAAAAACTAGGGGCTACAGAAGAAAAATACCGCAGTATTTTTGAAAACGCAGTAGAAGGGATTTTCCAAAGTACACGGGATGGACGTTACATCACGGCAAATCCTGCGTTAGCATGTATTTATGGATACTCTTTCCCAGAAGAAGTCACGGCAAACTTCACCGATATCGAACATCAACTGTATGTTGATCCCAATCGTCGCGCAGAGTTCATGCGCTTAATTGAAGAGTATGGCAGTGTGTCGGAATTTGAATCTCAAATATATCGCAAAGATGGTAGCATTGTCTGGATTTCAGAAAAAGCATATGCAGTGCGTGATGAAAGCGGAAAACTTCTTTACTATGAAGGACTGATTGAAGATATTACTAAACGCAAGCAAGTGGAAGAAGCGTTACAGGAACAGTTGAATTTTTTACAAGTATTAATTAATACAATACCAACTCCTGTTTTTTATCAGAATGCCCAAGGTATTTATGTAGGCTGTAATAAGGCTTTTGAGGAAGATCTGGGTTTGAGTAAAGAACAGATTCTGGGTAAGACTGTGTATGAAATGGCACCAAAAGATTTGGCTGACAAATACCATCAAGCGAATATAGAGCTGCTTAAGCAACGGGGAGTTCAAACTTGTGAAAGCTCTGTTATTTATAAAGATGGTACAAAGCATGATGTGATATTTTATAAAGCAACCTTTTCCAAGGCAGATGGAACGCTTGGCGGTTTGGTGGGAGTGATTTTAGACATTAGCCAACGCAAGCGCACAGAGGAAGCACTACGAGTCTTTTTCCATGCTGTTTCCCATGATTTACGCAACCCAGTACTGGGAACTTTGATGGTGCTGAAGAATTTGCTCTCTCGTCCAGAAGAAAAAATATTACTTTCTCGGTCGATTTTAGAGCGGATGGTGCAAAGTAGCGATCGCCAACTAAATTTGATTAACTCGTTGATGGAAGCTCATGTCAGCGAAGTGCAAGGTGTTGTCTTGCAACGCCAAGCCGTGCAATTGCATACAGTGGTGGAAGCTGCTATTGCAGATTTAGAGCCAATGCTGCAAGAAAATCAAGCTCTCCTGACTAATTTAGTTTCGGCAGATTTACCCTCAGTCAATGCTGATTCTACACAACTTTGGCGAGTGTATTCTAACTTAATTGTCAATGCTGTTAAACATAATCCCCCTGAATTGAGTATCACCCTTGATGCCACTGTTGAAGGTGATAAGATGTGTTGTACTGTTTCTGACAACGGTGTTGGTATGAGTCAGCAACAGAGCGAGCATCTATTTGACCTTTACTTTCGGGGTAGCAATGTCCGTAACTCTTTGAGTTTAGGATTGGGGTTGTATCTGTGTCGGCAAATTATCACAGCACACGGTGGTGAAATTGGTGTGAAAAGTAATTTGGGAACAGGTGCAACTTTCTGGTTTACTTTGCCGTTACAAGATTTAAAGTCGTAACTCCAACCTAATCAAAATCAGTTGACCAATCTGGGTGACGATTATGCTCAAACAGTCGAGTAATTTGAGCAGGCATTACGCGTGTTAGAGAAAGTTTTGGTATTTCCTGTTCACTAAAAAAAGCAACCTCCTCAGTTTCACAACTTGCGGAGGGATTTCCACTCAACAACTCACACAGAAAAAATAACTTGTACACATGGTACCGTAACGGTGGATGTCCGTGGCGATTTCTGTCATAGACGGCTAGCAGCTTCATAGCTTTGGTTTGATAACCCGATTCTTCGTAGACTTCCCGCGCGATCGCCTCACTGGGTGATTCTCCAATATCTACCCATCCCCCTGGTAGTGTCCAGCAACCATCTTCCCGCTCTTTGACCAGCAATAGCTTATTATCTTGAAACACAGCTGCTCGTACATCAACTTTAGGTGTAGCGTAACCTTCCTCTTTGCTAAATAAATCAAGGATATAGCTAAGTTCTGTGTTGGAGTAAGCCGCCATCATTTCAGCCGCAATTTGCCGCACCTGCTGGTATCGCTCAATGTCAAATGGGTTCTCGCTGTAGGTTAGCCCATTTTGGGCGATAGCCTGCAATCGTTGTGCCCATTCCAGCCATTTGTGACTCATTATTTTCTCTCAGCCAATCTTTTGCGTCCTCTTGCCTTAATGTCTTCAAGAAAGGCTGAAAGAGATTCTTCATCATATTCTGTATACTGACCGTTCTCAAGCTGCTCTATTCCAATACCGATTTCGCGCCGCAATGCTTCAAGTTTGAGCATCCTTAGTTCTTCTTCGAGACGCTCAAGCTGATCCATCATCTCCTGAAAAGCCTGTGCTTCATGCACTACAACTTCAGCTTTCCCGTTCACCGTCAGCACGAGTGGGGACTTCGTTGCTTTTATTCGCTCTACATACTCTTTCGCGTTTCGTTTGAAGTCGGTAAGCGTTTGGATGTCTTCAAGATTAATCCTGGTTGACATAGCATTTCATAAAGCACTTTATATGGCATTTAATTAAATGCTAGATGATTTGCTGGGTATACGCAACCCAGCTATTTATTTTTAGTGTTAAGAAGCGGTTGTGAAGTTGGGGGCTTGCAAAGATAATCAAGATATCCTTAACCATCAACTAGCCCCTCATACCAATAACTAAAACGTCTGCCCTGTATAAATCGAACGGACTTCACCGTTGCGGCGGATGATGGCTTTGTCGTTGACAACCTCCATCAGAGTCCAATCGCTTGAGCCGATAGCGTCACCCACTTCGACGCGGCGAGTCACCCCGTTCATTTTAAATAGGGCAGCAGATTTGTTTCCTAACTCTAATAATCTTTCTAAGGTGTAGGAAGCTGCAACATGAGGAGTGGTTACCGTAGAAACCACTTTTTGTTCTTCAGGTAATAGACTGGGCGCTGCTGGTGTTGGTGCTGTGGCTGTAGGTTGTTTTGTTGGAGGCGCGTAGTGCATAGGCTGCGGCGCTTGATATACGGGGATGTAGGGCTTAACAACCGTTGTAGAGTTGCTAGAGGCTGACGAGAGATTTTTTGCAGCCAAGGAAGCTGATAGATGATCTGTGGATTGAGGGGTGATATATGCAAGAGCTGATTGATGAGCTGACACAGACTGAAGATGGCTTCTTGCTTCTTGTTTATCAATAACTGCTAGCGCTCCCAGCATATAGTTAACCAAATCTGCCTCAACTTGGGCTTTTATAGGGACTTGGGGTTGTACCTGCGGCTGCAGTAGGCTTTGCTGGAGCGATTTGGAAACTAAACGATTGAGCAGTCCAGAGTTCAGTACCCAAAGAATGCTAGCTGTGGCTAATCCTATAGTGACTCCCATCCAAAGTACTATGCCTTTTGTGCGTTTGCCTTTTGTGGGTTTTGATTTTCTGGACGATTTCTTTATTGATATGCGAACCCTTGGAGTTCCTACTCCAACTTGACTCAATGGGTTGTTTCTAGCTTTAGGAACTGATGTCGGAACTTTTTGTATGGGGCGAATTTGTGTCTCTGGGACGACGATTTGCGGTACCGTAACCGTTTGTACTTGACGAATGTCCTCTTGAGGGAGCACCGTTTGGGAAAGTAAGCTATCACGACCATCCAGAATTAGGTTGATATCGGTGAAGAGTTCATCCATCAAGCCATCAGCATAGGTTTCTATCGACCTGGGTTCGCTGGCGATGAATTCCTCGGATGGTTCTGGAAGAATGAGATACGTATTGGCTTTTTGTGACATAGCGTTCTTAACTTCTGGCTTTTGGGAAAATACCCTTTGCCTGCGAATAAAGACTTTGGATGAAATATCCAATCTCTCGTCTTAATAAACGAGTAAATTGATAGTTGGTATGAAATTCTACTTGAATTTGAGCACTTTTGATGATGCCAGTGTTATTAATTTAATGTCACCTATCATACCAGTCTTCTCAGATTTCACCCTATCACTATACTCGCTCTTGTGTAATCGTTTTCAAGCCAATACCGAAAATTCGCTCTGAGATTTGGTTTGACGCAATTCTAGATAAATTAATAAGGCATTGATATCCGCTGGATTCACTCCACCAACACGAGCTGCTTGACCAATAGTCAATGGTCTGACCTTGCTCAGTTTTTCCCGCGCTTCTTTAGAAAGAGTATCAATAGCTTCATAGTTTAAATCCACAGGTAACTGTCGGTGTGCTTGACGAGCAATCTGATCAATTTGATTTTGCTGTCTTTGCAGGTAGCCAGAATACTTGATGTCAATTTCTGCACCTTCTTTCTCAGCACGCTCCAGATTGGGGTCTCCCAGTCCGTACCTGTCAAGGTCTACGTAATGAAACCCCGGACGCCGCAACAAGTCAGCTAGCGTAATTGAGCCTTTGATAGTTTGCTGGGTAGTTTCGGCGATCGCCCGCCCTATTCCTGACTGTTCTTTTACCCGTGTAGCGTACAACCGTTCTTTTTCCGCTGTAATTTTTTCTTGTTTGCGAGTAAAAAGTTCCCAACGTCGGTCATCAATTAAGCCGATTTCCCGTCCTAATGGTGTCAAGCGCTGGTCGGAATTATCGGAACGAAGTATTAATCTATATTCAGATCGACTCGTGAGCATGCGGTAAGGCTCCCGTAAGTCTTTCGTACATAGGTCGTCAACCAGCGTACCGATGTAACTTTGCTCACGCGCAAAAATAATCATTTCTTGACCGCGAACAAAGCGAGCAGCATTAATTCCAGCAACAATGCCTTGAGCCGCAGCTTCTTCGTATCCTGTTGTTCCGTTAATCTGTCCAGCACAGAACAGCCCTTCTATCTTCTTCGTCATCAGTGTAGGATAACACTGGTTAGCAGGTAAATAATCATACTCTACAGCATAAGCTGGGCGGAGCATGACGCAGTTTTCCAATCCAGGAAGACTCCGTAACATCTGTAGTTGTAAATTTTCAGGTAACCCTGTAGAAAACCCTTGAATATAGAGTTCGGGAATATCGCGTCCTTCGGGTTCAATGAAAATTTGGTGACTATCTTTATCGACAAAGCGTACTATCTTATCTTCAATACTGGGACAATAACGTGGTCCTTTGGCATCCACCAACCCACCATAAACTGGCGATAGGTGCAGATTTTCCTGAATCAGGCGATGGGTTTCGGGCGTA
The DNA here is from genome assembly GCA_019359415.1 of Iphinoe sp. HA4291-MV1. Classification (GTDB taxonomy): domain Bacteria; phylum Cyanobacteriota; class Cyanobacteriia; order Cyanobacteriales; family Nostocaceae; genus Brasilonema. The sequence goes on along the minus strand of JAHHHH010000040.1, from coordinate 24,173 downwards.
GTGCGAGTGATATAACAAGGAAGTTGCTCCCGTTCTACCCACACCTCTGGGTCAAAGCTAAACCAGCGGACATCTTCGTCTCCTGGCTGTAGTACCATCTTGCTGTAGTCTACAGACCGCTTATCTACCCGTGCTGGTGTTCCCGTTTTCAGTCGTCCTGTTTCAAATCCTAAGCGATTGAGGGTTTCTGTCAAATCCACAGCTGCAAATTCTCCAGCACGTCCCGCCGCCATCGACTTGTTACCAACCCAAATTCGTCCTCCCAAGAATGTACCCGTCGTTAAGATAACTGCTTTGCACTGGAACGTCACACCAAAGTATGTTTGAACGCCGACGACTTCATCATTTGCGCCCAGCACTAAATCTGTGACCATTCCTTCTCGGATTATTAAGTTGTCTTGATTCTCAACAATAGCCTTCATCACCGCCGCGTATTCTCTTTTATCTGTTTGAGCGCGCAACGCCCAAACTGCAGGTCCTCGCGAAGAGTTGAGAATGCGCTTTTGCAAATAAGTGCGATCCGCCATTTTGCCAATTTCCCCGCCGAGTGCATCCACTTCGTGAGTTAACTGGGATTTTGCTGGACCTCCTACTGCTGGGTTACAGGGTTGCCAAGCAATTTTATCCAAGTTGAGTGTCAACAGCAGAGTTCGACAGCCGAGGCGTGCGGTAGCAAGGGCTGCTTCACAACCAGAGTGACCTGCACCGACGACGATGACATCGTAAGCGTCTTGGAATTCAATGGAACTGTGCATGGTCATACTTTAAGCAAGCATATAGTCAATCTCAATCTTAGCCGATCCAGTAGTTGCATTGCCGTCAATTCAGGATTAAAAAAGTCAGCGAAATCACTCTGTTCGTCCCATAAAAATTCTTTTTTCTTTTTAGTAGAGTGATAAAGAGCGAGTATAATCATTGATATAATTTGTGAAAGGTTGCATTTAGGCTGTTCTTCATCATTAGTTATGTGTATTTTGATAATTTACAGAACAAACACACAACTATAACAATTATTCTGACAACTCAAATAGTATTGAATATATTACAATTTAGCTTTATTTAGTAATGGTCTATCAGAGGATAAGGTAATTACTAAATTCAAACATAAAGATGTATCTACTGTCAACATGGCAATAAATGTTTTTGTAAAAACCACATTTTTTTACATTCTAATTACTTTGATTTCTTGTGCATTAGTTGCTAGTCATAAAATAACTTGCTATCAGTTAATGGCAAAGTTTCAAAATCCTGAATCTTGTATAATGATTCATTGTTTTGAGAATAACAGAGAGTTAACGCAATCTTGTATGAATGTGCCTCAAAAAGCAATATCTCCCACTCCAAGCCACCCATTAAATCCCAACAAAAATTTGACTTACAAGGAGCGATTTTTGGCAGCAATTACAGATAACTTACCAATGATTCCGGCTCCTAATACTTTTGAATACATACTATTACGTGCGTATGGTTCTGTATTTGTCAATCAAAAGCCGGAGATAAAACTCCCACAAAAAGTTGTATTTACTAACGAGCAGGAAACCAAACAGTTTCAATCTACTTTAATACTGAGTAAAGTGAATGGTACGAGTAACTGTTATTTACAAAAGTTAGCAACAGATGCCTTAAATAGAGCGCGAACGCAAGTACAAATTCCCCTAAAGTCAGGTTATGGTACAAGTGATTGTACTCGTAGTTTTGCTACAAATTTGAGATTTTGGCAAAAATATGCAAACAATAATACTTTGGAACAAGTGCGCCAGGGAAAGGAAATAAAAATTCTTGGTGTCGTTGCACCACCAGGCGCATCACAACATATTTGGGGACTAGCAGTTGATTTAAGAGTATCTAATGAAGTGCAGAAACAAGCTCTCAATCAAAATGGTTGGTATCAAACTGTAGAGAATGATATACCGCATTGGACTTATGTAGGTTTGTCGGAGGAAAAATTGACGGAGTTAGGTTTTCAAAATAAAGTAGTAAGAGATATTACTTATTGGGTAACACCACTGTAATAAGGCGTTGTTATTTCATAAAATCCCCAGTGCAAAAGTGCTACATCACCGAAATTGATGCAAAGACAACCTGATAAGATACTAGCTGCTGTGAAGCACCAAGCAGCACGACTAAAAATACTTTACCAGTATGAAATACTCGACACTCCTGCTGAAGCAGACTTTGATGACTTGACTAAATTGGCAGCACAGATTTGTCAAACCCCAGTGGCGTTGATTACTTTTGTGGACGCATACCGACAGTGGTTCAAGTCAAAGGTTGGTACGGAAATTACGACTTCGCCACTTGACGCTGGTTTCTGTCCGTTTACTGTTCGAAAAGGTGATAAGTTAATTATTCCAGATACTTTAGCGGATGCACAATTTGTCAAGAACTCGGTCGTCGTCTCGCCGCCTCACGTTCGGTTTTATGCAGGAATACCTCTGATTACAAAAGAAGATTATTCGATAGGAACACTCTGTGTACTTGACTTTGTACCGCGTCAACTCAATCAAAAACAGATTTCAGCACTACAAACTCTCAGCCGTCAGGTGGTAGTGCAATTAGAGCAACGGTTTTTAACTCGTCGAATTGCTCAAAAAGCTCAGCATTTAGAGCAAGCTTTAAAAGAACTCACTCGCACACAAACCCAACTGATGCAAAACGAAAAAATGGTCAGTTTGGGTCATCTAGTCATGGGGGTCGCTCATGAAATTAACAATACACTTAATTTTATCTATGCTAATTTGCCTCACGCTAATCAATACACAGAAGATTTGCTGAGCTTAATGAAACTTTACCAGAAATACTATCCCCATCCAGTGGTGGAAATTGAAGCTGCAATGACGGCGATTGACTTCAATTTTATCGAGGAAGACCTACCCAAACTCCTGTCCTCAATGACAATGGGAACCGAACGCATTCACCAAATTGTTTTACAGTTGCGGAACTTCTCACGGGTAGAGCAAGCCGAAAAAACAGCGGTGAATATTCACCAGGAGCTTGAAAATACACTGTTGCTCCTCGGACATCGCCTAAAAGGTACATCGGGGTATCCGAATATCACAGTTATAAAAGAGTACGGTCACCTGCCTGAAGTAGAGTGCTATGTTGGACAGTTGAACCAAGTGTTCATGAATATTCTGACTAATGCAATTGATGCCCTTCACAGCAATCTTGCATCACCAGATCCATGCATTTGGATTAGAACGGAAGTCTTAGACTGTGATGATGTTGTCATCCAAATTATTGATAACGGATCAGGTATGACAGAGAAGACACGCTCAATGATTTTTGATCCGTTCTTTACCACGAAACCTGTCGGCTACGGTACGGGTTTGGGTTTGTCGATTAGCTACCAGATTATCGAGAAGCATGGCGGACAACTGATGTGCGTTTCAGCACCAGGGCAGGGTGCTAAATTCGTCATCAAGATGCCGATTCGTGCTTGAATTTCCTTGATAATTACTACAATAAAAGAGCACCTCACCTCTGGAGTTCTAGCAGTGGGCTTATTTGACGATTTTAATCGGTTTTTGGAAAACCGTTTGGAAGAATTTTTGCGTAATAATCCGCATTTGGAACTAGAAGCGCTGTTGGAGCAGCTGCGCGAGCAAGAGGAAGATACTTTAAAGCTAATTGCAGATTTACAATTGCAGGAGAAGCGATCGCAAGAGCAAATTCTGTCCACAGCTCAAGAAATCCAAAAGTGGCATATCCGTGTAGAAAAGGCAAAAGCTTCTAATAGAGAGGATTTAGCTGCTGCGGCTGGACAGCGAGAAGCTGCACTGTTGCGTGAAGGAAATCAGCTTTGGGGACAGATGCAAGGAGTGAAAGAACGCATCACTCAAGCTAAGGAACTATTGCGTAAAATTCAACAACGGCGACAGGAAGTACAAACCAAAGCAGCGCAAGCGCAAACAGCGCGTGCTCAGGCTCAAGCGCAGCAGCGCTTAGAAACCAGTGGCTGGTGGGATGCCGCTAGTAGCTATTCGAGTGGATATGACGATTTGGAGGAGAAGTTTCGCCGTTGGGAAACTCAGGAAGAGTTAGAACAAATGAAGCGAAATATGGGGAAATATTAACAATTCAAAATGGACTGCGTCCCGCTGCGCTAACAAAATTCAAAATTAAGAACCCCTTGTCCCCCTTGTCCCCAGTTGGGGGTCTTAAACCCTTTAATGTACGATAAAGGGACAAGGGAACAATTCCCAATGCCCACATTCTACATAACTGTATAAAATTATATTCCTTCTCATTTTGAGACTATTTTTACGTCTTCGCAGCAGTTATCGACGACAAGAGAGTTATTTATTTAAATTTTATTGAATTTCCTATTTAGGCTTTCATTTTCTGATAAATTTTATTAAACTTAATTCTTGTACCTTATTAGGACTAAGTGCCATTCAAATTGCTTGTCTCAGTGCTATTTTTTTGTTATCGCTGCAACATTTTCCTAATGTTCCAAATACAATAATGAGGCATGGAACAAAATATCCTTGTAGATGTTTTAACTAGCTTGCAACGGTTATTTGTTGGTTACATTCCAGCTGCTGTTGTGGGTATTTTTATTGGTTCTTTAATTGGTATCAGTAGCATAGTTTATCAAATATTCAAGCGGATACTACAGCTAGGACGTAGTATCATTTCCATAGCCTTATTACCTGTTGCTCTGATAGTGTTTAAACAAATTGAACCTGCTGCTTTTGTCGTAGTTTTTATCAGTGCTTTCTGGACAATTATTATAGATACGGCAAAAGGTATAAGGCTATTTCGCCAACAAGGTAATAACTTTCGAGTCGCTATCAATCACATATTTCAGGCTTTAAAAATTGGTCTTTGGGTTGCCTGGTTTACAGTTATTGCCATAGAAATGTTAACAGGTGGAAGAGGTCTTGGTGTTGTTATTTGGAGAGCTTATACTTCAGGTAACTCAAATAACATTATCCAAGTGATAATCTATATAAGTATTATCGGTTTTCTACTGGATCAGTTATTAGATGTAACAGGATACTTCCTCTCACAGATTGTACTGGAGGGACAACAAAGAGATGTTTAATAGAGGTAATAAATATGTTCAGTTTAGAAATATCTCTTGTGGGGTAGGTTTAGACATCCTCTCTTCATATACGAAACAAGAAAAGACTCCTGTCCCACAAGACAACAAGTTAACTTTTTATTTCAGATTTTTGCAATTCTTCAACAGAATGCAAAACTTCGAAGGAAGGTGAATCATCAAGCAGGATTTGTTGAGATGGTGCTTCGCTAGTTGCATTGCCAAAGTAAGATCCAAAAAGCTTATCGTAGTTGGAAGCAACAGCCAAAAACGCTCCACCTAATATATATATAGGAAGCGGTAGAGTAAATTCTTTTACCCAGTCAAACAGTTCCGCTAGGGCAAACAGCACCAAAAAGCAGGCAAACCAAACTCTCATGTTTCTACCCCTAGGATTTAAACGACTTGATCAATTGTAAATAAGTTGGAGACACTAGTACCCCTCTTGTGTTCGTCAAAAGTCAAAAGTGAGCCAGTGCGGTGGACGGGTTCGGTCAGGCTACAGCAACTGGCAACTGAAGCAGCCTCTGTTGGAGGAGACACCCGTAAGGGTCAAAAAGCTGATTATGTGGACTTTTCGCTGCTTATGAACAAGAGAATTATGAAGGAAATTCTCACGAATACGCCTTTTGTAGAAAGAACACGGGATGAAAAAGATTTTTTCAGTATTATTGTTGCTCATGGCAATCTTCACCTTTGCCTTCAATCGTCCAGCTCTAGCAACAGATGTTGTTAAGAGAGCAAAAGTTTCAGTGCCAATTGTGCTTCTTGTCACGCGGGTGGGAGGAATCTGGTTCAAGCTAACAAAAACCTGAAAAAAGATGCTTTGGAAAAGTATGGTATGTACTCGGCAGATGCTTGGTAGACCGTGTTGTATTTGCTGCTACATACAGCTTCTATAACTTTGGTGAGATACGCAGTGATCTATAACTCTGATAATCTAGCTACTGCTAAATACTTTCAGTAAATTTACATAAGTTTACTATCAAGAAATTCGTGCTTGTAATCACTCAATTAGTCAAAACACCTTCTGTTGAGCGCTTGACGAAGCTTTGGGCAAAGCGCTACACACCAGACTTATCCTCTCGCTTTCTATTTCAAGATCCTTGGCTTCATCGCGATTTGGTTGAAGCCGCTTCACCCGCAGGGCGAGTTAAGACTGTCGCCAAATTACAACTGCCCTTACTAGATGTGACTTGCCAAATGGCAGGAATACTGGCAAAAGAGCTTTACGAATACATTCCGAATGTTCTGGACTTGAACGAGACCCGACAACTCAGTCAGTATAGTCATCAAGTTTATATCAAGCTATTAGAATTTTACCAACAATCGTCCAATTCACAACAATCAATATTATGGGCGATCGCAGGAAATTCGTTGTCGCTTTCGGAGTGGGGAATACCAAACATAGAACAGTTAGCCACAGCGCTCCAACCAATTCTACTAGAATTTCAGGAGCAACATATACTATCACACGACTGGCGCACTCTTGGCTTTATCACTACACTGTTGAACTTCTGCAATCAGTTACTTTTGAAACAGTTAACGCCAATTGAGCAAATCATCATTGCTCCTTACTTTAAATTTGTGGAAGAGCAAGTAGCAGTTCCTTGGCAAAGAGTTTGTGCTGCTGCTGCTAAACATCAATTGGATTCTCCAGCATTAGCCTTAGTAGAACAAATGTTGTCTGTTTCTGATGAGATTGCACAGGTGGTTTATCACCGGATCACTGAATTGTTTCCTAACCATCGTAGCCGTCGAGGTGGGTTAAGTGATCCTGGAGTCACACACTCTTGCTTGCGTGATTTAAATATGTTCCAGGCATATCTTTGGCTGTGTATGTTGGAGGAGAATACTGTACCAATGGAACAGGAACTCGCTGCCTTATGTATCATGGTTATGGAAAGCGTGGATGTAAAATGGGAACTGTGTGCACAATGGATTCAATCATTAGTAGATGAAATTATGAGCCGTGTGACGCCGGAACAAAGTTCTCTTTTACAGCCACACACTCAAGCAATGCAAGAAATATTTTTTGAGAAGCGTCAGCGCTTGGGTGCGATACTTCAATTTGAGAAATGAAACAATAGATGGACAAAGATAAATTTTCAGTGTCCATCTATGAAATACCTAAACGCTATTTCTGAATCAGCTGTTCTCGCTAGATAGCTTAGGCAGCTGTTCAATTGCCTTTGACCACACCCTTTTGTAATCTTCAATTGCGCCGCTATAATCTTTTAGCTTAGAGCGGGCATTACCCCGGCTGATGTAAGCTTTAGCATCGTTAGGATTAAGCTGTAGAAAGTGCGTGTAATCTTCAATTGCACCACTATAGTCTTTTAGCCTAGAGCGAGCATTAGCTCGATTGATGTAAGCTTCAGCATTATTGGAGCTCAGTTCTAGAGACTGGGTATAATCTTCAATTGCGGCACTGTAATCTTCCAACTCACAATAGGCATTACCTCGGCTAGTGTAAGTCTTAGCATTATTAGGATTTATCCGCAAGCTCTGAGTATAATCATCAATGGCACCAGTGTAATCTTTTCGCAGAAAGCGAGCATTACCCCGGCTGATATATGCTTGTGCATCGTGGGGATTAATCTTCAAAGATTGTGTATAGTCTTCGATCGCACCACTGTAATCTTCCAATTCACGACGAGCATTACCTCTGATCATATATGATTTGGCATTATCAGGGCTTAATTGCAGAGATTGGGTGCCATTTTCCGGTTGATATTGGGCATCATCTAAGCTAACGTAGACTTCGGTATTGTTAGAAATCAGCGGCAGAAACTGTGTACTATCCTCAATTTTGCTGCTGTTATCTTCCAACCTAGAGTGATTGTGATTCTGGTTGATATTGATATCAGCGATATCAGCATCAATATCCTTGGAATTTGGCTCCAAGTAGTGGGTGTGCTCGACAATTGCTTCTTTTTTGTCAAGTTCAGAGTAAATAAGCCTCACCTCATTGGGAATGGCATAGTCAGGATTGATATGCATAGCATCGCTGTAATCTGCGATCGCTCCTTTGTAGTCTCCTAGTTCAAAGCGAAGCAGCCCCCGATTATAGCGAGCTTCAACATCGTTAGGATTAAACCGCAGATACATATCAAAGTCTACCATTGCACCCTTGTAGTCTCCTAGCTTTTGACGGGCAAGTCCTCGGTCATAGTAAGCCTTAAAGCCGTGGGGATTGAGCCGCAGGAACTCGTTAAAGTCTGCAATAGCTCCTTGGTAGTCTCCTTTTCGAGCCTTTTCTTCTCCTTGACGATAGAAGGTCTCAATAAAATCGTACTGGCCACGAAGCTGTTCTGCTGTCTGCTGTCGTTGGATAATAGTACGAGATAAAGTTATAGCATTACGCCGCAACTCCAATTGTGCCATCACCTGACTACTCAATACCCGCAGTGCTTCCACCTGTTCCAGACTCAAATCTCGGGGTACTACGTCAATGACGCATAACGTTCCAATCCCAAATCCCTCAGGTGTAAGTAGGGGTGCGCCAGCGTAAAAACGTATATTGGGGTCAGAGAGTACCAAAGGGTTTGTTGCAAACCTAGAGTCTGTCAACGCATTTCTGACGACTAGTGGTTTTGGGTGTAAAATTGTATAAGCGCAGAATGCAATATCCCGATTCGTTTCAGGTACCGTTACACCCACCTTCGATTTAAACCACTGTCGATTCCCATCGAGAAGGCTAATAATCGCAATTGGGGTACGACAAATTTGTGCGGCTAAGAAGGTGAAGTCGTCGAAGACTTTTTCGGGAGAGGTGTCGAGAATTTGATACTGGTGCAGTGCATTGAGCCTATCCAATTCATTGTTAGGCAGTGGTGGTTGTAAGTTCATTTTTTTTGGTAGACCTCCAAAAGCTGCTTTAATAGAGTGAATAATATCAAAATGCACCTTCATCACAGGCTGTTCTTCTTCTTCTTGAGTAGTGTCGTGCTCTTTAACGACTTAAAGACACTCAATCTACCTGCAAAGCAATGCGAGTGAGAAAGCCCTTAAAACTGGCTTATTGCTTGCTGCTAAGATTACACTAATCTCTTAAAAACTAGCTCCAATTATTACTCATTCCAAATCTAGTATCCAACACTCTTGTATTATAAAATACATTTTATGTCGTCTCAAACTACTGAATATTTTAGATTTACTTTTCCTCTGATTCATCCAAAGGACTTTAGCATCTAGCCGATAGCCCTATCAGGCAATATTGACATCTATCTTATTAAGTATAAATGAGATAACTATGAAGGGTGATGAAATTCCTGGATAAATGTTTGAAGATAGTCATACTTTATCAATGACAGTGCGACAGTACTTATGGAAGAGCGTCCACCGGATCGCAATACATCTGAAGAAGAACGTTTTCAGGATGACTACTATTCGTATCTAGAGTTGCCTGAAAATGCCCCTCGATATAAACCAACATTTTCTTTTCTGGATGACGCTTTTCAGCAACAATCATTTTCATTATTGGATCTGGGATGTGGTAATGGTGCATTGTGTAAATATATACCTGAATCCTGTGATTACCTTGGAATCGATCACAGTGAATTGGCTATTGAATACTGTTTAAAGCTCTACCCCAACAGGAACTTCGTTGTCAAAGATTTATCAATTATACTGCCTGAACTTGCTGCAAAGAACAAAAAATTTGATGCAGTCGTTTTATGTGGACTGCTATTTCATAGCACTGACAAGGAAACCTTAGAAAAAAAGGACGATCAGGAACTCATTCAATTTTGTCTGGACAGGATAATAAGCGACAAAGGATATCTAGTCATCATTGTACCTTTTGCCTATGGCGATCATCCATCTCATAATCTGTATGCCCGAGCGGAATGGCTACAAAATTCAGTAGAAAAAATGCTGGAAACGGCAAAGGCAAAAATTGTTTATGAGAATATTTCCCTGCTGATTGGCTTGGATAAAAAGATTCGACAGCAGAAAACAATTCCTGACTGGTTTGTTCCGGATAGCGGTGCTGACTATTCAAATAAGTACGCTGGGACATATATGGCAACTTGGACATTTATTGCCTCCCCCTCGGTAGATTAAACCCTGGTTTTTAGTTTCTGTTGAAAAACTTCTTGAAGCTGGACATAAACACTTCAAGAAGTTTTTTTATTGTTAGCCTGGCAATTAATTTATGATTTATGAACAGTTAACCACCTATTTTACAAACTTGTCATGGCTTGAACTAACTGATTAGATAAATCTACCTCAGATTTTTGAGACTTTTTAAATAAAACACCAGCTAAAAAGTAATAATCACCATCATAAAATGCCATTTTATTTTTTCGTAATTCTTCTATGCGTTTTTTAACTTTTGGTTCAGAGCTATAGTAGCCAAATTTTAAAGGTAAAACGACAAAATTGTTTACCCAGTAACCGTTAGACCTTGCATGATGAATTGTACTTTTTGGATTAGAGAAACTAGATACTAAAAGTAATACGTTTGGATAACCCAATGATAAAAGATTATTAGTAATTGTCGCTCCATCTTCTCCACCAAATAACAAAGGCATATAAATATTATTATCTGGTGCAGGAAGATAAGGTGGATTAGCTACTAAATATTCAGCTTCTGGTTGAGAAGAATCAAACAAACAGGAATTATAGATGATGTATTTATGTCCAAGATCATATTCGTCTATGGTTGAATTAGCGGCTTTCCAAGCAGACGTATTTAATTCAAATCCATGTATCACACCATCAAACCGATTTCTCAAGAGTGAATTAATAACAGGACTGCCATCTCCTGAGCCAAATTCAACAACATATTCAGATTTTTGACAATTTTTAAAAACCAAGTTTTCCAAGCAGTTGGAATAAAAATTAGATTCCTCAGGACAAGAAAAGAAGTCTTTCATTTGACTATACTATCTATAGGCTAAAGTTCTGATGGTAGACAGTACCCACATGATGAAGTGTTTGCAAAAAGGCAAACAAAAACTGTTCCTAAGCTAAGCAATTGACGATTAAAGAGATAGTTTACAGCTAGCTAGATAAAAAGCAGTTATTTTATAATTTTTGAGATATTTTATATGCATGAGGCGACTTGTTCTGCTTCACGTATCGATCGCACAACAGCAAGAGCCGCGCGATCGCCCATAAGCTTTTCTTGGTCGTACCCTAACACGAGTTCCCATGCATCATTAGGATACATCTGGGCTAACGGCAAAGCCACATCGTCCAACATCCAGCAACCGTGGCGTTCGTCCTCCCTAATATGCACTTCCCAATAACTCATTGCTGCGTTAGAGAGTCCCAAGCGCTGCGCTGCTGCAACGTAGTTTCTGAAAGTTGCAGGTACTGATATCTCGAAATACGTTAACCCCCCATTATAACGCAGAAAATAGCGCTTACATTCACTTATTAGATAGCTATGATTGGAACAAGCTAGAAGTTCCCACGGGACTAAATCGAAGTATCCCTCTGGTTCGGTGTTCATCCCAAATTCGCCAAGCATTTGAGCAAAAAACGTAGAATGCTTGCGAGATAAGCGACCGTTACCGTACTCTTCCTGAAATACTCGCATCAGCGCACACTGTATTGCATTAGCAGCGCCACCCAAAATGCGCGGAAGGTGACTGCTTTCCACTAAGCCCTCAAATGAGCCAATAGCCAGCAAGTGACGGTAGCCAGCCTCGTTCATTTCCTCCCGGATGTAGTGACTGTCTTTCGATAAAGGTGGATCTAAATCGTAAGCAGCACGCTCAATTAGGGCTTGCTTAACATCCAATTGTTGCAATGCTGCCACATTGATTTGTCCAATTTCCCACTCTTGCCAAGCCATCTCAATTTGGTCGCGACAGAAATGCAAGTATGGAGAACGCTCGTTTATGTAGTAGCGTAGATCATCGTACCAAAACAAACTTAATCGATTAATGCGATAAAGAATACGCTGGAGAAAACGATGAGCGGCATCATTGCTAGCACCATTTTGATAAGCAGCACAAATTGCTACAGCGAGCGTGTGTTCAAACTCGGTCTTCAATGCAGGTTCTGCATCTAGTTTTTTGTCTAAATTCTCTGTTGCCAGCAGTTCTATGAATTGCTGCTCAGCACGCTCGTAATTTATACTTATTTTTTCTTCTATCTGCGTACTTTTTCTTTCAACTTTGGGGAGAGGAGACATCACTAAATTGCTCTGCATGGAACATTTGGCTAGTAAAGACAGACATGAAATTATTTCAGCTTCTGCTATTTAGATTCTCATTAAGTAAATTTTAAGTACATCTCCCACAAGTCATAAAGAAAAATTAAGTTCCTGAGAAAAGATTCAGTCTACAGGCGCAGAGGGGGGATGGGAATTGGGAATTGGGAACCGGGAACCGAGAACTGGGAACCGAGAACTGTGAATCAAGCATTGCCCATTGCCCAATGCCCATTGCCCATTGCCCTTTTTCCTCAACGCGGACTGGCAGGTGTTTGAGCCATCGATTTACTTGGTGGAATTTGTTCAATGGTAATCAGTGCTTCCATCACTGATTTAGCAACGGGTGCGGCTACAGTACCACCATAAGCATTTTCTCCTTTCGGATCATCAAGCAATGCCAGCACCACATAGCGGGGGGATTCCACAGGTAAGATACCTACAAAGCTAGTGATTTTAGCTCCGACAATGTAGCCACCAGCACGACTGGCTTTTTGAGCTGTGCCAGTTTTGCCTGCGATGCGATACCCAGGAATTTGTGATGCTTTTCCTGATCCATCATCGACGACACTCTCCATCATCTCTACGACCTTTTGGGCAGTCGTGGATGAAAAGATTTGGCGCGGTGCCGCTCGATTGGGTGAATAGTGAACTTGTCCTTTGGTATCTATCAATCCCTGGACTACGTGAGGTGTAAGCAGTTTCCCTCCATTGGCTAAAGCTCCGTGCATTTGCACCAACTGCAACGGTGTCAACGAAAAGCCTTGACCAAAAGAAGCCGTTGCTGGTTCAACTGGCGTAGCAAGAAATTCTTCCTGACTTTTGAGTTGACTATTAACAGTGAATGGTAAATCCGTATCAACGCTTTGCCCTAGCCCCAAGCGTTCCAGCCAACCGTAGTAAACTGAAGGCTGCAATCTTTGAATGATTTGCACCATACCTATATTGCTGGAGTGTTGCAGAATTTGAGCTATGTTTATCCGCCCGTAACGTTTGTTTTCGGCATTCTTGATTGTTCGATCAGCCACTTGAATGTAACCCGGATCATTAAACACATCTTCAGGTTTAATGATGCCAGCTTCCAAAGCAATAGCCACATTCAAGGGTTTGAAGGTTGAACCTGGTTCATATAGATCTGCGATCGTCCAGTTTTTAAATAAGGAGATGTCGGCTTTAGAGTATTCATTTGGGTTATAGGTGGGCTGAGAAACCAAAGCGAGTAGGGAACCATCCCACGCATCCATAACAATGACTGCTCCTCGTTTTGCTCGATACTTTTCCATTTGTTCTTTAAGAGCAAAGCGGGCAACTCTTTGCAGACGGCTGTCTATAGTCAGTTTCAGCTGCAGATCATCCGAATTGAAAAAACCATCTGGAGCATAATCTGGCATCAGCGCCCCGTTACCCGCTCTGCTGAGACGTACCGTTTGCATGGAACGTTCTAGCAATTTCTCTTGGCTGTACTCCACACCAGCCTGACCGCGACGGTCAACGTTAACGTAGCCTACTACTTCTGCAACTAAATCCTGCTGTGGGTAGAATCGGGAGTATTTTTGAATTAACTCTAAGCCATTGAGATGTAGTGAAGAAATGCGATCGGCAATTCCTTCGCTTAAGGCGGTGGCAAGTGTAATACCGCTTCTTTTACTGTCAAACTTTCTTCCTAACCCAGCAGCGTCTTGATCCAGTATTGGCGAAAGCTGTTCTGCTATCTGCTGATGAGACTTTTCAAAGAGCTTGGGATGTGCGTACAAAGTATAGACAGGACGGTCAATTGCCAGCAAATCCTTATTACGATCCACCACAGGGCGACGGGGTATAAAAGGTCGCAAATTCACCATTTGCTGGTTTCGCGCCTTTTCTGTTAGCTTTGGTCCGCGCACGATTTGTAGATTGTACAAATTAAAAGCTAGCCCTACCCCAGCCGCAATGAGAAAGCTCCAAACAACGAAAAGTCTAGATTTTATATTGGGGGCTTGCTTTTTGGTGGGGTCAGCAGGTTTGCTGTGTGACTCTCGTCTCGAACCTTTCTGCCGTCGCCTTGTGAATGCTGGTTTCGGAAAATTAAAGTTTTTAAATTTTTTTCTGCTTGGTGACTTTTGCATGAAGATAGTCCTTTGTCTTTTAGAGGCAGTGCTCTCCGGCGGATCTCCCGCGCCCTGGCGACTGGTGTCGGGGTTAAGCGCGTTGTAGCATCTGCCGTTCAGTCCTCAAGAGCTAGGAGCCAGAATGGCGAGTGTGCGACAGGTAAACCCTTTCTTTGTAAGTCCTAAGGGAGGCTTGCGCCAACAAAGCAGCGTGTCCGGAGGACGAGCGCGTCTGTGCTCTTGAGAAGGGCGAATGACTCGGGGTATCAGAGCAAGCGGATTCATGAGCCACTCCGCCCTTGGGGGTTCCCCCCGTTGTTCGCATGCGTCTCCCTTTGGGAGAAGGATGTGGCGTCCGTGGGGTCATTCTGAATCAGGAATTGCTGTCTTCTGACTCCTTGTTACTAATGACAAATGCACTAATACCCTACTGCATTAGGGGTTTGCTGTTGTCTTTCTGAATTCGGTGTTGTGGGGGGTACTGAGTTAGACTCAACAGGTGCTGGATTCCAAAAAATCATTCTTTCGGGAGATGGCGATACTAGTTTGGCAGGTGGGCGTTCTGCTTCTTGTGCCATTTTGTTTTTTAGCACCTCGTTGGTGGTCATCAATTGGCGCTCATGGCGTTGCAAATTTTGCAGCTTGCGATATGCCTGACTCCACAGTTGTTGGGAATAGACAGTCCAACCATAAACGACAAGTGCTACAGCCACCAATACAAATGCCACAACTGAAGAATGACGATGTAAAGTATACAGACGCAGCAACCAAGAAGGTACGGATTCAGCAGATGGCATCACGGGGACAGGTGACGCTTTTTGTGTACCAGAGTTAGGTACAGATGCTGTTGTGTGTGTCTTGGCGCTAGAAGCTTCACTTGCAAGTTGCCGCCGTGCAGAGACTGGTGAATTTTTTGACGAATACCTTTGTTTTCGAGTGGATACTCGTGTAGACGAAGCAGGCAGAGCAACTTTTGGAGTTTTTAACTGCTGTGTTTGTGGAGCATTTTCAGGTTGGGTGAACGCTTTTTGTTGCTGAGCAGAGCGACGTTTTCTGCCACTTTTTACTGCTGTCCGGAACCCACTACCCGTTGCAGAAATATCTGATTTACGTGCAACAGCCATAATTTTTGGAAATTTTTTGGATAGAAAATACTTTATTCTAGATGATTGTCTGTTTTTGCTCTTGCTATTATTGTCTTTTGGACAACAACCACAAATAATACCCTACACCCAATCAATATATTCTGATAGGTATAATAGGTAGGCGCGTCAATCTTTACATCCCTAAGAAACATGGTTTCTTAAAGAAATTAGATTTGTTGGCAATTTCACCAATTGCCCTTGAACAGCCAAGATGTTTAGGTATCGCATTTAAAAGTATGGCAACGCATTGCCACCATAAGCAAGAGTATGCGCAAAAAAATCGCAATTTTTGGTATGATGTCGCGTTCGGCAACTTAATTTGGTAATGCTACCCTAAACAATTAAGTGATGCTACCCTGATTAGTAAAGTTGCCTGACAAGAAGCTAAAAAATTCTGCTTCAATCTGTGATCTCAAGTCACTTAAAAAAAAGCAACAAATAGGGTATCGTATTCAACAGGCTAAAATTGTACTTGCCGCAATTGGTGAAAGAGGAGTTATGAAAATAAAAATCCTTGGTTTTGCATTAATTCTAGGTCTGGCCGCAGTTCTCGGAGCTTGTGAGGGGGGCGGCGAAACACCCGGAGGTGGTGCTGGTACTGCTACTACACCTGCTGAACCAGCAGATGGCGCTGGTGGCGCCATGAGCACCCCTGGCGCTGGTGGCTCCATGAGCACCCCTGGCGCTGGTGACACCACAACAACCCCTCCCGCTGGTGGCACCACAGCTACCCCCACTACTTCTGCCAGTCCATACAAGACCCCCTAGATAGCAGTCTCAAAACAGCCAAAACAGTTTGTAGCATAGCTCCTCACTACATTGGTTGAGTTGATACTCTCAAATTTCCATAGAGTAAATAGCTAAGTTTTGAGAGTGCATTGAGTTAGTCACGCTCACTGGCAATTTGTCTTGACCAATCCCTGTACTCCGTTCCTCTTCTGGAAAAGTGACCAGGTAATAGCACTTGAGCTTGCCAGGTCTTCACAACAACTCCCCCAAGAAACCCGGTTTCTCTATGAAACCGGGTTTCTTAGCAGGTACGCTACTGGGAGATAAGCTCATCTTTCGGAGTCGCGCACGAGGGCTAGAGTGGGAATGAGGAATGAGGAATTGGGCTTAAGTGGCAATTTTCGGTGAGGCGACTGTCGTGGAGTAGAGGGAGAATAACTAATGCTTAGGGGAAAATGAGAAGAGTGATAAGGTTTCTGGTTTTAACTGTCTGTACTAGCATATTGGTGGAGTTAAGTACTCATTGGGGAGCATCGGTTATGGCATTACCGCCAAAAGAAGATTTACCAGAAGAAATATTGCGGACACAGATCATTACAACAGCGCGATCGCCTGTTGATGGTAAACCTCTAACTGCTGGGGAATACGCCCAATTGCAAGCCCAGTTGCAAAAAGTTCCTCCACCAAAACTAGATAAGCGAATTCAGGATCAAGTTTTCCTGATACGACTGCGTAAGACATTACTTCAGCTTTTCCCATTTTTAGATATTTGAAGGGTATGGGGAGCAAAAAATTCACGATATCCCAAACCTCATAGCTTCATACCCAATGAAACACACTCTCCAAACGGAGTACCTCCGAGGTAGGATGATTACGATGACAAAATTTGCAAATAAATGTAAAGAATATATATAGATGTTTTACAAAGCAAATTTACTTAGTCACTTTATTCAGCGTAGGTAGCTCCATGTCTATGACCACAATAGCTCCAGAACAAGTTAACCGCATTGTTTGGAATCAACATCAAGATCCGTTTGAAGTACTGGGTGCTCACCCCATAGAACAGAATGGCAAAAGCATCTGGGCTGTGCGAGCTTACCTACCAACTGCAAGTGCTGCGTGGGTTATCCTTCCTGAAGAACGGAAGGAATACCCAATGGAAACGGTGCATCATCCCCACTTTTTTGAATGCACGATAGAAACAGAAGAACTGGCGAACTACCAGTTACGGATAAAAGAAGGGGAACACGAGCGAGTGATGTATGATCCTTACGCTTTCCCTTCTCCCCGCTTAACTGAATTTGATTTACATCTATTTACCGAAGGCAACCATCACCGGATTTACGAGAAACTGGGAGCGCACCCCACACAAATCAATGGTGTTGAAGGCGTTTATTTTGCTGTTTGGGCACCCAACGCCCGTAATGTTTCAGTCCTAGGAAATTTCAACAACTGGGATGGGCGCAAACACCAAATGCGTAAAGGACATACTGGCATTTGGGAATTGTTCATTCCCGAACTTGGTGTAGGAGAGCATTACAAATACGAAATCAAAAACTTTGAAGGACACATTTACGAAAAATCTGATCCCTACGGTTTCCAGCAAGAACCTCGTCCCAAAACAGCATCTATTGTCACCGATTTGGATGCCTACACCTGGGGTGACGAAGATTGGTTGGAAAAACGGCGCCACACCGATCCCCTCACTGAACCCATTTCAGTTTACGAAGTCCATTTAGGCTCATGGTTACACGCTTCTAGTGCAGAACCAGCCAAACTGCCCAACGGTGAACAGCAGCCCGTCGTAACTGTTTCAGAACTGAATCCAGGCGCACGCTTCCTCACCTACCGGGAACTAGCAGACCAACTCATTCCTTACGTCAAAGACTTAGAATACACTCATATTGAATTATTACCCATTGCGGAACATCCTTTTGATGGTTCTTGGGGTTATCAAGTCACTGGGTATTATGCTCCTACTTCGCGTTTTGGTAGTCCAGAAGACTTTATGTACTTCGTTGATCAATGCCACAAAAACGGTATTGGAGTCATTGTAGATTGGGTTCCTGGTCACTTCCCCAAAGATGGTCATGGTTTAGCATTCTTCGATGGTACCCACCTTTACGAACACGCTGACCCCCGTAAAGGTGAACACAAAGAGTGGGGTACTTTCGTATTCAACTATTCCCGCCACGAAGTCCGAAATTTCTTGGTAGCAAATGCCCTCTTCTGGTTTGACAAATTCCACATTGACGGCATTCGTGTTGATGCTGTCGCCTCCATGCTCTATCTCGATTATTGCCGTGAAAATGGCGAATGGGTCGCCAACGAGTACGGCGGTAGAGAAAACCTAGAAGCCGCAGATTTTTTGCGTCAGGTAAACCATACTATTTTCAGCTATTTCCCCGGCGTTGTCTCCATTGCCGAAGAATCCACCGCATGGCCAATGGTATCTTGGCCCACCTATACTGGAGGATTAGGCTTTAACTTGAAGTGGAATATGGGCTGGATGCACGATATGCTGGACTACTTTAGCATGGACCCCTGGTTCCGTCAGTTCCACCAAAACAACATTACCTTCAGTATGTGGTATCACCACAGCGAGAACTACATGCTGGCACTATCCCACGATGAAGTGGTGCATGGTAAGAGCAATATTATCGGTAAAATGCCTGGGGATAGATGGCAGAAATTCGCCAACGTGCGCTGCTTGTTTGCCTATATGTTTACCCACCCAGGCAAAAAAACCATGTTCATGAGCATGGAGTTTGGGCAGTGGAGTGAGTGGAATGTCTGGGGCGACTTGGAATGGCAGCTATTCCAGTATGAGCCGCACCAACAACTCAAAGAGTTTTTCAAAGAACTAAACCATCTTTACCGCTCCGAACCAGCTTTGTACACCCAAGATTTTGCACGCGAAGGGTTTGAGTGGATTGACTGTAGTGATAACCGCCATAGTGTAGTGTCATTCATTCGTCAAGACAAAGACTCTGATGATTTCATTGTTACGGTTTGTAACTTCACACCCCAACCCCATTCGCACTATCGCATTGGTGTACCTGAGCCAGGATTTTATACCGAGTTGTTCAACAGCGATGCTCGTCAGTATGGCGGTAGCAATATGGGCAACTTAGGCGGTAAGTGGACAGATAATTGGTCATTGCACAGTCATCCCTACTCGCTGGATTTATGTCTGCCACCCTTGGGAGTCTTGGTTCTCAAGTTGGATAAGGAGAAGACTGCAGAGGTGATGGAATCTTAGTGAAGAGGGTGGGCATACGCCCACCAGCTCTTTCAACGCGAACAAATGAACTACTAAATCAAAGGCTGAAACCCGCTCCCAGACTAGAGCCAAAAATCATAGCTCTAACTCATCCATAAAACCTGAAGCGATCGCTACTTTGAATTTCAAGCCGGTTTCGATGCCTTTTTAATTGGGTTCTCACACCGGACGAATTGAAACGACTCCATAAGGTTAGTGCAACACCACCGATCTATCCGTATTGCCCTCTTGTATCAGACCCGATCGTGAAATGGTATTAGGGTGTGCTAGCGCTAACGTACCCTACACAGATTTTATATTTAATCCCACTTTCCGCACTTCATCGTGTAATACGCGTAGATTTCCCAAATCTGGCTAACAATGGTTAAATAAACAGCACGAGTTATCAATTATTTTCAATATTAATACTTAATAATTTGAGCATTATTAGAAATAATTCTTGAAAATCAAGATAATACATTTTGAAGTGCGGAATATGGGTTTAATAAAGATGAGCGATCGCAGCTCCACAACAAGCTGTCGTTAGGAATGCACAAGTTGTTTGTAGTTACGAACAAGCTGTCGTTAGGAATGCACAAGTTGTTTGTAGTTACGAACAAGCTGTCGTTAGGAATGCACAAGTTGTTTGTAGTTACGAACAAGCTGTCGTAACGACAACTAGAAAATGCCCTGACCAGGGGTGAGCAAATTCTCAGGGTCGTAGCGGCGCTTAGCACTGACCAGTTTGCCCCAGACCGGACGAAAATGCTGCTTCCAGTCTTCCTGGGAGAATGGAATAGCGTTGATGGCGTAACGGTAACCGCCTAAGTCACGGTTACGCTCGAAGAATCTTCGGTTGTCATCTAGCATACGTGCGATTGTAGCAGCATCAGGTGGTGCAGTTCGCAAAATACTGAAAGAGAACATGACTGGCTCGTTGGGAACCCGGAATAGGGGTAGGGTCAAGCGCTCTGTCTTCATAGGATATAGCAGAATTGGACCTTCACCTGTATCAGCTAATGTCAAGGTTGATAGGATTTCACCAACATAGTTATCAACTGCTGTACCGGGCACAAATATATCGAACCACGGATGCGGGTTAGACCAAACGCCGATGGACTTGAGCAAGGCGACTGTGTCAGCCAACCGATTAGCAAAATCGAAGTAAGACTTATCCTCGATTGTTTCTGTACCCTGACTATAGCTTAATCCAGTGAGTAGGCTGATGTTGTCTGGTTGAGCAGGTGGTGTATAAAAGCTAGCCGCTTCCAACATATAGCGCCACCCGCCGCTAGGATTGGTGATTACCTGTCCTTCTACGTAGTTGAACCTTTCATCGGCGATGAGTAAGCGTTGGTCGCGAGTAAAGGTAGCCAGATTGTCGTAATACAAGAGAAACACACGGGTATGCGTGGCGGCGGGTATGAGCCGAATTGTTGCCCGAACTATGATCCCACATTGACCCAGCCCTGCTAGTACTGCTTCAAATAGATCACGCTTTTGAAAGGGCGAACAAACTTTAAGCTTGCCTTCACCAGTAACTACTTGAACTTCCAATACATTATCAACCTGCACGCCGTAGCGATGAGCAGCGCCGCCGATGCCACCCACTGACAAGGTACCACCAACGGACAGTTCGATATAATCAGTAAGGACAGGTGGTGTCAATTGTCTCTCCAGTGTCGCTTGCAATAGCTGGCTCCACCGCACTCCTGCGTCAACCAATGCTCGATCTGCACCAATATCATGGATTTTGTTAAGAGTACTCGTGTCAATGACTACGCCTGCTTCTACCTGTGGCTGACCGTAAGTGGAGTGACCCTCACCCCGTGCGGCGACTTTGAGCTTGTGAGTGCGAGCAAATCTGACAATACGGACTATATCTTCTATTGAACCTGGTTTTAGTACGGCAGTCGGTTGACGATGTATAATATGACCAAAATCATCGGCGGCAGGAATAAGTGTGGCATTATCAGTATAAAGCACGCCATCTAGAGGCGGCAGATTTTCAAACTTAGATGCCGCATGTGCGGATGTTACCCACGAATTATTGAGTATATCGAACCCGATAACAACAGTACTGGTAATCACACCTTGCAAAACGGTGCGGCGCGAGGCATTGTTATTCATAATAATTATGATTTCAATTCTACATTGCCATTGTTCTCGACATTAATCAAGATGGCTAAATTTATGCAAGTCATTTAGTGATTATTTTCATGATTTATGAAAGTAAATACCAGATGAACTTGCTGACTAAAACCTTATCAGTACCGCGTTAAACCAATCGTTGTACTTCTTCAAGTGTATTTGCTGCAATAACATTCCGCAGAATCGCTTTTAAACTTTCTAGATCCGAAATTTGCTCAATTTGTGGCATCAGTTGTAACCCATTGCTATCAAATTTTAACTCCAGAGTCATTTCAATACTAGAAATGATTCCTCGTCGTTCACCACGTTCTTCACCTCGCTGTTCGCCACGTATTTCCCCCTCACGCAGAATTTCCTGATACCACGGCGATTCGCGCAATACTGTCATATCCCACCTCATGATTTGTTGGACTAATGCGCTATCTAATACAAACGTAGCAAAAAATGCTAAGACTGTTTCTAGCTGGCTTAATTGTTCATCCGCTTGCAATAAGCGTAATGCTTCTCGAATTGTAGATTCGTCTTCACCGAAAGACGACGAGGAAGCCCATCCCTTCTAGGGGTAGGAGGAATCGTCGCCGAACTGCGTTCCGCTGCGCTAACGTCGTCTTAGTCATTAGTCACTGGTCATTAGTTATTAGTATTATTAAACACGATAAATCGTGAAAAGCGTACTGAGGACTAAGGACTAATGACTAATGACTCGAAATTGAGGATTTCACCTGCAACCACATCAGGGATTTGTGTTACCCATTTTACCCAATTGTCGGGAGCGAGGCTGATTAAACGTTTGGTACTGACATCGGCGGGTTTTGACATGGAGGAAGTAGTAGGTTTACTCGTTTGGATGAATTGCCTGATCGCACTCCCAACTTACAATCGATTAACATAAAAGAGTCCGTAATGGCTACGTAACAGGTAATAAGTTATGTCCGAAACTACCCTAGCTGCACCCTACGTAACACTACCGCCAACTCAAGCAGAACTCCCCTGCGATGATGGAATCCCAATGGAAACTCAACGACACAAATACCAGATGGACTTGCTGATTGAAACCCTTGAGTTTTGGTTAGAACAACGGGAGGATGGGTTTGTCAGTGGCAATATGTTTGTCTACTACAGTATGGCGCAGGTGCGGAACAAAGATTTTAAAGGACCAGATTTTTTTGTTGTGTTGGATGTTCCTAAAGGAGAACGCCGTAGTTGGGTTGTTTGGGAAGAGGAGAAAGCGCCGGATGTAGTGATTGAGTTGCTCTCGGAAAGTACCGCCGCAGCAGACAAGAATGAGAAAAAGCTAATTTATCAAAATCAGATGCGTGTACCAGAATATTTTTGGTTTGACCCTTTTAATCCTGATGATTGGGCTGGTTTCTCAATTCAACAAGGAGTTTACCAGCCCCTGGTTCCCAATGAACGAAATCAGTTGGTGAGTCAGTCATTAGGATTAGGATTACAGAAATGGCAAGGTAAGTATAGAGGAGTGGATACTGTTTGGTTACGCTGGGCAACATTGGACGGTGAACTGCTACCCACAGGCGTGGAAATTGCACAACAGGAACATCAACGTGCTGAACAAGAACGTCAACGTGCTGAACAAGAACGTCAACGTGCTGAACAAGTGCAGTTGCAGTTGCAGCAAACGGTACGAAATTTACTTCAGGCGGGGATGACGGTGGAACAGGTTGCGAAGTTAACAGGTTTAGATGTTTCTCAAGTAGAGGAATTAGGCAGTTAACCTAATGATAGTTCTGAAAAAGCTTAAAAACTTTATTGTCTAATGAAGTGGAGAGTTTTGAAGCAACAGCACTTCTTGGAATCCAGTCAAAAGATTGTGGTAAACCAAGTTTTTGCCAAGAAACACTCTCTGTAGAAATGCTTGGGTTGTCAAGCTCTTGCGCGACGAGAATTTTTCCGGAAATACGATGATGTGTAATATTGTGTGAAAATCTGCTAGACAGTTCAAAAAGTTGAAGATGTTGCAGAGATTGAAGAACCCTTTTGACTTCCGACATTTCAATTGCGGGAATTAACGGAAACCCCACAGTGTTTGATAGAAATCCTTTTGTTCTGTTGGCGATCGCTAGTGTATCTGTTGTCTTTCTCCAAAAGAGCAAAGCAAATAACTCCACATCTACCGTATCACGTCGTGGCTTTTTGGGCGGACAAATTTCAATACAATTCCTTGCAAAAGCTAGGCACTGTTCCTGTATCGGACACAAAAGGCATAGAGGTTTTGATTTACGACAGACAGTGACTCCCAACTCCATCATAGCTTGGTTAAAGTCACCAGGACGTTCGTCAGGAATCATCTGAGCAACATGAGTTTGAATAGCTGATTTCCCGGAAGAACTCCACACATCCTCAGATAAGGCGAGCAAACGACTCACAACTCGCACAACATTACCATCAACACAGGCAACTTTTTCGTTGAAGCAGATACTTGCAATGACAGACGCTGTATAGAACCCATTTGATATCTTTTCAGGTGGTAGCTGTAGTAGTTAGTCTTTTGAGCATCAATCTGATAAAACAAAGATTGAGCTTTGCATTGGCACGCTCAAGCGTGCGATCAAAATTTTTGACC
>JAHHHH010000039.1 GCA_019359415.1 Iphinoe sp. HA4291-MV1 | reverse complement strand
TCCGAACCCTAAACACAAACAAGTAAATTATCTGTTTTTCACGCCTCTGGTAAATAGCGATCGCTAGTTTTTTTCTGAATTCTCCTTACGCACTTTTTGTCTTGATTGTCAATGCGTAAGTTCTAGCATCATATAAATCGCAAATCTCAAGTAACTGTGCTCCACTAACCTCCTGATTAACATCTTTAGCTTCTTGTAAAGCTTGTGTTACTTGAGCTTTGTTAAAGCCTTTGTAAGCCGTACGACCTATGCTTGCTCGACGTATTGCTGCATATGCCTTCACGGCTTCAACCTCTTGGAGGCACAAGCCGTATCGCGTGTTATTTATCTTGAGCGGATTTTTTACCCACTTAAGAAAAGCTTGGTAAGTAACAGATACCTCGCCAGACTGCCTCATTTGTCGCCATAACTGCTTTACTCCAATGCGAGGATCTTTGTAAGTCTCAGCGTACATTCATTACTCACCCCCTTTTAAAAAGAACCTAGCTTGTGCCTTCGGTAGCGCAGGCTTACTTTTGGCAGGGGCTGTTTGTGACTTCGCTGGAGGTAAGCACTTTTGCAAAAACTCATCTGCTAAGACCGCCTGCAATTTACGTTCGGCGACATTGGCATTAGCCCGACTGTAGTAAGAATCTTTTTTCTTTTTCGCAATCGCTGGCATCGTCGAAGGGTCTTTATAAACTCCTTGTTCGTTAATAAACAACAAATAATGCACAAGACATTCTGACAACGTGAACCATTCACCTAACAATCTGCTAGTGTCAAAAAAGTTATGTAAAACCTTTTCTTCTCTGACACCTCCTAGCACTATTGTTAATACTTTAAGCTTGCAAGGATTTCCTGTTTGCAAGCTAGACAATCTTGCTGCAACGTCTAGACTGTATCCAATTTTTATAGCGTTTGCTTTCTCGCAATATATAAAGTAAACGCAGGACTTTCTTTTGCCTGGTTTAAAACCAAGCCAGGTAAACCGATTTATCAATTCTCGAAGTTTTGCATCTTCTTGAGAAGAAGCTTGGTTAAAGCACTCTTTGAAAACATACGAAGCTTCAACTTGACTTATCCCATGCGTGTCATCCCCTCCGATATCAGAAACAGTTCTTTTTATTAAGTCGAGGTCTATCCACAAACCACGCTTTTTTAATTCGCGCTGAATATCACTTGCGTGAATCTCAGGATATTCTTCCCAGTCAACGCTTGACTTAGTTTCGTTCTCTACTTCTACAGGAACTTCTTGTTCCTTGCTGTTGTAGATACGAATTAACAAGTCGGTAACATCTTCTATTTGTGCGGCTAGCCTTTCCTCCATCGCTTCCAGTTTCTCAACTCTTGCACGTAAGGATTCATTTTCAATCTCAAGACTTAAATCATGTCTCGCATTGTTACCTAAAGCTTCGTTCTTTGTCTGTAATTCCCTAATTTGCTTGTGTAGTTCGACAGATTTCCAAGGACGGATGATTGACCGTCTTGCATTACAATCATTACGTTGCTGCATTTTTTGCGCTTGATTCATTTGATGTTTTTCGTCTTCGTAGTATAAGTGTCACTATGTGTAAGGTAGAGACTGATAAAAAACTGTGATAGCTTCATAAAAATGTCCAGCTTGCGGTAGTTGCGAACCCAAAAACTAATTGTTATGAGAGTCAGCAACTTAATGCAATATTTGCAACGATTTGCAGCAACGGATGACAACTGCTACAAAATCTGAAGCTATTAAAAATCGTTGGAAGACTTGAGGTTGTCGGGTTTTGTTGGTTGTTCAGGGAAACCTGCAACATTTCCAACCAAAAAAGAAAAAGCGCGAAAATGCGCTTTTCCATTCGTCGTCGTTTCGTTCTACGGGGTCTTACACGTAAAAAAATCGGGCAGCCTTCTGTTTGTTGATTTGTCGGTGCATACGGGTACTCGTTCTATTAAGGCTGCCCGATTTTTTCGGGGACAATGCGTTACCGCCGTCGCTGCACCACAGTCGCCGCCGTCGTTACAGCCCCACCAGCGAACAGAACAGAGCCACCCAAAAGCATCGTGTTGGCTCCGAGCAGTCTTGTACCAAAATACCCAACGCCGAGAGCCGCGAGAGAAGTGGTGGCGAGGATGGCGATAAGTTTGTGCTTTTGGCTAATGGTTAGTTGCATTTTTTTTCTCAAAACAGTAATCAAGCAACATTGTGATCGCGGTAATTGCATCCTCAATTTTGATGTCTGGTTGATAGTCATCAGGCAGTTTACGGTATTCCTCTGATTCAATGAATGCCAACAAATACTGCTCCATACCATCCAGACGAGCCATTTGCTCTTCAGTTAGCAAGCCAAAAAAAGACTCTTGCTTAATACCATCTTCGCGGTTGTAATGTTCGAGCAATTTATCCAATATGATTTTCATTTCATTGTCCCCGCCAGATACAGCCAGCCTTCTCCCAAGGGGAGACGCCAAAGGCGATAGAAACTTCACGATGAATCGTGAAGAGAACAGATCCACCCAGA
The DNA here is from genome assembly GCA_019359415.1 of Iphinoe sp. HA4291-MV1. Classification (GTDB taxonomy): domain Bacteria; phylum Cyanobacteriota; class Cyanobacteriia; order Cyanobacteriales; family Nostocaceae; genus Brasilonema. The sequence goes on along the minus strand of JAHHHH010000039.1, from coordinate 59,372 downwards.
AAGGCTGGCTGTATCTGGTACGTGTTAGACCCAATCATGTGTCAAAACTCCTGATTTGCTCTATCTGCTAACGCCAGCGCCATCTTCAGCCAATCCGCGCTCTCGACCCAGTCGTACTGAATTCGCGACCCACCTTGATACACTTCGGCAAAGACAACTTTGCTTTCGGTGGTTCCTCGCTTTACCGCGATAGTCAGAATTTCACGCAACCCCGACGGTGGAAGTTTCCAGAGTGACAGCAGCAAGCAGCGGGAAGCGACGGAACCCAAGCCGGTGCGGATAATGTAATCTCGGTCGGCGGCGATGCGGATGTCGAGTTTAGTAGTGGTATCGGACTTGTAGTGTCGATCAACTAGCGAGATGCCGATAATTCGTCCGGCGATCGCGTTCTCTTGAATCGGCACTTGTCGGGATTCGGAGTCGAGCGAGTACCAGCAAGCGTCAGAGTTGTCACCCCCGATGAAGATAAATTGAGCGGAAGGAGCCGAGCACAATCCCAATACTTCAGTTTTTCGGGGGTGGCTCATTCGCCGAAGTTGCTCCTCGACGGAAACCGCCAAGACCGCACTTCGCTCCAAGGCGTCGGCTATTCGGGTTAGTTCGTGGAGGATGTCAGGGTTATTCATGGTTTGTTTTTCTTGAGCCAACCGTAAATTGATTTGTCCCATTTGTAATTTGGATCAATCTCTGAGATTGCCTTTTTGATAGTTACTGGATGTTTATCTTCGTCTCGCATTTTCTGAATGCGTGCGTGGTTTTCCGGTGATACATTATTCTTCATTCGCTAACTCCGCTAGAAAAGCATCTGCTGCTACGATTGCATTTTTTGCAATCGCACTGTACGTTTCAGAAAGATTTCTCTGATCCGACATCAGCACCGCCATAAACTGAACGGCGATGTATTCTCGCTTTGACAACCCCGGATGATGGTTCGACGGGAAAGCTGGTCGGTCGGATGGGTGGGATGGGTGTTTCATGATTCGGCGTCCTCCTTGTACGAAATGATTCCAAAAGCAAACTCAGATATTGCTTTTTCGCAAGCTTCTTTCGGTTCAACATCCGACTTCAAAATATACCGAGAAGCAAGAGACTGAATTGATTCTAAGTGCCTAAGGGCGCGTCTACCGTAGTGGTCACGCAGTAAATTAGTTACCTGCAACTCCTCACGGATTTTTGCGGCGCATTTTCCAAAAAGATGACGATTCAATGTATCCTGACAATTTAAGTAAACCCATTTTCGGTAATTGTCAGACTTGTCGGGATGTCCAAGAAGGTAGCCGTCTATCGCTTGTTCCAAATCCCAGAATGCGTCTTTCGATTTTTGGCGATCGCTTAACCACGCTTGCCGCTCTTCCTTCTCAAATTTCTGTCCGAAAGCATCGGCAAAAAGTTGAGTGAGAGATAAGCCGATAAGCGCCCTAGCCATCTCTATCGCTCGACGGTTCCCTTTTAAGGACAACTCGAAAAGCAATTTTTCAAAGTCTGCTAAAGTTAAAGCCTTCTCAGGTCGATTTTGCCTTTCAGCCCTTTTTGCCGAAATTTTGAGGAACTGAAAGCCCTCTCCTAACAAGGCTTTGAAATCTCTCTGTGCATTATTTTGAGGAACTGAAAACAATGTAGCTGACTGCTGAAGAGCTATCCCGAACTCTTCTGTTTCCAGCATCAACCCTTCAATTTCAAAAATGCCAAAAGGCACTAATGTTACCGTAGCCGTTAAAACTTTTTCGTTTATTTTCCGCATTACGTTTTTCGCGCTAGACGGAATATTTTCGGTCTTCATTTCCCCCTCCTCTACCACATCGCCACTTCATTTTCCGCATCGCTCACAGGCTGCCACGTGTCGGCGATTCGCCAGCCCCAACTCGTTAGGTTTCGAGCGATGTCGAGTGGAAGGACTTCCCAATCTACCGGGATTCCCTCTGCATCTACCTCGCGGGTTGCGATCAGCGCCATCATATTGGGTTCGGAGACGACAACCAGCTGTTGCAATTTTCGGGACTTCACCAAATGTGCTTGCTCACGAAACCACTCACGTTCAAACCAGAAGGCGATAATTTCGTTGCCGGAGCGCCAAAATATATAGATACGGCTTTCATCAATTTCCTTGAAGACGCCAGCGCCAATAATATCTCGTGCCGTAATTCCGTTGTTCAAACTTTCTCGAACTACGTCAGCGAGAACGCATTTCTCGCGCCAGTCCCATCGGGAGCCTAGCTTTTCAACGAAAGATTGGACTTGTTGTTTTTCGGTGATTTGTGCGAAATTTTGTGCAATCATTGGAATAAGTAATAAAGATTGTTAATCACTCCTGCACGCTTCAAGCAACAGGAGTTTTGTTTTTTGGGTTTTGTATTTAGAAAAATTGTTCTCTTCCAACAATTAAGAGAACTATGCTTGGAACAGATGCCGCCAAACACAGCGAAGTGAAGCTAATTAGAAAAATCAGGAATCTCATTGCTTTACTCCCACCAAAGAGTAACAGTGGGCTTATCTTTGTCTGCTCTCCCGTTGTGGTGTGAGCGGACTTCGGACATTAACAATCCGTCGTCTTTAGCATGAGCGTCGTTCAGGAACTGCCGATAATCGTCGATGTTTAGCAAAAAGCTGGCTGCTTTCGCGTCGGGAGAAAGGTCGCGTTTAAGCTCGTCGTATTTCATGGTTTGGTTTTGTTTGGTTTGTTTGAAGAGGAGTGGTGACGCTTCGCTACTAGACAAATGATCTTCCGCGAGCGGCTTCGGCTACCTCCGAGCGAGGATGGTATTATTACCGTCTGGCTTCAACTCCGACGATTCAAGCTTTCGCTACTGAGTCACAAACTCCAGACAACTTCCGGGACTCGCACCCGGACGACGGCGTTTAACCGTGGCTGTAAATTCTCAATTCAATGCCTAGTCTTATGCAGTGGTCAACTGCTACCTATCCGTCATAGCTCTTTTAAGTTTTTTAGCTTTCTTTTTTAAAACAAAAATATTGTTTGTCAACAAGTATTCCTCCACAAAAGTTGTGTAGAAAGCAGAGGATAACTGACGACTTCCCCTGACGGCTGCTTGGTACCAACCCAAGCTTTGTCTAACAGGTATGTCACCCGGATACTGTCCGTTACCGTACTCTCTAGACAACCTTGTGGTGTCTACTCGAATTTCACGAGCCCCGTCCCGCACCCCCTCGCATTGGTTTAGGCACTTTGCGGTAGATATAAGTTTTCAAGGTTCACACCTCATATGAGGTGTTTTTATTTTCGACAAAAGAAAATCGGCTTGCTTTACCTCTCGGTGTTGCTCGCCCTCTTCTCTTTTTCATATCTTTAGTATCACACCTCATATGAGGTATGTCACCAGTACCGCGATAAAACTTTTCGGCATCTTCCTATACACACTAACCTCGTCGCATTGTCCCCGAAATAATTGGGCAGTCTTAGAAACCCCATGATTAATCGTGTTGGGAATCGAGTCAACCGAGAAAGACTGCCCAATTATTTTACGTGTAAGACCCTCATATGAGGACATCGTTAGTATCTAGAAACCTTGATAGACTAGGAAAGTACACACATATGAGGGTGGGTGGATGGTCGAGAGCAAACGACACGTTAGTAGACGCGATCGCCGGAAAGTGCAAACGTTCGTTTCGGATTGGGAGCACGAGCAGCTGCAAAAGATATCGGAAATGCAGGGGATAGCGCAGTCCGATTTACTTCGTGATGCACTAAGAAGCGTTCTTGGGTACTTAATCCCATCGGGGGGATGGGATTATATTGAGGAGTGGGGGCTACTGTGGAATGCTCGTGTGGAAGTCGAAAAATTGATGAAGTTTCTTGCGGAGGTCGAGAAATCATCAGAAACGTCTGACGATGTGATTGCCGACAGAGTGGAGAGAGCGCGAACTGTCCTTACCGAGATTTCTCATCGGATGGCGAATATTAGGATATCGGGGAGAAAGCCGAAACGAAAGGCGCAAAACCTGTCATCGAAGTTGTTGCGCGATATTGTGGAGGGGCGTAAGCCTTCGGACACTGAGATAATCGAAGTATGCCAAGCTGAAGATTTGTCGGAAGAGAAGGTGTTTGAGATTCGCGATCGCTTATTCAACGAAAAGGAGGTTGGGAATGGTAAGCCTTGAGAATTTCGTTGGGATGAGCGATCGCGAAATCATCCTTGAAGCCGAATCTTTTGATGAAGCGCAAAACATGGTACGCACCAAATATCAAACGCTTGCATTGTGGGCGCAAGCGTTTGGGATGGAGCGGACTTCAATTAAGTTTCCGGGATGTGAAAGACCATTTCGCATCCCGTCATTTTTAAGTCAGAGGGGAGGAACCATGACTAACAATCTCATTATACCTATGGGCGGAATTCAAATCGCCGAAATGCATCTATCGCGAGCATTAATTCAGGTTCTGTTGGAATTTGACGAAAATCCCGACATGAGCGCAGGACTTGTAAGGCTTAGTGATGAGCGCCAGGTTGCGGTTACGGCAGCAGCAGCTCGATTTGTCCCAAACAACGACGCCGAAGAGTTGGTGCGGTTACGCCGGCAAGATTATTGGTGGTTGCCGGATTTGGAAAACTTTAATCGCAACTGGAGACAACAGCTTGAACCAAACAATCTATCGTCAATGATTGAGTATTCGTATCGTTCGGAGGCGGACCGCGATCGCAATTGGGGAAGATACACGACTCGTTATCGGCTAATTCAAGATGATTTCGGAGTGTTGTATCACGTGTGCTATTCAGTTGGAGTCGATATGATTCCGGCGCTACGGTAGTCCCATACGGGAGGAAATGCAATCCCGAAAAACGAAACCCGCCAACGAAAGATACGGCGGGCTTCTTTTTGAAAAAGCTAAACCCGCAAAATAACCCGCTCCACCTTTCCCGCAACAACATAAACCCGATCTACCAGTCCCGCCATAATTTTACGTTTTTCATCATCTGGAAGTGACTTCCAATAATCGGGATTCTGAAAATTTCGCAAGTGTTCAAAATGTTTCGGGGGTTCAGGTACTCTTTGCAATTCCGAGATTTGTTGTCGGAGTCCGACACGTGCGATTTCAATGGCGGGATTATCGCCCATTGCCTCTAGGGTTTTGATCTGCGATCGCAACTGCGCCAACTCCGGCGACTCCTCACCTTGAAGTGCCGATAATGCTATGCGCTCAATTTCTTCCGATTTTTCGATGAGCGCACCGATGACGGCGGCTTCAACGTTTTCGTATTTGGCAGAACTGCCGTTGCTACAGCGCTGAGTGCCCTCGTCTCGTTTGCGGCAGCGCATCCGCCATAAACCGCTCCGGCAAATATAACGGTAACAGTTTCCTTGGCAAACACCACATTTGATTTGCCCCGAAAGCGGGTATTCCGATGCTGTTCGAGACTTTCCGTTCCGCCCCCATTTTTGCTTCCGCTTCTTGAGCAAGTACTCTATCCCTTGAAATTGTTCCGCAGTGATCAATGCGGGATGAGTATTGTAAATTACTGTCCATTTTTCGGGATTTTTATTATTATGCCAGCGATTGTAAACGGTGTGACCTTGACACACCGGGTTGATTAACCAATTCCGAAATCCAGGCACGCTACGTTCGTGCCCCCATTTTTCGTAAATTTTAGCGATACTTTTTGTCAGATTCCCTTCATACCAGAAGTAGATCTGTATTTCGTCAAGAGCTATATCCCATTCGGTTGGGTGCGGAATCAGAATCCCTTCCGGCGTTTTTTCGTATCCGTAAGGAACTCCGAAACTTTTTCCCGATTCGCGATAATAGTTCAATCCATGCTTAATGCGATCGCCAATCAAGCGCGATTCAAACTCGGCGAACATTGAAATTTGGGTTAAACTTAGCCAACCGAAACTTGAAGTTGTATCAATCGGTTGATCTAATACTCGCAAATTACACTTGTGCTCTTCCAAAAGTGCGATCGCTTTGTGTAAACCCATCACACTCCGACCTAGTCGGTCGATACGGGTAACAATAATTTCCTTTACTGCTCCTGTTTTTACCCGCTCCCATAATTTCAATAATTCAGCTCGCTCTTCTTTCCTGCCCGATTCAACATCAAACACAATTTCTTCGGCTCCCGCATTTTTAAGCCGAGACATCTGTTGGTTCAAAGCTTCGGTGTCGGCTTGAGATTGGCTGCTGACTCTGGCGTATCCAATTTTCACGCATTCTATCGTATACGGTACAAAAAAATCGTACCATTAAATTCTTTGCGTATTTAGGCGGTGTTCATCCCGCGCCATAAACTGAAAAGCTTCTGCCAAAATAGGATTTCGGTCTTTCAGTCTGCGCGATAACTCCTTGAACAAAAGAAATCCAGAAAACTCTGAAGTGCAGGAGCGTTCTAAGAAGTCAATAAAAGCGCGGCGTGTTTCTCCATCAATATGTTCCCAACTCTGCTGAAACTCAGAATCACGCACGAAGTGATGGCGGTTATAGTCAGCCCGCAGTTCATTCACAATAGCTCTCAACTCAAGCTCATGCCCTGAAATATCCAACTGTGCTACAGCATCAAAGTCAGTCGTGTAAAACCTGGGCGTTAACAATGTTTCCTGTACAGGTGCTTTCACACCTGGCTTTAGCAACTCAGGCTCCGGAGTTTGAAGAGACTTAGCCATGAGAACCGTTCAATCAACTTATCTTTTTAAAGCTATATAAGCATGATAAATCTAAAAACAAATATCTAAAATAATTTTTAAAATTGATTTACAATCGCGTAACAGTGTGGGAATGTAGCAAAATATGACACTAAGATTAGTATAAGTTTAATCACTAATAATTATCACTACCAACTTGGCAAGCCATTATGAGCGAATCAGAGAAACACAAGCCTCACTCTGCGGATTACTTTGGCGAACAAAGAAACTTCTGGTGGAATCAGGACTTTCTAGAACTGATGGGAAAGCGGTGGGGATTGGAAAGAGTCAGCACCGTGCTAGATGTTGGTTGTGGAATTGGTCATTGGGGACAGGTGCTTGCTGATATTCTCCCCCCAAACGCCAAGGTAACAGGTATTGATAGGGAAGCGCAATGGGTGGAAGAAGCCAGGAAAAGGGCGAAGGCGTTGAATTTAGCAGAACGCTATAACTATACCCAAGGAGATGCTCAAGAGCTTCCTTTTGAAGACAATTCGTTTGACTTTGTAACTTGTCAAACTGTCCTCATACATATGAAGCATCCACAACTTGTCATCAAAGAAATGGTTCGCGTCTTAAAACCAGGCGGACTGTTAGTTGCGGTTGAACCAAATAATTTAGTTGGTAGCCTCATTTTCGATAGCCTAAGTTTTGGCGACTCCATTGAGAAGATTTGCTCAGGGGTGAGATTTCAGCTCATCTGCGAACGAGGAAAGGAAGCACTCTCGGAAGATAACAGTTCCCTTGGTGACTTGGTTCCAGGTTATTTCGCCGCAGCCAATCTACATAATATCCAAGTATTCTTATCTGATAAAGCCTTCTCTTTTTTTCCTCCCTATCTATCAAAAGAGCAACAAGTTTTAAAACAACAATCTCTTGATTGGATTCGACAGGATTTTTGGATTTGGGATAAAGAAGAGGCGCGAAAGTACTTTCTGGCTGGTGGAGGAACCGAGGTAGAATTTGAGTTAGGTTGGCAGCAAAGGATGGAAGAAAACAAACTTTTGGAAAAAGCTCTTGTTGATGAAAGCTTTCATACAGGAGGCGGTAGTATCTGCTATTTGGTATCAGGTTATAAGTAAGTTGTATCAACTACCAAGATGGGCTTATGTTAGTGCCACTCGGTTATATATCCTACTGATAAAAATTATATCTGTGACATGGTACTTGAGTGCAACTCGCAACCTTATGAGGGTAATCTTAATAAATATAAACAGTTTTATAGTTATACAATAGTTTTATAGTTTAATAGATTCAGTAGTCATCAACATGGTTTGGAGCGATATCAGCAGTGATAGTGTCTAGCTGAGTTCTGCTCTCAACCCAAAATTGCTATCTCCCCCTACTTCTGACGTTAAGTGTGAACTGCTCTTAAAGCCAAAGGAAAAATGCTTATTTATGCAGTTGCAACAAAGGGTTAGGAGATAACTTCCCACCAGGAATTCTGCGAAAGTCCTAAAAGTCAATAAATCAAACCCTTGTTTGGGTATGTGTTTTACTTGGACGAGAACCCCTTGAACGATGAGTAGCAATTTAGCCCAAAAACTTCGTAGTGGAACGCAACAGGCTCATGCAGCAATTGAAAATATAGGATTCATGAAATGTTTTGTCAAAGGAGTTGTTGATAGAAACTGCTTTGCAAAATTTTTAGGTAACTTATATTACGTCTACAGCGAACTAGAAGCAGCATTAGAGCGCCATAAAGACTATTTTTTAATAAGTGCGGTATACTTCAGAGAACTTAATCGCAAAGCTCATTTGGAAAAAGACTTAGAATTTTACTACGGTCAAAACTGGAGAGAACAAATCGCACCTTTAAAAGCCGCCCAAATCTACATTAACCGCATTCATGAACTCTCTGTAATTGAACCTGCGTTATTAATAGGTCATGCCTATACTCGCTACATGGGCGACCTTTCTGGTGGTCAGATGTTGCAAAAAGTTGCTCAGTCAGTTTTGAAGCTTTCTGGATATGAAGGCACGTCTTTCTACAATTTTGAGCAAATTCCAGACAAGACAGCATTTAAGGACAAGTATCGTCAAGCATTGGATTCCTTGCCAATAGATAATGCAACAGCTGACCGGATTGTTGCAGAGGCTAATTATGCATTTCGGCTCAATATGCAGATGGCTCAGGAGTTAGAACAAACCATAATTCAGGCAATTGGTCAAATCATGTTCAATAGCCTGACTAATACTAATAACCCTGGTACCACCGAACTCAGTAAAACTTAGAAATTATCTGCGTCGAGGGTGCTACAGACTGCGGTTCCAAATAACCCTAAACTAAATTTCGTAACGGGAGCATCCCCCCCAATTTTTTCAAAATGCAAAACAAAGTAGCTCTGATTCACACTCTGTGTTCCTACCCTGCGGGAAGGCGTTCGCGCAGCGTGTCGCTTTGCGACTCAGCGCCTATGCGTCAACCTCTGCGATCCTTTGCGTTTAAAAATAAACTCAAACATTTGGGATGCTCCCTTTCGTAACGGGTATTGCGGATAATTTATCCGTTACATCCGTTACCACTTTCATACATTCATTTTATTGGAAGCAACTTCAATGGTTTTTCAAATTCCTGGTGTCAAATTTGATTTCGATATCATCAAAAAGTACGATACTCCTGTACCCAGATATACCAGCTATCCACCCGTGACAGAGTTAACGGAAGCATTTACTCCAAGCGATTTTCAAAGCGCGATCGCTACCTCAAATCAAAGAAAAACTCCTCTTTCTTTGTATTTTCATATACCCTTTTGTCAAAGTCCTTGTTATTTCTGTGGTTGTAACGTAGTCATTTCAAACAACAAGAATATTGCCAAACCATACTTGGAGTATTTGGTTCGCGACATCAGGAAAACAGCCAGCTTAATTGATCCAGATAGAAAAGTGGTTCAGATTCATTGGGGTGGTGGAACTCCTAATTATTTGAGCCTTGAACAAGTAGAATTCTTATGGAAAAGTATCAATAAACATTTCACACTGAGCCAGAAAGCAGAAATTTCTATTGAGATTAATCCCCGCTACATCGATAAAAACTACATTTTCTTTTTGAGAGAAATTGGATTTAATCGGATTAGTTTTGGTGTCCAGGATTTTAATCGTCAAGTTCAAGTCGCAGTAAATCGTGTTCAGCCAGAAGAGATGCTGTTTGATGTGATGAGCACGATTAGAGAAGCGAAGTTTGAAAGCGTGAATGTAGATCTCATTTACGGTTTACCTTATCAAACCATCCAGATCTTTAGAGAGACGATAAGAAAGACTATTGAATTGAACCCAGACAGAATTGCTGTTTTTAACTTCGCCTATGTCCCTTGGCTTAAGCCTGTGCAAAAAAATATACCAATCGAAGCACTCCCACCAGCGCAGGAAAAGTTAGAAATTTTGAAGATGACGGTTGAGGAGTTGACAAATAACCAATATCTATTTATTGGCATGGATCATTTTGCCAAATCTAATGATGAATTGGCAATTGCCCAAAGCGATCGCACTCTCAAACGCAACTTCCAAGGCTATACAACTCAACTCGCTGCAGAACTTTTTGGTTTTGGTGCGACATCCATCAGTATGCTAGAAGATACCTATGCCCAGAACCACAAGCAATTAAGGGATTACTATCAAGCAATTGATACAGGTATCTTACCTATTAGTAAAGGTATCAAACTCAGTTCAGATGATATTCTTAGACGGGATGTCATCATGAGCATGATGTGTCATTTTCAACTCTATAAGCAAGATATTGAAGACAAGTACCATATCAGTTTTGATGACTATTTCTCTCAGGAATTAGAGGTGTTGAAGTGTCTAGAAGAAGATGGATTGATTAGGCTATCAAAAAACCACATTAGTGTCACAGAAATTGGTAGATTACTCATACGAAACATCGCCGTCATCTTTGATATGCATACAAAAAAGCAAGAAAAAAAGTTCTCTCGTGCAATTTAGAGGTTGAGTACGAATTTTTGTTCATAGATTGACATCAATACCCTCAATCAAAATCTTTCAAGTCTTGAGAAAGTTACCACCAAGTGCGATGGGGTTTTTGTGTCAGGATTTTCTGGAGTTAATTAACTGAACTGAATACAACACATCTTCCAAGCATCAAGGTTACCATTCCTTGTTTGATGAATAGTGGATAACAGACGACTCCAATGACTGACACACTCCACTCAATGTTCCCAACAAATTTTTCTGTATAATTTAGCCGTTGTTGATTCAGGCTGTAGCACAAGTCAGTTTTATGTGACTAACGTCACTTGCAATGACGCAACAAATTAGCAATAATTACATTCTCGTACAGTTTTTTTCCGGACAAGACTATAAAAATCTGGAAGATTTGTGCAAGTAAATTCTACTATCGCTCACAAAAATCACACGGATGAGATTTAGCTTTCTGTTAGTTAGCGTTGTCAGTATTGTACTGTTATCTTCTCCAGTCAAAGCCGCTCGCTTGCAATCTTGGTATTTCGATCCCGTTCAAAATCAACTAGATATAACCACTGATTCTGGAGTCCAACCAAAAGCTTTTTTAATTAATAACCCGACGAGACTTGTTATTGATTTACCAGGAACAACGAATCTAGATGACAACACAATTCGTAAAAATCTTGGAGCAGCTGTTCGAGAGCTTCGGATTGGACAGGTTGATTCCCAAACCACCAGATTGGTTATTGAATTAGCATCTGGCTACACAGTTTCCCCTGAAAAATTGCTGATCCAAGGAGATTCTTCGTCACATTGGATAGTGAAATTCTCCTCAATTGAGCGTGCAGCTATTGGTAATTCTCAAGCAAAAGTGGTCAACACCAATGTAAACACCAACGTTGGAGAAGAACAAATTCCCGTCCAAATCGGCGCTATTTCTCCGTTTGCAGGGGTTGTTCCTTTGGGTCAAGAATTGTTGCAGCTCAGTTCTCAACTGAAAACATTAATAGCTCGCTACAGCTTTCTCTCACCAGGAATCTTTTTTCTAGATTTGGATACAGGTAACTATTTGGACTTCAATGGAGAGAAAGTATTTCCAGCTGCTAGCACCATTAAGTTTCCGATTCTGGTTGCTTTATTTCAGGAAGTCGATGCAGGTAGAGTCAAGTTGAATGAAACCTTAGTGCTGCGGCGTGACTTGAAGGCTGAAGCTGAAGGTTCAGGAGTATTACAATTCAAACCTGTGGGAACTAAACTGAGCATTTTAGACACTGCCACAAAGATGATTACTATTAGTGACAATACCGCTACCAATATGATTATTGACCGTTTAGGTGGTATGGCTAGGTTAAACGAGCGGTTTCGTAGTTGGGGATTGCAAAATACCGTAATTCATCATCTATTGGGAGACTTTAAAGGAACCAATACAACCAGTCCTAAAGACTTGGTCAGACTATCAGCGTTAATTGCAAATAATAAGTTACTCAGTAATACAAGTCACTCCCAGGCTTTAGCAATCATGCGTCGTGTTGAGAACAAAAGATTGCTACCATCTGGACTTGGTAAAGGTGCGGTCATTGCTCATAAAACAGGAACTCTTGGAGTTCTCCTTGGGGATGCAGGTATTATCGAGTTACCATCCGGTAAACGATACTTAGCAGGCATCTTGGTGAAAAGACCTTTTGGTGACACAAGAGCAAGAGACTTTATTAGTCAAGTTTCTAAACTAGTTTATGGCTACCTAGACCAACCAAGAGTAACTAGTATAGCTCAATAGGAGTTGTTGTGGGCTTTTCGCTGCTTTAGAATGGTAGTTTTATTTCCACCACGTTGTACTAGTAAAATACAAAAATGGGACAATCAAAGAACGTACAAGTTGTCTGATCTATGTCCCAATTTGAAACCACCCTCGCAGCTTATCAAGACTTCACTGACCTTTTCCAAAGCCTTATTATCTGCACCGTGAGTGCAGATAACACTCCCAATGCGAGCTATGCTCCTTTTGTCAAGGATGAAAGCAGAAATATTTACATCTATGTCAGTGGTCTTTCTACCCACACTCAAAATCTTTATGCTGTCCCCAAAGCAAGCGTATTATTTATTGATGATGAGTCTCAAACTAAACAAATCTTTGCTCGTCGCCGCCTAACCTTTGACTGTACAGCGACTTTGGTAGAACGTGATACTGAGTTATGGAACCAAATTGTGGATAGCTTTGAAGCGCGTTTTGGAGAAATGATTCAGCTATTGCGCGATTTACCAGACTTCCGTATATTTAAGCTGACGCCAAGCAAAGGTCGCTTTGTTATCGGCTTTGGTGCGGCTTATGAGGTAGACCCTAATAACCTGAGTACCTTAACTCATGTCACAGGTGAGCGTAAGGAATAGGGAATAAACTGGCAGAGTGTGAGAGAGGAGCATAAGACCCCTGGATTTATTTCATCATCCTCTATGACAGAAAATTAATGAGTCGATTATTCAGAGGCATCACTGTTGTACTGACAGCAATAGGAGTCGTAGTAATTCTTTTACAAGAAGCGGAGTTGCTCAAGGATTTGATCGCCTCTACTCAGCTTTCATTTAGTGAAAATCCATTTGGTTTTGCTTTAGCACAAAATTTTACCTTGATCGCAATAATAAAGAAGACCATACTTCTGCTCATTGCTAGCGCAGTTGAAATTGCCTTGGTATGGCTATTAGTACTTCTTAATATTATTTCTCAACGCCGTGGTCTAATTGCTACTTTAGTTCTGTTTATCCTGGTTGGAATCACTATTTTTATTGTATATCGTTTTCTTCCGCTACCATTTTGAACGAATTTGACTTAATTATCAGTGGTGCTTTACCCTGAGAACCGTCTTTAAGGCAAGTCTATAGCAGTCTACAATAGTACCACTATGAAAGGTTATGCTCAATTTGTGATTTTATGACTTCTGTTGCTCTAGTAAAAACTGAGTACGAGGCGGTTATTGGTCTAGAAACCCATTGTCAGCTCAACACCAAAACCAAGATTTTCTCTACTAGCTCTACGGCATTTGGTGCTGACCCCAATACTAACATTGACCCGGTTTGTATGGGTTTGCCCGGTGTCTTGCCTGTACTTAACGAAAAAGTTCTAGAATACGCTGTCAAAGCAGGTTTGGCATTGAATTGCCAAATCGCCAAATATAGTAAATTTGACCGCAAGCAGTATTTTTATCCTGACTTACCCAAAAATTACCAAATTTCTCAGTACGATCTGCCTATTGCTGAACATGGCTGGTTGGAAATTGAATTAGTCGATGCTGATGGTAACCCCACTCGCAAAAAGATTGGCATTACGCGCCTGCACATGGAGGAAGATGCAGGGAAATTGGTACATGCAGGAAGCGATAGGCTTTCCGGTTCCACCTACTCTCTGGTAGATTACAATCGGGCGGGTGTGCCATTGGTGGAAATTGTTTCTGAACCAGATTTGCGTTCTGGACAAGAAGCTGCTGAGTATGCTCAAGAGTTGCGCCGAATTTTACGCTACCTCGGCGTCAGCGATGGCAATATGCAAGAAGGTTCTCTACGCTGCGATGTCAATATCTCCGTGCGTCCTGTTGGACAAAAGGAATTTGGCACTAAGGTAGAAATCAAAAACATGAATTCGTTCAACGCCATCCAACGGGCGATCGAATACGAAATTGAACGGCAAATTGCAGCGGTAGAAGCTGGCGAACGTATTATACAAGAGACTCGCCTGTGGGAAGAAGGTTCTCAACGCACAATTAGTATGCGGACTAAGGAAGGTTCTAGCGATTACCGCTACTTCCCTGAACCAGATTTGGCTCCCATTGAGGTTTCAGAAGAACAATTACTAGAGTGGAGCGCTCAACTTCCTGAACTCCCAGCGCACAAACGCCATCATTATGAAAGTGAGTTGGGGCTGACTGCTTATGATGCGCGAGTGTTGACAGAAGAACGTGCAACTGCTGAGTATTTTGAAGCGGTTATTGCTGCTGAGGCAAATCCCAAAGCTGCTGCGAACTGGATTACTCAGGATGTCGCCGCCCACCTCAACAAAAATAAACTCAACATCACCGAAATTGCCATGACACCTACTAACCTAGCTAATGTCATCACTCGGATTGAGAAAGGGAAAATTAGCAACGCCATAGCTAAAGAGAATCTACCAGAGTTGCTCAACGGGCGTTCTCCTGAGGAATTATTTAAGGGTAAGGAACTCATCAGTGATCCCAACGTGCTGGAATCCATCATTGATGAAGTCATTGCTGCTAATCCCAAAGAACTAGAAAAGTACCGCAACGGTAACACCAACCTCAAAGGCTTCTTTGTTGGACAGGTTCTGAAAAATACCAACAAACTCGCAGATCCTAAACTGACTAACCAATTGGTAGACAAGAAGCTGAACAGCTAAATTCTTCTGTAAAGACGTTGGATACAGTATTGTTATTGAGTTTCACTCTCGTATCTTAAAAACTCTTTACACTATCTTTAGCAAAGAATCAACAAAAAGGGGTTTCACCCCTGAGTGTCAAAGAGATATACTCAGCTAAGTAGATGCACCCTGATGATCGGGAGAGTTAACCAAGTTGCTCTCCTTTTTTCTATCTTTGATTAGTTACTTGTCGCTGATTATGTATCAAACTCAGATGAAAACCAAAAAATAACTCTTCCTCACTACATTACTGAGGTCATGCATGAAACATATTAAGAAAATTTTAGATGAAATAAGAGTGAGGGGTATTGCCCCCCGGTACAAAAATGATATAATATGTTAAGTAGATGCACCCTGATGATCTGGAGAGCTGCCTAAGTGGCTCTCTCTTTTTTTTTGCTAACTCTAGAAAATTTGCTAAGAAAATTTTTAGATGAAATAGGGGTGAGGGGTATTGCCCCTCAGTACGAAAATGCTATAATATGTTAAGTAGATGCACCCTGATGATCTGGAGAGCTGCCCAAGTGGCTCTCTTTTTTCATCTCTTTATCCTTTCTTTAATAATTATTAGTCATTAATGACTAGTGGTTTGTCAAGAGTTATTTGTCAAGAGTTGTAACACTCAAACAAATGACAAAAGCTTGGTACAATCGCTCCTCAAGCCACTAGGAGTTTTAGGGGAAAAGGAATGGCAGACTGGCAGGAAATTATTGGTGGTATCACAGCACCCAGAGGATATCGCTCAGCAGGAATTGCAGCAGGCTTAAAACCTTCGGGATTACCAGATTTGGCTTTGATAGTGTCGGATGTGGAGGCGATCGCTGCGGGTGTATTCACGACCAGTCATGTAAGAGCTGCCTGTGTGGATTATTGCCGTCAACGCTTGCAAGCTAAGCATAGCGCCCATGCGATCCTCTGTAACGCTGGACAAGCCAACGCATCTATCGGTAATCAAGGTTGGTTAGATGCTTTAGAATCTGCAATGGCAATAGCACAAGCACTCAACATCTCCTCAGAATCTGTGCTGTTGGCTTCAACGGGAGTGATTGGGCAACGCATTCGTATGGATGCGCTGAAAGCAGGAATTCCTAAACTCGTTGCAGCCCTAAGTGAAACAGGATCAGATGCAGCAGCAAGAGCAATCCTTACTACAGACTTAGTGACAAAATCTATTGCCCTAGAGACAACGATAGGCGATCGCTCAATACGGATTGGGGGAATTGCCAAAGGTTCTGGGATGATTCATCCCAACATGGCAACAATGCTGGCATTTGTGACTTGTGATGCCGCCGTGTCTCCCACTTTATGGCAACAAATGTTAAGTCGTGCGGCAGATAGAAGTTTCAATTCTATCACCGTCGATGGCGATACGAGTACCAATGACAGTTTAATCGCCCTTGCCAACGGTCAATCGCGCACCCCAGCAATGACCGAAATGAGCGCAGAAGCAGAAAAATTAGAGGCAATGTTAACAGCAGTGTGCTTGCACTTAGCAAAAGCGATCGCCCGTGACGGTGAAGGCGCAACCTGTCTCATTGAAGTACAAGTCACAGGGGCGCATGATGAACAAGCAGCTCGTCAAGTTGCCAAAACCATTGCAGGTTCTTCTCTAGTCAAATCTGCCATCTTTGGACGTGATCCTAATTGGGGACGCATTGGGGCTGCTGCCGGACGCGCTGGAGTTCCTTTTGAGCAAGAAAACCTGAAAATAAAGCTAGGAGATTTTTTGCTTATGGAGAATGGTCAACCACTAGGATTTGACCGCAAAGCAGCAAATGAATATTTGAAACAAGCCGCAGCTGAGGCTTCCGTGCCCAAAGACTTGGTAGCCACAAATACGAGTAATGATGTCTCTGTTGACCGCAGCACCATCCAGCAAAGAATAGACAATCCAGTGATTATTTCCGTCAGTATTGGCAATGGTCCTGGTTCGGGTCAGGCTTGGGGTTGTGACTTGAGTTACGACTACGTGAAGATTAATGCAGAGTATACGACTTAGAGCGTGTTTATAAATATAGCGGTTCTCGTTTGCATGAAGTACATTTTTCAACCTCACCCCCAACCCCTCTCCGCGAGCTCGGCTACGGTGTACACACAAGTCATCGAATTGCTCAAAAATCCTTCGGAACCTCACCCTGCCCTTCGGGCATCCCTCTCCGAACTCGCGGAGAGGGAAAGATTTTAGCGCAAGCTAAAAGCGAGGGTGAGGTTTTGAGTGAGATGTGTGTACACCGTAGAGCTACTAAGGGGAGGGGTTAGGGGTGGAGTTCTTCACCCTCTCACCTGACTCTGCTGCATTTGCTGCAACAATTTCTCTAAACTTTCTGCTGGTGCAAGACACTTCAAACCTTGGCAAACCAACCCAACACTTTCCTCTGGTAACTTCGACACCGCAACAAACGCAGTACTCGGTAAATACATGAGGTTGAGAGTCTGTATCTGCTCTGTGCTCGTGCGGACTAAGGTACAGGTACGATACCAATCTAACGCTGTAAACAAACTAGGACAAGCTTGGGGAGCTTGGCTCATCACACTTCTAAATGCTTTTAACCCTTGCTCGGCTAAATCTAAATAATGAAGATTGTCGGTGAGGAGAGCGAAACGGACAAGGTTGGCGATCGCAACTCCATTAGCCGAAGGTGTGGCATTATCTACATAGCTGCGCTCTCGCACAATTAAATCTTGACTTGCGTCACTTGATGTGTTATGGTATCCGCCGAGTTCTACACTCCACAGATATTCGTGGAATTCTTCTTGGATTGCGATCGCTACCTCCAACCAGTTTTTTTCCTCAGGTGAACTGCTGTGTAAATCCAGTAGCGCTTTGATAAAAAAGGCGTAATCTTCAGATTGAGCTAGGACAGTTGGTTGACTCTCATAATTCAATCGGTAAAAACGCCCATTCACAAACTGATTATCTAAGATAAAGTTTGCCGCTTTCGCTGCTAGTTCCAGATACTCGCTTTGTTGGAAGACTGCATACGCTCTTGCTAAGCCGGAAATCATCAAGCTATTCCAAGCAACAATCATCTTTGTATCTGTGACTGCAGGAATGCGTCCTTTCCAGTTTCCAGTTTTCGCTTCTTGGTTATTGCTAGCAGGGGGGAAAGTTTCCACAAACTCAGGTTCTGCACCGTAACGAATTGCAAACAGCTTTGCTAGCGTGCTTTCGAGTGTTTCACTGAGTCGTCCTGCATGACGCCTTTGCAACACATTGTTACTCTCAAAGTTGCCGTCAGGCGTAACTGTAAATTGTTGTTGTAATTCTGTTAGTTCTTCAGAAGTGAACAGTTGCTGCAGTTCGCTGTAACTCCAGACGTAAAACGCGCCTTCTTCTGGCTCTGCTTCTTTGGGAGTGGTAAAACTATCTGCATCTTGCGCCGCATAAAAGTATCCAGTTGACGCTGTCATTTCTCGCTTTAGCCATTGGACAGTTAGAGCGATCGCTCTTTCAAAAGCCGGCTCTTGAACTCCTGCGCTCCATAAGTTAGCCAAATACTCTACAATTTGTCCGTTATCGTAGAGCATCTTTTCAAAGTGCGGTACTGTCCAAGTGTGATCAACCGTGTAGCGGTGGAACCCACCACCGACATGATCATAAATCCCGCCCAGTGCAAGGTCTAGTCCCCGCTGCGTACAAACTTGCTTGCTATCATACGAGCTTTCCCAGGCTGAGCCTGGGAACGAGAACCTGTTTCCTCTCAGTGCAAGTTCCGCGTAAGGAATCATCGGGAAGCTGTTACCATATTGATTAGGCGTTATGATGCCAGTAGAAGTTTCCCAACCTTTGTGCAATAATTCTTTATCTTGAGATTCTGTGATCCCTACGGACACTTGGCTCAAGTCGGGGAACCCGCCCACGCCAGTGTCCTCATCCTGCTGCAACACTACCGAAGTGAGGAGTGACTCAAGAATAGTTGCTTTGCGTTCCCGTAGATCTTTTTTTTCTGTGTCGTAGTAATGACGAATTGCTTGCAGGACTTGTAAAAACCCAGGACGACCGTAGCGTGGTTCAACAGGGAAGTAAGTACCCGCGTAAAATGGTATTAAATCATCTGGAGTGAGAAAGACGTTTAAAGGCCAACCCCCCTGACCACTCATCATCTGCAAAGCTTGCATATAAATGCTATCAAGGTCTGGTCTTTCTTCTCTATCTACTTTTATAGGAAGAAAGTTGGCGTTCATGTACTCAGCGATCGCCAGGTTGGAAAAAGCTTCACCTTCCATAACAGTACACCAGTGGCAACTGGAGTAACCAATGGAAAGAAATATCGGTTTATTCTGCGCCTTTGCTGTTCCGAGTGCTTCGTCACACCAAGACCACCAATCAATAGGGTTTTCGGCGTGTTTGCGGAGGTAGAGGCTTTTAGCTTGAGCTAGACGATTAGTCATGGTGGAATACTTGATGACAGCCTTCTTTGCTCAGTCTAGCTTGTTACAGCCTCTAAGCACTCCGTAGTTGAACTGACTCATATTTTCCTCATTCGACAGTGTGAGGAAGCACTCTAGCAATTGGTGCTGACAGCGTCTTTGAAGGTGGTGTAGCCTCAGTCTGGATTGTTGCTGGGCTAAGACCTGCTATTAGGTGGAGTAAGAATGTGATGATGGCGGCTTGTACAAATTTTTCCAGCATGGCAACTTCCTCTAACTCTAGGCGGGTGAAATCTTAAGTAGAATTGGTTAGGCTGATTGCTCCCTATATTTTCATCTACCAAACGGAGTAGTTCCATTCCGGAAAAGAAGTAGTAAAAATGCTGTTGACGAGACAAAAAAGTTACAAAATGAAACCTTCTCTCTGTACCTGGTTTCTTTGAGAAATTGGGTTTACAGTTCGGGAAAACAATCGGGAGCATTCCATTTTTGTCAATTTCAGGACTTACGCAAAGAAACCGGGTTTCACAGCAGATGGTGCGTAAGTCCTAAATTTGTAGTGCGGGCTTCTAGCCCGCTTTCAATTGAAGTAGGGAGCAATCTCGTCTCCCACTCCTCGTATTTTTTCGTTCTTTGGGATGCTCCCAAACAATCAGCCGTTACAATCGATAAAATGTATGTAAATTAGTTACAAGCAGTCTGCATGATTCCTATCGTTATTGAACAATCAGGTCGTGGCGAACGCGCCTTTGATATTTACTCACGCCTGTTACGTGAACGCATCCTTTTTTTGGGACAGCCGATTGATAACAATGTAGCTAACTTGATTGTTGCCCAATTGCTGTTCTTGGATGCAGAAGACTCGGAGAAAGACATTTACATGTACATCAACTCTCCTGGAGGTTCGGTAACGGCAGGTATGGGGATATTCGATACTATGAAGCATATCCGCCCAAACGTCTGTACAATTTGTACCGGATTAGCAGCGAGTATGGGTGCTTTCCTCCTCAGCGCTGGGACCAAAGGTAAGCGGATGAGTTTACCTCACTCTCGGATTATGATTCACCAACCTTTAGGCGGTGCTCAAGGACAAGCAACTGATATCGAAATTCAGGCACGCGAAATCCTCTACCACAAGCAGCAGCTAAATGAATATTTAGCTGAACATACTGGTCAGCCATATGATAGAATCGCCGAGGATACAGAAAGAGACTTCTTTATGTCGCCTGACGAAGCAAAGGATTATGGATTAATCGACCAGGTGATTGACCGTCAAGCTGCTGGTAGCCGTCCAATGGCTGTTGTTTAGGCATTCGTCATTGGGAATTGGGCAATGGGCAATGGGCAATGGGCAATGGTTGTTAGTCATTAGTCATTAGTCATTAGTCAAAAAGTTCTTGACTCTTGACTTTTGACTCTGGTTAAAAAGTTCCCGACTTTTCAACAGTTATCAATGGGAATTGGGAATTGACCCATTGCCCCTTGCCCCTTGCCCACTGTTTCAAAATCCTGCTAACGGATCTGGGGGCGTGGGTTGAGATTCTAGGTATCTGAGGAAATCGTGCAATTCTTCGTCAGTTAGCAAATGACGCGATCGCTTGCCGTAGGTTTTAATCAGATAATCCCGCCCATGTTCTGTTGTCCAACCTAGGCGCTGCATTTCAACACCGATTTTAGCAATATCATCAGACTGATCCACAGCTTCGCTCTTCTTCTTTTTCTTTCCTGTGGTTGTCTGAGTTGGCACCTCCTCTGGTGAGCTGCTGTAACTGCGTGATGGAAAGGGTGTCACATTACTCGGAGAAATATCTGGTGTCGTATTATTTTCTGCTTGGTTACCGTTACCAGACATCATCCCCAAATTTTCTAATGGTGTATCAAAGAATTGGGTTTCCTGCTTGTCAGTAGTAGGAATGCGTTCAGTCATGTCCTGGTTTTTCGTATCGTTTTTACCAACTCCAGATGAGGCTGCTGGAGGTGTTGGGGTTGTTTCTGTTTGAGGAAAAGTGTTGAGAGCAGGGGAATACGCAGACTCATTTAATCCACTTGTTGTTAGAGTTGACAGAATCTGCTTGACAGGTTCTGGGGAAATGACTACCGAATCTTCTGGCGAAGTGCTTATTCCTAAAACGACGAGCGCTCTCTTCCTAGCTCGATCTTCTGCTTCTTCCAGTGTTTCTGCTGCAGCCATTCCAGTGGCGCGTGTGACGCCATCAATTTGTACGCTTGCTCGGACAATATATTTTCCGTGATAAATTTGCACTAATTCAGAAATAAGACTGCCTTGGGGATATTTGCTCTGAAATTGAGCCAACATAATACTGCTACCAATCTAAAACAGTTATCAGTTATCAGTTATCAATGGGCAATGGGCAATGGGCAATGGGAAAGAAGCAGGGGAGCACCAGGTGTAGGGGAGCAGAGGAGAATAATTTTTGACAATTCCCAATTCCCCATTCCCAATTCCCCATTCCCGGTTCTCAATTCCCAAGATGACTGGTTTCATCCGTGCCCTGATTGTAGCATGAGGTTTCTGGAGCCAATTTTTGGTTAGGTGCCCCTTGAGCAAGAGTAATTTAATCGTCGTTGCTATACTAATTACCTAATGAGTGTTTTAGAACTATTTTCTGCAAGTACGCTCTATATCTACAATAATGAAGTAATGGTTCATCCTCACAGCTTATTAGCTGCTGACCTAATTGTTTCTGATCCTACATATGGGTCAATTAGATTTGTCGGCAGTTTCTCCTAGTTAAAAATCTCCAGTTGCATGGCGTAAAAGTACCTTCATCCCAAGACAATTCAACACCTGCGGTTTCCCTAAAGAGAGCTTTTGGGCAGCGTGGAGAGTTCTCCAACGTACGTTACTCTAAAACCCGTTACGTTATTACCGGGGGGCAAAATCTCAAACGGGCGTACTTTGAAAAATTGTCTGACAGAAGGAGCTTGAGGTCACCAACACTCTGAGATGTTCGTGCAGTGCCCTTTATTGTTGGGCAATTCGTTTGCCGAAGTGTGTCTGTAGTCGTGAGGGTACACAAGCAAAGAACCAAATTCAAAAAAAAATGATGTTTTGACCAAAGGCCGGTTCACTGCATGGAATTTTCAATCGCTACACTTCTCGCCAATTTCACTGATGATAAATTGGTGGCTCGTAAACTCTTAGAAAAAAAACTTGGTTGCGAAGATGAAGTCAGTTTACAAAAACTTCATATTGCTTTAGAGATACTGGAAAAAATCGGGGTTTTAGTGAAAGAACGTGGCAAATATCGTCGAATCACAGAAGAAGGGCTGATTGAAGCAAAACTCCGTTGTTCCAGTAAAGGCTTTTGCTTTGCAATTCAAGATGTGGAAGGAGCCGAAGATATTTACATCCGCGAAAGTCATCTCAGTAACGCGTGGAATGGCGATCGCGTTTTGGTCAGAGTTCTCAAAGAAGGGAGTCGTCGCCGTTCCCCAGAAGGAGAGGTCAGGTTAATCTTAGAACGCTCCAATCACACTTTACTAGCACGGATTAAGCAGGTAGAAAGTGGATATCGTGCCGTCCCCTTGGATGATAGACTATTATTTGAACTCAAACTGCAATCCCCAAGCGCTAATTTAGGACAAGCAGTTGACCACCTCGCTCACGTCGAAGTTCTGCGTTACCCGTTAGCACAATACCCTCCAGTTGGTCGAGTCGTACAAATCCTTGGGAGTGATGCGGAAGCTGCGGCGGACATAGATTTGGTCACTTGTAAGCATGACCTTTCTCGTACTTTTCCAGAAACCGTACAGGAAGTAGCCTCAAAATTACCGAAAAAGCTGCTAAAAGCAGATTTCAAAAATCGGCTAGATTTGCGTCAGATGTTGACTGTGACCATTCTTGGCAATAGCAATGACTCTAAAGCTGTAGACAATGCTTTCACTTTAGAAAAAACAAGCGAAGGACATTGGCAATTGGGCTTTCACATTGCTGATCTTTGTCACTATATTCAACCAGACGAAGCTCTTGATCGAGAAGCACTCAAGCGGAGTCGGTCAGTGTATCTGGGAGAACTAGTATTACCCATGTTGCCAGAAGTTGTTGCCGAACGCTGTGCTTTATTACCCGGAAACGATCGCTTAAGCATCTCTTTCTTAATAACGATTGATTTAAAATCAGGACAAATTCTGGAGTGGGAAGTTCAACCCAGTGTTGTCAAAGTAGACACTTCACTGAGCGAACAACAAGCAGAGGCAATTCTGACAAACCAATCTACTAATAAACTCTCAAAGGACTTGGTAGAGATGGTGCAACAACTCGATAGTTTACGGGTTTTGTTAAGACAAGTACGCTTAGCTCGTGGGTGCTTGCACCTTAATCTGCCACCAAACCAAAACCCATACTATGATGAAGGTACTTTGGGGTGTGTGGTGGTAAATGATTTACCCGTACACTCACTGTTAACCGAGTTTGTGCTACTGGTTAATCAACTTATGGCGAGCCACTTCAATGCTTTGGGTATCCCTGCCATTTGGCGAATCCAAGGCGCACCTGATCCTGAAGATGTGCAAGAGATGCTGAAATTAGCAATTAATTTAGGCATCGAACTGTCACTCGATCCCGAAGTAGATATCCAACCCCTCGACTATCAACAGTTGACCAGAGTTTTTGCAGAATCAGCATCCGAGCAAGTTCTGACCTACTTGTTGCAAGACACGCTCAAGCAAGCGACATACAGCACAACCAAAGGACCACACTTTGGGTTGTCATTACCAGAGTACATTCATTTCACCGCCCCCTTACGGCGTTACCCGGATTTGCTCATACAAAGGATATTTTATACGTTACTCGAACACGGACGCGATCGCCGCAACACCCGTGTCAAAGAGCGTGTTAACCTGCGCCACTCCTCCAGCCACGGTGAAATCAATTGGAATGTCCTACCACCAGAATTGCAACAAGAACTCCAAAGCGAATTGACAAGGGTCATTGTTCAGATCAACGATAGAGAAAAAGAAGTTCAAGAAGCAGAAACTGACTTAGTAGGTTTGCAAAGAGCCTCAATTATGAAACAGCGCATCGGCGAGGTTTTCACTGGTGTGATCACAGGTGTTCAGTCCTACGGGTTCTTTGTAGAAATTGAAGTTCCACCGACGAAATCAGACTTAGGTGGCAATCCTCGCGTACCTCTACGGGTAGAAGGACTAGTCCACGTCAGTTCTCTCAAAGACGATTGGTATGAGTATCGTGCTAGACAGCAGGCGTTGTTTGGTCGTAAAAATCGTGCTTCCTACAGACTAGGCGATCGCGTAGCCGTACAGGTTAAAAGTGTTGATTATTACCGCCAGCAAATCGATTTAGTCACTGTTGGTAACGATGGTGCAGTTTTTGGTAAGGATATCAACCTCTCGCATGGAGAAGACACAGAAGACCTCTACTTATCACGTGAGGACATTGATCCTGATGACTTAGAACTTTATCATGACGAGGAATGAAGGGACGAGTACCGCTTTGCGGAATTCAAAATTTGCTCATTCAAAATTCAAAAACCCTTATATTCTAGGCTTTTGATATTTTCAGGGCTTACGCAAAAAAACCCGGTTTCTACCAAAAATCGTCTGTTTCGCAATCAAATACGAACGAAGAAACCGGGTTTCTGACAAATGGTGCGTAAGTCCTAATTTTGTCAGTCAAATGATATATAGCGGTTCTCATTTGAATCACATACATCACCACGAATAATGTAGAGACGTAGCATGCTACGTCTCTACAGCTGTGTATTGCACCCAACCGAGAAGTGCTATATTTCATTTCCGCGCTTGAGGTACGAGTTAGTAGTTATTGGGCGGTGGTTAGTAAAAAAGTTAACTGATAATCAACAACTAACAACTAACTCAATAACTCACAACTAGCAATTGCCCATTGCCCCTTGCCCATTGCCCATTGCCCATATAACTACGTGTCCATTAGTACAAAACCACTCATTGTCGGCGTATCAGGTGCATCTGGTCTGATTTACGCTGTTCGCGCTCTCAAATTCTTGCTAGAAGCTGGCTATAAAATTGAATTGGTTGCTTCCAAGTCAACTTACATGGTCTGGCAATCTGAGCAGAATATTCGTATGCCAGTAGAATCCACTCAACAAGAGCAATTTTGGCGACAGCAAGCTGGAGTTGAAGGAGCTGGCAAACTATGTTGTCATTCCTGGGGTGATGTCGGAGCAAACATTGCCAGTGGTTCCTTTCACACCTTGGGGATGGTTGTTATACCATGCAGTATGGCTACAGTAGCCAAGCTAGCAGCTGGTTTAAGTTCCGACTTACTCGAACGGGCGGCGGATGTTCAACTTAAAGAAGGACGAAAGTTAATTCTTGTTCCTCGTGAAACTCCCTTTAGCTTGATTCATCTTCGCAACTTAACGACTTTAGCCGAAGCCGGAGCCAGAATTGTTCCTGCTATTCCTGCCTGGTATCATAATCCTAAAACCATTGAGGATTTAGTGGATTTTGTGGTTGCCCGTGCGTTGGATCAATTAGATATCGATTGTATACCAATTCAAAGATGGCAAGGTCTTAACAATTCAAAATTCAAAATTCAAAATTGAAGACAGTTTCAGACGGGGATTTAAACCCCGACTGAAACTGGAGCTTCGTATAGACGCTCGTGGTCTCAAACCCTTTAATTTACGATGAGTGCCTTTTAACTTTTAACAGGCGTGCGAAGTGACGGTCAAGATTAGTCAAAATAGAGGAGAAGGGGTCATGAGGAAGTCAAAAGTCAAAGTCAAAAATTTTACTAATGACCAATGACTAATGACTAATGACTAATGACTAATGACTAAATAACTATGGCTGTATTTCGCTTAATTTTGTTAGTAACGGTGCTGGGAGGACTAACGCTTTTACTAGCGCAAAACTGGTCACCTGTCCTCTCACTAGTATTTTTGGGAATGAAATCCAAGCCACTACCGTTGGCGATTTGGATTTTGTTCAGTACTGCTGCTGGTGCTTGTACAACTGTATTTGTCACAAGCTTATTTAATTTGTCTAATTACTTTGCCCGACAACAACGTCAAACCCCGCTCAGATCACCTGCAACTTCAACGCGCGCTAGCCAAACTCGTCAGGAAGAAGCAACCCCTCGTCCCTCTTCCCCACCATCAGCGAGTAAAACTGAGTCAACGCGAACTAGTAGTGATGCACCTAATGACTGGGAAAAAGACGACAGCACAGATGATTGGGACTTTGAGGAAAAAAAAGAAGAAGCGCCTACACCCAATTCTCGAAACACACAGCAAGTCAAAGACTCTAACACTTATGAACGTCAACAAGAACCCAAAAGCAGCTATCAGTCTGACTCAGTTTACTCCTACAGCTACCGTGAACCAAAAAATTCTGGAGTGGGGAAAACTGAATCCGTTTACGATGCTGATTATCGAGTTATTATCCCCCCTTATCAACCATCAGCGACTAATCAAGCTGAAACTAATCAAGCTGAAACTAATCGAGACGAAAATGATGATTGGGGGTTTCTAGATGAGGATTTTGAGGATGAGGATAAGCGCCCTCGTCGATGAGTACCAGACGTACCATACTTACATCTTTACAAAATTTCACAACGCTCACGGGACTCCTGCTTCACTTTTCCAGTCATAGCAGCTTCCTGCAAGGTCATGAAAGCATTTAAGTCCTCCATGTCATACCGGGTTGTCAGCAGCTGTCGCAGTTGATTTTCTGCTTCAACGCTCAAGTAGCCAGTGGCTAAAGCTTTTTGCACAACGTCTCGAATTCGAGTCATAGTTGAAACCTCAAACAACCACACTTGTGACAGACTGATTTCATTAATTAATCAGACTGTCCTAGATAAAATATGCGCTGGCTTTGTGCCTCTACTACTAAGTTGGTAAAGCTTGTTTGCACCCTGGTTTGATAACTCGTCATATTTTACACCTTGAACGAAAACACTAACCTGCTGACTACAGCTTGCTGCAATTCATTGCTGGGACAACAATATAGTGTCGCTAGAAACACAATGTATTTGATATACAAAAGTGTCCCTTCAAGTAGTAGTCACGCTCGTTCTATATTGACCGATAGAGTCGGGATAAAGTTTCAATCAAGATTTCTTAAATTTTATATAAGCTCAAGAATATCTAAGTAATAACAGGCAAGTCACCTAACAAATGTTACTAAAATTGTTATAATTTTATAGTGTATTGAATTTGACTTTCTCAAACAATAGTTATGATGTTTCCTTGAGTTACTTTGAATAAATAACGGTAATGATGGTATCTAATTTAAATAGAGCAGACGAGGAATTTGCAGAAGCTAATAATTATTGGGAGTTAGAAAAATTATACGTTGATTTAGGTTCTGCAAAAGGAAAATCTCTCACACCTGTTGAAAAAAAATTCCTGCGAGGTTTACTTTGCGGGTTTAGTCCTGCAGAAATTGCCAATACAGTTTATCACAGTCGCAGTAGTAGTACTGTTAGGGTTTATCTTTCCAATGGATTGTATAAGTATCTAGAAGACATGTTGAGTCGCCAAGCAGGATACTCAATTCAAGTAAAAAGCTGGAATCGGGTGACTCATTTACTAGAAAAAGCAGGTTACAAAAAAGCTTTACTCCAAACAGAGCTAATTAACAAGCAAATCAACCAAATAAAGACAAAAAACAACGAATTAACCACTACAAAAGCAGCCCAAATAGAAGATTGGGGTGAAGCAGTTGATGTTAGCATTTTCCACGGAAGGACGACAGAACTAGCTCAGATGACAGAATGGATTGTCCAGGAACGCTGTCGGCTTGTTGTTCTCTTGGGTATGGGAGGAATTGGGAAAACAGCTTTGTCAGTTAAGCTGGCAGAACAAATAAAGGATAAATTTGAGTATGTGATTTGGCGAAGTCTGACGACAAGCCCAACGGGAGAGCAGTCGCCTGCGGTAAGTCCTGCGGACAGGCTGCGCCAACGCGTAGCGTCTCCCTCAGGAGAGGGAAACGTCGGTGCAGCGCTGTCTCACCGCTCTGCGTCTACGCTACACCTCGCCCCTCCTCCAGAAGTCATCTTGAATCAACTCATTTCCATTTTGTCTCCAACACAAGATACACAAGGTGTAGAAGATGTCAATAGTAAGATTTCACAACTTATTGATTTTTTACGTTCTTCACGTTGTCTCATTGTATTAGATAATTTTGATTCTATTTTGTGTAGCGAATATTCTACTAGCGACTCAGACATATATCCTACTTCTTCAGCAAGCCACTCAAGCATCAAAAATTCTTCCGTATACCATCTTCCTCAAATCCGTTATCGTTCAGGATATGAAGGTTATGGAGAATTGATCAGACGAGTGGGTGAGTCTCAACATCAAAGCTGTCTACTTGTGACAAGTCGGGAAAAACCTCAAGAAATTGCTGCTCTTGAAGGAGAAAGATTACCTGTTCGTTGTTTGAAATTAACTGGTTTAAGCAATGCTGAAAGCAAGGAAATTCTCAAAGCTAAGGGATTTCATCGCTCTACAGAAGAGGAATACAAATTCTTAATTGATTGGTATGCAGGTAATCCTTTATTTATTAAGTTCGTTGCTACTGCTATTCAAGAATTGTTTGGAGGTAATATCTTTGAGTTTCTAGAGCAAGGTACTATAGTCTTTGGAGAGATTCGAGCAATTTTAGACCAACAGTTTAATCGCTTGTCCAGCTTAGAAAA
Source organism: Iphinoe sp. HA4291-MV1 (assembly GCA_019359415.1). Classification (GTDB taxonomy): domain Bacteria; phylum Cyanobacteriota; class Cyanobacteriia; order Cyanobacteriales; family Nostocaceae; genus Brasilonema. The sequence continues at coordinate 30,351 of JAHHHH010000039.1, read as the reverse complement.
GCTAATTATGTACTGCTTAGCTTTCAATCAAGATTCAGGTTCAATGCGTAAATTACAAAAAGAGATTGTCCCGCGAGTCTCGCAAAGATTAATATTGGAGGGAATAGAGTTATTGCAGAGACGCTCTCTCATAGAATGGCAAGAATCTAGCTTTTCCAAAACTCCGATCTTAATAGAGTACGTGACTGAACGATTAATTGAGGAAAATTTGAAATTAATGCAAGAGAAAGTAAGCTCACCACTGATGCTCCAGACGATTTTTGAAACACAAATTAAAAATTACATCAGAGATTTGCGTTTAAACAACGAAATTTAAAGTAGAGTGAGAAGTGGTTTGTATGAGCGCTTAATTGCAACGACAAGCCTAATGACTCATGATTCATGACTATTGACCAATGACTATTGACTTGTTGAAAGGAGTCAACCTGTACTTAATTGGTATGATGGGTGCTGGTAAGACAACTGTGGGGCACTTATTAGCGCAGCATTTGAGGTACGGTTTCCTTGATACCGACGTGGTAATTGAAAAAGTTGCAGGTGATCAATCAATCACCCAAATTTTTGCAGAAGTTGGGGAAGCCGCGTTTCGCCAGTTGGAAAGTCAGGTTCTGTCACAAATCTGTGCTTTTACCAAGCTTGTCATCGCAACAGGTGGGGGTATTGTCATAAGGCGAGACAATTGGAGTTACCTGCATCACGGTTTAATTGTCTGGCTGGATGTACCCTTAGAAGTATTGTACAGCCGACTTGCAGAAGATACAACAAGACCACTCCTACAAGATCCTGACCCCAAAGCCAAGCTGCGATCGCTCATAAAGGAAAGACAACATCTTTACGCACAAGCAGATCTGCGAATCACCGTGAGCGAAGGAGAAACACCAGAACAAATTGCCACACGGATTATAGAGCAGATTCCTAGCGTCCTCAAACCCGGAGTATCTCCTGCCCAATCCTAACAAAAGATTAACAATTGCTAGTAAAAATGAAAAATTTCTACTTTATATGTAGAAAGTGTTTTCACTGCATATGGGATACTATTAACCTATATTCTCTAATAAGGATTATTAATAAAGATATAGTAATCCTAAATGATTCGTGAGAAATCACCAAGCCCGGTTTCTCCAAGAAACCGGGCTTGTTGGGATGCGCGATTTTTACAAATTAAATAGGACTGCTATATAACTTTTTCGCTATCAGGTTACAATCTTGTAGGCATCTGTCACATTATAGACTTTTCCTTTTCCGTAATTGTCATTGATCTAGACTAAAACCGCGATATCTATCAATAGCTCCTCATGATGGTCAGCGAAACTGAGTACATGATAAGGCAGGATGCTGCCACCCGCGTACAAGTGCTAAGCGAAGCACTACCGTACATTCAACAATTTACTGGTCGAACCATTGTTGTTAAATATGGTGGCGCAGCAATGAAAGATAGCAATCTCAAAGATAAAGTCATCTGCGATATCGTATTTCTATCTTGTGTTGGTTTACGACCAATTCTGGTACATGGCGGTGGACCAGAAATTAATAGTTGGCTAGGTAAACTAGGAATCGAAGCCCAATTTAAAAATGGTTTGCGAGTGACTGATGCCCCCACAATGGATGTCGTGGAAATGGTGTTAGTTGGTCGAGTTAATAAAGAAATAGTTACCTTGATTAGCAAAGCTGGTGGTTCAGCAGTGGGAATGTGCGGCAAAGATGGTAACTTAATCAGAGCACGACCTCAAGGTGAAGAAGGTATCGGTTTTGTCGGGGAAGTTTGCACTGTTGATACCAAAATTTTGGAGACATTGGTCAATAATGGCTATATTCCCGTTGTGTCTAGCGTTGCTGCAGACGAGACAGGACAACCCTACAACATTAATGCAGATACTGTCGCTGGAGAAATAGCAGCAGCAATAGGGGCAGAAAAGTTAATTTTGCTGACGGACACCAGGGGAATTCTCAAAGACTACAAAGATCCTTCTACCCTGATTCCAAGAGTAGATATTCAAGAAGCCCGCGAGTTGATTACAACAGGTGTCGTCAGTGGTGGGATGATTCCCAAAGTCAACTGTTGCGTGCGATCGCTTGCTCAAGGAGTTCGTGCAGCTCACATTGTTGATGGTCGCATCCCACACGCACTGCTGCTGGAAATCTTTACTGATGTTGGTATCGGTACAATGATCGTTGGCTCCCAGTTTACGACATAGAAGAGGCTTCTGCCCGGTTAAGCTAACTTGTGTGGAGTGTCCGCGAAGGACGATACCTTCTCTTCTCTACGAGAGGCTGCGCCAACGAGACGCTATGCGTTGGCTCAAGCCTCCGCAGGACTTACGGTAAGCTCCGCTAACGCACTTAATACTTGAGAATAATAAATTATATTTATAAACTAACGACCGTAGCTTGACCTTTGGTTATCGTAGGTAAAATATCCAACACCTTTGGTGCTAAAGGTTTTAGATCCGCCAATCGATTAGAAGACGCATGTAAAACAATCACAGCAATATTGAACTGGGGTAAATTTTGTTGAAATGACAAGTTGCGATCAACTGTGATGAAAACATCAAATTCTGCTTCCGCAAAGGCAAGAAGTTGACCGTTCTTAATTCCTGCCCATCCCATAATAGGAACTGTTTTCACCTCGTAATCTATAAACTCTCTCGCCAACTTGCGGTCGATACACTCATCTAGCAGGAGTTTCACACTTACGCTGCCTGAATGATAAGGCGTTTTCCTGCTTCTTCAAGCACTGCGATGACTTGCTCTCTACTAACAGTTGGAAATCCATCTAAAAAATCATCTATTGATTCTCCAGATTTGAGATAGTCTAAAAGAGTTTGCACAGGAACCCTTGTACCTGTGAAAACTGGAGTACCACCCATCACTTCGGGTGAGATGCTAATAGCTGGGTGACTTTCAAACATTAGCCTTAAGCCTTGATAATATTCCACACTCATATTTTACTTGCGATAAGTGCGTTAGCGGAGCTTGCTGTAAGTCCTGCGGAGGCTTGCGCCAACAAAGTAGCGTTCTGCAGGAAAGGTATCGTCGTTGCTGGCTTTTATGGTGCGATCTGGTAGCAGCATTATACCAGATTAATCTTACTAACTAACCCAAAAAAAGATTCCCAAAATATTACTGCCATTGGCACAATGAAGACAGTGCTGATTTCCGTATCAAACGTGAGTTCTGAAAGTCTAGAAATTGCCAAAGCGACCTACCAGAGCGGTAAAGCCGCCTTTGAAAAGGGGCAGTATCGAGAAGCCGTTGAACAACTCGAAAAAGCGATCGCCCTCTTGGCTCGCAATTCTCGCCTCGGTGGTGAGGTACAAATTTGGCTAGTCACAGCTTATGAAGCAGCAGGGCGCACAGAAGATGCTCTCGCCCTTTGCGAACAACTCAAGCGCCATCCCCATTCAGAAACGAGTAAACAAGCAAAGGAGCTGCATTACATCCTCAAAGCACCAAGGTTGCAACGACCAAAAGAATGGATGACTGAAATTCCCGATTTAGGCGCAATACCTGACGATGAAACCAAAATTCGTCTTGCTGCCAATAATACCAAATCTTCCAAACGGCAGATGCCTCCTGAGCCAGAATTTGTTGATCTCAACCAGGTCAATACCAGAGATAATCGATTTATTTGGATGGCGTTGATTGTCATTGGTTTAACACTGGGTGGTTTGATTTGGTTGAGTTTTTAAAACAGTGAACAGGGAACTCTTAACAGTGAAGGAGTCAGAAGTCACCAAGTCAGGAGTTAGGAGTCAAAAAACTAAATTCTTTATTTCTTCCTTCTGAATACTGTATTCTGACTTCTTCTTCAAGTTGATAACTGAGTGATTGACTTTTGGGAGGTTTTGTTGTAATGATTTTGTATGCTTTAGCAAAAAATTTTGTGCAGGTACTGAGACTAGGCAGTGAATTTCTGAAACGAGTCATCCAAAACGCAAGGTATCCAAAGCGCAGCGAAGGCTCTAAATCCAAAATCCAAAGTCCTCTTTTGTGGATTGCGCTTTTGGCATCCCTGCTGCTATCTGGTTGTGTCAAGTATGATGTGGGCGTTAATTTTGACAATCCAAATCGCGGCGAGTTTGTGCAGCACATTAAGTTGGAAGAGCGACTAACCAGTTTTAGTGGCGATTCTGTGTATGAATGGTTGAATAGTATAGAGCGCCGTGCCCGCAAATTGGAAGGCAAAACACGACGGCTTTCCAAAGAAGAGGTTATTGTTTCGATTCCCTTTAGTAGTGGTTGGGAATTACAAACGAAGTTTAATGAATTTTTCCACCCTAATGGCACTCAAACACCTGAGTCCGTTCAGAGTGAAGTTGAATCACAACTGCCGAAAATTGATTCTAACTTACTCTTGTTTCAGAATAATTTCTTGCTTCTCGTACGGAATCGGTTGATTTATGACTTGGATTTGCGATCGCTTGCTCTGCTTTCCAGCAATGGAAATATTTTAGCGAATCCTGGTGCAATTCTCGATTTGGAATTTGGCTTGAACACTCCTTGGGGTGCAAGAAGTGTGGAAGACACTGAAAATGCCATTGTTCCAGAAAAGAATGGACAACATCAGTTGGTGTGGAAGCTTAAACCTGGAGAGTTAAACCATATAGAAGTGGTTTTCTGGCTTCCCAGTCCCCTTGGTATCGGTACATTATTGATTATTCTGTTTGTCTGGGCAGGATTTTACTTAAGATACACTTTTATGCCAGATCCCAGAGTTCAGTTTGCTGCAAAGCCAGCAGTTTCTGAGAGTCAGTAGCGCCTTTTGGGATTGACAAAAATAGTGAAATAGAAGAAGGCAGAGCTATGCCCTCTGCCTTTTCAAAAGGGCTTTAGACATGGGGTTGGTTTAGATATGTCATGTGATAGATTATCGTGAACAGGACTTACGCCGATTTAGTTAATTCTAAAACTTAGAAGCTGATAGCTGATAGCAAATTATGAGTAAAGCCTTATTTTGTATTGAAAATTTACGAGTCGCGTACTCTCATCGTAGTGATGAAGAAGTTCAGTGGGCGGTAGATGGTGTGTCTTTCACCCTGCAACCTGGGGAAAGAATGGGATTGGTTGGAGAGTCGGGCTGCGGTAAGTCAACTCTGGGACGAGCAGCAATGCGGTTGCTACCACTCTCTACCCAAATTGAGGGACGGGTGATGTTTCAAGGGCGTTCAGTGTTTGATATGACGCCAGAACAGTTGCGAAAATTCCGGGGAGAAGCAGTCGCGCTGATATTCCAAGATCCCATGACGCGTCTCGATCCGTTGATGACCATTGGCAATCACTGTTTGGAAACATTGAAGGCTCACTTACCTCAATTGTCGAGCAAACAAGCCAAAGAAAGAGCAATTGCTACTTTAGAAAAGGTTAAGATTCCTAACACTCGTTGGAATCAGTATCCCCACGAGTTTAGCGGTGGAATGCGTCAGAGAGTCGCGATCGCTCTAGCTTTACTTCTCAACCCCAAGTTAATTGTTGCTGACGAACCCACCACGAGCTTGGATGTCACAGTCTCCGCGCAGATTTTGCGGGAACTCACACGGCTGTGCAGTGAAGAAAACATGGCACTGCTTTTAATTTCCCACGATTTGGCTCTTGTCGCCGAGTATTGCGATCGCATTGGCGTTATGTACAACGGCAAAATAGTCGAGATGGGTTTTTCGAGGGCTGTGTTCCAGCAACCACAGCATGAATATACACAATCTCTCCTCAAAGCAGCTTTGCATATTCAAAAAGGAGAAATGGGCAATGGGCAATGGGCAATGGGCAATGGGCAAGGCTCGACGATTCCCAATTCCCAATTTCCATCTCCCTCATCTGGCTCATCCCCCTCATCTCTCTCATCCGCGTCACAAGCTCAATCACCTATTTTGCGTGTTCTAGAATTGCAACAGCATTACACCTTAGAACCCAACTTTGTGGAGCGATTGTTAAGACGACAAAATCAAACCATTAAAGCGGTGGATGGGATCAGCTTAGAACTTTATCCGGGAGAAATTTTAGGATTAGTTGGGGAGTCAGGTTGCGGAAAGAGTACACTATCGCGGACAATATTGCAACTTATTCGTCCTACAGCAGGTAAAGTCGAGTTTTTCGGACAGGATTTAACTCATTTATCGCGCAAAGAAATACGTGTCTGGCGACGGCAAATGCAAATGGTATTTCAAGATCCCCATGCTTGCTTAAATCCAGCGATGACAGTAGGACAAAGTATAGCTGACCCTTTGCTGATTCACAAGCTAGCTAATGCAGCGAAGGCAAAACAAGAGGTGCTGTCGATGCTAGACAAAGTAGGGTTAAAACCACCAGAAGTTTACCATGAGCGGTATCCATCGGATTTATCTGGTGGGCAACAGCAAAGAGTTGCGATCGCTCGTGCTTTGATTACTCGTCCTAAGCTGCTTATTTGTGATGAACCAGTAAGTATGTTAGATGCTAGCGTGCAATCGCAGGTTTTGGATTTGATGTTGGAGTTGAAAGAGGAATTTGAGTTAACGTATTTGTTTATCACTCATGACTTGTGGTTAGCGCGATTTTTGTGTGATAGAATTGCCGTCATGAATAGTGGCAAAATTGTAGAAATCGGTCCTACTAAACAGGTTTTTGCCAATCCGCAACACCCTTACACAAAAACACTACTTGCAGCAGCTCCACTATTGGCGCGAGCATAATGAGAGTGCTGAGTCACAAGTACCGAGTGATGAGTGGAAATAACTCAGCACTGAGCACTCATCACTCAGCACTCTCTAAGTTGCTTCCTTCTATTAATTTGGGTAATTTGGACATTTCTACATTCGAACCATGTAGCTCAACAAATCTATTAAAAAGCCACATCGTTTCATGATTTGAAATTCTGTGTTGATTGACTAGGTGATCTATATTTCTCTCAGCCAGTTTGCGTAAATAAGGCAAATCTTCAATCACAGTCAAACAAGAAGCAGTGTGCAATAGAATTTGCAATATAGGTTTTGGCCACTCTAGATCACTGTAGATATCAATGAAGAAATAATGATCATTTTCTGTTAATGGATAGGTATAAAACATAACGGTTATTCTTTTGTTACTGTAAACTGGAATACTCAGTTCTACAGTGTATGGAGTATGCAATATTAAATCCACTTCAACGATTGGTTGTCTCCAAATTCTCAAAATATTCACTGGAGAATCTAAGAGTGTTTGAAATGTGAGAATTCCACCAATAGATGTGGATTGAACGTTGCTCACTTTAATTACTCTCAAGTTATTCAAACTGAATTTGTGAATAGTTTCCAAATGTTTTAAATTTAACAAATGGTAAATTTGGCAGAGATAGGGAAAGGGTAAAATATACTGCTGGCTAATGATATGTCGCTTCCTCAACTCAAACTGATTGTCTTGAGTCGGGCATAGATATGATTGATGTAGATAACTTTGAATACTATCTACATCGTCAATATCAAAGCTCTGCTGTGGTTTTAAATACAACCAAGTTAAGAAAAAGAATGAGGCGGTAAATATGTGTATAACTTCTATCGGAGATAAATATCCATCAGCAAAGGCAGCTAGACTTCTATCGGTGACTCCAAAAAGGAAAGATGGTATACCAAAAAGCCAAATACCATTTTTCAGCCTTAAGATAAACAGAGCAATATCTACTCCTATGGAAGAATGGTATTCCTTCGTTTCACTATCATTATTTTTACTATCGTTATCTGGAATAATATCAGTAGACATAGTAATTCAAAAATAGGCTACACACTAAATTGAAAGAGATAACTTTGATTCTTAAAGATAGCCTATTCAAGGCTAATGTAAAATAACATCTGCCTTAAGTTATAAATGTTAATATATGTATTTTGCCTAACTTTAATGACCAGTGAATTCTTGTTTTTCTATGATAAAACAAGAAAAACAAAGTGATACATATTTATTTTATACTTTTGTCTTTCCACAAGACTTGTATTTCCAGCCACATCATAACTTAATTGCAATAACTCGAATACGTTTATAATCTGCAAACCAAGTATCGTTTTTGTATAAAACTGGACGCAACTGATTCTTGATATCAGCCAAGATACTTGTTTGAACCTCAGTAGATAATCCATTAAAAAAGCTATTTGCAAACATTTTGAGCCAGTTTTGTATCCCCTGTTCTCCATCCTCCAAAGGTGTTAGACGTTCAACAAGAGTTGCGAAAGTTAACTGCAAACCATGTTTTTCTAGTAAGCTTCCATAGTCACTGATACTAGGGAAGTACCAAGGGTTAAATGTTGCGTCAGGAGGATAACCAGCTTTATGTAAGGCATTATAAAGAGCGGTAACAATGGCTTTTACATTGCCTTTGCCACCAAATTCAGCGACAAATCGCCCACCAGGTTTGAGTGCCTTATTTATACCAACGACAACTTCTTCAGCTTCTTTAATCCAATGAAGTACGGCATTAGAAAAAACGCTATCAAATTCTTCTAGAAACGGTAAGTTTCTGGCATCTACCACATCAAAATCTAATTGAGGATAGTTCTTACGGGCTTGTTCAATCATAGTGGGAGCGCTATCGATACCTATAACTTCTGCTCCCTTGGTAGCAATTTTATGAGTTAAATGACCTGTCCCGCAACCTAAGTCAAGAATACGTTCCTTTGGTTTTGGAGATAGTAATTCTACTAAATTGGCAGCAAGTTCGGAAACAAAAGAATGTTTACTATCGTAGAGTTCTGCATTCCAATGATTTTTCAAATCACCTGTTGTGCTGTCCATAAAAATATACTACCAGTAAAAGTTGAGTACTATGCATCAATTTGGAAATGCTTAGATATGTGAGCGCACCCATGCTCGAAATTCTCGCATCCTTGTGTTCTCACCTTTTTGAGAATCTAGCTGGATAAATTGTGCTAATTCTTTTACAGGAAATGAGCCAAAAGCCAAACTTGTTTCAGATTCGATATAACCAGCATCTATCAAAATATGAATTGTGAGTTGACCATTAGCGAAACGCCAAACTTCCGGCACTTTAAGTTGAGCATAAACAGCCATCTTGTCGATTGATGAATGAGTCACGTCAATCTCTAGCGCCAAGTCAGGTGGTGGATCAACTTTGAGGTCAATTTTTATTTTTCCCCGCATGACAGCTTCATTTTGAATGTAAAAACATTCATCCGCTTCCTTACCAACAGCCTTTGGTCTTGAACGCCAAGTTGTCGATTTCAATCCCAAAATTTCTAGTCCAAGTTCTTCAGAGAGAATAATTATTAGCCGTCCAAAAGTCCAGCCATACCTTTCATGTTCGCTTAAAGGCGTCATCAGTTCTAAAGTTCCTTTATAGTAAGTCATGCGGGGTGTTGGACGTTCAGCAAAAACTTCCAAAAGCTGCTCATACATCTCCCAAGTGACGTCATATAGAACGAGGTGAGAACCCTCAATAGGTGGTATGGTTGGAGTTAGGGTCTGAGTCATGTTTAACTTAAGCGCTCATCTGATTACAAATGTAAACTAATTGTAGAAATATAGCTAGGCAGCAGTATAACCACCATCAACAAAAAGTACAGTACCTGTGATGTATGACGATGCATCTGATGCTAAAAATACGACGGAACCAATCAATTCTTCCGGCTTACCACGACGAGCCATTGGTGTAAATGTAGCAATCTGCTGCTGTTTTTCTGGTTGAGCGTGTTCTACATTAGCTCCACTCATGATATTTTGAAAATAACCAGGGGCGATTGCATTGACGCGGATGTTTTTTGATGCCCATTCTACTGCCATGACGCGAGTGAGTTGGTTGATTCCTCCTTTTGCTGCACTGTAGGCAACAAGTCCTTTAATACCAATAACAGATGCAATTGAGGAAATGTTGATAATTGAACCACCTGAATTTTGTTCCATCATTTGGATAGCCGCAAGACTAGAACAATTGAAACATCCTTTAAGATTGATATCAATAATTTGATCCCATTCATCTTCTTGCAAAGCTTCCGTTGGTTTGATAATGTCAATACCTGCATTGTTAACGAGGACATCAACTCGTCCAAATTCTTTGACTGTGAACTTGATTAAGTCAATGCAGCTTTGACCAAAAGAGATGGGATACAAGACCAACTTATAATTGTATAACAGACCAATTTTAACACGGATAATGAAAGCTAGATATCAGTATCGATTCTATCCAACAGACCAACAGCAACAGAGTTTAGCTCAGTTGTTTGGTTGCGTCCGTGTGGTTTGGAATGATGCTTTAGCGCTGTGCAAACAATCGGAAAAGTTGCCTAGTAATAACGACTTGCAAAAGTTGGTGATTACTCAAGCAAAGAAGACTGAGGAGCGAAGTTGGTTATCTGATGTCTCGAATATCCCTTTGCAACAATCGGTTGCAGATTTAGGCGTTGCCTACAAAAACTTTTTTGATTGCAAGAAAGGTAAGCGGAAAGGCAAAAAAGTAGGCAGTCCTAAGTTCAAAAACAAAGGTGGACGACAGTCAGCGCGGTTTAGAATGGGCGGTTTTTCTATTAAAGGTGAAGAAGTCTATCTAGCTAAAATTGGCAACGTCAGACCGATTTGGTCTAGAGAATTGCCGTCTGCGCCTACCTCTGTCACAGTTATCAAAGACGCTGCTAACCGCTATTTTCTTAGCTTTGTCGTTGAAATTGAACCCGTTAAAGTCGATACCAAAAACCAAAGTATCGGGATTGATTTGGGAATTAAAACGTTTGCTGTGATGAGCAATGGCGAGAAGGTTGAAAGCTTAGACTACTCAAAACAAGATCGCAAGATACGTTCGTTGCAACGCAAGTTAGCACGGCAACAAAAAGGTTCTAAGCGTAAAGAGGATACGCGATTAAAAATCGCTAAACTGCACAATCGAATCGCGGACACCCGAAAAGACTTCCTGCACAAATTGTCAACCAAGGTGGTTAGTGAGAACCAAGCAATTATTTTGGAAGATTTGAACGTGTCAGGCATGGTCAAAAACCGCAAGCTAGCAAGAGTCATCAGCCTGCAAGGATGGCGAGAATTTCGGGTACTGTGCGAGGCAAAATCTGAGAAGTTGGATAGAATTTTTCACGCCATCAATCGTTGGGAACCCACAAGTCAAATATGTTCAGACTGCGGTTTTAAGTGGGGCAAGCTCGATCTGTCTATTCGTTCAGTACTGTGTCTAAATTGCGGTACTGAGCAAGACAGAGACGAGAATGCAGCGAAGAATATAGAAATGGTCGGCATGGGGCATCGGCACGACCTTAAACGGACGGGGAGCGACTGTAAGACTACTTTTGTAGCGCGTTGCTGTGAACCGTCAAGAATCACCGACCATGCGCGGGCGGTGAGTATATGTCAAGTACAGAGATATCAACATAAGTTGCAGCAGTAGTACCATTAGCACTGATTTCCTCTACAGTTTGCTGTGCTTCCTCAACTGTTAACAGTGAACAGTTTAAGTTGACACCAATGGGACCCTCTACACCCCTACACCCTGCCCGAAGGGCATTAACACAACCAACTCAAAAAAGTTCTAGATAGTACTCAAACCGCTCCTGCAGTTGTTCAACCGTTAAATTCCTAGTCCAGTACTCTACTAAAGCGTGACCAAAAGCCCAAGCATTACGATCAGGTGCAGCAGAGTTGTCCAGCAGCAGTGACCAGAGGGAGAGCAGGTCAAAGTTGAGCGCTTTTGAATTGTCCGCATTCAAGAGTGAGAAAAGCTCATATGCCATCTGGAGCTTACCAATAACAACAGGTGTTTGTTCCACTGGTATCTGCTGTGCTAGCAGATTTGCGAGAGTCGGCGCTCCGGTTGATAAAGTGGAAATAAACTGAAGAACGGGACTTTTGAGCAGTGCAGCCAGTCCTTGAGTTGTTGCCATTTGGAAGGTGTAGTGGTCGATGATTTTAGCAGCAGCAACGGTACGGGCTTCTTGGGCGCGCAAAAAGCGAGCAAGACGGAGTTGCTTGACAGGTGCGATCGCTTCTATTAATGCTAACGATAGCGCGTCCGTTCCCCAAGCTGTTCGACTTGTTTTGATGTCACTTGTCACAACAGGTAGAACTACATTGCTAAATTCGCCCAAAAGTTGAGCACGATACTCGGTGGCTTGGCGAATCGTAATTTCTTTTGGGCGATCGCCCGATTCCCAATCATATGGTGGCTCCCATTCGCGTATGGGACGCAGACGATCCACCTGAGTGACAATCGTAATTGTGGGCAAGTCTTCAATCTCCGCCTTTATGTCTCTCAGGAAGTCCACATCCATTTGTAGTGCAGGATCAAGGGCAGGGGTGACTAACAGCAGCAAATCTGCGTTCTTGGCATAATCCAGCACTAGCTCCCGTAAATCTGCACGGTTGACTTGTTCATAACCTGGTGTATCCCAAAGCGTTAGGGTTTCTCTCGTTTGGCTTTGCCAGTGATAATTCTGAATTCTATCAGTATTAGGCAACACATCGACGGCTGCTCGCTCTGCCTGAAATAACGTGTTAATCAGGCTGCTTTTCCCGGAACCCGTTCGCCCAACCACCAGAATACTGACGGGTTTTTGCTCAACCACCTTGACGGGTTCTGCTTGAGCAAGGATATCTCGGAGTGTTTGAGTTTTCGCCTGGGGGAGAGTTGGCGAGGGTTCACTAGCTGGTAGTGTGCTACCACCGTAGAGAGCGATCGCTTGCCGAGATAAGTTTCTCAGGGCAGCTTCCCGTAATAGCTGGCTAAAATTCACCAGCAGTTGCTCAGTTGCTTGGTTACTAGAACGCTGACTGGCAAGTTTTGCCACCGCCGCCGCAGGATTCAACAGCCACTGTGCCCAGTTCCAAACTTGCCAAAGTTTACGAGCAGATGGCTCCAGTTTCTGGTATAATTCATACGCTTGGTATGCTTGCCCAACAGTGACCTGATTCAGGGCAGGTGATATCGTCTGCATCCACCGATCTAGGTCATCCATAGTTCCCCGAATCAACGCGTAAGCCTGGGGGACATAAATATTCAGCAGAGGATACTTGACCTCAGGATGGTAGATGTGAGCGATCGCAATGACAAGTTCCTGGCATCGCTGCCAAAAAGTTTGCCAGTCTTCCCAAATTGGCAGATCGCTCTGTGCTGTTTTCAGGATGTCTTGGATTACTGCTTCTGCTTGATTAGCCGTGTCATTTCCTGCTGGCAATGCCATTGTATCGTCTGTAAATTCCAGTTCTTTGCTAACCTGTGCCACAACTGCTTCCACTTGCGCTACAACAGGTTGAGTCCATCGAACCAACAGCCAACGCCAGCCAACGAAGATAAAGATGAACACGCCCCAAATCCAATTAATGCCCCACGCGTGGATTTGCAGCCCTGCTGAGATTAGCAAGAAACTGATGATTGTTATCAGTGGTGTTGCCAACACGATCCACTGCCAAAGTTTTAACCGTACCATTGCCCCATGCCTCGTTGAAGGAAGACGGAAGACAGAGTCTTTTAAATGAGCGAACTAATGGGACTTAGACAAAAAACACAGATAAAATAGGCTAAAACGCATATCCCAAAAGACTTTTACATCGTTTTACTTGGTTTGTTGATATATCTGGGTTCTAGGGCTTTTTGGACATTTCATGTATTTTCCTTGCCCTACATGGGTTTGAGGCTTGTTTTTTCCTCAAAAATGTTTAAGTCCCACTAATCGTTCTTCATGGTTGCTCCACTCCTTTTTGCAGCGCAACTGGCAGAGCCTTTAAATCAGTTATCAGTTATCAGTTATCAGTTATCAATTATCAGTTACTGTTCACTGTTCACTGTTCACTGTTAAAGATTGCTCCACTACATATCCCATACCCTCATGCAGTAACCTAGCAGCTAGAATTGCAGTCTGATCGTTCACGTCCTGCTCTGGGTTTAACTCCACTACATCCATACCAACTAAATTCCACCGTGCTCGCTGGATCAGATTGAGTACTTGTCGTGAACTCAAGCCACCAGGAACAGGATGCGAAACTCCAGGAGCAAAGGCTGGGTCTAGACCATCTAAATCGATGGTGAGGTAAACTGGTGCGCCTTCTGTTAAGTGTGGCGGCGGTTCTAATTGTTCGGGTAACTCACGCGCTGACAGCACATGCAGGCGCTCACCAAACTGCTTAACCTGCTGGTTTTGAACCCAGTTCATGGTACGAATCCCAATTTGAGTAACTGATGCAATATGCTTCAACTCTAGTAAGCGAGCTGCCACACAGGCATGAGAATAGGGATTGCCATCAAAGTCAGGATACAAATCGGAGTGCGCATCAATTTGCACAACATGAATTGGCTCACCTAAGACATCCAGCGCTTTCCCAATTGGAATAGTTACAGCATGGTCACCACCAGCAAAAAAGGGGATTTTTCCTGCACGAAATAGAGACTGAGCACCTTCGTAATAAGCCTGTGCTGTTAAGTCCCAAGAACGCTGTGGTAGCCAGTCTCCAAGATCGACCACAGCACCGGTCAACTCGATACCGGATTCGGATGCACTGTTGTAACAATAGCCATCATAGGCGTAACGAATTCTTTCTGGTCCTTTAGCGCAGCCTCGACGGTAAGACGACTGCTCGTCATCTGGCAAACCCACAAACACTAATTGACTGTTGCTCAGACTTTCTGAAACAGTCGTGAAACAGCCACCAAAAGGAATTGCTGATTCAGAAATTCGCACAGGTACCTCGCATGATAAAGAAACTTGGCTCTAGATTAACTAGTGATTTGTCAAAGCAATTTTGACAGAGAGTAGAAGTAGTGTGCATCTACTATCCTAATAAACTATTATCAGGAGGAATGAGAGTTAGCCAACCCTGCGAAAAAATGATTGATTCGCAATCACAAAAGCCATATCATCGAAAACCTTACAAGTCACAAGAACAACCACAATCGTGTCAGCACATAAAAATCTTAGACTGCAACCAGCCAATCAGCCGTGTCTTCTTTGAATGCTACCACTGTCGCCAGGGTTTGTTGAGCGAATGCAAGGGAGAGTCTCCAGTGCAAGAGTTTAAGATACCTTGTCCTACTTGCGGCAAAACTGCCATCTATCTGATGGCAAATGAAATAATTTCAACAACGGCAATTCCCTCACCTTGGGATAGTTAAAAAGTAAAAAGTAAAAAGTAAAAAGATAAGGGAGCATCCCAATGCATGCAAAAAAGACGGTAGTGGGAGCCTAGGATTGCTCCCTACTTGATTACCAAAGCGGGCTAGAAGCCTGCACTACAAAATCAAATAAATTTACCGAGCTTTGCTCGGAGCTCTTGTTGGGGGTAGGGTGCAGCTCTTGTTGGGAGAGATGAAGATTTTTCTCGTTTCTACCCCATAGCCCGTCTAGCATTAGGGTTTAAAGCCTCGCCCTTACAGGGCGTTCTTGATTAGACGGGGTTTGAAACCTTGTCTAATTGTTCTTTTCCCCCACACCCCACACCCTGCCCCCCACACCCCGTTCATACATTTGGGATGCTCCCAAAGATAATCCCCTTTCGCATTCTTTTGACTTTTGACTCTTGTTGACTTTACCCTAGTACAAGCGAACTATCCCAAGGATGGAATGTCTGATTTAATTTTATTTTGGCATCGCCGCGATTTACGCATTTGTGACAATACAGGACTCGCTGCTGCAAGAAAACAGAGTTCAAAGGTAGTAGGCGTGTTTTGCCTCGATCCAAATATTTTGGAACGAGATGATGTTGCTCCGGCAAGAGTGACTTACATGATTGGTAGTTTACAGTCACTGCAGAAGCGATATGCTCAAGCAGGCAGCCAGTTATTAATTCTTCACGCTCATCCTACTCCAGCCATTCCAGAATTGGCAGTAGCTCTGGGCGCTAGAGCCGTATTTTGGAATTGGGATGTAGAACCCTATTCTCAAGAACGCGATCGCGCCGTTATGGAAGCGCTAAAAGAAAAAGGTATCCAGTTTCTTGAGAAAAACTGGGATCAGCTCTTACACTCGCCAGAAGAGATTCGTACTGGTTCCAATCAGCCCTACACCGTCTACACTCCCTTTTGGAAGAATTGGAGTGGGAAACCAAAAGCTCATTCAGTAGAAACTCTGGAAAATGCTGAAGGATTGACAGAAGCTGAAAAAGAAATTGCCAAGGCTTCAGGAGTGATAGAATTACCCACTCCCAAAGATTTAGGTTTTCATTGGGATGGAGAATTGGTTATTGAGCCAGGGGAAGCGGCGGCGCAAGAACGGTTAGAGGAATTTTGTGCTAGTGCTATTAATGAATATAAAGAACAGCGCAATTTTCCAGCTGTTGACGGTACATCTAGATTAAGTGCTGCTCTAAAATTTGGTGTCATTGGTATTCGCAGTGTTTGGCAAGCTACTGTAGAAGCGCTAGAAAATAGTCGTAGTGACGAAACAGAAACCAGCATCCGTACATGGCAACAGGAACTAGCTTGGCGGGAATTTTATCAACACGCAATGTATCACTTCCCAGAATTAGCAGAAGGTGCTTTCCGCGATTCTTTCAAAAACTTTCCTTGGGATAATAACGAAGAACATTTCCAAGCTTGGTGTGAAGGTAGAACTGGCTATCCCATAGTCGATGCGGCGATGCGCCAGATGAATGAACTTGGCTGGATGCATAACCGCTGTCGAATGATTGTCGCCAATTTCCTAACCAAAGATTTGCTAATTAATCCGCAATTGGGAGAAAAATACTTTATGCAGAAGCTCATTGATGGCGACTTATCTGCTAATAATGGCGGTTGGCAATGGAGTGCTTCTAGCGGAATGGATCCCAAACCTCTGCGAATTTTTAACCCTGCCAGTCAGTCGCAAAAGTTTGATCAAGAGGGCGAGTACATTAGACAATGGGTTCCCGAATTGCGATCTATGGATACAGAATATCTAGTAACTGGGAAAATTTCTCCTTTGGAACGCCAAGCTGTTGGTTATCCAGATCCAATTGTGGATCACAATAGACAGCAACGACAGTTTAAAGAGCTTTATCAAAAGCAAAGAAATGGATGAGGGACAGAAATACGCTTTGACGTCTCCCACGGCTAGAAGCCGTAAGTCCTGCGGACAGGCTTGCGCCAACGCGCAGCGTGCCGTAGGCATAGGGCTTTCTGCTTTAATTGCTGTAAGTACTATCGGTTCAATGGGACAATAGTTTTTTGCAATTCTATTTTGTAATTAATTTTAAATGACTACCCCTCTACAAGTTCTCGTCACTGGTGCAACCGGACGTACTGGTTCACTTGTCTACCAAAAATTGCAACAACATCCCCAGCAGTTTACTCTGAGGGGATTTGCCCGTTCTACTGAGAAAGTTCAGCAATTGTTCGGTGCAAAGGATAACTTTTTCTTTGGTGATATCCGTGATTCAAAAGCTCTCATAAAAGCGTTACAAGGTTGTTCTACCTTGGTTATTCTCACCAGTGCAATTCCCCAGATGAAAGGAATATCACAACCGGGGATGCGTCCTGAGTTTACCTTTCCTAACGATGAAATACCACAAGTTATTGACTATCAAGGTCAGATTAACCAAATTGATGCTGCAAAGGCATCTGGAGTTAATCATATTGTGCTGGTTGGTTCAATGGGTGGCACGAATGAAAACCACCCCCTTAACAGTATCGGTAATGGCAACATCTTGATTTGGAAACGTAAGGCAGAACAGTATTTAATTGATTCTGGTATTGACTATACGATTATTCGTGCTGGAGGTCTATTAGACCAACCGGGAGGAAAACGAGAACTCCTCGTTGGTAAAAATGACACTATGCTGATTAATCCACCAAATGGGATTCCCACCTCGATTCCGCGTGCAGATGTGGCAGAAGTGGTTGTGCAAGCTTTGTTGGAACCAAACGCTAGAAACAAGGCATTTGACTTGATTTCTCAACCAGAAGACGCGCCTGGTACTGTAGTGACGACAGATTTTGTCGCTTTGTTTGCACAAACGACGCCTGGATTGTAAGCTAATCGGCATTTAAGTTGCATTATTTGGGCGGGCAAGATGCTCCGTCCCTTGCGCGTCGTGCCCGTAGGGCACGACGCGCAAAGCGCAATCGGAGGAAACCTCCGCTCAGACTTCTCTCCACCCCACAAGAGTTACAAAAAATTTCAAGGCTGCAAACGGTGAGGTGGTTTAGCTTAAACATCATTCGCTCATAAATTCCCGGTCCCAGAGTGTTCGCACGATTTGATCTACGTGCTGTGCACCAAAAATTTTTGCTGCGACAGCGTTACCTGGATCGCGTTCTGCGCTTATCCGACGCATCCGCAAGTCGCGTTCTGCTAAAGCAGCCTGGGCATCTTGGGGAACGGGTTCTGCCTGATCAATCCACATTAACCAGCGATCGCACATTTCATGAGCCGTGGTTCGGATCAGGGATAGGGAATCTTCTGTCCTAGGACAGGTGAAGCAAAGATGGGCTGGCGACTGAAACTGCCGTACATATAACCCTTTACTAATAAATAGGGACAAATTGGGATTGTCCCGCAATGTCAGATAAGTTGAATTGATGGGTTCATAATATCGCTCAACATAGCCCAAGTCAGACCATAAATCAACTCTGGGAGTTATGTCGATATAGAAAAACGCATCGGGGACAGTGCCAAACTCAAACACTAAGTGAGGAACCTGAATCTGTGAATTGAGCCAGGCTGTCAGACGCATCGTGCTAAACTCTTTTGTCGGGGCATTTAGAAATGAGTAGACCAGCCAATCGATTTTTGTTCCTATAAACGTTTGCATTGAGCCTGTGACACTGTTATCAGGACTGCAAAAGTTTTGGAATGGTTGGGTGGTAGGTTTAGGGTGCAGCCTGAAGCGATCATCTAATTTCTGATACAATTCGCTCAGAATTTCTCGTAGATAGCCAAACACAGTAACATAATCTAAATTTGTTTGCGGATTCATAACGATGCGCCATTAATTTTCATTTTTGATTCAACGCCGAATGTTCTCCTGTCAGTGAAGGAACAGAGCAATCAACTCAGTTCAGAAGGGATAGTTAGAAACCATACCTCGCACATTCTAACTCGCCTAAATTTGCGCGAGCCTCCTGTTGGAGGAGCTACGAATTATTAATGACCTTTGAATTGGAACGAAGTAACGGTCAGCCGATCAAGTGTCACAGATGATGCGAAACTAACCTCTATCAGGATAATGATTTAAGTATCGCGCTCTGTGCGTGCAGCTTATGTCATCAAACTTTGACTTTCCAGTGAAAATTGAAGTCAAGCTTCCATCTACTCATCCTGAGTTATTGCATGGACTTGATCTATGGTTGCGCTTGGGTTTGATATCGGATGCCCAAGTGAGGCAAATCTGTCAAGAGTTTCTGGTTTGTCGTGTGGAGTTACAACCTCAGGCTATACCTAAACGACAACAGACGGTACAAACACCAGAAACATCATATATTCTGAGTCCAGATTCGCGTAATACATCAGTAACCGCAAAGAAACCTAATGTTCTTGCTAGGATGTTACAGTCGTTAGGCGAAGAATTAAGCGTCCGCTGGCTGCTATTTTTAGGAATGTTCTTAGTGGTGGTATCATCTGGGGTTCTCGCCGCTAGTCAGTGGGAAAAGTTTCCACCTTTTGGACAATATGGGGTTTTGCTTGCTTATACGTTAAGTTTCTGGGGGATAAGTTTTTGGGCTGGTAAACAGTCTCATCTAAGCTTAACAACTCGAACACTGCTTATTGTCACACTGTTGTTAGTGCCAGTGAACTTTTGGGCAATGGACAGCTTCAATCTTTGGCAAAATCCTTTGAATTGGATTGTCGTTGCAATAGCTTCTATTACGCTTTCAGCCATTACTTTTTTACTTTGCAACAATCGGCTGTTCTCCATTGAGCAGCCAGCTAGAAAATTGCCTCTAGTTAATATTCTAGGACTGTCGTACTTACACTGGGGTTGGCAAATCCCAGGATTTCCCTTGATTGCGGTTTATTTAGCAACAGTAGGAACAGCGATCGCTACTATTTATCACACTCGTCAGCAGCAAAGGCAAACGGTTACACCTGCACAAGAGAGGCAAACAGGATTAGGTATCACTCTGTCTTCGGTTGTCATTGTTTATGCTTTATTAGTGCTGCTGGTACGAGCGATTTTTGTTGTCCGCGTAGATATCCAAGAATTGGGTTTAGCTGTTGGTATTTGTGGTTGGCTGGTGACTTGGTTGGCACAGGAGGATAAAAGGACAGAGGGACAAGGGGACAAATCAATTCAAAATTCAAAATTCAAAATTCAAAATTTGGAATCTTCCCCTGCTTCCCCATCCCCCAGCCTACGGCTCGCTGAGTCCCAAGGGGGACACGCGCAAGGGACGCTAACATCCCCCTCATCTCTTCCATGGGAACTCCTTGGTGGTATCTTACTGTTCCTTGGTTGGCTGGTGTCGGTAAGCGAAGCTTTTCCTTGGCAAGCAACGGCTGTTGGTGCTTTGGGTTTGTGGTTTTTCAGTCGGCGCTTGCAGTTGCGTGGGACACCAGTGGATGTGATAGCGATTTTCGCTATTGGGTTGCAGACAATTTGGCTCTTATGGCTGTTAGTACCTTCTCAATTGCAGCAATGGGCGATCGCTACTGGTACTCAACTGACTCATTCTCAGAATACACCTTGGGCGTTGCTAAGTGTGGCGTTATTTCCCTATCTTGTTTTCATGGTGGTGTTGACGGATAAACTTTACCGCGCTCAAAAGGTGCAATTGGCTGATTTTGGGGAAAAATTAACGCTGCTGTTTGGAGGTTTGCTCACTATAGTGAGTTTGGTAAATCCTACATTGCGCTCCCTAAATTTCTTCTTATCCACAATCACTTTATGGAATGTCAGCCAGCGACGTGTTCTCATCAGAATGAGTCTGGTGTACATGACTCAGATTGCAGGAGTGCTGACGCTTTGCTCGATAGTTGACCGCTTACTTCCTCATCTTAATACAGAAGTCTGGGCAAGCATTGTGTTAGCTGTGGCGGTTGCAGAGTGGTTGTTTAGTTGTTTAGGCAATGGAGTTTGGCACAAGAGTGCATGGTACATGGGTTTGGGACTGGCGGCATCTAGCTACGCTCTATTATGGATGAATGCAGAATCCGCTTGGTTTGTTTCTGGTAATGGCAGTGAGAATTGGGATTTAATTTGGTTAATAACCCCTATGACTCTCACAGGCATAGCTATTTTAGGCTTTAAATATCCAGCTGGCGCGGTAACACATCCTACTCTCAACGCTTGGTTGAGTGTCGCCGCCTTGGGACTTGCTCAGTCACTAACTTTACCGCTACCTGGAGTTAGATTAATCGGTTTGGCTGTCGCTAGCGCTTTGATGTTTGTCAATACGTACTATTTGCGACACAAGCTTTGTGCGGGAATTACTATAGGTTTTGGACTGGGCTTCATTGCTGCCTTGTTATGGGAAGGTGTGCCTGGTTTACCAAGATTGTCCTTACAGGGGTGGTTTGTAGTCGGAGCAGTCTGTACTGTTGGCTTATGGCTAGTTCGTGAATTGTTAAGCAGGAGAGAGAACGAATTAGTAGCTATTTATGCAGAGGCAACTGATAAGTGGGCGATCGCATTATGCAGTGTTGAGTTATTACTGCTGAGTGTCCACTCAGTGCTTGTTTATCAAAAGCTGACTCAAAGCGGATTGTTGTATTTAACTTCTTCAGTGATAACTCTAGGGGCAATTGTTTATCGCAATTGGCAGCAACCTACGACTTGGGGCTTTTATAGTATTGGATGGTGTCTGGAACTATTGATTGCCGAAGTCCTAGGTTTTAGCAATCGCTCTATCATTAAGATTGCAATTGCTAACATCGCCTTAGGTTTGCTCACTCAGCTTTTAGGGGAGTGGTGGCAAAGAAAACACCGGCTCGAACAACTTCCCAACCGCTGGCACATTTTGCCTTTGGTGTATGCTGTATTTGGTGTTGCATTGCGCTCTTCAACATTTGCCAATTGGACAGGCTTATCTTCCCTTGCTGTCGCTTTCATTGCTATTGGAGTCGGGCGACGGCGTCAAGAATTAAAACCCCTAGTTTATCTGGGACTTTTCGGAGTATCAATTTCGTCATATGAGCTTTTGTTATATCAACTCTTGCAAGTACGGGGAGGAGCATATGGTGATGGCTTAATTGCTATGTCTGTTCTTGGAACTGGCATTATGTATGCATATCGCATTCTCTCGCCTTGGCTGATAAACTACTTACGCGTAACTAGTGAAGAACTGAAAGTCGTTGCTCATATTCACTGGGTTCTTGGTAGCTGTCTATTACTTTATGCCACCTTTACTCCCATTGCAATAAACCGGCTTATCGGCTTGGGAACAGGGGTATTTTTGATTCGCTATGCCATTTTTCAAGGACGATCCCCCCTTCGTTCCCCCTTAATCAGCTGGGTTGGGGGAATCACAAAAGCAGACATTTGGGTTTACCTTGGCTTATTAGAAATAGCTGGGATCAGAGTTTACTGGATTGATACAGCAGTAGGACGCTTGTTTGCTGGACCATTACTTCCTTGGATAGCGCCTATTGCTTCTGTCATTGCCTACTTTCTCTATATTCTACCTTGGGAGCGTTGGGGCTGGTCTAAAAGACCTTGGCAAAATGCCGCTTACATTTTGCCATTAATATGTTTATGGGAAAGTCGAGTCCAAATCTATCCAGTCGGCTTGCTGATCACAGCTGGGTTTTATGCTTTTGTTGCCAAAATTGCAGAGAAATTCCGTTTTACCTATATCAGTGTGGTACTGATTGATTGGGCTTTGTTTCGTTGGTTTTTAGACTTACATTTCACTGATACTTTGTGGTATGTAACACCAGTTAGCTTATCACTACTATATATTGCCCAATTCGACCCGAGGTTGAGATTACCACAAATGAAAGCAAGTCGCCATTGGCTGCGGCTATTAGGCTGCGGTTTGATTTGTGGATGGGCTATTGTCTTTTATCAAGAAACAGCATTTGTACCTGGAATTTTCAGTCTTGTCGCCATTTTTGCAGGATTAGCTTTGCGAGTGCGGGCTTTCTTGTATGTTGGTGTAGGCACCTTTTTTATCACAAGTTTCTATCAACTGGTGATTTTCAGCTTGCGTTACCCATTTTTCAAATGGGTTGTTGGCTTGCTTGTTGGTATCATACTGATATCAATTGCTGCTAACTTTGAAACCCGTCGCGAACAGCTTAATTCCCTACTTCGCAACACTAATGAGGAATTGCAGGAATGGGAATAGGGAATGGGCAATGGGCAATGGGCAATGGGCAATGGGCAATGGGGATTAGTCAAAAATTATTCTTCTCCCTTGCTCCTCTGCTCCCCTGCTCTGTTTGTCCCCCATCCCCTTGTCCTCCTTGTCCTCTCTACTTTCCCGTTTTTACAAGGGTTTTAGAATCGTTAGATTTCAACCATCATTGCTCGACTCATGAATATAAGATTGCGATCGCGTTCGCGTAGCGTCTCCGTTAGGAGAAGCGGCTCCTCTGGAGCATCGCTCCCCATTATCTGTCTCATTGGTGCTGAATTTCTCTCTCAAGTCGGCAATCAAATCGCAGCTGTGGCAATCCCCATTTTGGTGCTGCAATTTACTCACTCTGCGATCGCCACCGGAATCGCTGGGGCAGGAAACATCATTCCGATTGTATTAGCTGCATTTGTGGGTGGAAAAGTGATCGATCAGTTTGGCGCATGGCAAGTTAGCGTTGCGGCTGATGTATTAAGCTGCATTTCAGTTCTGTTGTTGCCATTGGTATTTATTTGGTTCGATTCGGTGTCACCGACTGCCATTTTCTTGTTGGTGTTTGTGGGTGCATTATTTGATCCCACTGCAACTTCGGCGCGTCAAACCCTCGTTCCTAAATTTGCCAAACTTGCTCGCATTCCTCTAGAGAAAGTGAATGGATATCGCGGTAGTTTAGAAAATGGGGCAGATCTTTTAGGTCCAGTCGTGGGTGCAGGTTTAATCAGCTTGATTGGCACCGTCAATACGTTTTTCGTGAATGCAGCCAGCTTTTTTATCTGTGCTGTGATGTTTGCGATTGCAATTCCACGACGCCAGCGCCATCAGGTTTTTAATAGCGCAAGAGTCGATCCGATTGCGGGTATTCGCTTTATTCTCAAGCATCGCCAACTGCGATCGCTTGCCATCAGCGGTATGGCGCTCAACTTTGTGCTGTTGCCGTTTCTCGGACTATTACTTCCCGTTTTGACGACTCAAAAATTTGCCAGCACTACGCTACTGGGCATTTGTCTATCGCTATTTGGCATGGCGGCGACTCTCGGTGCTTTATCCTACTCAACGCTCACAAAATTACTGTCTCGTTCGGTGATGTATTACGGCGGTTTACTCCTGAGCGCAGTCTCCATTATGCTTTGTGGGGTGGTAGAAACACAGATTGCATTAATGATCTCGGTGGCACTAGGCGGCTTGTTATTAGGGGCAGGAAATCCCTTGGAGCAAACTATCTTACAAGAAGTGACACCGAGTAGAATTGCTGGACAAGTTTTTACGTCGCATACCGCAATCAGCTTTGCCGCAGGTCTTTTCGGGATGCTAATTGCGGGTATTATCACAGAATTGACAAGTATGACTCTGGCGCTAACCCTTGGTGGTAATCTGCTGGCTATTGAAGCGGTGATCGGCTGGTGTTTCATGCCACTCTCGGATTACAAGATCACTTCTGGCAAATGAGAGTGATCCGAAGCGCGATCACCCACACTCCATCATCCTGCTTGCTTTAGCACTGCATTGCTCTGCCCATGTATTCCATCAGGCTTTGTTCATCCAGACTTGATGTCAGAAAAATTTTTTACGTACAAATACTAGAACAAATTTCGTCTAATATAAAGAATCAGTAATGCTCTTAGGTAAATACTTAAAGATTAGGTGAAGAAGCTGGTAAGAAAATAAATTTTTTTATGTACAAGTACTAATATGAGTTTCTGTGTAAGAAGAATTTCCTTTTATATCATCAAATATCAAGGGTGTTTTTAAAAACCGTAAGAAATCCGCTTTCTACGGCTACCTGTGTTCGCCTAAAATCACGAGATTGGAAGGCTAATGAAACCCTCACACAGTTCACTTCTAAAACGCAATCTGCTTGTTATGGTAGCAATACCACAGAAAGTGGCTCATGCAGCTGCTCTCTTGACTGCTCTAAGACCCCGACAGTGGACAAAAAACCTTGTCGTATTTGCAGCACCCTTGTTTGCCTTCAGCATCAATCTGCAATCATTCTTAGGTAGTTTGTTAGCATTTACACTATTTTGTTGTGCTTCTAGTAGTTTCTACTTATTAAATGACATTGCAGATGTGGAATCAGATCGTCAGCATCCTGTTAAATGTCAGCGTCCGATCGCCGCTGGATTAGTGAGTATCCCCGTAGCATTGGGGATAGCATTGATTCTTTTAACTGGCGCTCTGGTTATCGGTTGGCAGCGATCGCCTGCACTAGGTGCGACTATCACAATTTACGCTATCTTGCAAGTTGCCTATAATTTGCGACTCAAGAGGATGGTGATTTTGGACATTGGCGCGATCGCTACTGGCTTTGTTCTACGAGCCTATGCAGGTTTCGCAGCGACAGGGGTCGCTTTGTCTTACTGGTTTTTGCTCTGTACTGCAATGCTGGCTCTGTTTTTAGCAGTGGAGAAGCGCAAAGCAGAACTACGTTTGTCGCAAATAATAGGTGGAAAGACCCGTGCTATCCTTAAACGCTACTCCCTACCGCTACTATCGCGAATGGAAAATGTTGTCACCACTGGTGCTGTGATGACCTATGCCCTTTGGAGTTCTGGACCTCAAGTCCGTGGTGCTTCAACTCCCTGCATGTTACTGACATTGCCGTTTGTTTTATATGGCATTTTTCGCTATCAATTTCTGAGCGATCCTGAAGAAATTGCACGTAGAAGCGACTCCAAACTTGAAGTAGGGGGACGAAGTGAGCGACCAGAAGAAGTTTTACTAACAGATCCGTCGATTTTACTCACAGTTGTCGGGTGGGTTTTGACAGTGTTTGGGATTCTCTTGCTAAAACATCGGGGATTCATTGAATAACTTTTTCGGGTATTTGTAGCTGGTAATTAGGTCTTTATGTTAAACCCAACAAAGCCTTTCTTCTCAATTCCCTCATTTCTTCGCGCCTTAATCCAGATAGGAAAAAGTTTTTTTGTCACCTCGTCAAGCGCCTTCACTTTTCCCTGTCAATTAAATAGACTGGCTGATCTAGAGATTGACTTACTGAAAAATGCTGAAATTGGGGGTGTCATTCTCGATTTAGATAACACAATTGTTTCTGAGGATGATCGTTACATATCTCCTGGTGCTGAAGCTTGGATAAAACAGGCAAAATTACAAGGATTTCAATTTTTTATCCTTTCCAATGGTAAGCGTGAATATAGGGCAAAAGCTTGGTCAAATCATCTAGACATTCCGATTATCAATCCGGCGAGGAAACCATTTCCTTTTGCATTTCGTCAAGCATTAAAATCTATGCAACTTCAACCCAAACAAGTTGTTGTTATTGGTGATAGCCGTCATACAGACATTTTAGGAGCATGGCTTGTAGGCTGTCCTAGCATCCAGGTTGCAACCCTTCCCCATCCTTTTCGGTGGTGGGAAAAACTGTTTGGAAAACGAGTACAAACTCCTTATCCCTGTGGACACGAACTTTGGGATAATGATTTTTTCTGTGAGGTATAGCTTTTATGAAAAGAACTCAGAACTCAGCATAGCGAACAGTTATCATTAAACAGTGAACAGTGAAGGAGTCACCGAGTCACCGAGTCAGAAAACTAGATTCTTTATTTCTTCCTTCTGAATCAAGAATTGCAGAATTGCTGACTTCTTATTCAAATTGATAACTGAATTTGGAGTTCTGTTTTCTTCTTATTAGGAAACGCTTTTTTCTTTCATCCTCTTGGTATGAAAAAATAAGGGTTATAGATAGGTAAGGGATTTTTCTGAGTTCAAAATATTTTAGAGTTTATGCAGTTATCTCCTCATTTTCAATCTAGCTTTCCAATAAAAATCTCTGCCATCTATAGCCAAGCTCGTAAACATTGGCTAGATATTCTGCTCGTAGTGATCCTAGCAGCAGCAGCAGCCTTCGCATCATACCAAGGTGCAAAGCTTGTCAATCCTATTATTTTGCAGACTTTCGACGTTTGGTTCGACGCCGATAGCCCACGTGTGTTCGCCAATATGACTGAACGTCGTAGCGACCATTATCGCGTTAAGGTTCATCCATTATTTTCATTAATAGCGTTTCCACCAGTTTTTTTACTCGTCAAAATATTAAGCATTGAACCGATGACAGCGGTAAGACTTGTTATCGCTGCTGTAGCCGCCCTTTCAATTGCTGCACTATTCATTTTATTAAGACTGATTGGTTGCTACCGCTTTGACGCAATGCTATTTAGCTTAGTAGCGGCGACGAGTGCGTCGGCGGTCTTTTTCTTTGTCATACCAGAAACCCATTCCTTCGGAGCGCTCTCGTTTTTGCTGGCGCTATGCTTTGTCGCCATAACGCAACATCGAAAGTTATCACAATGGTGGTATGTAAGTATCAGCACTCTAACACTCAGCTTCACAACAACCAACTGGATGACAGGAATCCTCGCGACACTAGTCAATCACCGCTGGAAACGAGCATTGCAGATTACAGTCAATGCATTCTCCTTGGTAGTTGTCCTCTGGACTGTGCAAAAGATTATCTTTCCTACTGCGGTCTTTTTTTTAGGCGATCAGGAGGATAAAAAGTACTTATTACTGCCAGAATCTGGCGGTCCACTGCACAGCATTAAGTCTTTTGTATTTCACTCGATGGTTATGCCCGCCATCCAGCTAGCCAAAAATCCTACTCGACCGGACTCCTCTATTATAAGTACTCAACTCTCACTTCCAGGTTCGGGAAGTCTGTGGGGTGCTGTTGCAGTTTTTTTATGGGCTGGACTATTAGCTCTTGGCTTATGGGCGTTGTTTTCTCTCAAGCAGCATCTCAAACTACGCATCGTTCTGGGGCTGACACTTCTAGCACAGCTTGCGATGCATTCGGTGCTATACGCAGAGACGTTCCTTTACTCGTTACATTTTGGACCATTGTTAGTGGTGTTGGCGGCATTAAGCACCCTACGAAAGTCTACCCGTCTCATAGCTTTAGTGTTAGCAGGCACACTGGTATTAACTGCAGGAGTGAACAATGTTTGGCAATTTAATAAGGCAACAGCAATGCTTACAAGCTTTGCACCAGAGCGATTCCAAGTCATGGGCGAGATGCAAACGCGTACAGATGACCCATGGCCCCGTGGGAAAGGTCATGTCGTGCTTGCAACACCGGGTACTCGCGAAGTTGATAAGGCTTACCATGAGCCGGGAGGCAGCTTCAGCCCTTCTGTGGGTAGCTTTGGTGTCTCACTATGGATCACTGATCAATCAGGAAATATCCAGACAACAAGTGATACTATCGATTTAAAGAAGATACAGCAAAAATTAATAGCGGCTGACCGTCAGTACATACCAGCAATCCTCACCGATACAAGCTATTACCGAGCATTGTGGTCTTCAGCGGGACCAGAGCGTTGGACCGCTAATCTCCAACCGAAAGACAACAAAAACACCAAAACGATAGTAGTTATACGTAGTGTTGGTCCAGCAGGAGCACCGATTCGTTCAATGGACTGGAATGGCAAACGGTTATTAATTAATGACCGCTGGTCCGTGACACTCAACCCAGCACCTATAAAGGTTTATTTAGGTGAGGAGGGGCGACGAGGTTGGAAGACGGAAGCTGCGCCTATCACTCAATGGAAAGGTTCTAATGGCTGGGGCTATGCCCGGTTGGAGCTAGCCGATGGTG
This sequence comes from Iphinoe sp. HA4291-MV1, assembly GCA_019359415.1. Lineage (GTDB taxonomy): Bacteria > Cyanobacteriota > Cyanobacteriia > Cyanobacteriales > Nostocaceae > Brasilonema. The sequence continues at coordinate 1,591 of JAHHHH010000039.1, read as the reverse complement.
CCCAAACAAATCTAGTCATTGAGGACTCTAACATTGCATCGGCAATTCCCCTCAATCTACCCAAAGCACCGTCTACTCCACAAATAAACCTTCCTGATGAGCAATTTACAGCCTCTGTTCACGCCCAAGTCGCCCATCTGATGATGAGCCTTGTCAACCGAGAAACCCGCCCTGGTGAACCTACGAACTATCCTTTGCCTTGGTTGCGTGACGGTTCCTATGTTGTTGTTGCTCTGGCTCGTGCTGGAGAGTTAGAAGTAGCAAAGCAGCTATCAACCTACTTTGCCGAGAACGACTTCTTCGGTGGTTTTGGTCCTGAGGCTGATGCGCCTGGGTTGTCACTCCGGGCGTTAACAGAAGTGGCAGATCAACTGAATCAACCAGAGTACGACCGTTGGCTTTGGCCCCATGTTCGCCGTAAAGCCGAATTGATCCTAGAAATGCTTTCCACAAAGCAGTCGATTTATCGGTCAGTGAATGGACCAATCGTGCCGATTCACCAGAAGAAGCCAGACCTCGCTCTAGTTGCAGAACCGGCTAAAAACGGTTTGATTGTCGGTCGGATGGATTGGCATCGACCCATACTATATATAAATGCCGTTAGCTATCGCGGACTACTTGATGCTGCATCACTGGCGGACCGAGTTAACCAACCTGCTGATGCTGAGCGTTGGCGAAAGGCAGCAGCAAAGTTAAAGCAGGCTTGGGAAGCTGGTTTCAAACCACCAGAGTCGGACAACGAACGCACCTACATGAGCAGCCTTTGGCCGACATGGATCGCTACAGATTCTCATGACGCCTTGCTCCAAGGTCTGCAAAAACGGTGGACACAGCTACGGGATGCCCAAGATGGTTTCCGCAAAACTCCACTGTGGACATACTTTGATGTTGCTGAAGCACATCAATGGCTGTTTCTCAATCAGCAAGAGCGCACATGGAAAACCTTACGCTGGTTTTGGAACAATCAAGCGTCCCCTGGATTGTACACTTGGTGGGAGGGCAATGGCGAAGAAAACACTTTTGAGCGTTGGGAAAAGATACGCGGATGGGTGAAGCCACCCCACGTCACCCCCAACTACTGGACCGCTTCTGAGATGTTGTTGCTGCAATTGGATATGCTAGCCTACACCGACCTATCGGCAAAAGAGCCGACAGTCGTCATCGGTGCAGGAATTCCTGCTAAATGGCTAAATAAGCCGATGAGCGTTAAGGGGTTGGCAATGGCGAACGGTAAACTGGATTGGAACTGGAACGGTAAGCAAATGGATGTGAAAATTCGTGGTGAGAAAGTTAATGTGCGACTTGGAGCAGTGTTTCCCGCCAATACACCGCTAAAGGTTGAGTATTTGAACTAACCAGCACAGCAAGATGGGGAGGTGAGGAGATCTTTTTTTTCACGCAAAGTCGCAAAGGCGCAAAAAAGAAGAGCGCAAAAAGAATGAATGAGTGCAAGAAGTCTAATAATTAATGACTAATGACTAATGACTAATGACTAATGACTAATGACTAATGACTAATGACTAATGACTAATGACTAATGACTAATGACTAATGACTAATGACTAATGACTAATGACTAATGACTAATGAC